>JBNKKI010000056.1:0-43433 GCA_050291745.1 Gammaproteobacteria bacterium | reverse complement strand
AAATTGGTGCCAACTGACGTAGTTCCTTACAGGGTAGAATAATTCTTTAGATTGATTTGACTCTATCCATTTTGTAGTTGTTTAAAAGGGCAGTTTTTATAGTAAAATTAGCCGTTTAAGCACTTAAAACAGTCAGTTTGTGTATGAAAATTTCATATAATCAATAACTTACGCAGGTCCGACCCGGTGTAAAGTCTACGCTCAATCTCAAAGTACATTTCCATATGCTGTTCCTGGATGGGGTTTACACGGATACCAAACACGCTCGAAAACGGTTCCAGCGCACCAATGGGCCGGAACTGATGATGATTCAGTCATATCCAATCTCCAGTTTTCTGCCTTGATATACAGGGGTTATAGCGGTTATTCTGCTTATACTTTCACTACTTATCTCTTCAAATAAACTTGAGAAAGTATCGATAGGTAATTTTGGTAAGTGATAGTGATGAAATCAATTAAACCTTTGAACCTAGAATCTGCAGTTCGTAGCGGGATTCACCGATTGGGTGATTATACACATCAACTGTAATCGTTTATGAAACAGTGGGTTAACCTCTATTGCGAGCGGTCAACTGCGGAATCTAGGTTGAATCAGCACCTGTAAGCGCCGCCGCTACTTCACGCCCAAAGTACATCATGTGTGATCGCCTCTACTGGCAACTCACTAAAAATAGAGGTTGTCGAATGCGGGCAACCGAAATTTTCAAGCAATGAGCGAATAAGGATTAAGGAACTGCCTGCGCCAAAATATGCGCCTGCCTACTTCGCTGAGTTTTGCCTCTTCGCAGACTTGGTCCCAATTCTGTTCTATGACGCCAGTCAGGTGGGCAAAAATAGCCCTTGCCTCTTCCTGCGAAATCAAAAAATGATTTGCTGAATCAAGGCAGGTTTTAAGCTGGCTGAGATTGTTATGGCCTGAAATCAGCATGGCCTGCGAGGCTTCATTTCCTGTGCGCCCCTGGGGACAAATATCGTAGGCAGGCGTCAAGCTCAGGGATGTACCATCCCAAAACGCAGCATGATTACGCGCATGATCATCAGTATTGCCGCACAGTATATTAAAGACCAACCGTGAATAGAGTTCTTTGAGCGTGTCTTTCGGATTGGTGAAACGATGGCGGATAATCTCAGACATGGTTTCATAGCTGGCATAACGCGCGCTCATATCATCCAGGCCGAGCATGGTGAGCGCAGAGACCATCAACTTACGCGACCAGACGTCACCCACTAGCTCCCGGTCAAAACGCTCAATCAGCAAAACATCCTTATTCGCAGCCCTCATCAGCTTAACCGAAGCAACATTGAGACCCGCGATTTCAGCTAGCCGCATGGCGATGAATTCAGCTTTCACCACGCTGTATAGATCAGATGTAGACGAAAATTTGGCTACATACTTCCTGCCTTGCTCCTCTACTAATGCTTTAGGGCGCGCTCCACCGATGGAACTGCCATGAAATATGGCCTGATCCAATTCGGGTGTAAGAGGTACACCTTGCTCAACTCGTTCAGCAGATTCAATCAACTCTTCCATACTGACAGTAGTACCACCGCGCGGAACATACTCAGTAGGCGATCGCTGAAAATCCAGTGCCCCAATCCGGTCTGAGCCAGATTCCAGCAAATAGGTCAGCTCATCCAACATGGCGGTGTCCGTATCTGCGCCTTTGATTCCTAGTTTTTTATTGATAATCACACGCCGCCCCCAGGCATCGGGAGAGGCATCACGTATGCAGCCGGGCATGGACAAGCCTTGTAACAGCGGTAATGCGCCTGCGCGCAGCGGCAACTCGGGCTCATAGATAGGAATAGCAGAAGGCCTGCCCCCTATGCGTTCCAGATAGCTCTGACCATAGTTGAACAGGACGTTACAGCCATCGGCTTCCAGCAGCCCGGCCACTACGGGAGCAGTTTCACCGGGCAACCAAACCCATACAAAAGCTTCGGCAGGGCGATCAGAAGTCATCGCGCACCACCTTGGATTTCTTACGTACAGATTTGGGTAGCAAGGCCAGCTTGTCCCTTGTCAGGCTTAGATTATTAGAAAGCTCGGCCTCATCAGCGTCAAAGAGCTTAATCCCAACAATAGTCGCCACTTCGAAAGCCGCGCCGATTTGACATTTGAGATCACCCTTTTCAATGCGTTGCAACATCCCTCTGGAAATTCCTGCACGCTCCGCCACCTCTTTCTCGGTCAGCTTTCTCTCTTTGCGCGCAGCACGAATAAGCCCGCCTAGCAAGGCAGTTGCATCGCGGCTATAGCGTGAATAGGTGCGGGCAATCGTTTTAGGCATCAGAAAAATGTCTCATATATAGACCATAATAAAGCCTTATGATCTTTCTATGATTCAAAATAGAGGCAAACTAACATCCTGTCAAGAGATTAAATGATTCATACATAAAGCATAAAATAACAAAATGCTCTATGTATGATACATTTTAACAAAAGGGGAAGCGACTGAGCGGCCATCAGCATGGACGTCCTATTCTCTGTTGCAGAGCGTGGCGCGACAGTTATGGCCAACCATTTATACTCAACACTAATACAGTTTTTCGGTTTTTCCATTGCCAGGGAGTGGATTGATAGAAATCCGCTAGACGGAATCACCAGAGATAAAATTGGTGGTCGCGAACAAATTAGAGACCGAACCCGCGACAAAGCATTACACAATCGCACCAGCGCAGTCGGTTCAATGATATTATCTGGTGGGGCTTGGACCCCGCATGATTTACGAAGAACGGGCGCTACCCTCATGGGAGAACTTGGCGTCATGGGTGAAGCCATCGAAAAATGCTTAAACCATGTGGAGAAAAATAAATTTATTCGCACTTACCAACGCCAAGAACTGAAACTGGAACAGAAAGATGCCTGGAAGCGATTAGGGGATAGGTTGTCACTGCTTATCTCTTCTTGCCTCAGAAACTGGTTTGCAACCGTTGCATCTGATTGTGCCTGGAGCAAAGGCCGTCCATATTCGCAAACAATCGGAACCTATTCATAGGTTGGCCGACCATGAGTTTCGAGAGAGGCTAAAAGAGATTGGCGGAACACCCCTTGATATAATCCGCAATGACGAATTGATGCGTTTGATTACGCCAATGCTAAAAGTCGACTTTAAGCTATCGGCTGAGCATCAGGCGACTCTTGGTGTCCCAATTGCATATTCTGGCTCAACGTGAACACTAATTCTGACGCATCGTGAACACCTATTCTGATTGATGGTGAACACCGATTCTGGTGTGAACGTGAACACTTTTGGTCACTTTCCAGAATCACCGTTCACGATGAATCAGAATCTTTTCTACGCATTGTTTATTCACTGCTAACCTGCCCGGTTTTTTATCGGGGACGGTGATGCCAACTAAGAGAATATCAATGCGACAATTAAGAGAATTACTACGTTTACGACTGCATGCCGGTTTGAGTATGCGTCAGATAAAAGATAGCCTGAGAGTCAGTCTTGGGGTTGTACAAAAAGTGATCAGCAAAGCTCAAACTCAGGAACTTGACTGGGCAGCCATAGAAGCACTTGACGATCAGCAACTGGCACAGTTGTTTTACCCAAAATCTGATAATCGCTCATCCAGTCAACTTCAATTACCCGACTGGGCTGAAGTCCATAAAGAGCTCAGAAGCCCGATGGTGACCAAGCACTTACTGTGGGAGGAATATACTCAGGCCTACCCTAATCGGAGTTACAGCTATCCCCAGTATTGTTACCTTTACCAGTCCTGGGCAAAGAAACAAAAACGCTCCATGCGCCAAACCCATAAAGCCGGCGACAAACTGTTTGTGGATTATGCCGGTAAAACCATGCCTGTTGTGAATGGTGAGTCAGGTGAAATCCGCAACGCTCAAATCTTCGTGGCTGTTTTGGGCGCTTCCAATTATATCTTTTCCGAAGCCACCTGGACGCAAAGTTTACCCGACTGGCTGGGTAGTCATGTTCGTGCCCTGGAATTTATAGGTGGTGTGCCAAAGTTGATTGTGCCGGATAACTTAAAAAGCGGTGTCACCAAAGCTTGCCGCTATGACCCTGATGTTAACCCCAGTTATCAGCAATTATCCGCTCATTATGGTGTCGCCATCATGCCTGCTCGTCCCTATAAGCCCAAAGATAAAGCCAAGGCTGAAGTGGGTGTTCAGATCATTGAACGTTGGATTCTGGCTTGCTTACGGCACCAGACCTTCTTCTCTTTAGCCGAATTGAATCACAGTATCCGTGCATTGCTGGTTAAGGTTAATAACAAACCCTTTAAACAACTGAGCGGTACACGCCAGCAGTGGTTTGAATCACTGGATAAACCAGCCTTGTCTCCCTTACCCAAACAGGCTTATCAATACACCGATATTAAAACCGTAAAAGTGAATATCGATTATCACATTCAATACGATCAACACCTGTACTCTGTACCTCACCATCTGGTGGGTGAAAAGCTGGAGCTGCATGCCAAAGCACAATTGATCGAACTGTACTTCCACAATCAACGCGTGTTTAGTCATGTCAGAAAGTATCGCCCCGGTACTACCACCATCGCAGAGCATATGCCGACCCGACATCAGAAACATCATCATTGGAGTGCAGGCAGATTGATGAACTGGGCTAAAGATATCGGTGATGAAGTATTGCTCTGGGTACAGGCACAGCTCAAACAAAAGCAACATGAACAACAGGCTTACCGTGTCTGTCTGGGATTATTAAATCTCTCAAAAACCTATCCCGCTACCCGGATAAACAATGCCTGCACTATCGCTAACAAAAAGGGGCTTTATCGGCTCAAACAAATTAAATCTATTCTACAAAGTAATCAGGATAAATTAGTCACAGAGTCACGGGAGGAACTGTCGTTGCTGCCTCAGGATCATGAAAATATCCGTGGCCCTAAAGTCTTCCATTAAACCCAAAAACCATAAAGGGAATCTCATGATAGAACAAACGATTACACAACTGCGTCAACTCAAACTCAGCGGCATGGCGAATGCACTACTGAGCCAGGTGGAACAATCTGGCACCTATGAAGGTCTGTCCTTTGATGAACGATTACAGCTGCTGACTGACAGCGAGCAGCTGGATAGAGAACAACGTAAACAGCAACGTTTACTCAAGGCAGCCCGATTAAAAATAAATGCTAACCCCAGGGATATCGATTATCAGCACCCCAGAGGGCTTAAGCAATCCCTGATGGCATCCCTGTTGCAAGGTGACTGGATTAACAAACAGCAAAACCTGCTGATGACCGGACCTTGTGGTAGCGGCAAAACCTATCTGACCTGTGCACTGGCACACATGGCCTGTATGAAAGGATACCGGGTTAAATACTACCGTTTATCCAGATTACTATTAGAGTTGACCCAGACTAAAGCTGATGGCAGTTACAGTAAGGCGCTACAAGCCTTATCAAAACTCGACATGCTCATTCTGGATGACTGGAGACTGGAGCCGCTCAAAGCGGCACAACGAAATGATTTAATGGAAATTATGGACGATCGCCACGGTAGTTCATCAACGGTTATTATCAGCCAGCTACCGACTGATCAATGGTATCAATCTATTGGTGATAACACCCTGGCTGATGCCATTCTGGATCGACTCATGCACAACGCTCACCGGATCAAGTTAAAAGGAGAGTCTATGCGGAAATTACAATCAATTATTGACTGATCGTGAACACTTAAGGTAAAAAGACGATCAACCCAATGCGTAGAGAATCAGGTGTTCACGATCAGCCAGAATAGGTGTTCACGTTCACCAGAATATGCACCAATGAATGTTCCAGTGACCTGCGTCTATGGTACGAAAGACGACAGTGCACCGTTGGCCTCAGTCCATGCATGGCAAGAGCACTTTTTTCCGGCCGTGTCATTCAAGCCCATTGAAGCAGGGCATTTCTTCATCAATACCCATTGAGATCAGTTGGCAATGATACTGAATTCTGTTATTGCTAAATGTCTACATCAAATGGTCACCGTTTGACCGGACAAATAAAGGGAGTACTCGTGAAAATAATCGAAATCACATCCATAGTTGGCTACGAAACGGCTCTGTCATCACTGCTAAGCGAATGCGTGAATGACGGTGCCTCAATTGGTTTTCTGGCACCTTTAAGTGCCCACGAAAGTGATCAGTATTGGCAAGATGTTGAACAAGACCTTAAATCCCGAAATCGGAAACTGTTTTTGGCCGTTGCTAATGAAACCGTTGTTGGCACCGTGCAACTTGGTCTGACCAAAAAGAAGAATGGTCAGCACCGTGGTGAAGTTGAGAAACTGATGGTATCCGTGAGTGCGCGAGGTAATGGTTATGGTGCTGCCTTAATGGGGCAATTAGAGACGGCTGCTCGCAATCTTGGTTTATCGTTGTTGGTGCTGGATACTCGTGAGGGTGATGTTGCGTCACTACTTTACTCAAAGCTCGGTTTTGTCAAAGTCGGTGTGATTCCAGAATTTGCGCTTAGTTCAGTCGGAACACTTGATGGAACCGTGATGTTTTATAAAAAAATCTAAAAAAGCGTATGCGACCAAGCGAGATTGTTGATCTCGACATCTCGTTTGGTTGCCACAGAAGGCTGAGTAAACTGGGTCGAATGTTTCAATTTACGAGCTCTGGGTAAATCCAGGTCGATATCTAAAGTTACATTGCTGCGTTTACATCCTTTTGTTGTTTTAAGCGCTACCCTGGTGCTCAGGATTATCGTCATGGCTTTTGATCGATGGGGTCAGACTCAATTGAAACTAAATGCATGATAAAAAACGATCGAGTCTGACCCTATTGACCTCTATTGATCCAAGGTGATTTCCTGTCTGCTTCAGTTTTAAATTAAATTTTGAATTTTTCCTATTGCCGTAACTCTGCATCAGAACTGAATATTGTAATCGGGTATCTTTAGTGGCGCAGCCATAGTCGAAATATCTCTACAGCTAGTCAATGGCATACTTTTTCTCCATAGCCTTAACGACGGTCTGCATCTCTTCCACGGTTTCCTGCAATTCCGCCCCCATTTTTTTGATCTCATTGGGGAAGTCATCCTGCAGTAGGGTCATTAAGGTATACCAGACAGGTTTCAGGCGGTCTTTGAGCTGGTACTCTTTCATTTCCAGAAAAGCCTTTGCCTGGTAATACTGGCCTTTGGCCATAAGTAACAAAAAGTAAAATGTCAGGTGGTCCTCGGTATTAATGGCGGAATCGAATTGAAGCCATTCGCTGAACGTGTCATAGCTAGATTTAAATTTTTCTGCCCATAGCAGTACGCACGCATAAATGTAAGTGTTAGCAAACTGTTTATTTGTTGTGTAACTTCTTTTTATTTCCTGTATGGCTGTTTCTATATTTTTCCCTTGTTCTAAGTAAAGCCCGGAAAGTGCAATATTTGCATGGGGAACGCCATTATTAATTGCTTTCAGTAAATAATGCTCAGCTTGTGTGTGATCTCCTTGTCTTTTATACATAAGTCCAAGGTTGTATAGAGCAATAGAATAACCACTCTCAATTGCTTTGAGTAAATATCGCTCTGCTTTTGAATAGTTTTCTTGTTGTGCATATACTCCCCCCAAATTGTTTAAGGCCTTGGTGTCACCGCTCTCAATTGCTTTGAGTAAGTAATACTCGGCCTGAGCATAGTTATTTTGTGAAATATAAATAAGCGCCAGGTTGTATAGGGTATCGGTAATGCCTTGCTCGATTGCTTTGAGTAAATAGTGTTCAGCCTGTATATAGTTCTTTTGTTCTGCATACACTCCCCCTAGATTATTAAGGGCATCGTTACTACCATGTTCAATCGCTTTGAGTAGATAATGCTCGGCTTGAGTATAATTTTTTTGGGTTGCATACATAAATCCCAGGTTGTTCAGGGCGTCGCTATTGCCGTGTTCAACCGCTTTAAGTAAATAGTGCTCGGCCTGCTCATATTTCTTTTGTTCCGCATACATGCTCCCCAGAATATTTAGGGCATCGTTATTGCCATGCTCAATCGCTTTGAGTAAATAATGCTCGGCTTGAGCATAATTCTTTTGATTTGAATACATAAGTCCAAGATTGTGTAGGGCGAATATGTTGTTGTGTGTAATTGCCTTTAGGAAATGCTTCTCAGCCTGTGTATAATTCTTATGTTCTTCGTACAATATAGCTAGATTGTTTAGAGCATCTATATTGTTATGCTCAATTGCTTTTAAGTAGTAATACTCGGCTTGCGTATAGTTATCTTTTTTCCCATGTAAAAAACCTAGCAAAGACCAAATAGTAGTATTTTCATCTTTGCTTTTTTCAAGTAAATCTATCGCCTGATCAATCAATCCCTGTTCATAAAATTCATGGGCCTTTCCGATCAGTTCACTATCGGATGAAGAAACATTTCTGGCTAAATCAGAGCCTTTGTTTTTCAGGTAATCTCGTACCTCTTTTTTCATTAAGTATTCGGTTTTTGGTGACAAACCTGCGTAACCCAGTGCCTCACACATGTGGTAGGCATGGCTGGTTTTTACATTTCCTTTGGATACGGCTTGTAGGAGGCTTTGCGCTCGTTGCTCAAGTTCCTCAGGTGAGCACCAGGAATTTAGAAAACGCACCAGCCATTCGACTTTTTGGCGATCTTTTTTTCGGCCAAAGCGCATCAGGTACCAGATGTTGAAAAAGCGTTCTTCCAGTTTGTAAACTTTGTTTTTTCCGACTGAAATGGATTCGACAATGCCGTATTTATTTTCCAGTTGTTTTAGCTGTGCGGAAACCTCTTTACTCTGTAAACGTGTTTTAGCAGCAATCTCTTTGGTGCCTAGTCCATCCCAGTTCATGGCAATGACATGTGTAATGTCCTGAAGTGTGGTGGGTAGGTCATCCATACGATGTTTGTACAGGGGGGTTGCTTCATCCAGTACCTTTAGCAGGTCCTCAAACGCGTCACCATCTTCATCCAGAAAAATGTCGAACAGCATAACCATAGTACGGGGGACGCCACCGGTTAAACGTCTTAGCGTTTCCAGACGCTGGGGGGTGTCGCTGATGACGGTGTCTATTTTTTTCTGCTGTTTTTCATTTCCAATGGTGCGTACAAAACGTATACAATCCTCTTTATCCAGGCCTTGTAAGCGCACTACCTGGAAATATTCGAAGAAAGGCTTTCCATAATCGTATTGCTGTTCAATCATCTTCGTTGAACCGCCGATGATTCGAAACGTAGGCGAAGAAATTAATATCTCACGAAGCTGACGTTGCTCTTTCTCTTTTAATTTGCCGAGCAGTTCATCGATATTGTCGATCAGTAATAGCAGTTTCTTTTGTTTTGTTTTGATGTGTTTTTCGAGATAATAAAAGCAACGTAGATCGTAGTCATCATCTTCGAAATGTGTCTCCATTTGATCGAGGATATCGCTGAACATCTCGGGGTAAAGACTTTGTAGATAATCTGCTACCTCTTCCCATAATCGGCATAGAGATCTTATCTGGTACTGCTCTTCAGGGAACTTTACTGCAATCAGGAACTTCGATAATGCTTTGTCTCGCTCGACTGCGATCATGAGTCTTCTAAGCAAGGTGGTTTTTCCCTGACCTCTCTGACCGATTATGATGAAATGCTGTTGGGCTTTGCTGTAGTCAGCTTTTTTTATTTTGCTATAAAGTTCGCCGAACTCAGTGGTGCGAACAACAAAGTGATTGAGAAATTCTTCTTCATCAATTTCATCGGGTGTGTACTTATGTCTTAAATAATCAGTTAACGACATTTTTTTGCCACCAGAGCCGTAAAAGGGTTGAGTTGAAGCGATAGTGTTGTGGGTGTTCGTCGTTATTGATGTATCCATCGTAAACGAGTGAACGAATTACGCCTTTTGCATCTTCTTCATCCAGGCGGTTTTTCGATGCAAGGTTAATGATTTCTTTATATGTTATCGTCTGTTCTTTAGATATTTCGTTGAGTACCGCTTTAGCAAAAAGAAATTCATTATTTTTATATGAGGTTTTAATTTTGCTTAACCAGTTTTCAAAATACTGTTTGTGTTCTATTGCTTCATCAAAAGCTCGGTCGATATTTGATTCCTGAATATCTGGAGCACTCCTTTGCAGTTTTATGACTTCCTGGATAATTAATTGAATGTGGAATGGAATCAGCCATTCAATCTTGCTTAACAGGTAGTCCGTATTTTCTGTGCTGATTTCCTTTTGATTCGCTTCAAAGAGTCGACGAACAAATTCCCGGGCGTCTTCTTTTAATAGTGGTTTTACCTTGATGCTGTTCAGGTCGTTAATGTGACGGGATGCATCGATTTTTGCAACGACACTCTCCAAACCAATAGATCCAGCATAAACAAAGCTGACTTTTTCTGAGAATTTTCTGTCCTGGCGGAGTTCGCGGTGGTCTTTTAATAGCTTTACGGCACTCTTTTCAGTTTCGAATTTAATGATGTTTTCGATGGTCTGTGCGAACTCATCAATCATGACAAGTAGTTTTTTATTACTCTCAAGGTCTTTGATGAATTGCTTGAACGCTTCGATAAAATCCAGTTCTGCCCCATCGCCAAACTCAACACCATTGGCTGATATTTTCTTAATCTTAATTGCCTTTAACTGATTCCAGAACATTTTGCTATGTGCTTTTAGTCCGTTTACAAAGTCTTCTTCAACAAGCGCGTGAAATAGTTTTTGCCAGAACTCCTGCTGGGTGTCGGCTGATTCTGTATTGATGTAGATGGGGATGTAGCCAGATTTAGGTTCGTCCACAACCTTATACATTATTGAGGTTTTGCCAACGCGCCTTGGCGCAGAAATCAGGATATGGCTACCGCTATCGATAGCTTTCCAGATATCTTCGATTTCATCTGTTCTATTCCAAAAATCCTTTCCTCGGGCAACTTGCCCTACTACAGTCTGCATGGCGAGATCCTTTAACAAATTTTAATTTGCCATATGGTACAGACAAATTTTATTTTGTCTACACTGATGGCAAAATAAAATTTGTCTGTGTTGGTGTGCATATTGCTAATGATGGTGTGGTAAACATGCTTTTCTAAGCGAAGGTGAGGGAACTGTTGGTTGGGTTCCTAAGGATGAAGTTGTCGAAAAAATTTATGCAGAATGACCGAAACTGGATGCTGAGAAGTCTGACACACAATTTACTGAGCGTATGAACGATACCGTGAACAAAAACTAGAAAAAGGTTTCGATAACGATTTTGTAGAATTTAAAGATTGAGATTTTACTCTTCAGAAATAAAAGGCGCTTTGGAGCCAGTTTTTGAGATCGGTTTTTTATGTTTTCTGCGATTGAACCTTAGTGAATACAAAGTTCGTAAAAACAATCTGCTTTTATAAAACATGACCAGGAAGCATAACCAATATTCTCTACAACATATATAGGGTTAATGGGTGACTCCAAAGTTGCAAAGTCGGGATCTTAAAGGCATTATCCTGGAAAACACTCGAAATTTTGACGGGCATGGTATGTAATCATAAACAATATAACGTTATGTGCCATCAACGAACAACATTAGTTGATGACTTGTATTCTCGAAATGTTGATAAAGCTGGCATTAGCGTTGTTGACCGCTAGCGGACAATTTAACGCCTACTATATTAACAAGTACTGTAATCAGATCTCCGGTATCCATTTCTTACAGGGTCGATTTTTATAGAAAAATTAGCCGTTTAAGTATTGAAAATAGCCTGTTTTTGTATGGATCTTAATATAATCAATAAATTACGCAGGTCTGATAAACATAAGGCAGTCTCGCCCCTCACAAGGGTCTCTGGGGTCAAAGGGTCTCTGGGGTCACAAGGGTCTCTGGGGTCAAGTCTTGTCTTTTGCCATAACAAGAAATAAGAACATAATTTGTCCTCATTTATGGCTTTAAACCTAATAGAGATTTCAGGTTCTTCTTGCAATCTTATTTTTTTAATCCCCCTTTAAGCCCGCGCCGGCTTTGTAACTCCGGGCATCCATGCCTTACACCCTTCGGGCCAGCAGAGCTGTTCAAAATTGATCCTGTCAATTTTGTGGTGACTTCTTTTAGCTGTTGAAAAGAAGTGACTCGCACGACTGCTAGAAAGACACTACGGAGCAAGGAAAGCCAGGGCGTGTGAAACAGTATTCAGGGCAGGTGCTAGATTTGAAGGAGATTGCTTTATTCTGTTCATAATGACAGTGGGGCTGCTGAGCAACCCGTAACCCGGAATTGTAGGTTGGAAAAGGAGGAACGACGCCTTCCAACTTTGGTTTGCATTCAATCTTGCCAAGGTGCCAGTTTTGTTTATGTCGGATGGCGCTTTGCTTATCCGACCTACGACAAAGTTTTTACATTTATGGGAGGTGTGCGGTATAAGCTGAGTTATATTGAGAGCTGCTAACGTGCATTAAAAAGATATACGTGGATGACAGGAATGGCAAGTTCGGGTCGATAGGGAACGTTAACCGTGACCTGATCTGGTGTATCTGAACG
This sequence comes from Gammaproteobacteria bacterium, assembly GCA_050291745.1. GTDB lineage: Bacteria > Pseudomonadota > Gammaproteobacteria > JACNJF01. Next base: position 31,016 of record JBNKKI010000056.1, on the reverse strand, counting down.
TCCGCTCCTTTGACGTTTCTGTCATTACCTCAGGTTTTTTTTAATTGCTGCTTAGGGACAATTTCATAGTTATTTTTTATTTATGAAGCATAGAGGCTTTTCCACTTAAGCTATACAGGGTAAAGTTTACTATGACGTATTAATTGATTAACAATAAAAGAATGAGTCAGGAAGTCGATACTAAAGATAGATTAACACCGATGGCTTTTGAGCCTGCGTCATGCCTGTTAAATTTACCATTGGCCAGGCCGTGGCGTCGAGGGCTGGCTATATTAGCGGATTTAACGATTATTTCATTTTTTACTACTGCATTTGACTCGTATTTTCTATTGATTCTGATTCTATTCTGGGTTTATAAAACGAAGTGGATGCAGCGTTTTATAAATCAGTTCAATAAACTCAAAATCATCATGTTGAGAGTCTTCAGCTTTGCTTTACTGGTATTTGCCCTGCTCCATAATATTCAATTTATTCTGGATAAAAATGCAGAGGGATGGCAGGAAGGAATCCTCCCGGTATTATCTACAATTGGCATAGCTTCAGCTCTTATTAAGGGAGAGGATTGTCAAACAGCTGATTGCTGGAAACCTTATATAGATGATTTACTGGAAGGAATAGCAGTTAATAGTCCTGATGGTTATGATTATAATCATTTGCAGGAAGGTATAATTGATGAATCGGCTTTATCAGAGCAGGAAATCATTAAGTTTAAAAACCTGTTTAAAAATAAAATGGAGGCAATGAATTTAAAACAGCTGCAGTCTGATGAGAGTCAGGCTATAGCGATAAACTTAAATACTGACAATTTTAAGTCTTCTGAAGAAAAAGTAAGCAGTGAGAGCTCTTCAACTGTAAGCTGGTTAAAAGGATTTTTAAATGATCTGGGTATCGGATTCGGGCTGTCCGCAATTTACTTTACTTTCTTTGTGGCCTGGGGACATGGTCAGACACCCGGTAAAATGCTATTAAATATTCAGGTTATCCAGCTTGATAATTCATCAATTTCACTTTGGGAGGCCTTTAATCGATATGGTGGTTATTGTGCTGGATTAGCGACAGGATTGCTTGGGTTTTTACAGATTTACTGGGATTCAAATCGACAGGCCATTCAGGATAAAATAGCTGCAACCGTCGTGATTGATGCTGGATTGAACCTGGAAAAATCAGTTGAATCATAAGGATTTATGTTGAGATTGAAATTAGGTTTAATCATTTACCTGTCTTTATTAATGATTAAATTTTTTCCGCTTTACCTGATTGTTGATCAAGCCACATATAGAACTCTAAATTTTCAAGCATTTCAAATTCATCGTTACTGCTAATAATTTCAAAGGTTTCAATTGAATCAGCAGAGAAATCGGCTGTTTGTCCGGGTAATTGCTGATTGATTATAACTACTATAGCAATCAGGCTAGCCATTGCTATTGCTGGTATAGCATAAGATATTCGCCAGAAAGGCTGACTTTGATGTAATGCTCTGTCGCGAGCCACTGCCAGTTGACGTGAAGTGTTTTTATCAACTGTCTGCTGGTCAAGAGTTTGTTTGATATGTTTAACAAGTGGGTCAGAGTGCTTCATATTGCTCTCCTAATTGTGAGCGAAGTTGATCTATAGCTCTTTTGTAATGAGTTTTCACACTGCCTTCTGATATAGACAGGGTGAAAGCAGTTTCTCTGGTTGAAAAATCCTGCCAGGCGCGCAATAAAAAGACCTGTTGCTGTCGCAATGGTAATTTTCCGATGGCCCGCTGTATGTGTTGTAATGCATCTTCACTGTGTAGTTTATTTTCGGGGGAGACGGCATTAAGGTCTTTAAACTGTTCAATCTCATCTTCCTGTTGCTGCGTTTTATCTGCTTGAAGATGAAATAACTGACGAAATTGTTTGCGACGTTGAAAGTCTCTCAATCGATTTTGCAGGATACGAAAGAATAGCAGGCGCCATTCATCTGCAGCTTTATGGCTGTATTTATGCACCAGTTTGAGCATGCTATCCTGTACCACTTCCAGTGCATCATCTCGACTTTGTGTCATTACATAAGACAATTTATAGGCCTCGCTTTCAAATCGAGCCAGAAAATCATCAAGCTGCTGACGGGTGTTTTCATCCATCGTTTGATTTTCCGTTTATACATTCCATTCGATTCCTATTCCAAATGATAAGTTATCCTGACTTTCATCAGTGATACCTGCACTGTAAATAATATTGAAATCCGACATGATTTGAATCCAGTCGAATTGCAGAGAGGTGGTCATGCTATCATCTACTTCATAATTTGATTGTGCCAGTAACCAGCTTAGTTCATATTGTTGCCGGTATAACGTGACTCCCACTGAGGTTGAATCGCTAAGGAAAAGTCCGATATTGGCCAATGCACCCGGTTGTAAAACTAATTGCAATTTTGGCCGATCATTTATTGCGCTAAGTTTTTTCTGATAATGGAAGCGTTGGTGAGTGATAGTAAAGTCGTAATTCTGGTGAGACCAGTTTATTGAGAATAACTGACTTTGCCAACTGGAGTCGACCTGATCTGGAATTCGTGGTCTATTATTTTTATTCTGGCTAAATAGACTGAAATTACCATCATGATATTCGATTGTGAAACTGATTGATTTGAGTGTGTATCCAGCTGAGACACCCAGATTGGTTATCTCTAGAACATCGTTTTCACCCTGAAATTGATAGCTAATTCCAACACTGGCATCGTCAGTTGCCTGCCAGCTCAATTGCCCCATGATATCATCGTAATCAAAATCCTGAATGTCAGTTGCAGTCTTGTTGCGGTTGTATTGAAGATTTAAAAAAGCATTTGAAAGAAGTTCATGGTAGAAACTGAACTGATGACTGTCACTGCTATCCTGGCCTCTATAATATCTGTAACTCATCAGTGTTAGCGGTTCATCTTCCAGTCCTATCCAGTCATCGGCATGCACAGCTGCAGCTGACATTGTTGAGAAAAGCATATTGGAATAGAGCAGAGTCATGATATATTTTTTCATTGATTTCCATTGTTGCGCATATTCTGACCCTTGCGCTGGCCGTTCAATCTTTTAAGTATATTTTTGCGTTGTTTCTGCGATAGTTTATTCCAACGGGCTTTCAATTTCTGTTGCTGAGCTGGTGGCAGCTTTTTAAATTGAATAAATTTATCACGGACTTTCTGACGTTGGTCATCGCTAAGCTGATTGAATTTTCGGAAGCGTTTCATCACAGCTGTTTTTTTCTCGCTATCCATGCTTTGCCAGCGCTTAAAGCGTTCTGACATTTGTTGTTTCTGGACGTTATCAAGACCCAGCCAGGTTTTTGCACCTGAAATAATTTTTTGTTGCCTCTGAACAGTCAAATCTGCCCATTGATTTTTATATGGTGTTAATAGTGTTTGTATATCACTATCTATTTCCTGCCATTCAATTGCTTTAACTGAAGTAGACAGGCAGGCTAAAAAACTTAGCAACAATAAGGTGAATTTAATTTTCATTGTCGTGCCCCCTGTTATCTATGCCAGCATTTTTTTGTGCCAGATCCCTTTCTGCATGATATTCGATAATTTCAAAACTGTTTTCATCGATAGATCCAAAATCTGACATAAATTCAAGAAATTCAAGCGATAACTCGGGGTGTTTATTGTCCCCGTTATCCTGTTGAGCCTGAGCCTGGTTAAGTACTGCAAGTAGCAGGCAGGTATATAGCCATGTTTTAGGCATGCAATCTCCTCATCGAAAGATGAGGAGATTGTAACAAGCTGATTACCTGCTGTAATCAATCAATGACTCGAATGATAAAATGTTTGATTAATAGCGTTGCAGAATCGGCATCATATTCTCCATCACCATGTACATACTTAACTTTTCCGCCATTAGCCAGTGCAGTGCTTAGTGTTTCCTGAAAGTCTGACCATTCAGTGAAAACGTTTACTGAACGATGTTGCTGAATTGAATATAGAGCATCGCCATCGTTCGGCATAATTAATGGCATGCTGGCAAGGTTATTCAAATCAATTAATACACCAGCCTGAGTTAGATGAGGAATGCCACTTGCACTTTCAACATTTAATACTAAACCATTTTCATCCAGAGTAGTGACTGCATCTGCAACTCCCTGAGCTGGATAATTGATAGAGATTCGAGCTTTCACTTCTGACACATTCGCCAGTGAAGTTACCGTGAAATCTTCCGGTGCAGTACCGAATGGAGTAGGAAACCCGCGTAACTTGATAGGGGCATTAATTTCTATACCTTCAAGACTTAAGTTGCCACTGTTAAGCTGATAATTTTCAGGATCAGCATCGTTATCAATATCAACACCTGTGCCGGTGAAATCAAACTGACTGATATTTCGTTGATTATAGGTTTGAATATTAACTTCTAAAGGTGATGCAGAAACTACAGAACCATTGATATCGCTATAACGCATACGAACCAGGCCATTTGTGGTGGCGTCCATGGTAGTGTTGTCGGTACTCACATCTCCAAGAATGACGACTCTTTGTCCGATACTTAAATCGGCAATACTGAAAGTGCTATCGCTACCCTGGCGAGTTACTGCTGTACTATCGTCTACTTCTACTGTCACTTCATCATTGAACACGAAATGTCCATCATCAAGTTCAATTGTTGCTCCTAACACGGTAAGCGTGTTTCCAGATCTGGCAATAACACTACCTTTAAGAATATCCTGGCTATCCCATGGGACGCTGGTACCAGCAAAAACTTCCTGAGCTGTATAAGTATGAGCAGTCAGATCAAAGATCCCAAATACAACTATAGGACTTTGCGGGTCAAGTAAAGCAAGCTCGCTTAGTCCATTAGTGGCATCATAGTTAACACCATCTATTTCATAAACAGTTGTATCAGTGGTTGATACCGTCATTTTTCCATGAGAGTGATTGCGAATACGAAAAGGTCTGATATCGACAATAAAACTGGCAGAGTCTTCATCCACAGAGTCAAGTAAACCGCGTAATCGACGGGATTTTTCATCATCAATATCAGTGCTGGCAACCAGAACAGGGTTGACGGTAATAGTGGCGCTACTACCATCATTTGCCATGACAACTTCATTCGAAGCTTCAAGGTTAAAATCGATAGATAGACTGCATGGTTGACCAGCAACAATGCTGAAGCCAGTATCGCCATTGATGGTTGTTGTTAATGTCACTACGCCTAAGGGATCATTATTTTCATCGACTGCCTGGGCGGGTACTGATTCACCTGCTGCATTTTCGACAGATAATTCAGCATTAGTAAAATCCAGAGTAATATCAACTTTTGAGTAGTTGCCAACCGGTACGGTAGCAGTTGTTAAAAATTCGGTAACATCGACATATTGAGCAAAATCCAGAGTGCTTGTTGCGGGCAGGGTTTGAATAACCGCACCATCTGCGCGATAAAGCTTTAATTCTGTTACATCCACTTTGTATTGTGTGAAATCACCTTCTGCATCAGTCAGTGACACATACAGTCGGCTTTCTGTATTGCTGGTATCTTCCTCAACAGTGTTGCTTGAGTCAGAGCAACCACTGATTAAAGCGGTTGCAATAATAAAGGGAGACAGCCAGCGGCCTAGTCTGCTATTTAGTTTTACAAAATTCATTTTAGTGATCCTTTTATTAGATATGTGGTGGGTACAACGCACAGGGAGAAATTTGGTTGACAGGAATTTTAAATTTTTTTTGGCTGTAATAATCAACGTCCCCTGAAAGCCGTATCTGAAAAGCTGCTTCGTACAGGTCTTATTGTTTTTTCTATCCTTTTCACAGCAGGGTCCCAGCTGTTAATTTTGATATATTGCGGGCAATCAGCTGGTTGTGACTAAGCTATCTCGGATTCCAGATTAAACCGTTTAAAGCCATAATGCAGAGTATATTTTGATTGTGTTGTCATCTGTTAATTGACTTATTTCAACAAAATATTTGAATCGATATGATCACAATTATTTGTTTGCCTTAAACCTGTAAACTACTTTAAATATAGCACCGAAAGCGCATTGCTGAGATCGGAAAATTAATTAACTTTTATAAGGAGTACACTAAATGAACAAAATTTCAACTTCAATAGCCGGCCTGTTACTGGTGCTGTTAATGCCATTTACATCACAGGTCCTGGCACAGGAAAGTGCGGTTGAAGCTGCTGAATCAAAGTGTGTTTTGGAAGCGGAAGAATTGGGTATTACAGATGATAAATTTGATGATTATGTATCAAGCTGTATTGAAAAAGAAATGGCAAATAATTAAATAAAAAAAGGGTGGAGGTTTTTCTTTTAAGTTATGCCAGGGATGGCAATTTTAGTAACGCTTTCTCCTTATCAAAACTATTAATGAAATTGGTATGAGGAATTTATCAACTCATTTCGATTTCATACGCAAACTTAATTTCACGAGTTAAACCTGGATTCCGCAGTTGACCGCTTGCAGTAGAGGTTAAGCCACTGTTTCATAAACTATTACAGTTGATGTATATAATCACCCAATCGGTGTATCCCGCTACAAACTGAATTACAGGTTTGAGGCGGCGAAACTCTTCGTTGTAATCTCCGGTATAGCTAGCTATTCCGCGTCGTTACGCCTTGATCTACACCACCTCAAACGCACAATCAACTCGTCCAACTGCGGTTTCCAGGTTGAAAGTCAATATCTTTAGCAATACGCTTAATCACTCCAGACTGTTTTGTAATATTTAAGAGTACAACAGGAACTCTTTAAAATTGCCGCGCATACAATGATTAGAAGCCATTGAAGAAGAATAGGCGCCTGCGTTAAGCAGGGCTAGATGATTGTTCTCAAGTAAAGGTGGCAGAGTTATATTGTGATACCAGACATCCAGTGCTTCATTGATATTTCCAACCAGCGTGACGGTTTGGGGTTCACCGCTATTTGGTTTAACTGCTACCGGTAAGAACGGCAGACCATAAACAGCAGGTTCCAGAGCAATGTTAAAACCAGCATCTACTCCGACAAAGATTGTATTTTTCTTTTTTTCTACAGAGTTAACGGTGAGTAATAGTATGCCTGCATCTTTAACCAGATAATCGCCTGGTTCAACTTCAATGTTTAATCCGCGTTTTAGAAAATGATTAGCCAGTATTTGAGACCAGGTTGATAGATTGAGTGGGCTATCCAGTTCCGTATGTGGTACTCCCAGTCCTCCGCCTACATTAACAGTTGAAACCGTATCAAGCTGATCAATAAACCACAGGCATTCACTGATGATATTATTCCAGCTAACGAGTTGTTTATTGAGGTATCCGCAACCGGTGTGGAAGTGGATTTTCTTTATGGTCAATCCGTATTGTTGAGCCAGTTCCAGTGCTTCTTGAAACTGCTCCCGATAGATGCCGAATTTAGTGCTCACCACCCCGCTGTAACGTAGTTTTTCATTTTCGCCATACCCTGTCCCCAGTTCTGGATTAATCCTGATTCCTATATCTCGACCCGGGCATAATTCACCGATATGACGTATGGTATGAAGAGAATCACAGTTAATAAAAACATCCTTCCAACGACTTAATTGCTGAAGATCTTTCTGTGAAAGACTGGTCGCTGTAAAAGAAATATCCGCTGTATTAAAACCGCAACTGATGGCATGTTCAACTTCCGCTGGTGAGCAGGCATCGATGCCGCAAAGTCCGGTTGATTTTATATGCGTTAGTAATGGGGAGAACCGGTTTGCCTTCATAGCAAAATGAATTTTAAAGCGATTCGAGAAACCTGCCGAATTTAAAGCATGATGTAATCCATTAAGTTTTTCTGTAACGCGATTAGCATGATAAAAAAAAGCAGGTGAATCAAACTGTGTAGCCAGTTTGCTAACACTTTGATTGGCAAATACTAATTCATTATCACGCATATTCAGGTCATAACGGTGCCACCAGTCGTTGGATGAATTTATGCTCATACTGCGATTTGGATGAATTGTATATAGTTCTGATACAGTGGATCATTCTCATCAATTTCCTGATTATACCCTGTGATCCATCCACGGCACTGGATAGATCCACAATTACAGGGAAATTGTTTAAATAACTTTTCTTCTGTTTCGGCATAATCCATATACAGGAATTCATGAGCTTGAATGGAGCGTAAAGCATGGACAGTAAGGTTTTGCATATCAACCGTTATATTCGGTTCACAGGAATGCAAAAAATAGCCGCAGAAATAGAGGTCATACAGATGGGTCGTCGAGTTGATCTGCAGAGTATGCTGCCGAATATCATGGACTATTTCTCCAGCTAGTTTTGCTACTAAATCACCTTCATTGAAATCTCGACGGGTTATGATTCCTTTACCAGAGTACTCATCTTTAGTGATTAGTTCGAAATCAGCGCTGTCAGGAAAAAAAGGATTATTTCCAAATTTTTTTGGGTACATAATTAGTCATCGCCCTGAATAAAAACGAATATTAAAAATAATAAGAAAAAGTTGCATAAGCTCCTAATCCTCTACAAGTTTTTCATGTCTCAGAAATTGCGATTTATACTCTCAAATTCACCTGTTGCAAATAATATTTATAGCTGTAAAGCTTTTCTCAGGTGGTAAATACACGCAAGCAACTACATATATATAATGTATAGAGATTATTAGAATCTCGATCCTTTCAGGTCTTTTTTCTGAATTAAATTAAAGGTTTAGCAGTGTTTTTAGCTGGCTATATAATTTCGCGTTATAAGCCATTTTTTAGCACTAAAAAATGAAAAATATATTCGATTAACTGTTTTGACTGGTGGTATGGATAAAATGGTTAAAAATGATAAGTCAGAATTTTATTTTCTCTTTGATATGGATTATTTAACCTGGAAAAATCAGTTGAATCATGAAAGTCCAGGTAACAGCTTAATGCAGCTGATAAAATCAAAAACACAGTCTTCACCAATCAGCTGACTACGGTGTTTTTGATCTCTCGGCAATTGCTCCTGCATTGCTCTAACTACAGCCATCCCTGGCTTAGACCAGGCACATCAATCTGTTACGCATCTTTTTCACGCTCAACTGATTTTTCCTGGTTCAACTCGTCCAGCTGTGGATTCCAGGATTATTGCTGCAAAAAAGCATTTTGATCTACCAGGAAGCGTTCACTTAAAGGGAGACTAGCCGCGCCTAGTACACGTGCATTCTCACCAATGCTGCCTTCGTGAATATCTGGTCTCTGCAATCCGGGTAATAGCATATCCTGTAAATGGTGCCGGATCAGGTTAACCAGTCTGCTACGAATATTATCCGGTAAAGAACCATCGATAACACAGGCTTCAAAATCTATGACTGAAATTGAAGTGACAATCGCCTGTGTAATACCATGAGCGGCTTGCTGTATCCATTGTTTTACAGCTGGTGATTCGGTATCCCATTGATTGTCACCTCCCCATAAAATACTGGAATCTTCTCCGGCTGCATCGATAGTTTTTTCAAGTGTGGCTACAGATGCCAGATCAATTAATTGTCGGGTTTCACAACCTTCCAGAGTGATTGGCATGGATCCCAGAGCGCCTGAATTGCCTCCAGGTCCGGTAAACAGGCTGCCATTTAATACTACGCCTCCTCCTATAAAATAACCGATATGGAAATATAGGAAATTTTGAGGCAATTGTGATTGTCCAAACACCAGTTCAGCTGCGCAGGCAGCCGAAACATCGTTTTCCATATAAACCGGAAAATCACAATGGTCAGCTATTAGCTGGTGAATATCGACTATTCTCCAGCTATCCATAGTGATCTGAGTCGTACCGATGAGTTCAGGCCAGTTCCACAGTTGAAACGGCAAGCCTATACCCATCCCCGAGATTCGGCTTAGTTGCTTTTTTGATAGTCGACTACAGATATCATCTATCGAAGTTTTAACGAATTGAACTATGCTGGAAGGAGTAGGGTAGCCATATTTCAGGTGTGAGATATCGATGATGCTACCCAGAAAATCGATCAGTACCAGGCAGCTACGCCGGCGTCCGATTTTGAGTCCGAAAAATAATGCACCATTGGCAACCAGTGACATGGGTACAGAAGGTTGTCCGACCTTACCCTGAACTCTTGTTGGCTTCCCGCGTTTTAGCAGGCCATCCTTTTCAAGATTACGCATAATCACCGATGCGGTTTGAGCAGATAAGCCGGTCATACGTGCAATATCTGATTTTGGTAAAGCCCCATGTCGTCGAATTAAGGTCAGAACCAGGCGTTCATTATAAGCCCGCATACCGCTCTGGTTGGTACCCATATTAATGCGATTATTTGTTGCTGAAGTCGTTTTTTGATTCATAGTGTAATAATCAGGTTTCCATCAATGGTTTTAACTTACCTTATGTGTGAATTATCCAGAAGTCAATTAATAACTATAAATGAATTAATAATTATTTATGTTAGCTTATGTGTTTTAAATTAATTATTAAATATAAATGATTTATTAATTGACATTGAGGCTAAAACTGTGGTTTTATCTGCCTATGGTGATGAGCTGGATGTATTTTTACTACACATTTAGTTCGTTTCACGATTATAAAAAATGAAAAATTACTGGAGAGAAAAACATGAAAAAACAAGCAATATTTAGTAAATCGCTAGCGCTCACTGCATTGGCATTGATGGCTTCTACAAGTGTAATAGCGGCAGATATTGGTGCCTGTTTGATCACTAAAACCGATACCAACCCGTTTTTTGTGAAAATGAAAGAAGGCGCGCAGGCTGGTGCTAAGGCTAATGGCATCAAGCTGCAAACTTTTGCCGGTAAGATCGACGGGGATGTTGCAACTCAGGTATCTGCCGTAGAAACCTGTATCGCATCAGGCGCAAAGGGCATTCTGATAACACCATCTGATTCTTCATCTTTAGCGCCAGTGATTAATCAGGCTCGTGAGGCGGGGTTACTGGTTATTGCACTGGATACGCCTTTTGATCCGGCCGATACCGCTGATGCCACCTTTGCCACTGATAACTTTAAGGCTGGTGTGTTAATAGGTCAGTGGGCTAAAGCTAAAATGGGTGCAAAAGCCGCTTCTGCGAAAATTGCACTGCTTGATTTAAATCCTTCACAGGTTTCAGTGGATTACTTACGAGATAACGGTTTTCTGCAGGGATTTGGTATCGATATTAAAGATCCCAAGCGAATGGGGGATGAGACTGATCCGCGTATTGTCGGCAATGATGTGACCAACGGAAACGAAGAAGGTGGTCGTAAGGCAATGGAAAATCTGTTGCAGTTAGATCAGGACATCAATCTGGTTTATACCATTAACGAACCTGCCGCAGCTGGAGCTTATGAAGCATTGAAAGCATTTGGTAAAGAAAAGGATGCAATAATTGTTTCTGTCGATGGTGGCTGCCCTGGCGTTCAAAATGTTAAGGAAGGTATTATTGGTGCTACTTCTATGCAGTTTCCATTACTGATGGCATCAAAAGGTATCGAAGCGATAAAAAACTGGGCAGAGAAAGGTATTAAACCTAAGCCTACTCCTGGTCTTGATTTCTTTAATACAGGTGTTGAATTAATTACAGATCAACCTGTTAAAGGTGTACCATCAATAAAATCAAGCGAAGGTTTGAGTAAGTGCTGGGGCTAAAGCTTGCTCTAAATTGATTATATGATCAGGGGATCCTGTGCTGCGCTAAGTAACTCAGGTCACCCCTGACATTTCACCATTCTTTATCGAATTGGAGGATAGTTTGATGAGTACTAGTGACTCAAAAGTAAGTGTAAAGCAGGACTTCGAGAAAGTCATTGAGAAAGCTGATACCAAAATTGCCAGTTTTGAACAGGCAAAAGGCGGTGTAGTAGAAAAAATTCAACGTTATCTGCACTCGTATCCCACCATGGTTCCCGTTATTGTTTTGTTGTTGAGCCTGGTTATATTTGGGGCCCTGGCAGGAGGTCGATTTTTCTCTGCTTTTAATATGTCGCTGATTATTCAGCAGGTATCCATCATTGGCATACTGGCAGCAGCTCAGAGTCTTATCGTACTCACTGCTGGTATAGATTTATCGGTGGCGGCGGTGATGGTATTGATGTCAGTGATTGCAGGGAATCTGGCGGTTAACATGGGTGTGCCTGCGCCTCTTGCATTGCTGATTGCATTCGCCGGAGGTACGACAGCGGGAATGATGAATGGTTTACTGGTTACGCGTTTAAAGTTACCTCCATTTATTGTCACACTTGGTACCTGGAATATCTTTTTTGCCCTCAATCTATGGTTATCTGACGCACAGTCAATTCGTAGTCAGGATATTGATGCTAAAGCTCCATTGCTGAAATTCTTTGGTGAATCCATCAAAATTGGTGGTGCACAATTGACTTATGGCTCGTTTCTGATGGTGCTCATTTTTGTCTTGCTGTGGTACATGCTGACCCGTACTGCCTGGGGTCGTCATGTCTATGCTATTGGTGATGACAAAGAATCGGCAGAGTTGTCGGGTATTCGAACAGACCGAACTGTTGTATCGGTATATATGCTGGCAGGATTTATCTGTGCACTGGGAGCCTGGGCATCGATAGGTCGCGTAGGTTCGGTATCTCCACAAAGTTTTTATGAAGGTAATCTGCAATCTATAACTGCAGTAGTAATTGGAGGGATTTCATTGTTTGGTGGTCGTGGCTCAATTATGGGACCACTGGTTGGAGCCCTTATCGTTGGCGTATTTCAGTCAGGGTTACGCCTCTCGGGAGTTGACGTGTTATGGCAGGTGTTTGCCATTGGTTGGCTCATTATCATCGCAGTAGCAATCGATCAGTGGATCAGGAAGGCATCAGCATGACACAGGTTCAAACACAACAACCCTTACTTACTGCACGTAATGTCGTTAAACGCTATGGTCGTGTAACTGCTCTGGATCATACCGATTTTGATCTCTATCCAGGCGAAGTACTGGCGGTTATTGGTGATAATGGCTGCGGAAAATCTACCCTGATAAAAGCGCTTTCAGGTGCGGTACAGATTGATGAGGGCGAGATAAAGCTAGAGGGTAAACGGATTAATTTTTCATCACCGATGGAAGCTCGTGAAGCGGGTATAGAAACGGTTTACCAGACGTTGGCACTTTCTGCAGCTTTATCTATAACCGATAATTTGTTCATGGGCCGTGAAATTAGAAAGCCCGGCCTGCTTGGTAAGTGGTTCAGAATGCTGGATCAGGCTGAGATGGAGCGTATTGCGCGTGAGAAATTAAATGAACTGGGTTTGATGACAATTCAGAATATTAATCAGGCGGTAGAAACCCTGTCCGGTGGACAGCGCCAGGGTGTCGCAGTAGCTCGTGCAGCAGCATTTGGTTCCAAAGTGGTGATTATGGATGAGCCAACAGCGGCATTAGGGGTTAAAGAAAGTCGTCGAGTGCTGGATTTGATTCTGGATGTTAAATCGCGTGGTCTGCCTATTGTATTGATTTCGCACAATATGCCACATGTATTTGAGATAGCGGATCGAATACATATTCATCGCATGGGGCGTCGCGCCTGTATTATCAGACCTCAGGATTACACAATGTCTGATGCAGTTGCTATCATGACTGGAGCGATGGAGCCGCCAGAAGATGATAGTGCTAAAAAGGCAAATTAATTGTTAATAGTTGATAAATTCCGGCTGGTTGAATAATGTTTCTGGTATGCGGTGAAGCCCTGTTTGATGTATTTATGGAGCAGCAACATCTGGATTCAATCCAGATGAATGCGCGCGTAGGTGGCTCACCATTTAATGTGGCGATAGGCCTGGCCCGTTTGGGTCAGGCATCAGCGCTATTAACTGGTGTATCGACAGATGTACTGGGTAATCAGTTAAGTAATATGTTGCAAAGTGAATCGGTATCTACTGATTATCTGCTAAGATCCGGTCGAAGAACCACGCTGAGTCTGGTCAGTGTCAATGATGATGGTCAGCCAGAATATGTATTTTACGGACTTGGCTCGGCAGATTGCAGTGTGACTGAAGCCGATCTTCCCGTTATTGGAGAGGAAATTAAAGGCATTCACTTTGGCTCCTATTCTCTGGTGGTAAAACCAGTGGCTGATGCCTTTGCTTCATTGCTGGAAAAATACCGTGATCGTTTCATTTCTGTTGACCCTAATGTTCGCCCCACGATTGAACCGGATATGCAGATCTGGCGCGAACGGGTTGCACAATATTCTCAATACGCAAATCTGTTAAAAATCAGTGCTGAAGATATTGAATATCTCTACCCGCAAAGTAGCGCTGAGAAAATGGCAGAACAATGGCTGCATAATGGTGTGCAACTGGTTATAGTTACTGATGGTTCAAAAGAGGTTCAGTGCTGGACAGCGACAGGACATTATTGTCGAGTTTGCCCTGTGATCGATAAAGTGGTTGATACTGTTGGTGCCGGAGATACTTTCCAGGCAGCGCTGCTCACAGGTCTATCCGAGTGGGGTGATCCGAGAGAAGTGGTGGCAAAACTTGATCTGGCTGATTTGAAAAAATTAGCTGAGTTTGCAGTAAAAGCGGCTTCCATTACCTGTTCCAGACGTGGCGCAGATTTACCTTGTAGAAGTGAATTATAAACTGGCGAATACGGCCACTCTTTACTGCGCTTGTGCCCATTTTAATCTCTATTACGAGCGGTCAACTGCGGAATCCGGGTTCAAAGAGTTTTAAAATCACTTTAATTCGGTAAACTAAAATTAAGAAAACGCTGGTTAATTCCAGTCAGTATAAAAAATCATCAATTGACAGAAATTCCATCAGTGCTGATATAATTCTTTCCGCTCACAGAAATTTTAAGTGGCAGAGTCAACGACTAACCACTTATGAAAAATCAAATTGACCAGAAAATTTCACCGGGGCCTATCTGAATCAAACACACTATAATTGATTTAGATTCCTGGAACTTCTTCAGTTTGCCTTTCGGGAAATGATGGCTATGATTTTTCGAATAATTTCATCCTCTTGATCGCTGTTATGCCCGACAACAGAAAAATCATTGTCTTCCAGAAAAGATATTTCGTGAATTGTTTCAAATTCAAAAGAATCATCACTATTACCTTTCGTTTTCTGGCACATTATCAGGCCGCCAAGATCATCACGGTACTTGATTTTAAATTCACCAATTTCAGGACTGTAGATGGTGTCATCAATGTAAATATGTTGACCATTTATGTCTCTGTATCCAGTGTCTTTCATATAATTCACCAAATTTTACAGCCACAAACAAGTCTATGAAGATTCATAAATTTATTTAGGGCTAAACATTATGATGCAAAAATAATACTCTATAAATACCCTGTAAACCATAGTGTTTTATATGATTAATTGTGCTTATGATATAAAAAACACGAAAATTCATGAAAATTTAATGAAAAGAAATATTTTGATGGGTAATGTGTCGGGGCACTAACAGACACTTATTGAACCTGGAAAAATCTGTTACGCATCTTTTTCACGCTCAACTGATTTTTCCAGGTTGAAAAATAGATAGAATCCGGGCTGCCAACTGAGCTGTGATTATGTATGCTCAGTTGGCCTTCAACTTTTAGATAAACATTAATGCTGTTCCTTTAGAAAACCCGCAAAAAAGTTGCTTAAATCGGCATAAGCATCCAGTGGCAGAATATGTGCAATATACTGATCCGGACGGACAACAATCATGCAACCCCTGTCACGATCAATTCCGCGCATGTCGTAAATATCACCGGCGCCCTTGTGATCAACACAGAAAATCTTTTCATGATCCTGCAACCCCAGCTTACCGGTGAAAGGCTTAAGTAAAGGTGGCATATCCTCATAGGCGAGTTGGTCGAAGGTTTGCTGGAATACGGCTCGTAAGTCGATTAATCCATCGATGTTCTCATCTTCACGGGTGTATTTAACCACTGGTGAATTCGGATCATTTTGCAGCCAGTTCGCCAGCTTGTGGATCGCTGAACCTTGAGTTGAACTATCATTCTTACCGGCAAAGGCATAGATGCGCCAGCGACCATCAGCTTCGGCAATATGACCAAGTTGCATCTGCTTTGCATCTGCCAGTCGTACCACAGCTGCCGAATGAAAACGACGTCCGATTTCTTCACCCGTAGCCAGTGCCTGGTATGTCGGCGCAGCAACCAGTGCGGATTCGAAGTATTGCACGGCAAGTCCGCCAGTGAATTCCAGGTTCTTTTTGAAGTGACTAACGAAACGGGGCTCTTCACCATTGTCGAGTTCTGATTCTCCTGCTGGCGCCGACATGATACGTGCCCATTCATGATCGGTGTTGACCAGACGTTTAGCTTCAGCCCGGCGTTCAGCTGAATAGCTGTGCAGCAGGCTGGCATCCGCTCGTCCCTGGAATACATGTGCCAGTTTCCAGCCCAGATTAAATGTATCCTGCATGGAAACATTCATACCCTGTCCAGCTTTTG
The DNA here is from genome assembly GCA_050291745.1 of Gammaproteobacteria bacterium. Taxonomy (GTDB): domain Bacteria; phylum Pseudomonadota; class Gammaproteobacteria; genus JACNJF01. The sequence continues at coordinate 14,698 of JBNKKI010000056.1, read as the reverse complement.
GGCTATGGGTATGACAGGCGTCACCAGCGGTAAATACGCGTGGATTACGGGTCTGTGTTTCCCCTTCCGGTACATCATCAAAACGGTCAGTCATTCGATGTCCAATTTCATAAATTGACCACCAGACAATTTCTTTTACGTCAATCGTATAAGGTTGCATGATTCTGTTTGCTGCTGCAATCATGTCTTCCTGAGTAAAGCTACGGTTAGTGACGCGCTCATCTGCATTCAGTTTGTCCAGCTCGACATACATGCGGAATAGATTGCCACCTTCGCGTGGAAGAATGAGCACGTTACCTTCATGTGATGAAGTGATTAGACATTTCTGGCGAACATCCGGAAAATCGGTATTAGCAAGAATATCCATTACGCCCCAGGCCTGGTGCGCTGCGTCACCTTCAAGTTTGCCACCTATAGCTTCGCGTACATTTGAGCGAGCTCCGTCACAACCAACAACATAGTTGGCACGAACAGTTGTTGTTTCACCCCAGTTTACGCCAGTGTCTTCCAAAGTTACTGTCACCGGATAATCATCGGTCGTCGTGTCGATCTGCAGATTACGAACTGACCAGTTATAATCAGGTTCAAGTCTGCTGGGAGAATTCATCATGACATCCAGGAAGAGCTGATGCATTCGTGCCTGGTTGATCAGAATATGTGGCATTTCTGAAGAATCGTCAGCGACATCCTGTACCCGGCCAATACGTTTGATGTGCTCCGGCTTCTGCGGGTCAGGCATCCAGAAATTAGTCTGATTTACCCAATAGGCTTCACGTTTGACCGTGTCGGCAAAACCGAAGGCCTGGAACATTTCCATGGTTCGCGTATTGATACCGTCGGCTTTACCCTTTTGAATATTGCAAGGGCTTGCCTCCACTATCATAGTATTGATCTCCGGGAACTGTGCCAGCTGTGCCGCCAGGCAAAGACCGGCCGGGCCTGTACCGGCAATGAGTACATCCACTTTTTCAGGCAGGGGTCTATAAGCTAGCCCTGTTTCACGGCGATTCGGTGCAGCGTCTTTGATATCCGGATCACCCGGACGAAAACCATCAGTATAGTATTTCATTATTGCTCCTCCCCTGATTGTTGCAGGAATTAATCTTTGTTTAATATTAAATTAGTAAGTATGCATATCATATGACTACATACTATTTTTCTGCAATATATAATATGTGCACATATTATTTTATTTGTTGTACTTTTTAGCTATATTAGTCACAGAAGTGCTGAAAGCAGGATAAGATGCCTGTAATCAGACCGTTTAACCTGGAATCCGCAGTTGGACGAGCTGATTGTGCGTTTGAGGTGGTGTAGGTCAAGGCGTAACGACGCGGAATAGCCAGCTATTCCAAGGAGTTATAACGAAGAGATACGCCGCCTCAAACGTGCAATTCAGTTCGTAGCGGGATTCACCGATTGGGTGATTATACACATCAACTGTCATGGTTTATGAAACAGTGGGTTAACCTCTATTGCGAGCGGTCAACTGCGGAATCCAGGTTTAAATTCACATTTTGGAGGGAAAAGTGGTTCTATTTGATATGGCTGGACATTTGATTCGACGATTGAATCAAATTTCTACCACAACATTTCATCAAAGAATTCAGCAGGCCGGATATGATCTGACTCCTGTACAATTTGCAGCAATGCAAACCTTAGTTTCAAATCCGGATATTGAACAGGCACAAATTGCTTCTCTGATTGCCTATGACCGTGCGACCATCGGGGGAGTCATCGACCGCCTGGAACAGAAAGGCTATATCTCAAGAATAGTCAGTAAACACGATAGACGAGCCAGAGAGTGTCGCCTAACCGGGAAAGGAGAAAGTGTTATAGAAGAAATAACGCCAGTTGTTGAATCCTTACAACAGGAAGTTCTTGAAGGATTAAATGCTAAGGAACGAAAGCAATTCATAGCATTAGCTCAAAAAGCCATATGTTTTGACAGAGGTAAGTAATATCTTGTTATGCGGTTAATTACTATGGCATATTTAATACTGACATTATCTGTGCTTAAGATTCTGTGTATTTAAGTCAGCAGTTCGGCTTATAGGTATGTATTCTCTTTCACCGGAGGTAAGGATTGAGTTTGGATTTAACTACAGCAAAGAAGATTTCGATTGTTGGTAATTCCGGCTCAGGTAAATCTACCTTATCCAGAAAGTTGGGAAAGGTGTTGGAAATTGAAGTTTTCACAGTAGATAAAGTCTTTTGGCAGCGAGGGTGGAAACAACGGCCTCATGAAGAATATATGGAAATTCATGATACATGGTTGCGTATAGAATCCTGGATTATTGATGGAATTGGTTACTGGGAGGAAATGCAACAGAGATTACTTCTATCGGATGTTGTAATATTCCTGGATGTGCCGGTTGAAACCTGTACTGAAAGAGCGGAAAAAAGGATTGAAGATGAGAAATACTCTTCAAATGAGGATATTGCTGCAGGCTGTATTTACGCAGAAATTCGGAACCGGCAAATGGAAGTGATAAGGAACTTTCATGAATCCCTGAGACCTAAATTAATCCGTTTTCTTTCAGGGCTTAAGAATGAGAGAGTGTTAACTATTCGTAGTTACGACGAACTTATTATTAAAAGCAATACGAGTAGTAAAGCCAAAGTATGAAAAATAACTTCAAGCTGAATGGAATCACTTCCTCGAACAGGATTTTTCTGCAGCCCCGTTAGTTTTTAGCTATCTGTTTCACTAAACATCATTTGTAAAAAGTATAAATTTTAGATGACTCCAGAAATTGATTTATTATCTATTATCTATTTGATTGGCGCGGCTCAAGGGATTTTCCTGGTAGTGGCGCTATTGGATAAAAAAATTGCAAACAAACAGGCTAATCGTTATCTCGCCGTTTTTCTTCTTATATTTACGCTCTCACTTATTGATGAGTTTTTGTTTCAATCCCATTTTTTTTATAAGTACCCTCATTTGATCGGCATAGTTTGGCCGTTAGAGTTCTTATACGGACCCTTATTCTACTTTTATATTCGTGAATTAGTGTCTATTAACCCTCCAGCCAGAAGCCGAAAAGATTTATTTCACTGGATATTGTTTTTTATAGGAGTCCTGTTCGCAGTTCCAGCCTGGATTCTCGATCCTGATCAGAAAATTTCAATGCAATATGGATTAAACCATGAGTTAACAGGAGACATTTTCAGGGCTAATATTTTTGATGGGCTGTCCACCATATTGGCTGTTATTCAGATTGCAGTGTATTTACGTTTGAGTTTTCGGTACTTACAGTATTATCGTCAAAATATACGCCAGCAATTTTCGGAAATAGAAAGAATTAATTTGTCCTGGTTGGTCACTCTTCTGTGGCTACTACTTCTCTTATGGATATTTCATATGGTCGATATATTCTTTTCTGAGGGATTGGGTATTGATGACAAAGCAGGAAAGTCATTGCATGTGATTCTGGTCTTTATTATTTATAGCCTGGGTTATATGGGATTGCGACAACCCTCGATTTTTAAATTAGAACAATCCCCTGATGCTGTATCGGACTCTGAAACAGAACAGAGTCACGGAAAAACAGAAAAGTATCGTAAGTCAAAATTGTCAGATGAGCATAGCAAAATGCTTAAAGATCGCCTGGTTACCATAATGGAGGAGCGTAAGCCTTATTTAGAAAATGGTATTACACTGCCTCAATTGGCAAATATTGTGGACTGCTCACCTAATAATTTATCTCAGGTGATCAATGATGGGTTTGGTAAATCGTTCTTTGATTTTATTAATGAATATCGAATTGCTTATGCAAAACAGCAATTACAGCGTTCTGAGAGACAGGCTGTATTGCAGATAGCGATGGATACCGGTTTTAATTCAAAATCTGCTTTTTATAGTGCGTTTAAGAAAGAGATGGGGATGACGCCGTCTCAATACAGAAAAACAATCTAGTTCTGGTTGACCTTAAAGAAAATTGTAGGGAGTTGGTTTAAGTTGTTGAATTAATTGTAATTATTATTTGTCCTTTCGTGTAGGAAAGGACGATTTCTATTGTTGCTAGCGTATAATTTTATCTCGTTTAGTCAATTTTGTTTTGGCTTTTTTATATGAGGAGAGATGATGAATAATTTGGTAATATTGACTGCGGTGATAATTTCTGTGACTTCTTTAGCGGGTTGCGCAACCTACAAATCTAGTGAATCTGGATTCTCAAAAATTGGTTATGAAGAGAAAAAACTTGATGATGGTTCTTACCAGTTGACTTACTATGGTTCGGGATTTAGTAAGCATGATGAGTTGATTGAGTTATGGCATAAGCGCGCTGGTGAATTATGTGGTGGTCGACAGTATGAGTCAGAAACGAAGAATGAACACTGGTTTTCAGATGGCTATACTGTATTACCCCCATTCTTTTTCAAATCGGAAGCCTCAGCCCCATCGATTGAAGGTAAGCTGAGATGCAATGGTGAAACGATTAGTGATTCGAAATAAGAACAATTGTCTTTGTTGATTATTGGGAGGGTTTTATGAAGCGTGTTTTCTGTTTGCTTGTAGTAAGCTTATTAATGACTGTTTTGAGTGCCTGTACCCGGGATGGCTCAATAGGGAAAGAAGGTATATATGAGGCATTTAAGAATTTTGACAGGAGCCAAAATCCTTCATTTGAACATTCAGAAACTGAGAATATGAGTTATGGAGAATATGAATCCCTGCTTAAAGAAGGTAAGGAGAAATAACCTGCAAACATAATATTAAACTGACTATGCTGGAGGAAATCGAAAATTATCCCAGTAAAAAATGAATATCACCTGGCAGTATTAAAAAAGTATTTGGACGGATGGTATTGCTATGGTTGCGAATACAACTTAAAAACTTGCCCGGTCCGGTACGCTAAAAGGCAGAATCAAAATGCTGATTTTAGATAATTACAAATATGGAAAGAGAAATATAAAACGATGAAAAATTTTTTAAAAAAATCTTTATTTGGTGGCCTGGTTGTTATCTTGCCTGTTGCCATTTTAGCGTTTTTCTTTAAATGGTTATTCAGGTTGGTAACTGATTTGATACAGCCTTTGACTGACTATGCATCTGGCAAGTATTCTGTTCCTGAAATAGTCGCGGATATGCTGGTACTTGTGATTATCGTGTTTAGTTGCTTTTTTGTGGGCGTACTGGTTTCTACAAAACTGGGTAATTTTCTACATCGTACATTTGACGATGTATTACAACAGTTGGCACCCGGTTACCGAATGGTGAAGGAAGTCGTTGTGCAATTATTTGGAACTTCAGGATCATCGCCATTTTCTAATGGTATGGTTGCACGGGTCAGGATATTTGGTGCAGATTGCCCGACAGAAATTACGGGTTTAATTGTTGACCGTTCTGAGGATGATGTCTTCACAGTTTTTGTACCAACAGGGCCAAACCCGACATCAGGCAATATTTATCATGTGCAACAGGATCAGGTTACTTTGTATCCTGATATCAAACTGGATTCAGCGATGCGTACGGTGATTGCCTGCGGTGCCGGTTCTGCTGAAATGTTTAAGAAAGCTTCTATTCATTCATGAATCTGGAATCCGCAGTTGTACGAGTTGAAGTGTGCGTTTGAGGCGGCGTATCTCTTCGTTGTAACTCCCTGGAATAGCTGGCTATTTCGCGTCGTTACGCTTTGATCTACACCACCTCAACCGCACACTTCAACCTGGCAAAACCAGTTGAATCATGAACGTCTATGTGACATTTTGATGCAACTGGTAAAAAACACTCACCTCACTGAGATTGGAATTTATTATGGATAAGGAGTATTTATGAGCTGGTTTTACATTATTGGAATGATACTTGTCGTGGTTTTAGCCATACCAATAGTTTCAGCTTTCAAAATCTCATCTTTTAAGTTAATGCAGGGCACTCTTGAATCAGTTAATCCTCAACTTATTCCGCCCGAACAAGTCGATATATTGGTAAAGTCAGGAATCTTTATTCATAAACAGGGATTTGAATTTAAACAGCATGTAACCCGTGTCGCAATAATTCATGGACAGCAATGGGGGTTGTATGGTGCAATTTACTTCCATAAAAAAACAAATACCTGGGCACTGGTTTATATTGAACCCAATAAACATCCGGTTTTTGCATGGAGGGTTTTATTTTTAACACCAACAGCTAAAGGTTTCATTGTTACAGAAACTGGAAGTGAATTTCATTCTGATCTGTCTAAGCAAGGTTTCATTGTAAGCGATCCCATTCTGTATTCGCCATTAAAACAATGGCAATATCATCAAGCTTCTTTAAATCAAAATTCTGATGCACCTCGCCAACAAATAAATATATCCGAAATATTTAAAGCTTTAGAAATGGTGATTTTTCAGGGAATGATAGAGGTCAAACTGGTAAAACCCTGGAAAGATGGTTACCGGCTGTCTTTTAAGGATAGTTTGTTTGCCTGGATAAATGCATTTTCTATTCAACGCAAACTTTTACGTCAAAAACGACAACTTGAGAAACAGGGTGAAAATGTATTTGATGTCAGTATGACATCTCAGAGTGAATATGCAGCTTATAAGGCTTTTAAGAATATTCAGGAAAGTAACAAAAAAGGCTGGTTATCCAAGACAGGTATGCTTTTATTTACAGTCATTTTATTTGGTATCAGTTTTGGCCTACTTTTCTCGCTGGAAACTTTATTCTTATTAATAGTAGTTTTGTTTATTCACGAAGCAGGTCATCTGTTTGGTATGTGGCTTTTTGGATACAAAGATCTACGTATGTTATTTATCCCATTTATGGGAGCACTTGCTAGCGGTAAAAAAGAAAAGGTTACTGCATGGCAGGAAGCCATAGTTTTACTACTTGGTCCCATGCCAGGTTACATTCTTGGTATTATTATTTTATTTAGTCAGGCAGAATGGATACCGGAGTGGCTAGCGCAATATGCCGTTATATCGGTGATTCTGAATGCAATAAATCTATTACCTGTTATGCCTTTAGATGGTGGGAGAATAGTGAGCCTGGCATTATTTAACCGCCTTCCCATGTTTCAGTTGTTTTTAACTTTATTAAGTATTCTTGCATTAGCTTATGCCGGAATATTTTGGGGTGAACCAGCAGGATTATTTATCTCGGTAATTTTACTGATTACTTTGCCGAACTTATGGAAAGAAATTCGACTTCTGAAATATCTATTAAAACATAAGTTACATAAGAACTTTAATGGTAAAAAGCAGCTTCTGGGAATTGTGAATAGTCATCCTTTGTGGGAAAAGTTAATGCCTCAAAATAAATGGCCATTATTAGATTCCTTATCTTATAGAGTGCAGCATGCCAATACTGGTTTAATAACATCTGTCGCCATTCTGGTCCTATGGTTTTCTACAATTTTATTACCGATTTATGCAGTATTACCTGCTGAGTCGATTAAGGCTTTGAGGTATGCAGTATTTCAGGAAAAAGTCAGCCTGACATTTGAAGAGTTAATAGAGCAATATAATGATGCGGATAGTGATACTGATAGAGTCAGGATTGCACTGAGATTAAGTCACGGCTTAGCAATAGACAATAAAGATGAAAATCGATTTTACTGGGATAAAGTAAAGGAGTTTATAGTTAGTGATCAACTTACTCATTTGGATAAAGCTAGATATTATTTTGATATGGCAGATATTTGTATTCAGTATGAAGATCAAAAATGTGAAGCAGGATACCTGGAAAAGTCAGTTGAGCAATACTCAAAACTTAAAAATAATAAAGAGCTTATGCTGATCTCTTTAACCAGATTGGTTAAATTGCAGATTGAAAAAACCGAAGCAAGTTTATCCTATATGGATGAAGCTGAAATGATAGTGGCTAAGGCTGATGATCTTGATTTCTGGATGACTGAAATTTCTATAATCAAAGCACATATTTTTGAAAGAAATGGTGATGTTGAAAAAGCTGAAACTGAAATTGAGAGAGCAATAAAGTTCTTAAATACCCAGGAAATATATTCACTATCGTACTATCAGCTCCAATTGTTAAATTTGTATGTAAAAATTGGTAAGGCTGATAAAGCGATTGCAGTGGCAAATCAATGGGTTGTTGAGAATCTATATAGTATGAACGAATGGACACCACTTTCAGAAAATTTGAACTACATGATAATCTGGTTATTATTTGAAACACAGCCCGATGAAGCCTATAAACTGTTGGAGAGGGTGAAACCAAATTCTACAGTTGATAAAATTGAATGGATGCTGGCTAAAGTTGTCATTAGCAAGGAAGATGGAAAGGATATCTCTATTGATATTGAGGCATTACGGACTTTAGTTGATTCTATCGAAAATGATTATGAATGGTCTAGTTTGGCCAGGAATTTGCAGAAAGCTTCGGATCAAACCAAAGAAAAATATGAGTCCTATGTACTCGCTGATGATTGGTATCGAAGAATGAAGACCCTGCTGAATACGGATAAATATAAGTTTATCTTAAAGGAAATTAATACTTACTTAGAAGTATATCAAGTTGGATCAAAGCTTGAATGAAATAAGGAGGTATTTAGATAGTAAATCAAGCCATAAAGATATTAATAAGAATTTTATTAAAGCTGAAATGCTAATTTAATTAGCTGATTAAACCTGGATTCCTCAGTTGACCGCTCTCAATAGAGGTTAAGCCACTGTTTCATCAGCCATGACAGTTGATGGGTATGAACCGGGAAAAATCGAGTTAATAAAAAATGCGCTAGTCACTTTTGTTTCGACGTTAATGTGTGAGCTGTCTCCAGAATCCTCATTTACAGTGGAGCCTCTGAATAATCAGAAGCTCCAGCAGCGATACCTTAATCGTTGGATAAAACCATCATGCCCGCGCCGGTATTTGAGATCGGGATGTGATAATTTCTATGAACTTCGCTTACTTTTCCATTTAATGCACCGCGCATTATCAGCCACAGTATAAATTCTGCACCTTGCGCGCCTGCTTTTTCTATCAGTTTATGCATGGACATATCATTAAAGTAATCTGGATCAGAAACGATTTTATCCATACACATCTCGTCAAATTCTTTATTGATGAAACCGGCACGTTCCCCATCTAATTGATGAGATAAGCCTCCAGTTCCGATGATGACAACCTTAACATCTTCTGGATATGATTCTATCGCTTTACCCAGTGCACGCCCCAGTTTCAGACAGCGAGCTGGTGAAGGTAGCGGGTGCTGTACTGTATTAACACACAGTGGCACTGTTTTAATGCCACTGTTTTTATATTCAGGCCAGAACAATTGCATGGGAACCGTAAAGCCATGATCCACATTCATTTCCTGACAGCTGCACATATCGAATTCATCGTGTACCAGGGAATTGATTAAATGCCATGAGAATTTTTGGTCACCGGTAAAAGGTGCAATTTGAGGAATACCCCAGCCTTCATCCTGATTGTGATATTCCGCCGCTGCACCCATAGAAAATGTTGGCATTTTATCCAGAAAGAAATTTAATCCATGATCGTTATAAACGACGATGGCAATATCGGGTTTGACTTCATCAAGCCATTCACGAGCTGCCGGATAAGCATCAAAAAAGGGTTTCCAGTATGGATCTTCAAATAATTCATTTGCAATTGCACTACCAACTGCCGGGATATGTGATGTGGTTAATCCACCGACTATTTTTGCCATAATTTATTCTCCTGCTGCCACCAGTTTTTGTTTAAATTCTTCAACCGACATACCGGTTTGCTGAGCGCCTAGATCCTGAACATCAAGCCCAAAGATACCGGCGAACTTTGCCAGGTAATAGATATTGCCTCCCGCATCTATCAGATCCAGAACGACTTTATTACGAATGGCTTCTTTCTGTTGGTTATTGAGGCCGAATTTTTGCATATATGCCTCTTCGTCAGCGAGGAATTCCTTGCGCGCCTCTGCACCATTAAATGAGTAACACATTTTGTTCAGGGCGTAGCCCTTCATAGCCATTTCACCATCGAACATGGTGGTACCCGGAATTGGGTCTTCATGCTTTAATGTCATATTTCACTTCTCCTGAATATTTTACTTTTATGTTTAGAGCATTGTTTTATTTTGACTACTCTAAGTAGAATAAGGCCTGGCCTTTGCTCTAATGATTCTACTTTATGTATTTGATGGACTTTGGTGAATGAGGAAATGGTGATAATAATGGTAAAATCCGAACATAAGTTGATTTAGTAATCAGAATGTGAAAACTTGTTTGACCTATTTGAAGCAAAATGACAGCTGCTCATGAAGAAATCAATTCCAAACTACAGACTCTATCAAAATCATGATCCGGATATTGATTTGAGCTGTGAGCCGGTTCATGTGGATGATGTGACCATATCGATGCGCCAGCATAACTGGAAGGTTGATCCTCATAGACATGATGATTTATTTCAAATGGTTCTGTTTCGACAGGGTGGGGGAGTACTTGCGCTGGAAGAGCAGGAATATCAATTTGAATCACCTGTCTTTTTGCATATTCCTCCCACGTCGGTTCACTCATTTGATATTTCTCGCAATTTGCAAGGTGAAGTGATTACTCTGTCAGCTGATTATATGAAAAGCTTGAGCGCACCATCACCCGGGGCGATAGATTTATTAAATACACCGGTGATATTAAATGGCTCTGAGCATGCAGTTTTTTTGAAAGAGTTAAATGATCTATTTGCACAAATACATACTGAGTACAATGAGCGCCAGCTGGCACGTAATCTTACTATCCAGAGCCTGTTGGGTATGGTGATTGGTAAATTGCTACGCTATCATGATTATAAACAGCAGAAAGAAAAAAACTGGGGTGTCGATAATCCGGCATCCTGGTATTTTCGCCAATTTCAAAATCTGATAGGTCAACAACTGTTTCAAAAGTTAACCATTACAGAATACGCTACGCGTTTACGAATATCTGCTACTCATTTAAACAGGATATGTCGTGAGGTTGCAAATAAGTCAGCTCTGGATGTTGTTCATGATCGTATTATTCAGGAAGCTAAACGGAGCTTTGCCTACACCGTAATGCCCATTGCTGAAGTGGCCTACCAGTTGGGTTTTAATGACCCCAGCTATTTTAGCCGTTTTTTTAAAGATAAAACGGGCTTATCACCTAAGAACTATCAGGCCAGAGTGCGCGAAGAAATTTAAATTTGGGAAAATCGAAATCTGTTAATTACAGATTTCGATTCAGATGGATTTGAGTTAGTGAACCTCCCGAAGAATGCAGCAATAGCTTGAACCTGGATTCCGCAGTTGACCGCTCGCAATAGAGGTTAAGCCACTGTTTCATCAGCCATGACAGTTGATGAGTATAATCACTCAATCGGTGCATCCCGCTACGAACTGAATTGCAGGTTTGAGGCGGCGTATCTCTTTGTTGTAACGCCCTGGAATAGCTGGCTATTCCGCGTCGTTACGCCTTGATCTACACCACCTCAACGTACAATCAACTCGTCCAACTGCTGATTCCAGGTTGATTTGCTGCTCAGTTTGAAATAAATCAGAATATGTCTACTTTGGCATAAGTTATATGCAGGCCAGCGGTCAATATTTCAGCCTCAAATCGATAAGCACTGTTCAGAGATTCTTTAGGCGATTTTTTCCAGGTCAATGATAGCAGCCTGTAATTTTTGTTTAGCCTCAACAGCTACCTGATTCATGATTTCATTGTCAGCCAGTGCTAATACAGTAACCGGGTCCATGAAATCAAATATAGTGTTACCACTTTCTTCCCGGGCGACAATTGTGCAGGGCAATAAGGCACCAGCCTGTGGTACGGCATCGATCATGGTTTTTGCCATCTTTGGATTACAGGCACCGAGTATCCGGTAAGCTGACATGTCCTGATCCAGTTTATTCTTAACAATACCAGCAACATTGACGTCGCTTACGATTCCCAGATGATGATTCATCAGAGTGGCTTTAAGTGTTTCAATGGCCTGGTCGATAGGTTGATTTAATTGAGTTGAAAATGCGTAATCTGTCATGATTTTTGTTTATCTATAGGGTTAAAAAAGTAAATTACTGGTAAATATTGTGAGTTGAATATAGCTGCTTTCGTGTATCCGGGTGTTGAATATATCTGTTTGATGTAATCCTTTGTATTTGTCGATATACAGTTATTTCAGTGCAGTTTATACTATGTAATATTAGACGTCATTTTTGAAAATCAATGAAAAACATAGGTTAATGCGACTCCGTTTTTATTGAAAATGTGACTCCCTGTTCCTGCTTTTCCCATATCTCTAATCATTGTGAATCAAACTTCTCTAGCACCGGCATTAACACATCGCAGGGTTCTCAATATTGCCTTACCCATTGTTCTTTCAAACGCAACTGTACCCGTTCTTGGTGCTGTGGATACCGGTGTAGTGGGACAGTTAGGTGAGGCGACTCCCATTGGGGCGGTTGGAATCGGGGCAATTATTCTAGCTTCTATTTACTGGATTTTTGGCTTTTTGCGAATGGGGACAACAGGGATGGTCGCACAGGCTCTTGGGGCTGGAAATCAGGCCGAGATCTCCGCTCTGTTAAGTAGAGCTCTGTTGATTGCTTTTGCTGGCGGGCTTTTATTAATTCTTTTTCAACTTCCTGTTCTGTGGCTTGTTTTTCAAATATCGCCTGCCTCAGCAGAGGTAGAAACTCTGGCCAGATCTTATATCAATATCCGTATCTGGTCTGCACCCTTTGCCATTTCTATTTATGGCTTAACCGGATGGTTAATAGCCCGCGAACGAACCCGAGCTGTTCTGATGTTGCAGTTATGGATGAATGGGTTAAATATTCTGCTCGATTTATGGTTTGTATTAGGCCTGGGCTGGGGTGTAGAGGGAGTCGCTTTTGCTACCATTATTGCTGAAATATCAGGTTTTCTGTTGGGGTTGTGGTTGTGTCGGGATGCGATGAGTCATCCGGCGTGGCGAATGGCAGAAAGAATTTTTGATCGTAATCGGCTTATACATATGGCTCAGGTTAACACTGATATTCTCATTCGGTCGGTGTTGTTACTATCAATTATCGTCAGTTTTACTTTCTTTGGTTCCAGCTTTGGTGATCTCACTCTGGCAGCTAATCAGATTCTGATGCAATTTGTCGAAATCACGGCCTATGCTCTTGATGGTTTCGCCTTTGCTGCAGAGGCTATCGTCGGTCAGGCACTCGGTGCCAGGTCTCGTCCCACATTTCGGCAAGCTTCGGTGATGACTTCCTTTTGGGGGTTGTTTATGGCGACTATTTTAGCGCTTGCTTTTGCGCTTTTTGGGGGTACTGTTATCGACACTATGGCAACTTCAACAGAAGTAAGATCAGCGTCACGGGATTATTTGCCCTGGATGATTGTTGCTCCTTTAATCGGGTTACCTGCGTGGATGCTGGATGGTATTTTTATTGGCGCCACTCGCACCCGGGATATGAGGAATATGATGGCGTTGAGTACTGTGATTTACCTGATATCGGTAGCTGTGCTGATGCCGCTATCAGGAAATCATGGACTTTGGGCAGCTTTATGTATCAGTTACCTGGCCAGAGGGGGAACCCTGCTCTGGAAGTATCCGGCTCTGGAGGCAGAAATTAACTAAACTCTGCCTTCCTATATTGCCAGCTTTAATAATAATTGCTCAACATCCTGTTTTTTTCTGGCATCGATATTTAATACAGGAATCGATTTATAGTTAAGCTGATTAAGACGTTGTTGAAAATCGGTTAATTCCGGGTTATTTTTAATGTCTACCCGAATAACACCGATTACGACAGCTGATTTTTTAATAAAATCCTTGAAAGCATCAAGAAAAAATTCCATATCTGCAATGGGATTATCACGTGCATTATCGATCAGAAGAACCAGTCCGGCACCACCAGAAGTTAGTATGTCCCACATAAAATTAAAGCGTTCCTGTCCTGGAGTACCAAATAAATGCATTTTCCTGTTGTCTTTCAGATTGACCATTCCGTAGTCCATTGCAACTGTGGTATTCAGCTTTCGGATAGCCAGGTCGTCGGTACAAAGTGCTTCAGTTGATACCACTGGAATTTCACTAATAGAAGCTATTGCGGTTGTTTTACCTGCGCCTACTGGACCTGTAAAGATGATTTTATTTTCCATTTATTGCTTGCCTAATAACATTGTTGATTTGAAAGCCTTTATTCTTCTATGGAGAAAGATGACTGGTTTTTTATATATGAAGAAACCAGAAATCTCAGCTACCTTTTAAATATAACTGAGAATACTACCATAATAATTGTATGGTTAATAATATATGTTATATTGCTCTCGATTTGGTCAAAAACAGGTAAATTTCCGTCGGCTATGCTGAGTGCTTTAACCTGGATTCCACAGCCGATCGCTCGCAATAGCGGTTAACCTGCTGTTTCATAAAGCATGACAGTTGATGTGTATAATCACCCAATCGATGAATCCCGCTACGAACTGAATTGCAGGTTTGAGGCGGCGTATCTCTTCGTTGTAACGTCTTGATCTACATTACCTCAAACGCACAATCAATTCGTCCAACTGCGGATTCCAGGTTTAAAAATGTGATTCAAAAATATTGTATTAAGGCTTAATCCTAGAAAAATCAGATGAACCATGAAAGTCTACGTAACACCTTAATGCAGCTGATAAAATCAAAAACACACTCTTCACTAATCAGCTGACTACGGTGTTTTTGATTTGCCGGCAATTGCTCCTGCATTGCTCTAACTACAGCCATCCCTGGCTTAGACCAGGCACATCAATCTGTTAC
>JBNKKI010000055.1:0-24045 GCA_050291745.1 Gammaproteobacteria bacterium | reverse complement strand
GACGGGAAACAGCCATCTGCTGCGTTGTCATCCTTGAAAAGGGCATGCCATTCCCTGCGGATGACGCCTTGCATATGACTATTTCCCGTCTCGCTATAACCTGCATACAGTTTAGGACAGTACACTAGATTCCGCAGTTGACCACTCGCAATAGAGATTAACCCACTGTTTCATAAACGATTACAGTTGATGTGTATAATCACCCAATCAGTGAATCCCGTTACGAACTGAATTGCATGTTTGAGGTGTCGTATCTCTTCGTTGTAACTCCTTGGAATAGCTCGCTATTCCGCGTCGTTACGCCTAGATCTACACCACCTCAAACGCACAATCAGCTCGTCCAACTGCGGATTCCAGGTTGAATCAGCTTAATAGATTAAATTAAAAATAAAATCAGCGATGATTTCTGGTTGATTCATATCCAGTAATAGCAAATCTGATTCAATGTTGACAGGATGATCAGTTGCCAGAGCAATAATGTCTTCATCACTTTCGAATAAATAGGGTTTATGTAAACTCTCTCGATGTAACTCGATTTTAGCAAAATGCTCCCGTTTAAAACCTTCTACCAATATTAAATCTATATTGTCATGATCAAGATCGTTAATCAGTTCATTGAGAGAGGGTTCCTGCTGATAGGATTCAAATTCGGTAATTAGTGCTTTGCGTTTACTTGAAGAAATTAGCATCTGGTAGACATCGGCTTTCCTAAGTTCAAAGCTATCTTTACCCGGGTGATCGATTTCAAAATCATGATGAGCATGTTTTATCACGGCCAGTCGGATGTCGCGTTGTCTTAATAGTACAATAATTCTTTTTAACAACGTGGTTTTGCCAGTGCCACTGTAGGCAGAAAAACCGATAACAGGAGGTGATTTTTTAACCAGAGACATTAATTTTATTTTTGCAAGTCCTGAGGTGTATTGATGTTGATAAAGAAATTAGATTCATCAGTAAATTCCACCAGAGTAAAATCATGTTGTTGATACCACGAATCTATTTTTCGACCACCTTCAGTTAAATAGCGGCTTAAACTTCGGGATAGTTTTACTGGTATTAAAGCGTAAACAGGTTGCATGCGATTACCATCTGAAGCTATAGCCAGTTCGCTGGATGTATTTTCCAGTCCCTGTTTCATTTTAGTCATATAGTGTTCACTAATAACAGGTCCATCACAGGGAATGGTAAGTATATAATCGGTCTCAACCTTATCCATCGCAGCAAGGAATCCAGCTAAAGGACCTTGAAAATCATTTAAGGTATCTGCAATAACAGGAAAACCATAAGTTTTATATTGATCCTGGTTCCGATTGGCATTAATAATAATTTTTTGCGTTTGCTGGCTAATGGCATTAATTACATGCTGAATTAAGTCATGCCCTTTATAACTGATCAAACCTTTATCCTGTCCTCCCATACGACGTCCTTTTCCACCTGCCAGAATAACAACTGTAATGTCGTCCAGGCTAATATCAAGCTCAGGTCTGCTCATGCTCTTTTTGAATTGTAGTTATTGATATTAGCAATTTTATCTGATTTTTTGCGTGGCTTCAGATTAGTAAGTTTAGCATTGTCCAGTTGCAGACGCTCATCCTGTAGTCCATGAAAAATATCAGGGTCATGGCTTGCAATAATCATAGCAATGCCATCATTCTTAAATTGCTGTAATAATTTAAGTGTTCTTATTTTTGATACCTGGTCAAGGTTAGCAGTGGGTTCATCAAGTAAAACGACATGAGGATTTCTTAAATAAGCTCTGGCAATTGCAACCCGTTGCTTTTCTCCACCAGATAAACTTTTCGCATTCTGGTTGATAATATCCTGTAATCCAGCCCATTCTATTGCTTCATCAATAAGGTCAACCGATTTCCTGTTAACTTTTAATATATATTGCAGATTTTTTTTTACACTACCATCAAACATATACGGCTGCTGGTGAAGATATAATATATTTTTGAGTAATATCGATTTACCCTGCCCCCAGTTATATTCTTTATCATTAATCCGAATTTGCCCGACATCCGGTTTTTCTAGACCTGATAGAATTTTTAGTAAAGTTGTTTTTCCTGCACCATTCTCACCTACTAGCAGTGTACATTGAGCTTTTTTCAATTTAATGCGTGCATCTTTGATAACTTGTTTTGCACCAAAAGCTTTATTTATGCCAAGAAAATTATATTCAAAATTATGCATGTATTTATTGTTAACTTCAGCTGTATTATTAGTGGTTAATATTCTTATGTTATTCGAAATCAATGATAAACCTTGATAAATCATATCTTTATCAAAAAATAGTTACATAAAAATAGATCAAATTATACTTTTTATTAAATTTTCTATTAACATAAGGCATTTTTAATGCCAGATCAATTATTTGAATTACCCATTTAAAAAAAACTTAATCAGGCATGTGGATAACCCTGGATACCGCAGTTGAACCTGGAATCCGCAGTTGGACGAGTTGAAGAGTAGGTTTGAGGTGGTGTAGATCAAAGCGTAACGACGCGGAATAGCCAGCTATTCAAGGGAGTTGCAAGGAAGAGTTACGCCGCCTCAAACCTGCAATGCAGTTCGTAGCGGGATGCACCGATTGGGTGATAATACACATCAACTGTCATGGTTGATGAAACAGTGGGTTAACCTCTATTGCGAAATCCAGGTTAATAAAGCTCAAAAAACTCAATATCAACAAGGTCACCCTGCTCTACGCTGCCTCTATCTTCAGGTAATATTATAAAACAGTTGGCCTGACTCATTGATGTCAGGATACCGGAACCCTGTTTCCCGGTAAGTCTTACCTGCAGTTGACCGGAAGCATCAGGCGAAGCAACTGCGCGCTGGAATTCGCGTCTACCCGGTTTTTTACGGATACGACTTAGTGAATGTGCTTTAAATGTTATTGGCGCCGTGACTGTGATGCCTTTTAATTTTTTAAGTGCTGGTAATACGAATTGATAAAAAGTAACCATAACAGCGACCGGGTTTCCAGGTAAGCCGAAAAAAAGGCAATTGTTAATTTGTCCAAAGGTTAAAGGACGACCGGGTTTCATGGCGATTTTCCAGATATCCATACTCCCTAATTCCTGTAATATCCCCTTGATATAATCTGCTTCTCCAACAGAAACACCACCAGAGGTTAAAATTAAATCAGAGCAGTCGGCTGCTGAAAGTAAAGTTTGTTTTATAGCTTCAGGGTCATCTTCAACAGCACCCATATCGATTATATCAACGTCACATTTTTTCAACAGTCCATATAAACTGTAGCGATTACTATCGTAGATTTCTCCTTTAACTAATATGTCCCCGATTGATTTTAATTCATCGCCTGTTGAAAAAAAACTGACTCGAGGTTTTCTAACAACTTTGATTTCATTAATTCCTAAAGAGGCTAAGACTCCCAGATCAGCTGCTTTGATGACAGTTCCCTGATGTAAAATTGTCGACCCGGTTTTTATATCTTCACCTGAATATCTGATATTTTGGTTTTTCTTATGATCAACCCCTATTTCAATCGAGTTGCTATCGAGTTGTCGAATATCTTCCTGAATAACTACGGTATCAGTATGCTCGGGTAGCATTGCACCCGTCATAATGCGTACACATTCATCTTCACCACAGTTTCCTGTATAGGGCTTACCGGCATAAGCGGTTCCGACTACTTTGAATGTTTTGTTATTTTTAACGGGTAAATAATCGCTATGAAGTGCATATCCATCCATAGCCGAATTATCAAATCCAGGTACATTCACCGGCGACTTGATATCTTCGAATAAAACTCTATTCAAACATTCTCTAAGATGTAATTTACAAAAACCGGAAATGTTAACGGTTTTTTCAAGAATATTTTGGACAGCCTCAGGAACAGTGATAACCCCGGGTTCAGTGGCTGTCTGGCAGCTGGGTTGTTTATCAATTTTCATGTTTTATTATAATCATCTTAAGATAAGTATGAACAACTTTATAACAGATGACATTAACAGATAAAGACCCCATTTGACTGGGAAGACTGAGGTAGAAGGCTGATAAACTGGGGTATTTCGCTTTTAATCTAAAATCAGCCAGTATTAATCAGAGATTTGTTGATTTTATGCGCCGGGATATTTTTATATTTATCCCGGCGCTATAACCTTTACAAATCTAATTTAACAGTAATCACTATCTAGGTAAATTACTTGATCCCATCAGGTATTGATCAACTGCACGTGCACATTGACGTCCTTCACGGATAGCCCATACCACCAGGGATTGACCACGACGCATATCACCCGCAGCAAAAATACCATCAGACGATGTACAATAGGCTGCAGATCCCTCAGTGCTTGCTTTAATATTTCCTCGATCATCCAGTTCAACTTTCAGTTCTTCCAGTAACCCTTCATGAACAGGATGCAAAAAGCCCATGGCCAGTGTAACCAGATCAGCTTTCAGTTCAAATTCAGAACCTTCAATTTCCTGCATTTGCCAGTTTCCTTCTTCATCTTTATTCCATTCCACTTTTACGCACTTAACGGCTTTTACATTCCCATCGCCATCATCAACAAATTCTTTACTGGCAATACACCACATACGTTCACAACCTTCTTCCTGTGAGCTGGATGTACGCATTTTATTCGGCCAGTTCGGCCAGGTTAAACCTTTGTCTTCCTTCTCAGGTGGTTGAGGAAGAATTTCGATTTGAGTAACAGACACTGCACCATGACGGGTAGAAGTACCAATACAGTCAGATCCTGTATCACCACCACCAATGACGACAACGTGCTTTCCTTTTGCAGAAATAAACTTATCTTCTGGAACATAATCTCCCTGTACAAGCATGCTATTATTCCTGAGGAAATCCATAGCAAAATGGACACCTTTCAGTTCCCGGCCAGGAATAGGCAGATCACGTGGTTTTTCTGAACCTCCGGTCAATACAACAGCACTGAATTCATCAACCAGTTTACGCACTGGTATATCGACGCCGATATGTGTATTGGCATGAAAAATAACACCTTCTGTACGCATTTGTGCCATACGACGGTCAATAATACGCTTGTTCAGTTTAAAATCGGGAATGCCGTAACGTAGTAATCCACCAATACGGTTTTGCTTTTCAAACACTTGAACTGAATGTCCAGCTCGGGCTAACTGTTGAGCACAGGCTAATCCAGCAGGGCCGGAACCAACAACCGCAACACGTTTACCACTTTTGTGAGGCGCAATTTGAGGTTGTATCCAACCTTCTTTCCAGGCTCTTTCAACAATACTTTTTTCAATTGTTTTAATAGTGACAGGAGAATCATCAATATTCAAAGTACATGAAGCTTCACAGGGCGCAGGACAAATACGACCAGTAAATTCAGGAAAGTTATTGGTGGAATGCAATGCATCTGAAGCAGCCTGATATTCACCTTTAAATACCATATCATTCCAGTCAGGTATCTGGTTATTTACCGGACAACCACTATGACAGTAAGGTATACCGCAATCCATGCATCGTGCACCCTGCTCTGTCAATTCTTCTTCATTTAAATCAATAACAAATTCATTGTAATGGTTTATTCGGTCTGCAACTGGTGCATAGCTAATATCCTTACGATTGAATTCAATAAAACCTGTTGGCTTACCCATTATCTAGCCCCCTCACTTTTTACACTACTTTCAGCTTGTTGATTTTGAATTTCCAGCAGCGCTTTACGATAATCTACTGGCATTACCTTGACAAATTTAGGTAATTCTTCAGCCCAGTTATCCAGTATTCTTCGAGCGACATCACTATTCGTATAATGCACATGTTTTTGCAGTAACTGTTGTAAACGTATAGCGTCAAATCGAGTCATATCATGACTAACATCTACCATGCCATGTGTTTCAAGGTCTCCACCCTGATGATCGAGTGCTTCCAGTGCATCATCTTCTTCTTTAACTGGTTCGAGTTCAACCTGAGCAAGATTACAACGCTGCTCAAAGTTTCCATCTTCATCAAGTACATAGGCAATACCACCAGACATACCTGCTGCAAAGTTACGACCCGTTGAACCAATACAGACTACAACACCACCAGTCATATATTCACAACCATGATCGCCTAGACCTTCAACAACGGCAGTTGCTCCTGAATTTCGAACAGCAAAACGTTCTCCAGCTACACCGCGAAAATAACATTCACCGGTAATCGCTCCATATAGAACAGTATTACCAACAATGATATTTTCTTCTGCTTTATCAATTCCGCAGTCTTCAGGTGGGTATATAACGATGCGACCACCGGATAAACCTTTACCGACATAGTCATTGCCTTCCCCGGAAAGTTCCAGAGTGACACCTTTTGCTAGCCAGGCGCCAAATGATTGTCCGGCTGTCCCTTTTGCCTTAATGTAAATAGTGTCATCAGGTAATCCGGCAAAACCATAATTTTCTGCAACGCGACCTGATAGCATAGTGCCAAAAGTACGGTTATAGTTATGGATATCTATATCAATTTTGACTGCTTCTCCTTTTTCCAGAGCTGGTGCAGCCTGTTTAATTAATTCGTGATCAATCGCATTCTCAAGACCATGATCCTGCTGGTCAGTGTGATAAATAGAGATTGAATCATCGACAACTGGTTTCGTCAGTATGCGTGTATAATCAAGACCCTGTGCTTTCCAGTGATCAATTGCTTTACGCATATCAAGATGCTGCATTTGACCAATCATGTCATTGAAATTGCGATAACCCAGTTTAGCCATCAATTGGCGCACTTCTTCTGCAACAAAGAAGAAATAATTGATTAGATGTTCCGGTTTACCGGTAAAACGTTTACGTAATTCCGGATCCTGTGTAGCGACACCAACCGGGCAGGTATTTAAATGACACTTACGCATCATTACACAGCCTTCAACAATTAATGGTGCTGTAGCAAATCCAAATTCATCAGCGCCCAGCAAGGCACCGATAACAACATCACGTCCAGTACGAATACCACCATCAACCTGAACAACAATTCGTCCACGTAGCTGATTTAATACCAGTGTCTGATGTGTTTCAGATAAGCCAATTTCCCAGGGTGAACCAGCATGTTTAATTGATGTCAGCGGGCTGGCTCCCGTGCCACCATCGTATCCGGATATAGTGACATGATCGGCATGAGCTTTAGATACTCCGGCGGCAACCGTACCCACACCCACTTCAGAAACCAGTTTGACTGAAATACGTGCTTTGGGATTAACATTTTTCAAATCATGAATAAGTTGAGCTAAATCCTCGATTGAATAAATATCATGATGTGGTGGTGGTGAAATAAGACCAACACCCTGTGTCGAGTGACGAACACGAGCGATTTGTGCATTAACTTTATGGCCTGGTAGCTGCCCGCCTTCACCAGGTTTAGCACCCTGAGCCATTTTAATTTGAATATCATCTGCATTAACCAGATATTCAGTCGTAACACCAAATCGACCTGATGCAACCTGTTTAATTGCTGAACGTTCAGGATTGGGACTGCCGTCAGGCATAGGATTAAAGCGACTATCTTCTTCTCCTCCTTCACCAGTATTTGATTTTCCACCAATTTTATTCATTGCTACTGCAAGTGTGGAATGGGCTTCATAAGAGATACTACCAAATGACATGGCACCGGTAACAAAACGTTTTACAATTTCTTTGGCTGGTTCTACTTCATCCAGTGGAATAGCTTCTTGCGCTGGTTTCAAATCAAATAAACCCCGGAAAGTCAGTAACCTTTCCTGCTGTTCATTCATTTCTTTAGCAAACTGTTCATAAGTACTTTTGTCATTGGAACGACTTGCCTGCTGTAATTTAGCAATTGAAGTTGGTGTCCAGGCGTGATCTTCACCACGTAATCGGTAGGCATAATCGCCACCAACATCCAGGTGATTTCGATAAATAGGATTATCGCCATAGGCTATACCATGCCACCTGATAACCTCGTGAGCGATTTGCTGCAGACTGACACCTTCAACAGTGGTAGATGTACCAGTAAAATACTGTTTAACAAAGGTACTGGATAAACCGATTGCATCAAAGATTTGAGCACCACAATAAGATTGATAGGTGGAAATTCCCATCTTTGACATAACTTTCTTTAAACCTTTACCAATGGCTTTAATATAACGCTTTTGCGCTTCTTCAAAAGTCAGGGTTTCAGGCAATTTGGGTAACATAGACTGTATCGTATCGAAAGCGACATATGGATTGACCGCTTCCGCACCATAACCGGCAAGTGTAGCAAAATGATGTACTTCCAGAGCAGCACCTGTTTCAACTACCAGACCAGAACTGGTTCTTAGCCCCTTTCGTATCAGATGTTGATGAACTGCTGAGGTAGCCAGCAGAGCAGGTATAGCGATATGGTCTGCATCCATTTTACGATCAGATAGAATCAGAATATTAAAGCCCTCGCCAACAGCAACTTCCGCACGATCACAAAGACGTTCCAGTGCAGGCTTCATTCCTGCCGCAGCCTTTTCAGCTGGATAGCAAATATCCAGTGTGCGAGTTTTAAAAGCGCCGTTAGTGTTATCTTCAATATTACGGATTCTTTCCAGATCGGTATTCGTCAATACAGGTTGCTTTACACCCAGTCTTTTATTACTACCACCATCATTAAGACCCAGTAAATTCGGACGTGGACCAATCAATGAAACTAGTGACATAACAATCTCTTCACGAATAGGATCGATAGGAGGATTAGTTACCTGAGCAAAATTCTGTTTAAAATAAGTTGATAAATGTTTTGGCTTTTTAGATAAAACCGAGGGTGGAGTATCCGTTCCCATGGAACCGGATCCTTCCTGGCCTGTGAGCACCATAGGTGTTAGCAGAAATTTAATATCTTCAGCGGTATAACCAAAAGCCTGTTGTCCATCTCGAAGTGTTGCTGGATCAGGAGACATAGAACCAACAGCCTCAGGTAAGGCGTTTAATTCAATTTGTGTTTCATTTAACCATTGCTGATAAGGCTTAGCTGAAGCTAGTTGCTCTTTCAGTTCAGCGTCTTCGATGATACAACCTTTTTCGGTATCGATAAGAAACATTTTACCTGGTTGTAATCGCCACTTCTTGATGATTTTATGTTCTGGAATATCCAGTACACCCATTTCAGAGGCCATTACCACAAGATCATCATCAGTAATAATATAACGGGCAGGACGTAAACCATTTCGATCCAGAGTTGCACCGATTTGACGTCCATCAGTAAATACTACCGCTGCAGGACCATCCCATGGCTCCATCAGTGCTGCATTATATTCATAGAATGCACGACGTTTTTCATCCATTAATGGATTACCTGACCAGGCTTCCGGAATCAGAATCATCATTGCATGGGCAAGTGAATAACCGCCCTGCACCAGTAATTCCAGAGCGTTATCAAAACAGGCTGTATCTGACTGCCCTTCAGGAATTAAAGGCCAGACTTTAGCCATATCCAGCCCAAAAACCTCGGATGCCATTGAACTTTTTCGAGCAGCCATCCAGTTGACATTACCACGCAAAGTATTAATTTCGCCATTATGCGCAATCATACGAAATGGTTGAGCCAGATCCCAGGTAGGAAAAGTATTGGTTGAAAAACGCTGATGCACTAAAGCCAGTGCTGAAACCATACGTTCATCATTTAAGTCAGGATAAAATTCGCCAACCTGACCAGATAGCAACATACCTTTATAAGTGATTGTCAGGGAAGACATAGAGGTAAAATAAAAGGCTTTTTTTCCTTCAAGTTCCGAGTTACGTATGAAGTTTTCTATTTGCTTTCGGATAACAAACAGTTTACGTTCAAAATCAACCTGATTCTCGCAAGGACCATCACAACCAATAAAAACCTGTCGAACAAATGGTTCACTGGGTAGCACGCTATATCCAAGGCCGGAATTATCGACAGGCACATCTCTCCAGCCCAGCACAACCTGTCCTTCTAATTCAATGTATTCCTGGACTTTAGCTTCGGCTTGAGCTCTATCGTTTTCATCCTGTGGTAAAAAGAGCATACCTATGGCATAGAGACCAACTTCAGGTAATTTAAAGTCGACAACTTCCCGAAAAAATTGATCTGGTATTTGTAATAATATACCAGCACCATCACCAGCTAGAGGATCAGCACCTACCGCACCACGGTGTGTCAGGCGGTCAAGAATATCCAATCCCTGCTTTACGATCTCATGGCTTTTTTTGCCTTTAATATTAGCCACAAATCCGACACCACAGGCGTCGTGCTCATTCTTAGGGTCATATAGCCCCTGCTCTTCTGGTAATGCACGATAACTCATCGCAAACCTCTTTCTACTGTCCAGCCGTAGATCCCGAAACAAACCTACCGGGAGCACACTGTTTTTTTCTGAATTGATTCCGCTGTTTCCCGGAATCGACTATTGCCCGACTAGCGTTTAAACCCGAAGAGGTAAACCAGACGGAAGGAACCGCGTAGGATACTTTAGATTTGTCCAGCAAGCCAGTACAAGTAAAAAAAAAACCATACTTCAATACAGGATAAATACGAATAAAAATGAATCTTATAACTAGATATTATAAGCAAATCACCCAAACTTGTTATAAAAATCTTTAAAATTTTAAATATCAATACAAATTCAGGCAACCCCTTTTAAATTATGAATCTGAAGACGCCGCAAGGGCCGTTTACCGGGCAATTTCTTTAATAGTAAGGAGCTGGAATCCATCGCTTGCGGTACTTCAATACCCATTAACTGTAAAATAGTAGCTGCAACATTAGAAAGTCCACCATTCGATGAAAGTTGCCAGTTATCTTCATCAATAATTAAACAGGGTACCGGGTAAGTAGTATGCTGCGTATGTGGTTCCCCGGTAAAAGGGTCTATTAATTCTTCACAATTACCATGATCAGCCGTTAAAACGACTGAATACCCTGCCGCTTCAGCAACTTCTAATACCTTAGATGCTTCTCGATCTAAAGTTTCTACAGCTTCAATAACAGCATCTTTTTTAGCTGTATGGCCAACCATATCGCCATTAGCAAAGTTAACAACAATAAAACCATATTGCTGCTGCTTGATTGCTTCAACTACTTCATCAGCAACTTTATCAGCGCTCATAGAGGGTTTTAGATCATAGGTAGCTACTCCGGGTGAAGGGATTAATTTATGCTTCTCTCCAGCATAGGGAATAGTCCTCCCTCCATTGAAAAAATAAGTTACATGTGCATATTTTTCTGTCTCTGCACAATGAAATTGTTTTAACCCCAGATTACTAATGACTTCACTTAAGGTTATTTCTGGTACTTCAGGTTTAAATGCATAGGGAAAAGTAAACTCTTTATTATATGGCATCATACAGGTGACCTTTGCGACAGCAGAATCTCCACGATCAAAACCGGTAAAGTTCTTATCGCCTAAAGCAGCGACCATCTGTTGTGGGCGATCTTTACGAAAATTGAAAAAAATGACATCATCTTCATCAAGAACCTGAGTAAATTTTGGCAAAAGTATAGGATTAATAAACTCATCAGTATCACCTGCGGCATAAGCACTGCGAATAGCCAGTTCAGCCAGAGTTGCATGTTGTCCTCTTCCTAACACAAGAGCGCGCCAGGCGAGTTCTGTGCGATCCCAGCGATTATCACGATCCATTGCATAATAACGTCCCATAATACTACCAATCGCACCACCTGATTCATGCAGTAAGTTTTCAATTTCAGGTAAAAATCTGAGTGCGGATTGCGGTAAAGTATCACGGCCATCGGTTATCATATGCAGTAGTGGTTTTGCACCATGTGATCTACATAGTTTTATCAGGGCTTTTATATGATCAAGATGGCTATGCACACCTCCATCAGAAACCAGCCCAAGAAGGTGCACAGGCCTTTGTCGGCCGACAGCGCTTTTAATAGATTCAATTAGAGCTTTATTGTTTGCAAAACTGCCATTCGATATAGCATCATTGATCAACTGTAAATCCTGACGAATAATATGCCCGGCACCCAGAGTTAAATGTCCTACTTCTGAATTACCCATTTGTCCATCTGGTAATCCAACAGATAATCCAGAAGCATTTAAGGTGGTATGTGGATAGCAACTGAAGAATTCATCAAGATTAGCTGTGTTCGCTTCTGCCACAGCATTGTTAATCTTACCTGGATTGACTCCAAAACCATCCAGAATTAATAGTAGTGTGGGACGTCGTGGAACCCCAGGCACATTGAACATTTGTCTATACCAAAATAAAAAACTTTAATTGGATTGATACAAAAAACATGCCAATGAAGAAAACTACCAGAAACCTGATGATATAAGCAGTTTTAGATTTTCCAGGATAATTTTATAGTGTAAAAACGCACTAATATTGCGCAAAAATGTGCCAAAGCAGGTCATATTCAACCTGGAATCCGCAGTTGGACGAGTTGGTTGTGTGTTTGAGGTGGGGTAAATCAAGGCCTAACGACGCGGAATCCAGGTTCAAACTTTAAAATCACATATCTAATCGTATTTTTATATGAGACCGATATCGAGATAGCTGAATAAAATCAATTATTTTATGAACACAGAATTAAACTGCTCACCAGCTTTAACAAAGGTTGTACATTTACTAAGCCATTTTAATTTTTTAGCCCCCGCATAAGTGCAGGTACTGCGGATACCACCCAGTAAATCCTGAATAGTATTTTTAATTTGTCCACGATATGGCACCAGAATCTCCCTGCCTTCTGAAGAACGATATTGCTTTAAACCACCAAAGTGCTTTTCATTGGCCGCCTGCGAACTCATACCATAAAACTGTACAAACTTTTTTTCTTCAATAATATCCTGCCAACCTGTTTCAGTTTTTAAAACTTCGCCGTTTTTAAAATATTTCGTGATCACTTTGCCACCACCTTCATCATGTCCGGCTAACATTCCTCCGAGCATGACAAAATCGGCACCTGCAGCAAAAGCTTTAGCGACATCACCTGGACAGGTGCATCCACCATCAGCGATGATATGACCTCCGAGGCCATGTGCTGAATCAGCACATTCAATAACCGCTGATAACTGGGGAAAACCAACGCCGGTCTGTATTCTGGTTGTACAGACACTGCCTGGCCCAATACCTACCTTAACGATGTCAGCACCACTGAGTATCAATTCTTCAGTCATTTCACCGGTTACAACATTACCGGCTATTATGACTATATCCGGAAAAGACTCGCGCAATCGTTTTATATAATCGGTAAAACGTTCCGAATAACCATTGGCGACATCCACACAGACATATTTTAATTGAGTATCCTGATGCTTGTAGACAAGGTTAAACTTTGTGAAATCCTGTTCCATGATACCCATTGAATAGGCAATATTTTCTAATCTCGTTGAATTACCTGCTTTGAAAAACTCGATTAGTTCTGAATCGGAATAACTTTTTATGAGACAGGTAAACATCCCCTGACTGGCGAGGGCATCCGCCATTTCAAAGGTACCAACACCATCCATATTAGCAGCCATGATGGGGATACCGTGATAATGAGGTTTAGTTTGATTACTAACAAAATTACGAAAAATAAACTGACGAAATAAATCAACTTCTTTTCGACTTCCCAGCGTACTTCGTTTAGGCCTGATTAATACATCTTTGTAATCTAGTTTTCTATCGTCTTCAATTCTCATGACAGTATTTCCCGGATGAAAGTATTGTAGATTGAATAATAATCAGGCAATGATTATTTTTTTTATCATTTTAATCTGGAAGCCCATATTGCCAGTTTATGTTTCATCGTGACCTGTGAAACCTGATCCTCAGGAATGGGTTGAATTACTTTATCATGGACCAGTAAACGGTAGATATATTCTATTTTCTCATTGGCAGAGTCAGTGGCTTCAAATTCTACTACACCACGCCCTTCACCATATTTAACACCTTCAAGAATTGCCTTTTTTATTAATTCTTTTTCATTTTTTAGCTTCTTCATTGTTTCTCCAGTCAGCAAACTCAATTGGCAAAAGATGCTCAAAATTAGATAATACGCATCATGGCAGAAATAACTTAAAACAGCCACCCGATAACAATCCATTATTAGCAAGATCTATCTTTCCTGCCCGGTCATTTTTTTGATGATATTTTGCAATGGCAGAAGAAAATAATAATCCAAGACCGGTACTACCGGTAATGATATTAATATCCTGACTGAAATCACCAGGGTTCTGTAGCATATTCTCCGGATATCCCCGGCCATCATCATCAATTCGCATAAGCAGAAAATCATCCTGAATTGACACGCTGATTAATATTCGACTTTTAGTATAGCGAATACTATTACCGAGAATATTATTAATGGCAATTCCTGCCAGGTTCGGATCAAAAAACCAGACCAGTGATTCATCACAATCTATATCAATTTGAACTTCATTTTGAGCGGCAATAGATGTATGAACAGCCACACAATCTTCAATAAATTCAATTACTTCAACTTCCACCATGTTGATCTTGAGTTGCTTATTTTCAAGGCGGTATAATGCCAGTAACTGCATTAATGAAAAATTTATTCTGGATGATTCATAACGAATATCTGCAACTGATTTTTGATGTACTTTATCACCACTAAGTTGCTCACTAAGACTATCCAGCTCCCCCATCAGTAAAGAGAGAGAGTTTTTCATGTCATGTACGGTTGAAGCAATTACCGTTTCAAATAATGATTTGTCAGACATACTAGATTCTACTCAGAAGTTTTTGATAACGATTCCAGCGGATATCAGATTCGTCAATTGAAATTTTATCCTGTAAAAGCATTCTAGCTTCTTCTTTTAGTTTTGCCTGTTTGAAAAGCATTTCTTTTTCGATAATGATTTGAGCGGCATTTAACATGAAATTTACATTATCCGGAGATATTTTAATCGCTTCACGAAATTTAAGCAGTGCTTCAAAATGTTTACCCTGACTGGTAAGGTTTAAGCCTTCTGCATTCACCTGCCTGGCTAATATGCCGGGATCAACTGGTTTTTCAACTACATTTTGAGCTATCTCAATATTTTCTTTGATTTTACTCAAATGACTACTAATAAGATCGGCAGATTTATCTTCCCCAAGATTTTTCATATTTTGATCTATCGATTTAAGTTGCTCAGTAGAGATTTTACAATCAGGGGATTCCAGAGTTTTTGATAATTTCGATAATACTTCACTACTCTTACCCGCTTGCCCGGTTTCTGAATAAAGTAGTGCGATCGAACTCAGGTTAGCAGCAAGAGCCGTAGGATCATTATCATAGATACGTTTCATGTTTTTATAAACTTGATCGCTCTCAGCCAGTAACTTTGATTTTTCACGGGTGGGCAAGTCCGCTGTTAATTTACGTGTATTATCATAGTAATGCTCGAAATACTCTGGTTTTAGCATGCAGGAATAGTTGCCTTCATGTAAAGTTTTGGAGAATGATTTCTGAGCAAGTTCAAAATGTTCTAACTCAGTAGCCACGCTTCCCAGTGCTGCCTGGCGAGTGACTGATTTGGGTGAAATTTTAATGGCTTCACAAAGCGTTTCTTCTGCCTTTTCTATATCACCTAATTTTTTCTGACATTTGGCGATCCAGTCAAGTAAACTCACCTGATCCGGATTCGATTGTTTAATTTGCAGAAAATATTCCAGTGCTTTAGCTGTATCACCTGTTTCATAATAGATTCGACCAATTCCCATCAAAGCCCATAAAATGGGCTGTTCACTGGCAACTTCCTGATAAACCAATAAGGCTTCATCATACTTATTCAATTGTTCCAGTAACTCAGATTTAATACGTAAACAGGAATACTTTAATCTGGGGACTTTAGCTATCAACTCATCACTAAGCGCTAAAGCTCTATCTAAATCATGCGCATTTATAGCGTCGAAAAGGGGATTTAATGATTTATTTTTATTCATTAGACGCTTCAACCTTTGAGCCAGTTGATCGCCTGTAAATGGTTTTGTTAAATAGGCATCAGGACGGTATTCAATTGCCCCCATAACCTGAGCTGTTGTTGTTTCGGCAGTTACCATCAGGAACAATGTTCCTTTTTTCAAGATGGAACGATGATGTAACTCTTCGAGAACCTGCTGGCCATCCTGTCCCTGCCCCAGGTTATAATCACAAAAAATTAAATCGAAATTCTGTTCTGAACATAACTTAACCGCTTCATATCCATTACCAGCCTGTTCAATATCATGCCCTCCCAGACGGTGTAGCATCATTTTTATCGTTTGCCGAAAACCAGCGAAATCATCAACGATAAGAATTTTCGACTCCGCTAATAATTGATACATCCGAATTTTATTCCATTTATCAGTAAACGCTTAGAGTATAGAAAAGTTATAAAACTATACAGAAAGAATTAACGAAAAAATCTCAACCAGTTAAATTCATAACTCAGCATCATGGTAAATATTTTGAACATCATCCAGATCATTCAACATATCTATAAATTTATGGAACATCTCAATATCATCTTCACTGGTGACTGGAGTTGAGCCTTTTGGTAAAAATTGAATTTCATCTACTTCAAATTCAATCCCTTCAAAGGCGTTTATTAAAGCCTGTTTAGCTTTAGCATATTCTGTGTCAGGAGCAAAAACAGTGATTTTCCCATCCTCATTTTCAATGTCAGTGACATCAACATCAGCTTCCATTAAAGCATCAAGAGCCGCTTCCTCATCATCACCAGCAAATACCAGAATACTGGAGTGATCGAACATATGGCTCACAGTCCCCTGCGTTCCAATTTTACTTTTAGTTTTGGTAAAGCATTGGCGAACATCTCCAAAAGTTCGATTGGGATTATCGGTTAAACATTCAACAATCACCATACAGCCACCAGGACCGAATCCCTCATAGCGGGCTGGAGCAAAATCTTCTCCACCACCACCCTTGGCCTTATTTATAGCTTTTTCAATAACATGTGAAGGTACCTGGTCTTTTTTTGCTTTATCGATCAATCCTCGTAAAGTCAGGTTCCCTTCCGGGTCAAATCCACCTGCTTTCGCACAAACATAAATTTCTCGACCGTATTTACTATAAACCTTGGCTTTGGCATCTGACGTTTTTGCCATTGATTCTTTGCGATTTTGGTAGGCCCGACCCATTCTTGCGATGCTCCTGAAAATATTAAAGGCCAAATTCTACAGATAACAATTGAGATGGGAAACCTTTAAAACAGTTTTCTCGCCAACCTTTTTATAAATTGTTTGTCAGCAGTCTGTCGAGCTAAAGTTATGGTCGTGTGGAAAAGGTATTTTATAACCATTTTTCCAGGTTCAATCATTTGTAGCCAATGGAAACCATTCGCTAGTCTTATCCACTGAACCTGAAAAAGCTTCAGGATTAGCAGTATTAGCGGGAACCCCAGATTTTTGCTACTGCCCGGTCATTACCAATGGCAGCAATGATCAGACAGACTAAACCTATCCCAGCAAATATAAAAGCCGGTAATAAATAAGTTACTTCCTGCCCAAGGGCAAACCACAATACAGCTGAACCTAATGCACTAAATAATATACCGATAAACAGTAAAACAAACCGATGAGATGGTTTATAAGCATAAGGTTCTGAACCTGATTCAAAAATATTTAAAATCGGAGAGAAAATTTTACGAAATATCTTTTTCATAAATGGAGTTATGCCGAAATAATGAGTTACATGGGATCAGCACCCAGCGTGCCAACCAGTTCATTCAGGTAGGAAGATTCAGATACCTGTTGCAATTTTTTATTTGCTATTTTTAATTGTTCAGAAATTTTCAGACGACTTGCTTCATCAGCATGACTTTCCCGTTCAAGAAAATCACTGAGATAATCAATATGCCGTTGCCAAAGTGCAATATCCCTTTGCTGCTTAACTTCAAGGCGTTGTTGGTACCAGTCTGAGGCCATCATGGATTCTCGTGTAAACATGGCACGGATTTCAGGATGATGTACATCTTTACCTTCATATTCACCTTTCGCCATGATTGTAATTAATGCCTTTAATGGTGGACATGCCTTTTCGATTGAACCATCTTCGATATATGCACAGGCAACTTTTTGCTGAGCTTCGACGATATTATTAATCCCATCAACAAAATCTTCCAGGCTCTGAGTTTCAGGTTGCAGGATTTTTTCATCAAACACAGCGGTCGGATTATCAAAAATCTTGCCAAAGAAACCATGTACAAACAAACTGGTCATGCGATACCCCAGTCGACTGGCTAATACCATTTTTCCATTATGCTCAAAATCTTCCAGCTTTTCTAATTGTCCTTTTTCAATCATATACTCAGGACGCCGTTTATGAGGTTTTAACTGAGCCCAGATTTCAGGAATAATTAAACTGATATCATGATTAACCTTTGTCTTAGGTCCAACATAACCTGCCGCACTACTAAAACCTGAATAATCTGTCAGTATGTAGGAAACCAGAGCATTATTTAAATCGGTTGTAGGTAATAGCGCATTGAAGGGACCTTTGGTTAATGCACCTTCTGAACCGGCTCCAGTTGTAGACGGAGATTTACCAGTGAGACTACAGATAAAATCCATAAATAATTCTGGCAATTCCTGATAGTGAATCGGGTTGTAAACGGCAAGTGAACGTATACCAGCAGCAATATCAGGTGGATTATTTCTTCTACCCGTTAAAACGGAGTCAACTGGAAAACAAATAGTATCCTGGAGACTGGCCCGTCGGTGAAAACGCGCTGAGGTTTCAGCAAGATATAATTTTATCGGATCGGCTAAATCAGAGCGTAGCTGCAAATAACGTGGATTTTTACTGGGCGCACCATTCACCATTAAAGGGTGAGCAGAAGACACCGCCTTTTTACCCTGTTGCAGGCTATTGAGTAATAAGTCTCGCATGGGTTGAGTATATAAATCAAATTCAACCTGATCCCCAGTAATTTCCTGTAAGTCTTCAGGAGTCAGGGGTTGATAGTTTGCGAGAAAATTATCAGCCTGAGCCATTTCCTTTTCGGTTTGTTTGTCAAAACCTTTGATAATGGCATCATCAGGACGTTGAAATAACCTGTATTCGCAATTTTTTACGAGTTTTACATTAGCATGATTATTTTTTGCAGAGATATTGCTCAATCTGCTGGCAGGTACAACAACTGAAGCACTAATATCATCTTCCATCTGTACTTTTTCGGCTACAACATAGTCCTGCCTTAATTTATAGATACGCCAGGCACCTTCATCATCAAAGCCAACTCGCAGATAAGACATTACCAGGTTTCTATCCTGAAACTTTAATTCATGTCCCTGAATACCATCTACCATATCGACGGTGAAATAATTTTTCCAGTTATCGCCCCATTCTTTCCGGTAAAAACGTTTAATCATAAAAGCCAGTGCTTTTATTGGACCCGGTATATTTTCCACCCATGCATTATATTCAGGCGTAAATTTTTCTTCCGAAGGGGTTAACATTTTAATCATCGACCCCAGACTTCTTTTCATACTTAGCGGAGATCGTGGCGGATTATCAGTATAATCAGGTTCAAATTCTTTCTTATATCTTGTTGAATAATCATAATTAAAAATCGCTTCAACCTGTTCGAGAGATTTAGGTAATTCATTGACAAATAAAGGCCCAAATATAACTGCATCATCTATGGCCTTAGATATTTCGGATTTTCCACCGCCGGATACGGTACAGGGTTTGTGGCAAAATGTTCCTTCAGCATCGGTTCCTACTATTCTCCAGGAAGGCGCTTTCGGGTGTTTTTCCATGGCTATTCTATAACCACTGGGATGCACATAAATTAATCCGGGTTTTAATTTAATAGTAGATACTTTGCCATTCTGTACCCAGCTAACAGTTTGATCATTCAAATCCATTTGTAATGTTTCAGGGACATATAAAATCTGCGGATATTTTCGATCGATGGCATAGCCTTCATCCTGTAAATCCATGATTTCGCCATATCTTTCCAGTACTTCAGAGAATTTATAGTCGGTATTTTTAGTGCGGGTATCTCGACCAAATTCTTCTCCATGGTTATGACGTGGAAATGCCAACGCGCCACCAGAATGCTCTTCTTCAGCCAGACCAAATAAATTGGCGGCATAACTGATTTGTGTTTTAACTTCTTTCTTGCAATAACCGAAATAATTATCAGCAACAATGGTTACAATGACGCCCTTGTGGTCTCTTGCTGTCAGTTTAAAAGGTTGCCCCTCATTATATAATTCATCTTCCTGCTGCCAGTACATGCCATCTTTTAACTGGCGCTCCGTTGCATTTTCAATATTCGGTAAACCCATCTCTTTTTTCTTCATTTTAATGAGATGGGGAGCCAGAATGACACAACCTGTATGACCGGTCCAATGATGAATATCCAGACCTGCATCATTCTCAGCCAGACCGGGATTTCCAGCATTACCAAAAATACTTTCGACGAAATCGAGATTGCTGGTTAATGAGCCGGGGGCAAAAAAACGTATTTCCATCGTTTTCTCAGCTTCAGATTTAGTCGCATCAGCTGCAGGAATTTCTGGACATACAACAGGTCTGAGCAGTATTGATACAAAACTACGGGCCTTGATACTCTGTTCGGATGTAAAAGGTATAGTTAAAAGATTATCAGGTGGATTTAGAGCTTCATTTAATAATTTGGCATAAGTCATTTTGGGTACAGCTTTCTTATCGCCAGGAATTGGTAAACCACCTTCTGCAATATGAAAAGATCCAGCCGTAGTACGTCGATCCCTGGCAGTATTATGTAATACGCCCTGACTTACCCGATGACTTTTTACAAATTCTGATTCGAAGTAATCTCCACCGACTGGTAAAGATAATTCTCGTGATACACCATGACGATCCAGAATTAAGGTATTTGAAGGTAACAGTGGAAGTGGATCGCAACCGCAATCGTTTAAGTAATCATCCAGAAAGTCCTGAATACGTTGATCTGCCGGACAGAGATAATCAGATAATAAGCGAGTCTTTTCCCTGTAACTCTTGAGTAAATCATCCGCTATGGTAAAGAATTCATTATCACATTCCAGTGATTCACAGGCCGGTAATCCTGATGAATGCAGCTTAAGATTGATATATAGCTGCAAACGTCTTCTTTTTTCATCAGCTTTTTCAATATTGCTATCAGACATTAAACCGAGTGATTTTGATAAATCCATAGAGACGACCTTTGCAAGAAAATATTTAAATGAATCTGAATGAGAAATTAAAGCGGACGTAATTTAACAGAATTTGAGTTGATTAGATAACTCATCCAGGCGCTATGTAAAAATTATGAGAATGCACTTGCTCATACCATAATGGAAATTGAGTGCTTTTCGAATCGCTATTGACCAGGTTTCATGAAATTTAAAATAGGCTTTAAAGCTATTAAATCTGTATAATTGTAAATAAATTTAATACTTAAAGTAAGTCTCCGGAATTTTAACTGGATTAAGTTAATTTTTCTTCGGCTGATAGAACAAAAAATTTCAGGTCCATTCGAATTAATCTTTTTCATTTGATAGTGTGTTGACTCAGCACTGCCTCAATATAGTGCGTAACGCACTTAACTGGTGCGCTACTGTTCGTCATTTAAGCTTGTAATTCAATAATGGTATCATCGGAAGATGATTTAATTTATTAATTGAGCTACATATATGTACCTTAGGCCATTTCGAAAGATCTGGCATTTTTATTGCTAATTTACTTTTTCAACACATATCTCTTAGATTTAACTTTATAACAGAGGATTACCAAATGAGTGGAAACCAAAGCCGCGCAGAAGCAGTTCATCAAATAACATCCCGTGAGCCAGCAAACGTCAATAAAACCGAATTTCTCGGGGATATCTGGGCATCTGATGTATTCAATCTCAAAAGAATGGAATGGGCACTTTCAAAGAAAGCTTTTAAAACTGTTAAAAAAACCATTGAAACAGGCGAACCATTAGACGAAGCAACTGCTGATGTCGTTGCTGCAGCAATGAAAGAATGGGCAATATCCAGAGGTGCTAAATTTTTCTCTCATATCTTCTACCCTCTTACAAATGTAACTGCTGAAAAACATGATGGTTTTATTGTCACTGACCCTTCAGGAAATGCGATTACTGAATTTAGTGGCAGCTTGCTTATAAAAGGTGAACCTGATGGATCATCTTTTCCTAATGGTAGTATTCGAATGACCAATGCTGCTCGTGGTTATACTGCCTGGGACCCAACCAGCCCTGCATATATTATGGATACACCTAATGGTGCTACTCTGACTATTCCAAGTGTTTTCATGTCATGGACCGGTGAATCTCTGGATAAAAAAATTCCTCTATTGCGTTCTAATAACGCGATGAACAAAGCTGCTCAAAAAGTGCTCAAGCTTATGGGTGAAACACATATCGCTCCTCTTAATTCAAGTTGTGGTGCTGAACAGGAGTATTTCCTGGTAGATGAGCATTTTGCTAATAGTCGTCCAGATTTATTATTAGCTGGTCGTACTTTATTTGGTGCTCCTTCAGCCAAAGGTCAGGAGTTTGATGATCATTATTTCGGTGCGATTCCTGAACGTGTTCAGGTTTTCATGCAGGATCTTGAAGATAAACTTTATAAATTAGGCATTCCAGCTAAAACTCACCATAATGAAGTGGCCCCCGGTCAGTTTGAAATTGCTCCGTACTTTGAATCAGCAAACGTAGCTTCAGATCACCAGCAATTATTAATGACACTTTTAAAGAAAGTGGCTAAGAAGCATGGCTTTATCTGTTTATTACATGAAAAACCATTTGCTGGCATTAATGGTTCAGGTAAACATGTTAACTGGTCTGTAGGTAATGCGACTCAGGGTAACTTACTTGACCCAGGTAGTACTCCACATGATAACCTGAACTTTCTATTGTTCTGTGGTGCTGTTATTCGCGGTGTTCATGTACATGGTCCTTTATTACGTGCAGTCGTTGCATCTGCCGGTAATGATCATCGTTTAGGCGCTAATGAAGCACCTCCAGCTATTTTATCTGTCTATCTTGGTGATCAACTAGAAAAGCTTTTTGCTGATATTAAAGAAGGCAAGCTTTCACCAAGTGATTCAGGTGGACTCACTAATCTGGGACTTTCACAAATTCTGGATTTCGAGCGTGATCCAGGGGATCGTAATCGTACTTCTCCATTTGCATTCACAGGAAATCGTTTTGAATTTCGTGCAGTAGGTTCGGCGCAATCTGTATCCGGTCCATTAGTCGCCATGAATACTATGCTTGCTGATTCTCTTGAGTGGATCGCGGATAAACTTGAAGCCGAACTTTCTTCAGGAAAAGAACAGACTGCTGCAGTTATTTCAGTTCTGCAAACACTGATGAATGAGCATGGAAATGCAGTTTTTGGTGGTGACGGATATTCTTCAGATTGGCACACTATGGCTGTTGAAGAACGTGGTTTGAAAAATATTCCTACCACTGCTGATGCATTACCTGCATTCCGTGAAGAATCTGTTAAAAACCTGTTCGAAAGAACCGGTGTACTATCCCCTGTTGAACTGGAAAGTCGTTTTGAAGTTTATTCAGAGCAATATATTTTATCCATAATGGTTGAAGCCAAATTAGTCGTTGAAATGGCTAAAACTTTAATATATCCAGCTGCTTCGCATTATATGACAGGGCTGGCTGATGCTAATGCAAGTATGGCCAGTATGGGTATTGATCTGGATACTTCAGCTGCAAAAACAGTTGCCTCTGAGGCAAGTGCTATGATGGCCGCTGTTAGCAAACTCAGTGCAGCAATTGAGAAAGAAGATTTTGCTTCAACTGAAGAACATATGAAATATTGTTCTGATGAACTTCTGCCTCTGATGAATGAAGTACGAGTTCACGCCGATACTCTGGAAACTGAAGTTGCCGATGAATTATGGCCTCTACCAAAATATCGTGAAATGCTGTTTATTAAATAATTTATAATCAGTTTCAAAACTCTCTTCGAGGCCGCACTTGTGCGGCCTTTTTTGTGCCTGAATTTAACTGGTTAATGTAATTTAACCTAGAATCCGCAGTTGGACGAGCTGATTGTGCGTTTGAGGTGGTGTAGATCAAGGCGTAACGACGCGGAATAGCGAGCTATTCCAAGGAGTTACAACGAAGAGATACGCCGCCTCAAACGTACAATTCAGTTCGT
>JBNKKI010000054.1:0-34499 GCA_050291745.1 Gammaproteobacteria bacterium | reverse complement strand
ATAACCCTGCCCGCTTATTTTACGCACACCGAAAAGCTCAACCTTAGTTACACCCACGTTATCATAACCAGCCACTTTTAAAACCACATCGCTGTTTTCAACTACAGCCGCAATATCATCACCAGCATCAGTAATATTTATCTCTGGAGAAACAAGGTTAATAACAGGTGGCTCTTCATCTTTACCCAAAGTAGCACTTACAAGCTCACTACGGCTCACATGCCCGGCTGCATCTTCTGCTTCTGCATAAATCCCCATAGGTTGATCATTTATAATTCCTGCAGGCAGTTCGTAAGTAATTGCAAATGGCACACGCTGATCAGAACCAATCAGTTTATCATTCACATAAAAATTGACCCGAGTAACATCCAGGTCGTCTACTGCATTTGCTCGAATCTCTAATAAGGTTCCCGAAACCAGATGCTGGCCTTCTACAGGGTGAGTTAGCGCAATCGTAGGAGGCTGATCACCTTTTACGGGTAATCTAAGCACACTTGATGTAATAGCTTTTTGATGATAATCGATAACCCTGACATTCAAATTCAGAGTCTCACCCAACTGGTCTTCTTTTATAGGAAGGTCAAACGATCTACTGACAGTCTGTTGAGTGATTGCGTTACTAAACCGGTTTTCACTATCTTCATACCTGAGGCTGGAAACAATCTTATCATTGACCAATAACTCGACATCGGTCCCCATTGCCAGTGTATCATCTGCGATTTGAGCAGAAACCTTCAAAGTCTGACCAACAGTCGCAATACTGCCATTCACCGGTGATATAATCACCACTGAAGGAGAACTGTTTTCAAGTATTTTAATTAGCTTGGCAGGTGCATCCTTTTGTCCACCATTTTCACTATGGATTTTTGCAGAAATTGCCAGAGATGTCTGGGCAGTCGAAATTTCTGGAGCATCAGACTCTAAAGCCCAGACTTCAAACAAGACTTTTTCATTAGGATCAGCTTCGCTCGGGCGTTCTTCCATAGATGGGAAATATGATTCACCAATTTTTTTACCGTCAGCAAAAAACTCAACCAGTGAAATCCCACTTGAATATACATCAGAGGGCATAACACCCAGACGATGTGAAACGGCTAATTTGAATGGAGTCTTTTCTATTACACGTTGATTATTAACTGGTTGTTCAAAATCAAATTCAGGTACTCGTGGTACATAGCTTGCCTTTACAGATACCTCTGGAGCAATAACCTCAGTAAGTTGCCCCGCAGTATCCATGGCAACAGCTTTAAAGTTTAATATTTTTCCAACTAGTTCCTCTGTTAACGGCAAAGTTAACTCAAAAGGAGGTGAAAGTCGTCTACCTATGACAATACCATCCAACCAGAATGCAACATTTTCAACCCCAACGTCATCAGTGGCTTTAGCCACTAATGTTAGTGAATTGCCAACCTTAGCAACACCGTCAATTTCAAAAGATATTTCAGGAACAGCATCAATAGCAACCACATTCAAGGTAGTTTCAATTAAAGGGTACTGGATTAGTGAAATAGACAATGGTAGAGGTGCACTATCTGGAATAGACTGGGTAGCCTTAAGCCCCTGCTTATCATCAATAATGAGAAGAGATTCTGCTCCAGCAGGAACAAGTTTCTGGATTTTATGTAATGCAGTCAAAGGTGCTGAACTACCATCATCAAAAACACCTAACAAAGGCGGCAAGGGAATGAATGTATTTAATGCTGGTAATTGAAAATTATCTGCCTCTAATATGCCATCAACCTTCAAATCAACCAAGGTTTTACTGTAATCAACCGTCACCGGTATTTCCACAACAGGTTGTCCAGTAAAAGTGACTGAAATAATTACATCCGTTGAACCTGTTTCAGCAAGTGGGATAACTCTCCCATCTGCAGTAACCCGGACTTTAGAAGGATCGGAAGAAGTGTAACTAACCCCTCGACCAGCGCCAGGCGTTGGTACCAGCCCTCTAAATTGATACTGAAGACTTGGTATAATCTGTACTTGCTCCAACGCATTTGAGAAAATAATCTTATTGGGAGAAGCGATCATACCCTGAACCTCTTCCCTGACATCATCCCCAGTAAATCTTATTTCAGAACGAGATGCCCGGTTACCGCTAGCATCAACCACATACATATCCAGCAATACTAATGCATCACTGGCAATTACGTCTGCAGATAGAGCGGAAGTAATTTCAATTGAAGTATTGAACAGGGTCTGATCTTCTCTCTCGGGATAGAGTCGAATATAACCTTTTGAATCTGCGAAAGAATTCGATCTGGCTTCGTCGATAACTCCTCCAGCAGTTCTTAGAGTTGACGCACGAATCCCTAAGGCCTGTACAGACACATAACTTATGTCAAGATCATCAGATGCCTCGACTGATACGTCAAGATACTGCTTCTCTCCATCAGCTCTAATACCTATACTACTAAGATTTATTTCAGGAGAAATCTGCTCAAAATAAAACTGCTCTGTATGTGTTTGTGTTACCCCGTCCAGCAATTCAAGCTGTACTAAAGGCGAAGCTAGGCTATCACCATTTAGTTGAAAATCAATTTCACAGGAAATTGTAGAAGATAAATTGCGATTAGCCTCGACAGGAGAAAAAGGAGTAAGTTGACTGCTATCACCAACCTTAATTGATACAAGATCACGACAATCTGAGATGTGTGTAATAAAATTAGAAGTATTGCCAGAACCTAGTGGGGATGCAGCACGAATATCAATATCAGTAGAGGCTTTAACATTTCCAACGAATGCGCTAAATGTTACTACAAGTAGAGCGGCGTCACGAAAAATCCTTTTTAAATGATTATACAACTTGCGACCCTATAAAAATATTTAATGAAATCTTCAAGCAAATGCTTAAATTTTTGCTAGATTAACATTGAAAACAGGGCAATAAAATAACCTGGATTTACTTTACCCTAAGTAACATTTACAAAGTCAAGTTTGTTTGAAAACGTCCTTTATCATCAATAATCAACAGAAATAGCAGTCTACCTAAAAACTAAGTTTTGATATGCTACATAAATATAATTATTTCCACAACTTTTTTATAGTTATTTTATCCCATATCCATATATTTATGCTGAAAACGTGAATTCCAACACATTCAATTGGAAATCCCACCAATCTATCCTACTTAGGATGAATCAGCCTTACCTGATAAGAGAAAGTACTTAATCCTAGAATCCGCAGTTGGACGAGTTGAAGTGTGCGTTTGGGGTGGTGTAGATTAAGGCGTAACGACGCGGAATAGCCAGCTATTCAGGGAGTTACAACGAAGAGATACGCCACCTACAGTATCAAATTAGAGATGGATAGATGGATAACTCGCTGAACGTGTCCCTGGTATAGGCTGGTTATCTTCAGTGTGATAGGTAAATACTGGAGATAACTTAATAGCATCAGATTTATTCATACCGGCTGCATGCAGGGTTTGAGAATGAAAAAATACAACATCGCCCATTTTCAATTCTGCTGTTTCAGCAGATGCCAGTAATTGTTTATTTTTTTCCAGGTCAGTACGAAAAAATATATCACGATCAAATCTACCTAATCCAAGTTCCATTCGATGGGAACCGGGAATAAACATGAGGCTTCCATTAATTTCATATTCATCACCCAGTGCCAGCCATACTGAAACCAGTTCAGGTCTGTCGAAACGCCAGTAACGGTTATCCTGGTGCCAGGATGTAATGGAGCTGTATCCAGGATGCTTTGTCATCACACAGTTATGATGACTTTGTGATAGCAGTACTTCTTCGCTACCCATCAACCTTTGCAGATACTGTTTAACAATATTACCAGTTGACCACTCTCTGAGTAGTTGACTACGACCATAAGCATGTAATAAGCGACGCGGCGTATTGCCTCCTTCACTGGATCTATCCTCAGGCGAACCGGGATATTGAACATCAACTTCAAATTCTGCCGGACCACGCAG
This sequence comes from Gammaproteobacteria bacterium, assembly GCA_050291745.1. Lineage (GTDB taxonomy): Bacteria > Pseudomonadota > Gammaproteobacteria > JACNJF01. The sequence goes on along the minus strand of JBNKKI010000054.1, from coordinate 30,565 downwards.
GGGATTAAGTGATTCAAGAATTTCTTCGCGAATTGCTTTGCAGCGATCTGCCTCATATAACTGAGGCACAATCAGATAACCATCGCGATGAAATTTCGCTTCAGCCAGATCGTCGATCCCGCCCGTATTCCTTTCAACATTCATTTAACTAAACACCACAAGGTAATTTTAATGATCAACAACAAGGTTACCATTGCCAAGTAAATTGTCCAGTATCTGTTGATCGGTCAAAGTACCGTTTGCCGTTAAATCAACACCTGTCAAAATAATATGTTGAGACGCATTTACAGCATCAGTACCTGCTGGATCAATGCTTATGGTAGTGTCCCCCGTATTACTGTCATAACTAAAATTGAGGTAGCTATCCAGAGAAGACAGATTTTCGTTAATCAGTATATCCGAAAGATCCAGTATGTCTCCACCGGTTCCCACAGTAAAATCGGCAATGGTATCTACAGCAGCTGTGCTACTAGTACCTTCATCACCTGCTTCCAGCGCAAAGATATCTATACCATCACCACCAATTAAACTGTCGTTGCCACTGCCACCGACTAATAAATCATCACCCGCGCCACCTTGCAGGTTATCGTTACCAGCATTACCCAGTAGCGTGTCATTCTGATCACCAGCAATGATAATTTCAGACTCCTGACCACCAGTTATGGTATTACCAGATACCGTAGAGATACTGACACTGGTTGAATCCAGTACTCCATCCCCATTATCCAGTGTGTAGTCAAAGCTCCCAACATCTGAACCATAGACAGCTTTGGAAGTATCGATAGTCATATTAAGATCATAATTTCCAGTTGTATAGGCATTACTCGGTTCAACCTGGATGTAATAATCGCCAGTATCAGTAGAAGTATATCCACCAGATCCAGAGTTAGTAGCCACTGTTGACAGGAAGTTTCCACTAGCATCATATATAGAGACATTAACACTAGTTGAAGCATAATCTATATCCAGGTTAATAGTTTCACCCTGAGCCAGACTCACTTTAATCCAGTCCTGATCCCCACCAGCATAAATATTGCCGTAATACGCAGCACTGTATCCATTTAAATTTATACCGGGTAGATTACCATCATTAGAACTGAATAGTGAGCGATCAGACATATCAGTTGCAGTTGTAATAGAATTATTAGTCGCAGTTGACTCACCTCGATCATAGATCGCTGCAGCTGCACTGGTTGTTGAGAAATCGGATTCTAAAAGCCCGACAACAGCAGTAAAAGTGACACCATCGACTCCCGAAGTCATGGTTCCATTGACCGGGTTAGTGGCAGAAGTCAGAAATGTATCAGAGTCAGTAATATCATTATGCATTAATGAAGAGCTACTAATATGTATCGGAGTACCAGAGCTTACATTGGTTATCACCAGATCCTGATTGGCATCAACCCCCGGATTATAATCAATATTAAAACGTATATTAGCTGAAAAGCTGTCGCCATCGTTATCCGTTACAGTAACTGGAATAGATTCGAATTGCCCGAGCACAGTCTGATTAACATCGATTGTGTAAATATATTCGCCAGTATCAAGTTCAACCGTCAGTGTACCACCCAAATCAGTAACCACTGTTAAAGTAGATGATGTACTGGTCGCAGGGTCATAAGTATATACTACGCCATCAATGATCATTTCAGAAATGTATCCACCGTCAGCACCGATTACAAAGCCTGCCGCACCATTCGTACCAAGGACATCCAGAGACCCGGTAATAACATTGTTAGTGAGCGTGTCCAGTAAAGTTGCTTCAAGATCATTAGGATTATCAACCGTAATTGCATAAGGGTCTAATCCATTGACTTCAGGATGTGCAATTTGCTGTAGATCAGTCAGGCTGGCTGCTCCAATGCCAATTCCATAAGAGATATCGGCATTTTCTTCAACATAGGATTCCCATGCTGATTGACCTGTTAAGACAGTACCGCCCGCATTGGTATAGGTGACCGTATCATCGATTGAATGTCCATATGTTGGAACGCCATCAGAAACAAAGTAAATTAGATTTTTATCGGCAGCAGGGGCTACGCCAGATCCAATAACTGCATTTAAAGCACTATTATAATAGGTTCCACCATTCGCTGATAAGCCATTCAGAAAATCGAGTGCTCCGTAAATATCATCGGTATACCAGCCTGAGTTAGAAACAGTATCTGAAAATGCTGTAATCTGGACATTCACATTACCCAGGCCATCAACCTCTCTGATCAAGGATTCGAGTGAGTCTTTTGCAACCTGCAAACGAGTCTGCCCGTTTGGAGCATCCCAATCCATACTGCCTGAAACGTCCAGAACAATCGATACATTATAAGTTTTTGGTGCTGCTCCACCAGCCAGACTCTGAACAATATCTATCCCACCAGGTGCATCATCAACAATTGAAACAGTTAAGTCAGATGAGCTTAATTCTCCAGAAATTGAGTCCTGTAAACTATATTGAAATGATTCAGTAACTGAATCACCGGAGCTGGCAGTTGTTAGAATATACTCATAATCTCCAATATTATTGGTTCCAGTATTTGCTGTATAAACTTTTAAGGTACCATAGTTACCATTAATATTAATTTCTCCACCAACAGCTGTTGCTGTTACGCCTCCAAATGTAAGCTGCGTAATCTCTGTTGTGGCAACAATTCCATTATCATTATCCAGTATATTACCTGTACTCACTTCAAGGTCAGTATCATGCTGAGTTCCAGCCGCCATACCGGATTCAAATACCGTTGCACTATCTGCAATTGCTGCATTGATATTATCATGATTAACGGTTAGAACAGCTGATGAAGTGTCACCGTCATTATCCAGAATTGTATAAGTAAATAATTCATCCGGCACAGCAGTTACAACCATTTCAGTTGATTGATAACTATAAGAGCCATCGCGGTTAATCATAAGATTTCCATGCTCTGCAGGTATCGTCAGATTACCCGAAGCATCAAAACTGCTATAGTTTATTCCCTGATAAGTAACCGAAGATAAAGTGGCCCCATCAGCAAGTACAGTATCTTCACCAGAGCCTGTACCACCAGCACCAGAAATAACATTGCCATAAACTGTACTTCCATAACCAACAACATCCGAGTCAGCTATTGCTACTGGAGCAGTATCATTCACATTAAAAGTAACGGTAGTCCATGCAGAGTTAACACTGCTGTCAGTTGCCTGATAAGCAAAACTATCCTGCAAGCTATCATTTAGACTGTGATCCAGTACAGCTGGTGCAGTATAGGTAAAAGATCCATCTGCATTTACAACAACAGTTCCTCCCAGAGCAGTCGTAATTGCATTAACACCATTCGCACTAACGGCAGATGTGCCAGTATTATCAGTGGCAAACTGTAAGATGGAAACCGAATCACCTTCTGGATCTGAATCATTCGCTATCAACCCGTTAACGGCTGTGACATTGATATTGCCACCTTCGCTTGCTGAATAGGTATCATTTTGCGTTAATGGCGCTTCGTTAACCCTGGTGATATTACTGATATCTGAATCAGAAACAGTATGGAATCCATCATTAGCTTCAACTGTGATAGTCAGAGAATTCAGGTTTAAACTATCATTATTAATGGCATCCACTCCATCAGCCGTTAAAACAACATTGTTGCCATCAATTGAAAGGTAAGCATCTGAATTATTCTGTAATTGAAAATTCAGTGTATCCCCCTGAGGATCTGATGCGGTAATTGTAGCTATAACCTGACCTATAGAAACTGATTCTTCAGTGACATTAACAGCAGATACATTAATAGTAGGTGGAGTGTTAACACTATGATTTGAAGTCGTAGTTTCTGTAAAAGGGTTACCAGCGGAATCAATACCGCTCACGCTGACTTGAAAGCTATTATCAGCAGCCAGATCAGAACCTGCTACTGCTATACTAAATGTATTTGTCGCATTGACCGTACCCGAGTAATCATGGCCGTTAACCGTAAAATTAATATGATCACCAGGTTCTGCATCACCAGACACTGAACCTGTTACATTTATCAACCCGGCAGCTTCAGTTGCATCAACTACATCATCTGCTGTAATTGGATCAACAGTGATTGTTGCTGAGGTAGTTGTATCAACAGTATAGGTCGAGGTGGTAGTTGCAGTAAATGGATTTCCAGCTGGATCAGTACCAGTTACAGTCGCATCAAAAGATGTTTGAGTAACCAGATCTGCACCTGCAACAACAATAGTAAAAGTATTTCCTGCTGAAACAGTTCCTGAGTAGCCATTACCATTGATGGTGAATGAGACAATATCTCCAACTGTGGCATCTCCGCTGACTGAGCCTGTTACATTTATGTTACCAGCAGCTTCGGCAGCATTAACCACATCATCTGCTGTGATTGAATCCACAGTGATTGTGGCAGAGGCCCCTGTATCAACAGTATGCGTAGAGGTGATCGTTTCTGAAAATGGGTTACCGGCTGTATCTGTTCCTGCAACGCTTACATCAAATGAGGTTTGTGCGGCAAGATCAGCACCTGCGACAGCAATACTGAAGTTATTGCCTGCATCTACAGTTCCAGAATAATCATGACCATTGACAGTAAAAGAAACGATATCTCCTTCTGTCGCATCTCCACTAACTGAACCCGTTACATTTATGCTACCAGCGGCTTCAGTAGCATTAACGATATCATCAGCTGTAATAGCATTAACCGTTATAGCTGCTGAAGCAGCAAGATCAACCGAATGCGTTGATGTAGTTGTTTCTGTAAATGAATTACCAGCTGTATCCGTTCCACTAACTGATACATTAAAGCTTGTGTCAATAGCCAGATCAGCACCTGCGACTGCAATACTGAAGTTATTGCCGGCATCTACAGTTCCAGAGTAATCATGACCATTGACAGTAAAAGAAACGATATCTCCTTCTGTCGCATCTCCACTAACTGAACCGGTTACATTTATGTTACCAGCAGCTTCGGCAGCATTAACCACATCATCTGCTGTGATTGTATCCACAGTGATTACGGCAGAGGCTCCTGTATCTACAGTATGCGTAGAGGTGACCGTTTCTGAGAATGGATTGCCTGCCGTATCAGTTCCTGTAACTGTCACATCGAAAGAAGTTTGAGCAGCAAGATCTGCACCGGCAACAGCGATACTGAAAGTATTTGCTGCATCAACAGTTCCAGAATAATCATGGCCATTGACCACAAAAGTAACAAGATCACCAATTGCAGCATCACCACCAACCGAGCCAGTGACATTAATCGTACCAGCGGCTTCAGTGGCATTAACCACATCATCTGCAGTGATTGAATCAACTATTATAGTAGCAGAGGCAGCTGTATCAACAGTATGGGTTGTGGTGACTGATTCTGAGAATGGGTTACCTGCTGTATCTGCTCCTGTAACTGTTACATCAAAAGATGTTTGAGCAGCCAGATCGAAACCAGCCACTGCAATACTAAAGTTATTAGCTGCATCTACAGTTCCAGAGTAATCACTACCATTTACAGTGAAAGTCACTAGATCACCTTCGGTAGCATCTCCGGTAACTGAACCCGTTACATTTATACTAGCAGCGGCTTCAGCAGCATTGACTACATCATCTGCTGTAATTGAATCAACTGTTATAGTTGCAGAGGCAGCTGTATCAACAGTATGAGTAGAGGTTACTGTTTCAGAGAATGGATTACCTGTTGCATCCATTCCTGCAACAGTCACATCAAAACTGGTATCTACTGCCAGATCGGAACCAGCGACTGCAATACTAAAGTTATTAGCTGCGTCTACAGTCCCAGAGTAATCATGACCATTGACAGTGAAAGAGACGATATCACCTTCTGTCGCATCACCACTAACAGAACCTGTTACATTTATATTACCAGCGGCTTCGGCAGCATTAACCACATCATCTGCTGTAATTGAATCTACTGTAATAGTTGCAGAGGCTCCTGTATCAACGGTATGAGTTGAAGTTACTGTTTCAGAGAATGGGTTACCCGCAATATCTGTTCCTGCAACTGTTACATCAAAACTGGTATCAACTGCCAGGTCAGAACCTGCTACAGCTATACTGAAAGTGTTACCTGTCCCAACAGTACCTGAGTAATTATGACCATTGACTGTGAAGGTGACAAGATCCCCAGCCGTAGCATCACCACCAACCGAGCCGCTTACATTAATCGTACCTGCGGCTTCAGCGGCATTAACCACATCATCTGCTGTAATTGAATTAACCGTAATAGTAGCAGAAGCGGCGGTATCAACAATATGGGTCGAGGTTATGGTTTCAGAGAATGGATTGCCTGCCGTATCGGTTCCCGTAACTGTCACATCGAAAGAAGTTTGAGCTGCCAGATCAGAACCGGCCACAGCAATACTAAAGTTATTGCCGGCATCTACAGTTCCAGAGTAATCACTACCGTTTACAGTGAAGCTTACAAGATCACCTTCGGTAGCATCTCCTGTAACTGAACCCGTTACATTTATCGTTCCAGCTGCTTCTGCTGCATTAATGACGTCATCAGCTGTGATCGAGTCAACTGTAATAGTAGCAGAAGCACCTGTATCAACACTATGGGTTGAGGTTACGGTTTCAGAGAATGGGTTTCCTGCTGTATCTGATCCTGCAACTGTTACATCAAAAGTGGTTTGAGCAGCCAGGTCAGAACCAGCGACAGCAATACTAAAGTTACTAGCTGCGTCAACAGTTCCAGAGTAATCACTACCATTTACAGTGAAAGTCACAAGATCACCTTCAGTAGCATCTCCTGTAACTGAACCCGTTACATTTATCGTTCCAGCTGCTTCTGCCGCATTAATGACATCATCAGCTGTGATCGAGTCAACCGTAATAGTTGCAGAGGCTACTGTATCAACTGTATGACTGGAAGTAGTAGTTTCAGAGAATGGATTACCCGCAATATCTGTTCCTGCAACAGTCACATCAAAACTGGTATCAACTGCCAGATCAGAACCGGCGACAGCTATACTGAAAGTATTACCTGTGCTGACTGTGCCTGAGTAATTGTGACCATTGACAGTGAAAGAAACGATATCACCTTCTTTCGCATCTCCGGAAACAGAACCTGTTACATTGATGTTACCAGCGGCTTCAGCAGCATTAAGCACATCATCAGCAGTGATTGAATCCACAGTGATCGCGGCAGAGGCTCCTGTATCTACAGTATGCGTAGAGGTGACCGTTTCTGAGTATGGATTGCCTGCCGTATCAGTTCCTGTAACTGTCACATCGAAAGAAGTTTGAGCAGTAAGATCTGCACCAGCAACAGCGATACTGAAAGTGTTATCAGTCCCTACAGTGCCAGAGTAATTATGGCCATTGATAGTAAAAGTGACAAGATCCCCAGCTGCAGCATCACCACCAACCGAGCCAGTGACATTAATCGTTCCAGCTGCTTCGGTGGCATTAACCACATCATCTGCTGTAATTGAATCAACTATTATAGTAGCAGAGGCAGCTGTATCAACAGTATGGGTTGTGGTGACTGATTCTGAGAATGGGTTACCTGCTGTATCTGCTCCTGTAACTGTTACATCAAAAGATGTTTGAGCAGCCAGATCGGAACCAGCCACTGCAATACTAAAGTTATTAGCTGCATCTACAGTTCCAGAGTAATCACTACCGTTTACAGTGAAGCTTACAAGATCACCTTCAGTAGCATCTCCTGTAACTGAACCCGTTACATTTATCGTTCCAGCTGCTTCTGCCGCATTAATGACATCATCAGCTGTGATTGAGTCAACTGTAATAGTAGCAGAAGCACCTGTATCAACAGTATGGGTAGAGCTTACAGTTTCAGAGAATGGGTTACCGGCTGTATCTGTTCCAGCAACTGTTACATCAAATGAGGTTTGAGCCACCAGATCGGAACCCGCCACGGCAATACTAAAGTTATTGCCTGCATCTACAGTGCCAGAGTAATCATGGCCATTGACAGTAAAAGAGACAATATCACCTTCTGTCGCATCACCTGTTACTGACCCTGTTACATTTATGTTAGTGGCTGCTTCAGCAGCATTTATGACATCATCAGCTGTAATTGAGTCAACATTAACGGTGGCTGAGGCGCTGGTATCTACAGTATGGGTGGAAGTTATCGTTTCAGAGAATGGATTACCAGCAGTATCAGTCCCGCTAACCGTCACATTAAAACTGGTATCAGCTGCCAGATCTGAACCTGCTACCGGGATACTGAAAGTATTTCCCGCATCAACGGTTCCAGAATAATCATGACCATTGACAGTAAAAGAGACAATATCACCTTCTGAAGCATCACCTGTTACTGATCCTGTTACATTTATGTTAGTGGCTGCTTCAGCAGCATTAATCACATCATCAGCTGTAATTGAATCCACCGTGATTGTAGCGGATGCATCTGTATCAACTGAATAAGTCGTTGTTATTGTTTCAGAAAATGAATTACCAACATTATCAGCGCCCTCTACAGTAACATCAAAAGAAGTCTGTGCAGCCAGATCAGTTCCCGAAACAGGAATGCTAAAGTTATTACCAGCATCAACGGTACCGGAGTAATAATTTCCATTTAAAGTAAAAGAAACGATATCACCAGTAGTGGCATCTCCACCTACAGCCCCAGTTATACTCACAGTTCCACCAGCTTCTGCTGCATTGACTATGTCATCCGATGTAATTGGATCAACAGCTATACTGGCTGCTGTTGTAGAATCTATAATATGTGTTGATGTAGTCGAAGCAGTAAATGGATTTCCAGCTGAGTCAGTACCTGTCACAGTCGCATCGAAACTGGTATCACTGGCTAAATCCGCTCCATCAACAGGAATACTAAAATTATTATCAGTGTTTACAGTTCCTGAGTAATCTTGACCATTAATCGTAAAGGATACCGTATCACCTGGCGAAGCATCACCACCGACAGAACCAGTGACACTAATCGTTGAGGCTGCTTCAGCAGCATTGATCGCATCATCTGAAGTTATTGGGTCAACATTAATTGAGGCTGTAGCCACTGTATCCACAGCATATGTTGATGTGACAGTTTCTGAGAAAGGATTTTCCGCTGAATCCATACCTGAAATAGTCACATCAAATGAAGTTTGGGCGGCTAGATCAGCACCATCGACAGCTATATTAAAGCTGTTATCTGAAGCGACGGTTCCAGAGTAATCATTTCCATTAACAGAAATCGAAACGATATCACCAGGCGAAGCATCACCTCCTACCTGTCCAGTTACATTCACTAAACCGCCAGCATCTTCTGCATTGATAATATTATCAGCTGTCACTGTATCAACTGAAATTGTTGCCGCAGAGCTAAGATCAACACCATGATTTGATGTAGTCGTTGCACTGAATGGATTACCCGCATCATCAGTTCCATTAACCGTAACAGTAAAAACAGTATCGGCTATCAGATCAGACCCAGCAACATCTACTGAGAATTCACCTGCGGATACCACTCCAGAATAATCCTGTCCATTAACTGCAAAGCTTACTATATCGCCATCTGATGCATCACCACCCACCGTTCCACTAACAGCAACCGTACCACTCGCTTCTGCAGCATTCACAATATCATCTGTAGTCACAGAATTAACAGAAATAGTAGCACTCGCAGTTTGATCTACCTGATGCGTTGAAGTCGTTGAAACACTAAAAGGATTACCAACAAGATCGGTACCGGATACAGTTACATCAAAACTGCTATCACTGGCTAAATCAGAACCGGCGACGACTATACTAAAAGTATTATCAGTATTAACAATGCCAGAATAGTCAGTTCCATTAACAGTAAATGAAACTGTATCACCAGCAGTGGCGTCACCTTCAACTGAACCAGTTACATTAATTAACCCACCTGCCTCAACTGCATTAACGATATCATCAGAAGTGATCGCATCGACTGATATGGTGGCAGAAGAATCCATATCAAAGGAATAATTTGATGTGGTAGTTTCTGAGAATGGGTTACCAGCCGCATCGGTGCCAGAAACCGTAACATCAAATGAATTCTGGGTAATCAAATCGGCCCCTGCAACAGGAATTGTGAATCTATTACCGGCATCAACAATACCGGAATAGAGAGTATCATTCACGGTGAAGCTTACAATATCACCAGCAGTTGCATCACCATCTACTGAACCAGTTACATCAATTATTTCAGCTGCTTCAGTAACATTAATAATATTATCAGCTGTTACAGGATCAACTGTGATTGATGCTGAAGCAACTATGTCCACGGTGTAATCAGAAGTCGTTGTTTCAGAGAATGGGTTGCCAGCTATATCTGTTCCTGAAACAGTAACATCAATTGAAGATTGAGCAGCCAGATCAGTACCATCTACAGCAACACTGAAAGTATTATCCGGATTAACAGTAGTAGAGTAATCGTGACCATTAACAGTTAATGAAACTATATCACCAGGCTCAACATCACCATCCACAGAACCCGTCACATTTATTGAACCCGCTATCTCAGCAGCATTCAGAATATTATCAGCAGTAACAGGATCGACTGAGATACTTGCAGATGAAATCTGATCAACTGTATAGCTGGAAGTCGTTGTTTCCGAGAATGGGTTACCGGCTGAATCAGTTCCTGCCACAGTTACATCAATAGAATTTTGAGCCGCAAGATCTGCTCCATGTACTGCAATACTAAATGTATTATCATCACTCACTATACCCGAATACTGAGTTCCGTTAGTGTTTAGAGTCACTACATCACCAGCAGTCGCGTCACCACCTACAACTCCAGTGATCGTGATTATTGAATCGGCTTCGACTGCATTGATAACATCATCAGCAGTAACTGGATCGACTGTTATAGAAACAGAAGAATCGGTATACACTGAATAATTCGATGTTGAGCTTGCAGTGAAAGGGTTACCTGCCGCATCTTCACCGCTAACGCTTGCAACAAAACTTGTCGCCGCAGCCAAATCACGACCATTAATATCAATTGAAAAAGTATTACCGGAGACCGTTGTAGAGTAATTAGTATGCTCATTTAATGAAATAGTAACGATATCTCCATCAGCAACATCTCCACTCACTGTTCCAGAAATTGTGACAGCCCCCCCTGCTTCGACAGCATTCACGATATTATCAGCAGTGACAGGATTGACACTAATTGAGGATTCAGTAGCAATATCTATAGTATGGTAAGAAGTGACTTTTGCAGTCGACTCACTAAAAGTATTACCTGGTTCATCGGTACCTGTTACCTGGACTTCAACCGTATTATCAGCAGCCAGATCTGAACCGGCGACTGGAATAGAGAAATTACTATCACTATCAACTTTCCCTGAATATTTATTTCCATTTACAACTATTTCAATGATATTGCCTGGACCTGCTCCACCACCGACAGTACCAGTGATGTTAATATCCGAGTTAGATTCCTGCAGGTTTACCGTATCATCAGAAGTTACTGGATCAACTCTTATTGAAACATCTACTATCCCATATTCTGGAAGCGGTAAAATTTCTTCATCAAGTCCCTGAAGATCACCAACAGGAGCACCATTCTCATAGCCTGTGCCCTGTGTATCAATACTACCTTCATAACCTTCACGAATATAGATTGAAGTCGAATGAAGTGCATTTGCTTCATTACTTTCCTGTCCAATAGCTGTGGCCGGCAATTCTTCGAGATCAAGTCCATCAATTATCGACTGTTGAATATCTGCCAGTTGATCTACCCGGTCATCAGTATAAGGTTGTAGACTTCCAAACACAGTTTCATCCATTAAAACTTCAGTGTTTTCAGCAACAGTCAGTCTTTGACCATTAAAAAATTCAACTAATATCTCAGTATTATTACCAGTCGATATGACATCCCCTTCATACACTTTATCGCCCTGATTGAGCACTTTAATGATGCCATCAACATCTCGAACTTCAGCACTTCCCTTCAACTCAACAATAATCCCAATATTTTTAGTAGCCATGACTCACCAGCATTTTAGAATGAACTGGGAATATAGGTTAGAAATAGCGATTGTGTACCCTACTAAAGTCGTAGAGAAGGTTAATTAATATGAGATATGAGATGCAAATCACATAAAAAACAGGGTTAATTAATGGATGTCAATTTTACAGCTATATAAGAAAGTCTGAATATTCAGAGATTCACTAACTTTTTTTCATATACAGGATCAAAGCAACCCTGTCCTTAAGTTGTAATTTTTTAAAAATATTAGTGAGATGGGCTTTAACAGTGGGTTCGGTTATGCTGAATTGTTCTGCTATTTTCTTATTCGACAAACCTTCAGCAACGAGACTGGCAATATCCTTTTCACGCGCGGTTAATTCTGAAAGTAAAATATCCATGTTATTCCCATGAATAGATTTATGTGCCAGTTCAAATGTCTGGCTAAGCATTTCTGGAGGGAACCAGCTTTGACCATTTTCTACTAACTTGATCAACTGATTATAATATTGAGATTGCATATAGCTATTACAGTAAGCTTTAACGCCAAAACGTACGGCATCCAGCATTTCTCTCAAATCAGGTTGATTTGAGCACATCACAATTTTCAAATTTTCTTTAACAGCATGATCTTTTAACCAGCTAAAACCTCTTTTTCCATATGATGAAATATGTAAAAAAATCAATTCACTGTTATCAAATTCAGTTAAAGATAAGTCACTTCTGAAGATGACATCCGACTCTACTAAACCGGAAAAAAACCTTTTGAATGAATTGGAGGCTGAATAAACAATATACTTCATTATTTTTCTCTTAGTGCTTTATCCAGACCACGGCTAACAGGTTGAATCAAATACTGAAGAATCGTTTTTTTATCAACAATAATATCAGCCTCTGCCGTCATACCTACCTTGATAGGCAAAGGTTGCTGTTCATGCCCTAAAAAATTTTCGATTGGTTTTACTCGTACCAGATAATAACTTTCACCATCTTCATTGGTAATTGTATCAGCACTCACAAAAGTCAGTTCAGCCTTCAAACTACCGTGAATTGCAAAATCATAGGCTGAAAATTTTAAACGGGCAGTTTGACCAACACTCACTGAAGCAATATCAGCGGGTTTAATTTTTAGTTCTATTAAAAGTGAGTCTTCCTGAGGGACAATTTCAACCATATTACTACCAGGACTGACGACACCACCAATCGTATTAGTATAAAGTCGCTGAACAATACCCTTCACTGGTGACCGCAGAGTGGTTCGTTTGACACGATCTTTCAAAGCAGTCTGAACTTCTTTGATACGGGAAATTTCTGCATTGATTTCATTTAATTCTTTTTTAGCTGTATTTCTAAAATCCAGTGATTCTTTTTTCTTTTTAAAACGTGCTTCATCTACGGTTGATTGAATTCTTGGAATAGACAGGTTCAGAGTTTCAAGTTCTCCTTCAATATCCGCCTCACGTTGTTGTAGTTGAATATACTCCACTTCACTAATAATACCTTTCTTCACCAGAGGCTTTTTTATACTGATTTCTCTTTTCATCAGCTTAAGGGATTTTTCAAGTTGACGTTTTTTAGACAATATTTCCTGCAAACTTCCAAGTTGTTGATTGATTTGTTCTTCCAGAATATTCAAGGTATCTGACAATTGTTGCTTATTAGAGTTAAACAGGCTGAGTTCAGAGTTGAGTATTTGCGGTGCATTTTTTTTAACTTCTTCATCTATCACAAATTCCTCGCCTGTTGCCTCAGCAGTTAATCGACTGGATTTTGCTAATAGTTCGTAATAGGTCAGACGGTTTTCCTCAAAGGAACTGGCAAAAGCGATGTCACTGATTTTCACCAGTGGTTGATTGACTTTCACCAGTTGACCTTCATGAATCAATATTTCCGATACAATACCACCTTCCAGACTCTGAATAAGTTGCATTTGACTGGCAGGCACGACTTTACCAGAACCTCTTATGACGACATCAATGCTGGCCCAGCTCATCCAGATAATCGCAGATAAAACAAAAAACAGGATAATCATCACCACAAAGATCAGGTATCTGGGTGAACGTTGCATAACAGCAGCTGACAGACTCTGCATATACTGCAGGTCATGTTTTCCATAAGCCCCTAATTGAGTGGTATCATCACTATCACTTTTGCTCATTGCCCCCTCCTTTTAATGCTTTCAATATTTCCTGTTTAGGGCCATCCATAACGATTTTACCGTCATCCACCACAATAATGCGCTCGACAAGATCTAACATAAGTGCTTTATGTGTGACCAGAATCAGTGTCTTGTCTCTCGTGTAATCATATAAACGTTTTTTTACGACTGATTCAGTTGTATTATCAAAACTATTCGTTGGTTCATCCAGAATAAGAACAGGTTCATTCAATAGTATAGAGCGGCCTAAAGCAATAGATTGTCTTTGTCCTCCTGATAGAAAAGCACCTTGCTCTCCTACTTCCGTATCAAAACCCTGAGGCATTTTATTAACAAACATATCGACACCACTAACTGCGGCGGCCTGTAGTAAAAGTTCATCATTTACCTGTAAATCTTTATATGCGAGATTATCTCTGATTGAGCCCCGGATAAGCTCTACATCCTGAGAGAGATATCCAATATTATGACGCAAGTCAGCAGGGTCAATCTGATTAATATCAATATCATCTATTAAAATAGACCCTTCATTCACCGCATATAAACCCAGGATTAATTTAATTAAAGAAGTTTTTCCAGAGCCAATTTTGCCAATAATACCGACATGTTCCCCGGATTTAATATGAAAATTTATATCCGATAAAGATGGTTTAACTGCTTCTGGATAGGAAAAACTAACTCCTTTAAATGAAATAGAACCATTAAATTTTGGTCGTCTGACAAAAGTCACATTTGCGGGTCTTTCAACTTCCTTCTGCATTAATTCATCAAGAGAATTAAAAGCGGTTCGTGTTTGCTCAAAACTGGTAATAAGAGATGCAATTTGCCCCATCGGGGACACGGTTCTGGATGACAACATAACGCAGGCAATTAAGCCACCCAGAGATAATTCAAGTTCACTGATACGATAAATACCAAACACGATTAAACCTACCGTATTCAACTGTACCAGTAAGTTGGTAATTACCGTGATTGATGAAGATAACATACGGGCGCGCATGGAATTATGAGCAATAGTACTGGATGATTCTTCCCATATCCATTGCGCATAATTTGATACACCCAGTGTTTTAATCGTCTTGATGGAATGTAAAGTTTCAATTAAATGAGAGTTTTTATTGGCAGTCGCTTCATAGGTAGCTTCAACACTATTTTTAAGTGGTTTAATTAAAATAGCACTGTAAATTAAAATAATACTAATGGTAAGCAATGGCACCATGACCATGCTGCCACCAACATAAAAAATTACCAGTAGAAAAACAATTGCAAAAGGCAAATCAACCAGAGTGACCATTGTTGAAGCAGTAAAAAAATTGCGGATACTTTCAAATTCTCTCAATTGACTGGCAAAAGAACCGATACTTTTTGGCCATTGATCCATTTTTAAATTGAGGGTTTGAGTAAACATAATAGATGACATAATAATGTCACTTTTTTTACCGGCTATTTCAAGAAGGTAATTGCGCACAAAACGCAAAATTGTATCAAAGACATAAACCACCAGGATGCCAATGGCCAGTACCCATAGTGTTGCTATCGCATCATTAGGAACCACTTTATCATAAACATTCATGGTAAAAAGAGGGGTAGCAATGATGAACAGATTGATTAATACTGAAGACAGAATAACACTGGCAAAAATATCCTTAGATTTTGCAAGCGTACCCCAGAACCAATGTCCATTCGCATGATCGGTTTTTTTTCTTACTGTACTATCTTTCTGAAATTCTCTTTTTAATAAAAACGCGTAGCCAATATATTCTTCAGTTAAACGATCCAGGTCAAGCCACTCTTCACCCTCTCCTACCTCCGGAAATATGACTTTGGCTCTATTATTATGACGATCAAGATTTTCCAGAATACAGGCATTACCATTTTTTAGAATTAGAATACAGGGTAATAATAATCTTGAAATTTGTGATAGATCCCGCTGAATAAGTCGACTGGCAAATCCAGCACGACTGGCAACGCGAGAGAAAAGCCCTTTTGGGCTGTCAATGCTAAATAATTCAGGACCACGAGAGCCAGGTTTTACAGGTAAACCGGCTATTAATGCATCAACACTGATCGGACGAGAATGCATCTTGGAAAAAATAACCAGACATTCCAGTAAAGGATCATATTGATGATGTGGATCACTCATGATTTCCCATACCCGATAAGAATAATTTTTTGCAATTTAACACTTTAGACAGCCAGTATTTCCGGTTCATGTAAATAATTACCCTGCATTATTTGAATCCCCATACTCTTGAGTTGATTAAATAATAATTCTGAATCTACTGCAACAGCAATGATATTAATATCCATTGTATTGGTTAAAGTCTTTAAAGCCTGATAACTGGAAGATAAACCTTCTGAATTCAAATCACTAAGCGTTTTAGCATTTACCTTAATATAATTAAATTGAGTTGTTTTTAAAAGTTGCAGAGACAACCCTAAATCTAAATTATCAACACCAAATTGATGTCCATATTTTTTAATTCTATCAGAAACCTGATGACACATTTCAGGATGGTGATTTAAAATATGATGACTGGCTTCAATACAGAGTTGAATACCCTGTTCATGACAACGACCTGATAAATAATCAAGCTCATCAAGAGCACTGCCCTGGTCAAAGAAAGATGCGCTTAAATTTACCGCCAGAGGTACGGTATTTATAAATGATGAATACTGAGTAATCAATTTAAACACTGCTTTATCAATATCAATAGCCATTCCCAGACTTGAAGCCATCGGCATAAATACAGAAGCAGGAATAATTTGCCCCTGTTCATTACGCGTTCTGACAAAGAGTTCCATTTGCTTAGCTGTATCAGCCTGATCAACAGCTGATTGACCGACCAGAAAAAGTCGATCAGATTTCAACGTTTCATCCAGCCAGGCTCGCCACTGAATTTTTCCTTTTGGTAAGTTTAAATTTGAAGATATTTTTTGCTCAATACTATAGGGACCTTCACTACTGGCTGAAGAAAGACAATAATCAATACTAGCCAATAAATCTCCCAGCACTAAACCCGAATTAAGTACGGTAACAGCAGCGACTAAATACCCTTCTTCAATCATTTCATCAAACAGGGCTGTATTTTTAACTTCGGAAAATATGCTTTTTATAAAACCGGCCACCGAATCCTCGTCAGCAGGTACCAGGAAAGATAATTCATCATCGCTTAAACGTGCTGTTTTTTCAGCCCGTAATCCAGCATGTTTCTGTTCAATTAAAGTCGCTAAATGTTGAATAAGCTGATCAGTAAATTGATACCCCTGCTTATCATGCATTAACTCAAAATTAACCAGTTTAATCACCCCGAAACTACCATGGAAAGGCGACTCTTCAGCAAGAGATTGCTGAAGATAATCGAGCATATATCGACGATTAGCCAGTCCACTTAATTTATCTTTGTACAATAATTGATGGTAACGGGATATAGTGGATTCCTGATCATTAAATACAGATTGCACTTTGGAAACCATTTCATTCATGGCAATAACAACTGATTTTAATTCACTGGTTCCAGGAATTTTATTCTGCTGTACAAATTGATTCTGATGGATGGAATCAGCCTGTTGCTTAACCCGCTGCAAGGGTAATAGTAAATAGTGCAGTAATACCCATAAAATGAGAATAGCGCCGAAGAAAATTAAGCCAAACCATTTTAGTGTCGAAATTAAAGAGTTATACAGACCACTGTAAGCAAAACCGGGATGTAATTCGAGTTTCAGTTCTCCTAACTGAGTCCAGCCTTGCATAACCTGGGTGCTACCCTGAGCTGGAGACAGGTGAACCATCTTAAGAAACCATTCAGGAATACCATCG
Source organism: Gammaproteobacteria bacterium (assembly GCA_050291745.1). Classification (GTDB taxonomy): domain Bacteria; phylum Pseudomonadota; class Gammaproteobacteria; genus JACNJF01. The sequence continues at coordinate 12,690 of JBNKKI010000054.1, read as the reverse complement.
ATAATTATTTCCTGAGTTTTTTCATGAATTACCGATCCATCTACAGAAATAAGCTGAATATTGGAATAATATCCACTATCGAAAACAGAATTGAAGAGGACTTCCAGTGTTGCTTTATCTGTAGAAGGTAAATTACTAACAGCAATACCAAGCGTTGTTGTCATATCCTGAGCTGTCGTCTGTAATTGCCCCTGTAAAAATGTGGCCGTGCGCCTTAAGTCATTGACAATAATAATACTGACTAACAATATGAACATCAGTGAAACTAGTAACGCAATCTGTTTGAATAATGACATTATTTTTCCTTCCTGATATCAGCAAGTAATTTTTTCCACTTACTATTTTTTATTTTGTCAGTAGGTAAAGATTTTCCAAGACCGGCTGAAGCATTTGTTAAAAACAGGGAACGGGCATTAAAACTATAAACAGGTAATAAATCTGTCCGTTCATTACCCTTTAAAATTTTTGGATTATAATTATCAAGAATGAGAGGAATACTAGCGGGAGTTTCAAAATAACTCAAAACCATATGGGCAGCATTTTGCTTTATTGCTTTAACATAAGTCAGATATAAATGACTATCGGCAACACCCAGATTACGTAAAGCAAAGTATTTGGAAATCACAAAGTCTTCACAATCTCCAAATTGGGTACCTAAAAATTCTTCAGGAGTCGCCCAGTAATCTTCTTTACCCCACACATCAATATCTCTGCGATATGAAAACTGATTAAAAAAACGGTTTACCTCCTTCAACTGATTCTCAATAGATTGCCCCTGTAACTCCTGCAGTAAATTATTGAGAGCCACACCTCGACGACGAGCCTGTTGCGAATAGTTATTTTGTAATCTGGTCAACATATCGTCATTTACAAACAGTTCGGCAGACTGGCTTGACGATAGCCAGATCAAAATAATCAGGAATACTGTTGTTAACCATCTTTTCACTGCTCTTTATTCTCGAACAAGCAGTAACAAACTAATTTGCAGGTAAATCTACAAATTAATCTGGCTGGATTGTAAATAAAACAAATAATCAACAGCTTTAACCTTTCAGAATAGCTACTCTCCACTGTAGTGTAGTCTATTCTGAAGGTTGTCGATTACGGGTTCATTTTTTTATTTTTAAAACCTCAAAGGAAAACTCTCCTCTTCGATTAATTGCCTGCCCGGCTTTAGTTGCATTATCAGCGATCGGATCAGCTTCTCCTTTACCTACAGCGGTGATGGTAGTATTTGGAATACCTTCCGATACAAGGAGTTTACGCAGAGCTTCAGCACGTCGATTTGATAACTTAAGGTTATAAGCATCCGAACCGATACTATCGGTAAAAGCAGAAATATGAATTTTGAGGTTTTCCGCTTTTTTAATATCAATTGCTTTCTTAATAAAATCCAGGATCTCTTTTACTCTCACTTTAGATGGATCCGTTAATTCACTCATCTTATATTTGAAATTAACATAATGCATTTTAGACAAATCAACTGTTTCAGCGACATTAATGTTCAGTTTTACAGTCGCAGTCGATGCTCCGCCATTACCATCAGACACGGTATAGGTAAAAGTGTCGACACCGCTGAAACCTTCATCAGGACGATAAATTAAATTTTTATTTTTATTAAAAGCAAGCCGGCCATTATCAGGTCTGCCCACATCAACCATCATTAACACATCCCCATCCACATCCGAATCATTAGCCATCAATTGAGCTTTTGTGATAATCAAAACTGAATTAGCATCCATGTTCAATTCATCATCACCAACAGTAGGAGCAGAATTAACATGAATATACCCCATTTCTACTTTGCCATCGTTTACACAGCCATAGATATTAACGACACTATCTTTTAATGAGTTATCACAATGATCCTGAACATCTAACTCCTTATCTGCATCTTCATCAGTTGGTAGCGGTAATGCATCGGTTGCTTTAGCTTCCAGTCTGGCTATCTGCAAATTATCATCTGTCAAATCAGCTTCCAGGTTAATTGATTCAAATAACCTACCGATAGATTCATAGATACGATAACGAGCTGCCAGAGAATCAAAATAAGCTTCGGCCTGTTGATTTTGTGCAATATTGACTTCACTTTCAGCATCCAGTAAATCAATTAAATCACGTTGGCCTATAAAAAATTCTTCACGATAAGATGCAACAGTTTCTTTAGCTTTAGTAATATGTGTGTTTAAAAATTCAATTTGACGAGTAAGCGATTCATCTGCAACCCATGCCAGCCGTAAAGTATTGATAACCTGTCGTCTGACTCTGGCAGCGAAAGCTTTCTGTTCATGAACCATGCTTATTTTCTGTTTATAATCAGCCGAATCCGCTCCACCATTATAAAAGTTATAAGTTAAACTTAGCACCAGACTAAGTTCTTTTTTTGTACCCATAACGCCACCGATATCTTCACCCCATTCCGAAGCAAGACGTAAATCAATATTAGGATAGCGCTTTGATCTGGCACGTTTATAATTTGCTGTAGATGCTTTAATATTTTTTTCTGCGACCATCATTGCCGGATGATTTGCTAATGCCTGATCGATTAAAGTATTTAAGTCTTCGGTAGGTAGTTTGGGCAATTCAGGTTCAGTTAAAGTCTTAGGATCAACATATCGCCCCAGTATCTGATGTAGAAGAGTTGATGCATCCTGTAAATTATTCTGCTGAGCAATTAAACTGGCATGAGCGCGTGCCACCCGACCTTCAGTTTGCTGTAACTGGGAACGTCGGCCCACACCAGAATTTATTCGTTCTCTAATTTGGGCCAGTATACCTTCATGAGAATTTACATTTTCTACCGCCAGTTCATATAAACGTTGCTCTTTAATGACATTGAGATAGGCTTTAATGGCATCCAGTGCAATATTATCAGCTGTATCATAAATATCATATAAAGCAGAAATCGCTCGATATTTTGTTTGTTCCTGTTGGGCAGAAGAATCAAAACCATTAAATAAATTTTGAGTCACCGACAGCTCCACTCTGGAACTTTCATAATCGATTGCTTCATTGCCTGTGGCAGGTGATTCCGTATTGAAAACACCGGTGGAAGCTTCTAAATCGACACTTGGACGAAAGCCACTTCCGGCAATATCCTTATCGGACAATATTTGTCTATAAATATGAATTTTTTCATTAACCTGAGGATGAGCACTGATTGAGTCAGCGACAACCGTGGATAAATCAAGCGCTGATGCTGTACTTGAAACAGATAATCCGCAAATTACAGATAAGAAAATGCCCCATAATTTGTTATTAAAATTGTTCAATATGTTGTTCATTAATTTTTCCACTAAAAAAACATTCAAATTAATAAATAAAGCAGGCAAAATTTATTTAGAAAAGCAATATATTATAAAATAAAGGTATTCTGATAAGTGAACCAGCTAACATTCCTGTAAATTCAATAGACTTACACCTTAATTCTATTCTTCCATATCAAAAAGTAGACCTAAGCCATTGATTATATTGAAAGAGTTGAATAAAAAACAAACTTAATAGTTATGTATTTATAATAATTATTGAATAAAGTAGAAATTCCTAACCTATATTAATTATTATGAGTGAGTAGCAATAAAAATTTCTCCTTGTATCTATCATCCTGGATTCCGCAGTTGACCGCTCGCAATAGAAGTTAACCTACTGTTTCATAAACCATTACAGTTGATGTGTATAATCACCCAATAAGTGAATCCCGCTACGAACTGAATTGCACGTTTGAGGCAGCGTATCTCTTCGTTGTAACTCCTTGGAATAGCTGGCTATTCCGCGTCGTTACGCCTTGATCTACACCACCTCAAACGCACAATCAGCTCGTCCAACTGCGGTTTCTAGGATCATCCTGGAAAAATCAATTGAACGTGAAAAAGATGCGTAACAGATTGATGTGCCTGATCTAAGCCAGGGATGACTGTAGTTAGAGCAATGTAGGAGCAATTGCCGAGAAATCAAAAACACCGTTGTCAGCTTATTGGTGATGAGCGTGTTTTTGATTTTATCAGCTGCATTAAAGAGTTACGTTGACTTTCATGGTTAACTGATTTTTCCAGGTTAAAGCAATAAAACTCAGGAATCGCTGACAACCTCTCCTCTAAGTTCGATTAACATCTTGACACCTTTCTTGCGCTGGGTATGCACTACATCAATTTGCTGAGATAGCTTTTCTTTTAATTTCTTATTCTTTTCTGCTTCCATTTCTTCTTTAAGCTGATTTTCCTTACTTTTCAGTCGTGAAAGCAAGTCGTGTAATTCTTCCTTTTTCTGATCCTGCGCTTTGATATCCATATCAAAAAATTCGGCCAGTTTTTTGAGTAGCTTTTTACGTCCCATGACTTTTCTCCTCTAGATCTGATTGGTGCTGATCATGAATATCCTTTAGTTCACTCGCATCCAGCTGGATTGTTTTCTCAGCATTCGATAAGTCTTTATTATGCTTAATAAATAAAGTCTGCCCCATTTCAATAAGTTTACGAGAAATATTATAGACATAGGCTTTATCATTCATCAAAGAAATAGCCATTTCAGCTGTAATCTGTTGATTGTGGATCATTTCATTAACCACTTTATTTTGCTCAGTGTATTCTGTGTCAGATTCCAGCTTTAACTGATCAATCATCAATGAAGGAATATCTTCAGGTGAGGCAGTTCGGATTAATTCCAGCGCTTTAACCAGTTTAGCCAGTTGAATCCTGATGACATTGTATTGTTCTTTTATGACAGAATTATGACTAATAGTATAATTCACCAGGTTTTTTTGAAGGTGTTTGACATCTTTTATCGCATCTATCATGTCCTGGTTAGCTTTTCGCAACCAGTGAATTTCACCAGACTGCTCCTGCTCCCAGTTAAAAGATGCCTTACTGATAAAACGAATTATCTCGCCATACAGACTTTTAATTTTCAATTCATAATAATGATCAATATCAAAGCTATCCTTCACGGGAAAATCATTGGTTAATTTTTCCAGATTGCTTTTTTCACTGAGGATTTCTTCTAAGGGTAAACGAATACCATGTGCAATAAGGTCAATCGTATTTTCCCACATATGCATTGTTTCATTACGCACAGCTTTGGTTGCGGTATCTGGATAGCTAATACTGGATTCATGTAAAAAGCGTGGCTTTAAACGGGACTCTTTCTTCTTCGGTAAAATACGTTCAAGAAAAATAACCAATTTAGCCATCACAGGCAACATAATCATCACGCCTAACAGATTAAATATAGTATGAAAAACAGCCAGTTTGAGGGAATAATCCGTATCCTGAATACCAGTTAAAAGGCTTATTTCATCAACCAGTGTTAATATGGGTGAAAGAAAAGTAATGGCTATAAAACCCGTAACCAGGTTAAATATTAAGTGTGCAACTGCCAGTTGCTTGCCCTTTTCATTCGAACTTAAAGAACCGATAATGGCAGTAATTGTTGTACCTACATTAGCACCTATTGCCAGGGCCAGGGCATTTTCATAACTTATTTGCCCGCTGGCCAGAGCAGTTATTGTTAATACCAATGTAGCATGGCTGGACTGCATCACAACCGTAGCAAATGTTCCGATTAGCGCATAGATCAACAGGCCCTTAAATCCATCTACTGAAAATTGTGTTAAATCCAGAGTATCTTTAAAGGCTTCGAAACCTTCTTTCATATAATGAATACCCAGAAATAGAAATCCCAGGCCAGCTAAAACATAACCTATTCCTTTTAATGATTTAGATTTTTGAAAAACCAGTAATATGCCAAAAACCAGAATCGGCATGGCATAGGCAGAAATTTTGACCTTCAGACCAAATCCCGCGATTAGCCAGGCACCTGTAGTCGTCCCCAGGTTTGCCCCAAAAATAATACCAATACCCTGATATAAACCAATCAAACCTGCACTTAAAAAAGAAATAGTAATAACAGAAACCAGTGAACTGGATTGCATAATACTGGTTGTTACGACTCCAAAGGTCAGGCTTTTCCAGCGATTATTGGTTGCCTTTGCCAGAATTTTTTCCAGGATTCCACCGGTGAATGCCTTAAAACCAGATTCCAGAGAAAGCATCCCAAATAAAAATATAGCCACACCGGCCGCTATCTCTTTAAAATCAGGGCTTAACCAGAAACCCCAACCTAAAATGATAAAAATCGATGGTAAGAATATTTTTCGTAACATATTGATTTTATAAAAAATCTTAAATAACAGACTCAAGCCTATCTTGAGTCATAAGGATTATTTTAGTCTTTTTTTAAGATGAAGTGGTTTTTATTTAAATCGCTAAACGATCCACTGCTTATTCTAGAATAAAAACCTTGAGGCTTATAAAATTGATTATTAATTGAAACCGGAAAAATCAGCTAATCATGAAAGTCTAGTAACAGCTTAATGCAGCTGATAAATTCAAAAACACACTCTTTATCAATCTGTTACGCATCTTTATTCACGCTGAACTGATTTTTCCAGGTTGAAGGCAAATACAAGGGGCTGAAATGAGTGAAATATTATATTTACGATTACATGATTAACAGGCATAAAAAAACCGCTCTATAGTAAAAAACTACAGAGCGGTTTTTAAGCCATAATACTTATACTTATGGTTTTGCTACATAGGATTTACACCATCCAGTTTTAGAAACTTGCTTACCAGGAAAAATTGCACAATTACCTGCATCACCTGTTGGCGCAGAGAATAAACTGCAAGTTGAGCATGATTGGCCATCAGTAGCACTAGTAGAAACATAACCTAGGGCTTGTGCAGTTGGATCAGAAGGAGAAAGCATTTCTGCATGTGCAGTAGATTGAAAACCTGCAAAAGCAACCACTGGAATAGCAAACATTCCTTTTAATACTGCTCTACGATTTTTATCAGTTGAGTTATTTTTCATATATATTCCTATGTTATTAATAAAATTGTATACCTGTAAACCAGTGCGTAAAATACAAGGATATAAGTAAAACGTATAGCATTTTTTAAACAAAAAATAACAATTTAATTAGCCTAGATCATTTTTAAGTTAATTTTTTCCGTTTCTAACATGTAATTGAATAATTTCTAGCCATCAATTACATGTCTGAATCACCCATAAATTGCGTAGAGAAAATCGAGTTGAATTACTAATACAAGGAAAGGTCTTCTCAATGGCTGATTCAGTGTATAAAGCACAAAAGAATTCAAATAACAGGGAAATTCAAAAATAATAATCTATGCTACTTTCTGCATATCTCCACTGATGGAACGAACAAGAGGATACAAATGTTCGATTTCATCCTGAATTCTATTCAGAACCATCTCAAAAATTTCCCTGGTTTCCTGATGAAATTGTTCGTAATTACCAATTAATAACTGGTGTTTCTTAGGATGAGACCATTTTTTTAAATAAGTATTAAAAATGCGTTTAATTTCAACAGACCCTGACATGAAATTTTGAGCCACTTTTTTAGCCGAATCATCACCATCGGTTAAAATTGCTGCAAATAATGAATTATCCTGAACTTCCAGATGTAATTTGACTACTTTCACATAGCTGAAAAACAGATCACAGGTAATCTGAGTGTCACACATCGTACGTTCTTCAGTTAAATACAGGAAAACATTTGAAATTTCGGTAATTTTATGGATTTGTTCGTATAGTTTTTCGTAGGTAATCATGATTCCTCCTTTGCTCAATGAATAAAGCATAAACACACTCTTTTATAATGTCCAATAAAAAGAAAACTAATCGATAAAAGCACTATTTAGATCAATAAAACTATGATTTTTAACCTTATTTTTACCTATAACATTGATTTAAGTTAATAAAAAACAATTACCCAAATTTTATAATATTATTACATGATTAAATTAAAAAATAATATTAACAATAACCAAACCACCATCGAACGTAAAATTAGCCCACGAGACTTTCGAATTAAATCTATTGCTTCACCAGTATTTGAAACTTCATGATTTGCAATCGATTGAAAACCGACATTTTGTAGTAACTCCATATTTTGATCGTAAATTTCCACTGCAACGACACTACCCTGGTGGTACTGCTTTAATCCTTCCTCAAAGTTCCCACTTATCATGTAAACAAATAATGTAATACGGGTAGGTATCCAGTCCAGCCAGGCTAATACTGAGCGGCTCACTTGTTTAACTGAATTCAGTGAATGCTGGAGATAACTTGAGTTGAGCAATTGTTCCAGCAGGCGATAAGTGACTGCAGCGACAGGGCCTAAAACGACAAACCAGAATAAAACTGCAAATAAACGCATATTTGCCTGCATATAAATTGCTTTACAGACCTGCAAAACCTGAGTTGATAATTCCTGCGCAGGTGTTTCAGAAATTATTTCGGCAGCAATTTGCTGTCTACTCTGCTCATCACCAGTTTCAAGTGAATCAATATAATTATCTACCTGTGAATCCAGTTCTTTGGGGCCAAGGCAGAAAAAAATAATCACAACATTAAAGGCCAGTTCAAATAAACCCCACAAAGCATTTTCAAACACGCCATTAATCATCCAGATAACCAGAATCAGTGGAAAAATCAGAATGGCCAGCGCCATCCAGGCAGCAAAGCGTTCTATATGTAAAATATCAGTCATCCATTCAGTGTATTCACGTAACCATGAAGTAAGCCTTAACTGGATCAGTTGTGGTGCTACGCGCTCCATCACCAGAGCGATTAATATACTTAGAAAGATCATATTGAATTTTTAATGAGTTGGGTGAGTTTAATCCAGTCAAAATAAGGCCCTGGATCTGTTTTTCTACCAGGTGCAATATCGCTATGCGCACATATAGACTGTTCTTGAATTGCAGGATACTGTTTCCGCAGACTGATTACCAGTTTGGCCAGTTGTTGATATTGAACCTCTTCATAAGGCTCTTCATCTGTTCCTTCCATTTCTATACCAATTGAAAAATCATTACAGTTTTCACTGCCCTGCCAATTAGATATTCCCGCATGCCACGCACGTTTATTAAATGATACAAACTGGATCAATTCACCAGATCGATTGATAAAACAATGTGCTGAAACCTGTAAACCTTTTATACTGGCAAAGAAGTCATGTTCTGCAGCATTAAGCTGGTTAGTAAATAACTGTTCTACATAGCCACCACCATATTCGCCCGGGGGCAAACTAATTCCATGCACCACTATCAGGCGGATATCCTCTGTAACAGGTCGTTCATTAAAGTTTGGAGAAAGAATTATTTGTTGATCCTGTAACCAGCCCTGTTTATCAATCAACAAAATAAATACCTTCCCTATAATAGTCTGCCATCAATGTTAATATCTCCAGAGGTTTATGCCATTTATAATAAACAACGATAAAATACCACGTATGAATCTGCAACACTTGAATAAACCACAGCAAATAGCCGTCAAAACGGTCAATTCCCCCTGTCTGGTATTAGCTGGTGCGGGAAGTGGAAAAACACGTGTTATCACTCAAAAAATCGCCTGGTTGATCCGTCAGGAAGGATATCAGGCCAGGCATATCAGGGCTGTAACTTTTACCAATAAAGCAGCACGGGAAATGAAACAACGTGCGACAGAATTATTAACTAAAGCGGAATCTAAAGGCTTACGGATTTCAACTTTTCATACGCTTGGGCTAAACATTCTGCAACAGGAATACAGCTTACTGGGTTACCGCAAAGGATTTTCAATTCTGGATGGTAAAGATGCCGAAGCCTGCATCACTGAATTACAGCATAAAGAAAGCCCTGAAGCAGAATTAATTAAAAAAACACAGTACCAGATTAGTGCCTGGAAAAACGAGTTTATCACGCCTGAGCAGGCTCTACAGCAAGCCGAAGACGCTTTACAACAATATCATGCAAAAGTTTATCTAGCTTATCAACAACAGTTACAAGCCTGTAATTCAGTGGATTTTGATGATTTAATCATGTTACCTGTACTACTGTTTCGTCAGCATAAAGATATCCTCAATAAGTGGCAGGATCGAATTCATTATTTGTTAATCGATGAGTATCAGGATACCAACACCAGCCAGTATGAACTCATCAAGTTACTTTGTCAGATGCGTCAGAAAATGACTGTGGTTGGCGACGATGATCAATCCATTTATGCCTGGCGCGGTGCTAAACCGGAAAACATAAACCGTCTTCAACAGGATTTCCCTCAGTTACAGGTGGTTAAACTGGAGCAGAATTATCGATCCTCAGGAAGAATTCTGAAAGTAGCCAATCAGGTAATTTCCAATAATGCACACCTGTTCGATAAAAAATTATGGACAGCTTCAGGTCCGGGTGAATTTATTCGCATACTCCCCTGTAAAAATGATCAGGATGAAGCCAAAAATGTCGTTATAGACATTATTGGTAAACATTATCAGACCAATGAACCATACAATAATTTTGCCATACTTTACCGGGGTAACCATCAATCGAGATTATATGAAAAAGCCTTGCGCGATAATTCTGTTCCATATCAAATTACCGGTGGTACAGCTTTTTTTGAGCGAAGTGAAATTAAAGATTTAACCGCCTATTTAAGGATTATATCGAATCCCGATGATGATCGGGCCCTGCTCCGCATTATAAACACGCCAAGACGTGAAATTGGTGCGACAACCATCAGGCAACTGGGTGAATATGCAGGGTGGAGACACAGCCCTTTAAGTTCAGTCATGCATGAAGCAGGACTAGAACAAAAACTTTCCCGTAAAGGCTGGTATAGCTTACAAAGATTTAGTGACTGGCTGGATGAAAAAAGGCGGCAGGCTGAACAGCTGGATGCCATGGAACTCACCAGAACTATTGTTAGGGAATTACATTATGAAGACTGGTTACTGGATACCAGTAATTCACAAAAGCAGGCTCAAGCTCGCATGGAAAACGTAGAAGAATTGATCAGCTGGATTGGTAATCTGCAAAAACAGAAAGATGAAGCCACACTGGATAAACTGGTTTCACAACTTACCTTAATGTCGATTCTTGAAAACAGTGATGAAAATCAATCCGAAAGCGTTCAATTATCAACCTTTCATGCCGCTAAAGGACTGGAGTTTCCTTATGTCTATCTGGTTGGATTCGAAGAAGATACCATTCCGCATCTACAATGCCAGGATGAACAGGGAATTGAGGAAGAACGGCGTTTGGCCTATGTTGGCATAACGCGTGCAGAAAAAGGACTCACAATAAGTTATGCGCAAACTCGGCAAAAATACGGTGAAATTATTCAATGTGAAGCAAGTCGGTTTATTGCAGAAATGCCTGCTGAAGAACTGGAAGGTGCAACACACTCAAATAGTCATTTAAGCGCAGAGCAAAAAAAGGAAAAAGGTATAAATCACCTGGCTGGATTAAAATCCATGTTATCCAGTTAATTAATTCATATTTTCTACTGCAAAACCAGATAAATAGCATTATTTAATTTACCTTTTGTTAAAAATCCGTCTTAATATCTATTAATTTAATAAGACGCAGTTAAATAACATGGAAAATGCTATCACCAACCCTGCCGTTCAGCATCAAGAGCATTGTGAAGTTTGCGGTTGCGAAATGAGTTATCTGGATTATCTTAATAATGAAAACAGCCATATTAATGTTTGCAGATCTCTAGAGTGCAAAAGAATAATAGGAAATAAAAGCACAATGTCGGAATGGCAGTTTAAATCTTACCTTTCTTTTCAAAAAGAACAGTTACAAAAGCATAAAAAACAACAACAAATCAGAAAAAAACAGATTGAACAGGCAGAGTTGAAACAAGCTGCAGAAAACCGTCAATCGATAGAATTGCTACTGGATAATACAGCGGATTTTTTAGAGGAAATTCAACAGGCTGTCACTATTCCAAGTGGACTTTCAGATATTACAGCTGCCAATGAGGAAAGAATTAACCGATATACTGAACATTTAAAAAATATAATATCCGAAGCTGCTGAATTAAGCAGTGTCAATGATGTTGTGCACGATCAGCATATGGAAGCAAAAACAAAACGTCTTCAAATAGAAAAAATTCTCGACAAAAATCCTGCTTTAAATCTCCTCAGTGAAAAACTATGCACTGAGTGTAAAGGTGGTTGCTGTATAGCTGGAGCTGAGCATGCCTATCTATCAGTTTTCACAATAAGAACAATGATGGATGCCAACCCACATTATTCTACTGAAGATATTCTCGATTTATATCTTTCCCATATCAGTCCACAGTCAGTAAAAGGTTCCTGTATCAACCAGACAGACAGGGGTTGTGCCCTGCCCCGGGATTTAAGATCAGATATTTGCAATGGATTTTTCTGCGAACCGCTAAAATCATTCCACAGAAATCTAAAAAAACAGAAAAACATCCAAAAAATAATTGCCATTCAACGCTCAGAACCCTATTCAAGTACATTTAATCCTGATGTCGACAATCCGATAGTGAATGTTTTTATATTGGCTGCAGATTAAAATTTAGCGCATTTATGACCCAGATTTAATCGAAAAACATTTAACTTCTGTAACTTCTGCAGTAAAAAGCTCTAAATATTGAACCTGGATTCCGCAGTTAACCACTCGCAATAGAGGTTAACCCACTGTTTCATAAACCATGACAGTTGATGTGTATAATCCTAGAAAAATCAGTTGAATCATGAAAGTCTACGTAACACCTTAATGCAGCTGATAAAATCAAAAACACACTCTTCACCAATCAGCTGACTACGGTGTTTTTGATTTGCCGGCAATTGCTCCTGCATTGCTCTAACTACAG
>JBNKKI010000053.1:0-12943 GCA_050291745.1 Gammaproteobacteria bacterium | reverse complement strand
ATCTGCTGCGTTGTCATCCTTGAAAAGGGCATGCCATTCCCTGCGGATGACGCCTTGCATATGACTATTTCCCGTCTCGCTATAACCTGCATACAGTTTAGGACAGTACACTAGAATCCGCAGTTGGACGAGCTGATTGTGTGTTTGAGGTGGTGTAGATCAAGGCGTAACGACGCGGAATAGCGAGCTATTGCGAGCGGTCAACTGTGGAATCTAGGTTCAACTCGTCCAACTGCGGATGCCAGGATTATAGAAATCAATTATCAGTCTGTTAAGGAGATTACTGAAACGGTTTTCTCCTTAACCCTCTTTTCAGTGATGCGCCTGGATAGCAAACCGGCAAAATAATTTTACTCACTTAAGCAGCTAACCGGGTCCTGTTTCTCATGACCTGCAGTCATATTTTCATTTTTATAGACTCGTATCTGGTTACGACCTTTAGCCTTGGCCTGATATAGGGCTTCATCTGCATGGTCAAGTAATTCAGATGTACTATATCCTTCTATTGGTTTTATCGACGCGACACCAATGCTGATAGTCACGCAATCAGAAACCTCAGAAGAAGCATGAGCTATGCTTAATTGCTGGATAGCCCGGCTAATTCGATTAGCAGTTGTGTAAGCTTTTTTGAGATCAGATTCAGGTAGCAGGACAATAAATTCTTCACCTCCAAACCGCGAAGCCATTTCTCCACTACGTTCAGCAAATTGAGTAATTGTACGCGCAACCTGTTTCAGACATAAATCCCCTTTGCTATGCCCGTAAAGATCATTGAAATTTTTAAAATAATCAATATCAATAAATAGTAAAGAGATATCCCCTCCCCTGCGTTTTAAACGCCGCCACTCTTCTTCCAGATGATGATTTAAAGCCCGACGGTTCCATAACGAGGTCAGAGAGTCATGGTTGGAAAGGTGAATAGCATGGTCAAGAACCCTCAATTGCTGATAGGTAAAATAAACTAAAATTAGTAATGTTAATCCTGCAAACGCTGCCAGCAAAAGTGTTTTGATGGAACTATCTACCCAGCTTTTGAGTAGTGAATCTTCAGTGATAGTAATGATATTGACAATGGGGAATTTATCACTCAGCTTATAGCCCACCAACCGGTTATCGCCATCATAGGGGGCTGAAGGAGCATATATGAAACCGCTTTTCTGCTGTAGCATTTTCTGAAATTCACTACGTTCTGCTACCGAAGTTTCCAGAAAAGAGTCGGTCATAGGAAAGCGATAAATACCCATTCCATCGCTACGTAATACAGCAACTGAACCATCATCAGGAATTCCCAGTTGCTTATACATGCGGTCAAAATGAGAAAGTTTCAACTGGATACCAATGACGCCACAGAACTGACCATTTTCATGGGATACCCTCCGGGTAAGATAAATAACTTTCTCTCCGGTGACTTTGGAATTTTTGGGCTGACTAATATTCAGTTTTTTACCGGGAACTTGCTGATGATGCTTAAAATATATTCTATCGGAAGCATCAACTCTTTTAGCCGGATATGAAACACTATTCACTACATTGTAACCATCGAACCCAATCAAAAACAGATGTGAAAAACTGGATGAACCTGTCTGCTCATTAATTAGTCGACGATAACTTATGAGTGCAGAATGTATTTGTTCCTGTTCGAGAAAACGATTATCGGCATCTATCTTTAAATGGGTACTGAGTTCTTCCAGAATAGTGGCAGCTAATGTCAGGGTGGCATCTGATTCTCTACTCAAAATACTAGCCATACTTTTTATCGACTGGCCAGCCAGACTCATCTGCGAGTTTTTATTGCTGAATATGAGTGATATGCTTGAAACAGCAAGTATGGTGAGAATGATAGTCGCTACAATCAGTAGAGAGCGCTTTAATCGCTCAAGAATTAATCTACTATAGAGTGGCTGCATAACTACTTTTAAATCTTTAAATTGTTATTGTTGTAATACTGCTGTCAGGTTACTCCTAATAGATAGGGTAAATCAATTGATTAGCTGCAACTTGATTACTTGAGCATGTGAAAAAAGAGACTGCGATAAACCTAAGTTAAGTAGTTAATTAAGCGATATGATGGCTGAATGACAATTAATTACAACCGTTTTGTTGCGAAGCAATAAGAGCTTCGACCACTAGTCTATAAGCTTCACTGACCTTAGCAACAGGTAAATGAACAGTAATACCCGTCGATACAATCAGAATCATCTGCCATGCAAACAGTCTTTCGGACTACACAAAAAAATCACAAAGTATTTCATCAGCAATTATTCCATCAGCCTGAAAAAATCAGTTCAGCGTTAAAAAGGTGAGTAACAGATTGATTTTATAAGCTGCATTAAGCTGTTACGTAGACTTGCATGATTAACTGAATTTTCCCGGTTCAATGATTAATAAATTAAGTCGATATATTTTGGGAAATATTTCCATTAACTACCAATTGTTTCATTAAAGCATGACTTTTATACTTTTTACCTATGAGGTACTGAACATGAAATACCCTGCAATATGGCTATCTATTGTTCATGTTATTTCAAGAAATTCCAAATTGAAAAAAATCTTCAATCATAAGGACAGGAAAATGAAAAGATTAACTTACGTATCTATTATATTCCCGCTGCTGTTACTTTTAGGAGCATGTGGAGGTGATGGAACGGATGGACAAAATTCAACATCAGATAACCTCAATTGCCAGGGGATCTTTTATGACATGCAGACCACTGTAAGTGGCAGGCGCAACATTGAAGTTTATAATGCTCTCGGTGATGGCTATGTGACTTTTTCCGGTACCATCTCGACCCCTTTCGAAACTGCCCCGATGAATTACGAGGGTTATACCAACGTGCCGCCATTTGAGGGCTCCATTCAATCATCATCAGTGGGCACTTTCTCTATCGGTGTACTGGATGCGACTGGTGACAATGGTTCAAGCATGATAATTTATGATGGAAGACCCACACTTGGCCCACCCACTGTATATGGTGAATTTACCTGCGTCTGGAGTTAATTCCATACGGGAAATCTCTGATTAGTGCTGGTTTAAGCTCAGTATCCCCATGAAAATATCCAATAAAATATCCATTAAAAAATTTGCTTTAACTATATAGCTATTCTCCATCATGATTAATAAATGACATGATGAAAACAGCTGTTGATCGTAGATAAAAAACTTAACCGGAAAGTAATTATTATAACGGCATCAGCACATAGCAGATAACTGTCAAGCCGGCCCAGTTAACCCCCGGATAAAAAAAGGCCCGGTTTTTAACCGGGCTTTTCTATTACCAGGATTTATAAGGAAGGAACTTACCATTAAGAGTCACTACTACTCTGTCACCTTTGGGATCTTCCTGCTTGTCTATATCCATCGTGAAATCGATAGCTGACATAATTCCATCGCCAAATTTCTCATTGATGAGTTCTTTAATCGTTTCACCATATACCCCAACAATTTCATACCAGCGATAAATTACAGGGTCAGTCGGTATTACCTGTTCCCATACCTTAGTAGGGAACTCCTGCAAGGCAGTAGAAAGCTCAGCACCTAGTCCTAAAATTTCTGCTACCGGATCAGCATTCTCTTTTTCCAGATGATTCATACCCAGACAGGCTGAAGTGACATATTCAGGTGCCAGCCCGGCTGCCTCGGCAATTGCCGCCCAGCTGAGTCCTTTGTCTTTTTTAGCAGCCAGTATCGCTACTTTCATTTCTTGTTTATTCATAGATTTTTACCTCGATTAATTTTTAACAACAAAGTTATTGGTAATTTCTGCAATGCAAATGCAATGCCAGACTACGAAATTGAAGTAACAATTAGTTCAACACATAAAAACTCACCAAAGAGATTCAGAAAGACGCCGTGTTTGTCCGACAAAGTCGACAATGTGGACATGCCAAGATGGACAAAGGTAGAGAAATGCGTAATTAATCGTCCAAAATTGATAAATATCAGCATGGCATGATCCCTGCATTACAGAATTCTAATTATGTTTTGAGGTGTTGCTATGAGTGCAAACTTAAGTATCGATTATATTACCCATACTTTTAAAGGGCAGAAACAACCTACCCTGAAAAATATTGAGTTACAGATTAAACCTGGCGAAAAAATCGCCCTGATTGGACGTAGTGGCTGTGGAAAATCCACGCTATTACATATGTTGGCTGGATTGCTGCTTCCTTCCGAGGGATGTGTGCGTATTCATGGACATACCGTGAGTAAACCCAGCGCTAAATGGAACATGATGTTTCAGAAACCTTCCTTATATCCGTGGATGAGCGTACGCCAAAATGCTGAACTTGGATTGATTTTCACCGGTAAACGGGATGATAAGAAAATTGACAAGCTGCTATCAATGGTGGGTTTGTCTGATAAAGCAGATGCCAATGTACAAAGCCTGTCTGGCGGTCAGCAACAACGAGTTGCAGTAGCACGCTCTATGGCTACTTCACCCGAATTATTGTTACTGGATGAACCTTTTTCTGCACTGGATGCCTTTACCCGCGCCAGTCTGCAGGACGATGTAGCCAGTATCGTTACTCAGGAAGGTTTGACCTTAGTCATAGTAACCCACGATATAGATGAAGCGGTAGCGATGGCAGATCGTGTACTCATCATGTCGGCCAACCCGGGACAGATTGTCGGTGAGATGAGTATCAATTTACCTTTTCCACGCAATAGATCCTCAACTGAATTTAGTCATCAACGCGAACAGTTGATGACACAGTTTGAAAACCTGGTGGGTAATATTCACCAACATGAAACCGAATCTGAAGCAGCTCCTCAAGCCAAGCTTGATAGCGATCAAAAAGCTGCCTGAAATGAACAAACCTGTTAACTCTGGAGATTTAACCATGACTAAGCAAAAAGATGACGAATTAGAATATATTTACAAACATGAAATGAGCCGTAGAGATTTTATGCTCGATATGATGGCGATGGGCGGTCTGGCTGCTGGTCTTACTCTTCCAGGTATGAGTCTGGCCGGTATGACACCACCCGATGATGAAGTTGTCAGGATCGGCTATCTCCCAATCACAGATGCCACCGCATTACTGGTCGCACATGGAATGGGATTTTTTGAAGACGAAGGTCTTAAGGCAGAAAAGCCAACCTTAATCCGTGGCTGGTCGCCACTGGTCGAAGGTTTTGCTGCCGGTAAATTCAATCTGGTACATTTCCTGAAACCAATTCCAGTATGGATGCGTTACAACAATAACTTCCCGGTTAAGATTATGTCCTGGGCACATATTAATGGTTCTGCTCTGGTCGTCGGAAAGCACACTGGTGCAGAAGATTTCAAAGATCTGGGTGGTATGCAGATTGCAGTTCCTTACTGGTACTCTATGCACAATATTGTTTTGCAAATGGGTCTGCGTAGTGCGGGACTGAAGCCAGTCATCAAAGATCAAAATGCCAAACTGGCAAAAGATGAAGTCAATCTGATGATTATGCCACCACCGGATATGCCACCAGCACTGGCGGCTAAAAAGATCGATGCCTTCATCGTCGCTGAACCATTTAATGCTTTTGGAGAAATGAAAGCAGGTGGAAAGGTATTGCGCTTCACAGGTGATATGTGGAAAAACCATCCTTGCTGCGTTATCTGCATGAATGAAAATACGGTCAATGCAAAACCTGAATGGACGCAAAAAGTGATGAATGCCATCGTGCGTGCTGAAGTTTATGCCCAGCAAAATAAGGAAGAAGTAGCGATGATGATGTCGAGAGATGGTAAAAAATATCTCCCTATGCCAGGCAAGGCAGTGGTGAGAGCCATGACCTATTATGATGAAGATAAATACGCTAAGCCTGATGCAATCCGTAACAAGAGTGATTTCGGCAATGGCCGTATCGACTTCTCACCTTACCCCTATCCCTCAGCCACTAAAATGATTGTTGATGCCATGGGTGATACGCTGGTTAGTGGTGATAACACTTTCATCAAAAAACTGGACCCTCAATTTGTGGCAGATGATCTGGTTGATTACAAACATGTAAAAGCAGCGATGGAAAAACACAAGGGCTGGGAAACTTCACCGGGTGTAGATGCTGCCAACCCCTATGAACGAAAAGAAGTGGTGAAAATATGAGTACATCCGAGACTGTAATGACTTTTAGCTCGCGTAAAAACAGGCCCGCTATAGATTGGTCGCAGCTAACCAGCTTCTTAGTCAGCAAGCTGGGTTATCCGACTGCAGGTATTCTACTGATAGTGGGATTATGGTGGATAGGCGGATGGATTATTGCCAACAATCCCGATACAGAATCTTTTGCTGATTTTGCACCTGCTCCAGCTTTTAGTCGCTTATTTGACATCATTGCTAATGGATATTTCCTGGAAGCTTCCGTACCCAGTTTGCAAAGAATAGGTTATGGTCTGTTATGGGCAGTATTGCTAGGTGTACCTACCGGAGTAACCATAGGACTATTTGCTCGCATGCGTGAATTGACTCATGTACCGTTTCAATTTTTACGCATGATCTCTCCTCTCGCCTGGATGCCCATCGCAGTAATGGCTTTTGCTACCTGGGATAGCGCTATTGTGTTTCTGATAACTGTAGCTGCGATCTGGCCAATTGTTTTTTCAACTGCACAGGGCGTTCGTCGAATAGATCCATTATGGTTCAAGGTTGCCAAAAACCTGGGTGCGGGCGGAGTACAGATGCTATGGCGTATTATTTTACCTGCAATAGGACAGGATGTATTCGCCGGCATAAGACTGGCGGTTGGTGTAGCTTGGATCGTACTGGTACCAGCTGAATATCTGGGTGTAACCAGTGGACTTGGATATGCCATTAATGACGCCAGAGACACACTGGAATACGATACTCTGGCAGCCATGGTTGTTATTATCGGGGTAATTGGATTTTTTCTCGATGCTATCTGTGTCAGTTTTATCAAACGTTTTAGCTGGCACAATCAGGATTAAAACTAAGCTATTCATTTTGGATATTTAGCGCACCAGTTTGGTGCGCTAAATGTTTAAAGTGAACCGAAGCGGTGAATTACACAACAATCCTCGCAATAAATTAGATTCTCTACCGTTAATCTGCATACTAACTTCTTTGTCGACATTGTCAGGAGTAGATATGGATCTGAGTAGTGAATCTTCCAATCTTGAATCAGAATTACTGGTTGTACACGAAGCATCCAAGCTTATTACAAAATATGTAGAGCCCGGTCCCGCTATACAGGGTATATTAAGGTTGCTTTCCCAGTTACTCGGTCTGAACCGGGGACGTGTTTTGCTTCCCGATACTCAAAATGGCTCTCTGGAAATCAAATATTCCTATGGATTAACCGAAAATGAGCGTGATCGTGGACGCTATATGATCGGTGAAGGTATTACCGGCAAGGTATTTCAAACAGGACAGATTGCATTGATTCAGGATATAGATGAAGAACCCACCTATCTGGCTCGAGCAGTTGATCGTACCACCTTACCAGATGAAGTAGTTTCCTATATGGCAGTCCCTATCATCGCTGATGAATCTCCGATTGGCGTACTGGCTTTTCATCGTTTACGAATCAGAGACAGACCTTTTAGCAGAGACCTGGCATTACTACAGGTTATGGCTACTTTTATTGCGCAGGTGCTGGTCATCAATGAACTGGTGTCAGAGCGTACTTCCCAGTTGATGTCTGAAAATCTGTTATTAAAAAACAAACTTGAAAGCAAAGGGGCTCGCTATGGAATCATAGGTCAGAGTCCTGCTTTACATCATGCAATTCATCAGGCATTACAGGTCGCTGATACTAATACCACCGTACTTCTATTAGGTGAGTCAGGAACCGGTAAAGAAAGATTTGCGCGCATGCAGCACCTCGCGAGTAAAAGAACTCAGGGCCCCTTTGTCAGTATCAACTGTGCTGCCATCCCGTCAGCATTGATCGAATCAGAATTGTTTGGACATGAAAAAGGTTCTTTCACGGGTGCAGCCAGTACCAAACAGGGCAAGATAGAACTCGCTAATGGTGGAACTTTATTTCTCGATGAAATTGGCGATATGGATCTCGATTTACAGGCCAAGTTACTCAAGGTGCTGGAAAATAAGGTGATTCAGCGTGTCGGTGGTAGCAAAGATATTGAAGTCGATGTCAGAATACTGGCTGCTACACATAAAAATTTACAGGAAGCGGTCAATGAAAATCGCTTTCGACTGGATCTTTTCTATCGCTTAAATGTTTTTCCTATCCGCTTACCTGCATTGCGAGCGCGGAGAGGAGATGTGCCCATCCTGTGTCGATTTTTTCTAAATATTGCAAATGAAGAGTATGGTCGAAATCAAAACTTCAGTACTGGTGCTTTAAGAATTATGGAGCAATATCCCTGGCCAGGCAATATCAGACAGCTTGAAAACCTGGTCAAACGAGCCGTGTTATTATGTGTAGAAAACCAGATATCGCAGGATTTAATACAGCAAATTCTAGATGATGAAGTGGGTGTAAAATCGCCGGATATAGCGGATGAAAAAGAACTTCCTGTAGAAATAAATAGCGATTCAACAATGCCCGTAGCAGATTTCAATCAACGCTCTATGCCAATCGATGGACTACGGCCCTATTTAAGAGTAAGAGAAGATGAATCCGAGCAAATCCTGCAGGCCCTGGAACAACAGCAAGGAAATAAGACTCGTGCCGCCATGAGCTTAGGTATGACACCGCGTCAGTTCCGTTATCGCATTAAGAAATTGAAGCTGGATGTTTGAACCTGGATTCCGCAGTTGACCGCTCGCAATAGAAGTTAACCCGCTGCTTCATAAACCATGACAGTTGATTTGTATAATCACTGAATCGGTACATCCCGCTACGAATTGAATTGCACCTTTGAGGCGGCGTATCTCTTCGTTGTAACGCCCTGGAATAGCGGGCTATTACGCGTCGTTATGCCTTGATCTACACCACCTCTAACGCACAATCAACACGTCCAACTGCGGATTCCAGATTGAAGCGTGAAAATCACTTCAATCATGAAAGAGAGTTGACATTGTCCAGTGACATTCATGGACAAAGTGTCCATAACAACTGGACAATGTCGACAAATGACTTTGGTCAGTTTTTTGGATTATCTTCAATATTCCACTAAGTAATTGATTTAACAGATATAAATAACATCTGGCTCGACCGTTGCAATGTCTCCACTATGTTTAATTAAAACCATTTGGAGAAACAACATGAGTGTAAATCAACAAACAATCGCAAAATCAATGAGCTGCTTACGTCCACTGGATAGTGAAGGATTAAAAGAGCTGGGTGAAAAAGGTAAAGCAAACCCAGAGTCAGTAGTGACGCTGAAAGCAAAGACAGTCTGTGAAGGTCAATTTCGTATGCAAACTTATGTACGTGATCTAGAGCCTATGCTGATTGATGAGCCTCCTCATCTGCTTGGTGAAAATAATGCGCCAAATCCATCTGAAGCTGTACTGGCTACTCTAGGTGCCTGTCTGGCTGTTGGCGTACATGCTAACGCGACTGCTCGCAATATCAAGCTCAGCAAACTGGAATTAGAACTGGAAGGTGATATCAATGTAACCGCTGTATGGGGTACTGGAGATCTTGATGAAGCCAAGACTCTCGGTTTTTCAGCAGTACGCGTAAAGATTTCTGCAGAAGGCGATGCCAGTAAAGAAGAAATCGATGAAATTATCGGTCATTCTAATGTCTGGTCACCTGTTGCGAACACCCTGCGTAACAATGTCGAGCTGGATGTTCAACCAGCATAATCGCCTGTATTTTTAGGAGTCATAGCCATGAATGAAACAGCACTGAAAATGACCGATGACCTGTTATCGGTTGATGAATTATTAGTCTCGACTCAGCAAATTGTTGACACTAGCTTAAAGCCATTAACCAATAAGATTGATCTTGAAGGATATTATCCTGAAGAAATCTTGCGTCAATTAGGCCCTATCGGAGCCTTTAAACAGCACCTGCCTTTTATCCGACAGGATGGTGCTCATGATATGGGGGCGGCTATTCAGGCTATGGCTACAGTTTCGCATGAATGCCTGTCGACTGGCTTTACTATGTGGTGTCAGGATACCTGCGGATGGTATCTGCAAAATGCAGATAATTCAGAAGTACGTGATATCTGGTTACCAAAAGTTGCCAGTGGTGAAGTACTTGCAGGTACTGGTATGTCAAATACCATGAAAGCTTTCGCAGGCATTGAACCTTTACGCCTGAAGGGTAAGAAAGTTGACGGCGGATATATTGTTAACGGTTCGCTGCCCTGGGTATCCAATCTTGGAGAAGATCACGTCTTTGGTACCTTATTTGAGCTGGAAGGCTCAAATGGTCGCTCAGTGATGACTTTGGTAGATTGTTCAACGGAAGGTTTTACGCTCAGACTTTCTGCGCATTTTACCGCACTCGAAGGTACCAGAACTTTCGCCTGTATCTTCGACAATGTATTTATTCCGGATTCAATGATTATTGATCACGATGGCGCAGCATTTCTTAAACGTATCCGTGCCGGTATGGTCCTGCTGCAATTTGGTATGGGTGTTGGTAATGTTCAATCCTGTATCGATATTGGCCGCGAAGTAGAGCCATTGTTAGGTCACGTCAACTGTTATCTGGAAGATAGACCTGATGAACTTCAGGAAGAGCTGGATGATGCGGTTGAAGCTACATTAGCATTAGCTGAAGATCCTTTCGAAACCTCGGATGAATTTTTCCGTGAAATTTTACAGCTTCGTCTGGCTGCCGGTGAGCTTGCAATCCGTGCCTCACAATCTGCCATGATGCATGCCGGTGCCAAGGGTTATCTGAAGGAAGCACCAGCACAGAGAAAATTACGCGAATCCTATTTTATTGCCATAGTAACACCAGCAATCAAACACTTGCGTAAAGAACTCGATACCGAGGCTATCGCAGCCTGAGCCTTATCACGAGGGGCGTGAAGCCCCTCACTTAAATTAAAGAGAATGCGATGAAAGAAATTAAATCAAAACTGTCAGCAGAACAAACAGTAGAAAAGTTACTCAGTGCCATTGAGCAACAGAATATGCGTGTTGTCGCGCATATCAATGGACAGGCCAATGCAGCCAAAATGGGGAAAACCGTACCTGCCGACCAGATCCTGGAAGTATTCAGACCGGATTTTGCCATTCGCGTGTGGGATGCCTGCAAAGCAGCCGGACATGATATTCCATTGCGTATCCATGTCTATGAACAAGATGAGGATGTCATTGTTGCCTGCCGTATGCCAGCAGAAGTATTCGCGCCATTTAGCTCAACAGAACTGGATGCCATTGCTGTGGAACTGGATGAAATTTTCGGCAATATCATTAACTCGGTAAATGAGGACTAAGTAATGACCACGTCAGACTTTCAGCGTTATGTGTGCGATGCCTGCGGCTATATTTATTATGAAGCCGAAGGTGACCCTGATTCAGGACTTGCACCGGGTACACGATTCCAGGATATCCCTGATGACTGGGAATGCCCGTTATGTGGTCTGACAAAAAGTGATTTACGCTTATTGCCGGATGTCCCAGTAGAGGCAGCCACCAGTAAAGTCATCAAGCCGACAAGCAAAAAAATGAGCCGTGGTAGTGAAGATGCCATCGTAATTATTGGTGCAGGCATCGGGGGCTGGTCGGTTGCAGAAGCCGTACGTAAACTTGATCAGCAAACACCAGTTCTACTGGTATCAGCCTGTCCGGGAATCATTTATCCGAAACCAGCACTTTCTACTGCCTTAGCTAAAGGTAAAACCGCCGAAGATTTATCCGATATGGATGCAGCAAGTAAGGCGGCATCATTAAATATCGATGTAAGAACTGATACCCGGGTAATCAAGATAGATTCAAAGAAAAAGCGTATTACTACCTCTAAAGGTGGCATTCAATACGGTCATTTGATTCTCGCTCTGGGCGCACATCAGCGTCAAATACCGATCTCTGGAGATGCTGGTGATAGCGTTGTCAGTGTTAACGATTTACTGGCGTATAAAAAACTACGTTCGCGCCTGGATGAAGGTGCTCGCCACGTCACTATTTTAGGTGCTGGTTTAATCGGTTGTGAATTCGCCGAAGATTTATCCTCTGCCGGTTACAAGGTGAGTGTCATTGATCCGAGTAATCATGCACTGGCTAGCCTTTTACCAGATGATGTATCACAGCAATTAAAAGCTCAACTCCAGCAAAGAGGTGTCAACTGGCATCTCGGCACCACACTTGATCTGGTCGAACACAATGCTGACCGTTTGCGTGCAACGCTTGCTGATGGTACTGCACTGGAAACTGATTTAGTGTTGTCAGCGGCTGGCTTACAGGCCAATACACAACTGGCCGAAAAAGCCGGATTGAAAGTAGATAAGGGAATTATCACAGATCAACAGATGCGCACCTCAGTAGAAGATATATATGCGATTGGTGATTGTGCAGAAGTTGACGGCCAGATATTTGCCTACATAGAACCCATACGTCGACAGGCTGAAACAATTGCAGCCCAGCTACGAGGGAATGTGGTACCTTTCCAGTCAATATCACCACTGGTGAGAGTAAAAACACCGAGTTTTCCATTGACTGTCTGTGTTCCGAATATTCTGGATAAAAGCGAACTTGAGCGCAAAGATGTTAATGAGCAACATATTGAATACCTGTCCGAAGGTAAACTGGTTGGTTTCATTCTGACAGGCAGTGAGTCCTCAAGTGCTATGCAAATGTATCAGCAAATTTGTGCTTAGGACAGAGACCAATTCAGGCAACCGCTGATTAATTCTGGATGATTTTAAACCTGGAATCCGCAATTGGACGAGTTGAACCAGGAAAAAATAAGTTCAGCATGAAAAAGATGCGTAACCCTAGAATCCGCAGTTGGACGAGCTGATTGTGCGTATGAGGTGGTGTAGATCAAGGCGTAACGACGCGGAATAGCGAGCTATTCCAAGGAGTTACAACGAAGAGATACGCCGCCTCAAACGTGCAATTCAGTTCGTAGCGG
>JBNKKI010000052.1:0-6313 GCA_050291745.1 Gammaproteobacteria bacterium | reverse complement strand
TAGGAGAACTGCAGCTGCCCGATCTGGCCGGCACCGGCCAACAAGTGATTGCAAAAATTAACCAGGTAAACCACTGCGGTCGCAAAATATGCAATCACAAGGTTAACCTGGTCAGCTTTCCCAGGAGAAAATATGCAATCTGAAAAATAGCATTTAAAACAAAGCAAGCTGACTTTCAGGCACTGTCCAGTAGTAAGTATCGGAGAGTAATAAGATCTTCAGCTGTTCTCTCAGGTCCACCCTGAGCACTGACAGAAGCGCTAGGCTCAAAATGTGATTGGTAGCCTGTTGGCCCCATGAATTCTGAATAAAGCTCAAAGTGATCGTGTGGAGCGGAGTTATTGCCGAATTTAAGAGCCGTGAAAATAACTTTGACTCCACGAATGTTGAATGTTGTACCTGTTTCCATTTTTCGTTACCTCATGAAATTTAAAAAACGCGGCCCATTGCGAGCCGCGAATCTGGAGGAGTTTTATTTATTGTTTTCTTTAACTTCGCTGATGCGCAAAGTGCCGTGTACTGTCATGATGTTGATGGAGCCATCAGAGTTTTTGAAGCCAACACCCACATCGTAGAATTTCGCCTTGTCTCGTCCAGGAATTTCCATGATCTGAGCGACATTGAAATCTGGAGTCTTTTTTGTGTTGTTTTGGTTTGGCATTTTCTCTTACCTGTTTTAGTTAATAACGCCCAGGTAAAAACATTCAGGTAGTGAGTCTTGCAAGGAAGCAAGATCTAACTGGCGCGGGCCAGAGAAGCGCAGCGGAACCACACGGGTTAGATCGCCTTGCCAGAAGAACGATTAATGTATGGTCGTTTAAATATTAACTTACAGGTATAGAGCGGTAAACCTAACGCAAAACCAGATTGATCACTAAAGACAGGAGGTGGACAGAAAAAATTAAGTAAGTGGATGTTGGCTATTCAATGATGGCTAATTTCAGAACAGATAATCACAGTCATTCAGCGCTGTTAATATAAATGAAATGATATCGACATAATCGCGTCAATCAAACATCGGCCATGCAAAAAAATTATCACCAGTATCGAACAATGCAAATACACCAGTTCTGTTTTCACATTCAGAAGCAGCTAAACTGGCCGCTTGTGGATTCGGGAATAACTGCGCTAAATCTGGAACAACAGACCAAGCTTTCAAATTCACGCCAATATTATCTTTTTTGGCAGATAAAAACTCTTCACTTTCGAGTAGCTGAACGACAAACCCACAAAGTTTAGAAGTTACAGGTATACCCATTTCTTCAAGATCGGAAATAGTGGGTGGATTAATATCAACCAATTCAGAGACTTTACAGAAGTTCATAATCAAACTTTTTACCAATCACCAGTTTAAAAAAGTGTTTCCATCGCGGTTAGCAAACCGTAATTTATAAGCTTCAGAGAGTCCAACATCAGCCAACGCTACCAAAACATCATTTAGAGATTTAAACCAGAGCACTTCACCGTTTTCATACACCGATTGCTTTCTCCATGTGTATCCGCTGTTGTCAGCTTTGCGGTTTAACACCTCAACGTCGAGAGTGTACGCATCATAACGAACACAATAGGGAACAAAATGACGAACCTTCCCAGATTCATATCCGGACAGCAAATTAGATAGTTCAATTGGCATAATTATTCAGCCTCATGTAAATAACAGGAATCAGATTCATTTGTTTCCGTGTAGTTGCTTTTTGGGTGATCGCAGTCACCGACAGCGATACCAGCCTGATGGTAGTTAAAATCCCAGCAAGCACAAGTCTTGCATGTTGGCCGTTCTGGATCCAACGGCTCTAAAAAGTGTTTTAGCGCTTCTGATAGCCTCACTCGATTATTAAACATTTGATCCAGTTCGCGCCTTAGAAATTGATTATCACTGCGTAACTTTTCCACCTCTTTAACAAGATCAGGATATTCAAGAATTATATTCTCCATCACTGTGGTAGCAGCTTTGATACCAGTTCTCGCGGTGTAATCATCCAGCACCGGCTTAATAACTTCAACATTTCTATAAGTTAAGGCCATCTTAATAATCTCCTAAAATTGAACAGCGGACATATAAACATCAGTTTCGCCGGTAAAGATTCTGGTATAGATTTCTGTTTCGCTGATGTGTTTGTGTCCCAGATATCGTTGTATATCGCTGAGTAAAATACGATTTATCAAGCAGTGGATTGCAAAGCTATGACGAAAAACGTGGGGCGTCAGTTTGACAGGATAAACCAGGTTTTTAGCTGCTAACCTGTTTTGTAAACGTTCTAATTTTTTATTGTAAGTGCCGCGAACAAATGGGAATAAAACCTCATTGCGAGCAATGCCTTTCGAGTAGCAGTAGCTCATCAACTCACTTTTGTAATTGTGATCATAGATCGGCACGGCGCGCACAGGCCTTTTTTTCCCTTCTGCCGTTCGCTTCTTGAATGTCCTGATCGATGCATAGCTTATAGCTGGGTCATCGATATTAAAATGACTGGGTGTTAGCTCCAGGGCCTCTGATATTCGTGCACCTATATGCCAAATCGTATTGATAAAAAAATGTAGATCAGGATCTTGAGCATTACACAGAATCGAATGAATTTCTGGCAGAAGCAAGTAGGGCGGTACACCCTCAATGTGAGCTAACACCCACTCGCGCCGCTTAATCAAATGCTTCCAGTCCAGGTTTTTATGCTCAACTGGAAAATAGCTTTCAACACTAATAGATTGTCCGTTCATGATAAGACTTCCTCTTCTTCTACGGCCATGTAATTGACGGATACCAGGAGCTTGTTCCGCATCGCCCAGGTTTCGTCTGTGATCAGATCTTTCATCAGCTTCACTACCTGGTTGATTCTATTGACATGCTGAGGATTGGCGGCCACATTTTTAAGCGCCCAGGGTTCCAGTAGTGAACAGATCTTGCGTGAATCGAATGAGAATATTGATGTGCGAGGGAAAAAGTATTGTGATCGATCAGACATAAATAAATCTTTGAACGCTGGTAACACAAAGAGAGAATCTAAGTCTGATCGATCATTCATCCAACAACTGACTGCATGATAAAAGTGTGATGATTTACAGCAGTAAACCAGATTCATGACTTATCATCCTGAAGGGAGAATTGCACTGCATCGCGACCGATAGAGATAGCGATCATGGTTTTTAGAAATCGGCCATCGATGGCAACACGAATTTTTTCAATGTCTTCAGCTGTGATTTTATCGCCGTATTTAGAAAGCGCGGCCAGCGCATCCAGGGCGGTCAAAACCTTGTTGGTTTTGTTTTCTAATCGTTCCTTGATGGTGCTCATGATTAATATTGACCTCAGGTATTATTCTGCAATGACTTAGCAATATTTAACGCATCTTGTAGCTCGCCAACCTGGGCTATGTTTGTCGAGCGATCCCACGCGCCACCGTCGAGGCAGCGCACATCATAGCGCAAGCCAGAAGGCCAGCTTTTAAACCATGCGCTTCGTGAATTACTTTGTTCCTGCTCATATTGTTGCTGCGTAACGGGTTCAAAATTTTCAAGGTCACCAACCCTGTCCAGGTAGTCACTATAAGAAGAAGCCATATCAACCCAGCTATATACTCGAATGAAAGGGCGACCCCACCAGTCGCTAATTTCTAGCTCTTCTCTATAGTCGTTGTCTGTGCACTCAAAACCTGGGCGCAGTGTGGGATTGACAGGGATACCCTCAACCAACAATTGATTCTGTGGCCGGTGCTTTTCTTCATAAGCAGAGGTGTTTACCTCTTCTTCAGCATCAAGCTCTGTCTCTGGCCACGTCTGCCGAACTTCCCCGCATACCGCGACCTCAAGACAAACTGAAGAGGGAGTACCATCCGACGTGACAAGCTCTTTTATCTCGATAGACGAATAATCGATATTGAATCCATCTGCATCCCAGATATCGACTTCGAAAGGTTGCGACTTATCTTCTACTTTAAGTAGCTGGTCAAGCACGTCCTGGACTGAAGGCTTGGTCAATAAATTGGTATTTCCGTCACTCATGATTTACTCCGCTAAAATGGGTTTAAAATAGGCTGAAAGATACTTTATCTATAGTAAAAGTGTATATTAAACTGGTGACAAGTCAATAGTTAAATAGTAAAAAGACATAAAAAAAGCGCATTGGAATGCGCTTTTGAGGGAGGGAGACAAAATCCCGGTTTTGTGTAAATTACCGAATAAATACGGGTTTAAGTGTGTTCATCGAAAGTGACCGTAGTAATAATTTTACCAGCGCCTAATTCTGTTATTTGTTTCACCAGGAAATCAAATAAATCTCCCGTTGCTACACTAGAAAGTTCATGATTCTCTCGCTGTAAAGTCCAGGGCTTAAGATTATTAACAGTATTAGCAGCATCACCCGCCAAAGAGTCCAGGTCTGTCCCTGTCGGAACTATAACCGAGGTATTAGTTTTTGTATCGCTCGTATAAATGTCAACTTTCATCTGCTGCAACTCTATTTCTGGATCCTTACTGAAATATATTAGCAGACAAATAGAGAGTCTGAAGGTTTGATCTGAAGAAGTCGCTAAAACGTAAAATGCAATCACTTATGAGAGCTGCAGGTGCCGGATCCGGACGGTACCGGCCAACAAGAGATTGCATATTTTAACCTGGTGATCAGCTGCAGCAGAAAAATATGCAATCAATCACTATGTACGAGAAATTTTCATCTTCATCGATTGCATTCAAAAAAAGCATATGAAAACCCAAGCGGTGTAACACTCCGCATGGTTTTTGTGTATTCAGACTTACCACCATAAAGCTTGTGTATCTTGCTGCCCTGGCTGGGGTGAACGCTCCGATCCTCACCAAGATTTTGCACTGTGGGCGGCGTAAACTTTCCCCATAAACCTGTTTTTTTCGTGTAATCCTCACCTTCAAAATCACGGCCATAATCACATGGATGGAAATACCAGGGCTTTACATTTAGTTCAGGTATCAATCGAGGCATTCTACCCACGGGGTTTTCTATAACCCAGAAATAAGGGTTGAAAAACTCTACTGTACGTAGAGTTTGATTAACCAGCTCAATCGCTTGAGCTGTCCGGCCATCCCTATCTTTTGCATCAAACCAACGAGCACCAGACACGGCAAATTCAGTACAGGGGACACCGGCAAGAATGCCATACACCTCACCAATCCCTAATTCATTACAAAGATAATCAACTGAAAAATCATTTATATTGTGACCAAGTTTTAAGTCTAGTTGAAACACTTCATAGCCAGCTTCAGCATAAGGCCGCGACCAGTTACCCGTGTAATCAAAAAGAGACAAAATAGTTTTTCCTGAAGGTCTACCTAAATGTCGATCTTTAATATACTCACAATAATCATCGTCGAGTGAATCATTTATAGACGCTAAATAATCAGGGTGAGCATAATATTCCTGCTGTTCTGTATAGAATAAATCTGTCTGAGTAAGCATGATCTAATAGTCAAAAAATTGGTTAAAGGGATGTTCCGAGGAATTGATTGCAAAAATTAACCAGGTAAACCGCTACGGTCGCAAAATATGCAATCAATATCTCCTCCGGGCCAGCTGCGGATCCGGAAAATATGCAATCAAAATTAATGGTAAGCCGTCCAATGATCGGGCTTATACAAAACACACCCCGCCACAACTGTTGGATTAACTTTGCTGGCATAGCGAACACTATCAATTCTGACGCTGTTACCATTAGCTCTTCTACGCATTGGCTTACCAACCTCAGTATTAGGATCTGGCACACAGTCCCCGACCATATCGCCTGTATGCTCTGTAATCTGTCCGATTTCAACAACCTCAATCATTGAGTCACCGATCAATTCAGTCACTTTGAAATAATCGATATTAGTTTGATCGTAACCCCAGGAGGCACGCAGAACATCACCCACAGATAACAAACGCTCGACAGGCTTACGACTAGTAGCCTTATGTTTAGATTGCGCCTTCATCCACTCACACACACGTTCAGCACGACATGCCTCACTCCGATACCGATAATTAAATGCCGGTTTTTTGGCTCTGCCACGATAGGCAATTGCGCAAGGCTGTCCTGCAACGTTGTTATAAATATAAACAACG
Organism: Gammaproteobacteria bacterium; assembly: GCA_050291745.1. Classification (GTDB taxonomy): domain Bacteria; phylum Pseudomonadota; class Gammaproteobacteria; genus JACNJF01. The sequence goes on along the minus strand of JBNKKI010000052.1, from coordinate 252 downwards.
CAAGAAAGATCTTTAGCTAAAATCTTTTGTTTACCTGCATTCATCTGGTCTCTATATTCCTGTACCTTTTTAAATGCTTCAGTCATTTTTGAAATAGACATGGTATCTCCTGTTTTTAAAAATAAAGGGTTGCTGCGTATGCGGCTTGCCCGTCGGCTGAGACTGGGGAGACAAAGGGCAAGGGGAGGGGAATCACCCAGCCTGCACAAGCGAGGAACGAGCGCGGAAGGTAGGGGACACCCCTTGAGCTGC
>JBNKKI010000051.1:0-40286 GCA_050291745.1 Gammaproteobacteria bacterium | reverse complement strand
GTTTGCTGTAAGCAACTGGCTTAATGGCTGCCACGACAGACGAAGTAGATGACTTTGTTAATTGTGTATTTTTTCGTCTCACTTCGTGAGACGAAAAAATAGCTTAGTGCCTATTGACTAGCTGGGGCTCATATGTGTTATAACCGCTATTGTGCATATTACCTCAGACCCTTGAAGTGGGTGGGTTTTGGTTTTTTTACAATTTATGAAAACTACCGCTCTACTCGAATAAAAGCAAGAACTTAGTTTCGTAAGCCTTTTCTCTTTAACTGCTACCGATACTCAAATACTTTTTTATTATCGAAATCGTTTTATTTCAAAGCTTGCCTGATAATGATTATACCCGCATGCTTTTGACTGTTTGTTTTGAAACCGATATTTCAAAATCTGTGATTGTTTTTAATGAAACAACCTGACCAATTTCCTTTTTAGTTATAACGCCAGCAAATGGGGCTCACGCGTAGCGAAGCGCGAGTCCCAGCCAGCGTTTTTTGCTGGCGACATTATGCAATTGTTATACACCTACTTTCGAAATATTAGTTTTAGTATCGCTAGTCTAGAAGCAGATTTAATTATAGCGAAAAGTATTAGGAAACCACCCAAGGCCATTGCTACAACACCCAAATCTTCTTCTTTTGTGGATCCTAATATATACAACGCAAAACCAACTAAAAAAAACACGGTACCAGATACATAAAACGGCTTACTAAACTTCTGAACGGATTCCTTTCCTTCGTTTATTTTTTTATCCCTGTGATCTTGCAACTGCTTGTCGACTTCATCTAGCTCTTCGATTCGCGTCTCAAGATCTTCTAATCCTCGTCTATCAATTTCTGACTTTAGACATTTTTTGGCTAAATCAGTTAAACCCACAGAACGTGATAAATCTGCCAACTCGTCATCGGACAAACTTTCATATCTTTCTCTTAAATCTTTCTCTTCTACAATCATTAATTTAATCCTTCATGGTGTATAACGCCCAGCTCAGTTGCGTTTTGGTTGTAGTGGAAATTTGTGCAACGATGGCCGAAGGCCATGCACAAATTGGAACGAAGACCAAAACGTCAGCTGGAGCTGTTTGTTATAACCCCCGCCCTGTTATTAAGAAATGAACCCAATCATTTCGGTTTCTTTTCCGCGCAGCTGATGCAGCCTTTTCATAGTCATATGCCACCTTAGCATGTAAAACGCTCCAAGAGTCATTGCAACTTTCAATAACAGCATAACTAGCGTGCGGACAATAATTCTCCATTGAATGTACGACGGGCTCTTCATCAGTATATGCAGGTAAACCAACACTACCAGGGTTAACAATCAATTGACCAGAGCCTGTTGAAACTGCTCTTGGGGTGTGAGTGTGACCACAAACAACTACTTTTGAAGACACGCCATCTAGAAGACTTACTATTTCATCGTCATTTCGGAGACAAGCATGCCCACTATCAACATTTTCTAAGAGATAAATCAAATCGTCATTGGGAGTACCATGACAAAGAAATACATCACTAGTTAGTTGGTAACTGAAAGGTAGCTCTTTCATCCATTGCAGAGGTTCACTTCCCAACTCATTGATAATAAATTGCATTGTTGGGTTAGAGTCTATTTCTTGCTCTGATGCTTCGTAAATCTGACGATCTTGATTGCCCCTGATAGTTACAATCTCATGTTCCATTAGACGTTCATAAGTTGCTAGAGGAGCAATAGGCCCATACAGAATATCTCCAAGGTTGACGATTACGTCAATCTCACTCTTAGCGATATCAGATAAAACAGCGTCCAGAGCATAAACATTGCTGTGAATGTCAGAAATAGCAGCTATTCGCACAATCCCTCCTTGAGGTTAGTCATGGTAGGAACGCCGATTTCTCGACGCCCCCCATACAGATCCGGACGTGCGGTTTTCCCGCATCCGGCTCCTCGGTTGTACTCGCGCTCGCAGTACAAAGCTCCATAGTTACCACCATACCCTTCGATTTGCGTTTCTTGCTACACATACTGGCTTTGCCAGTGACCTGTAGGCTATGACACGTTTTAATTGTGCCCACGTCAGACTCTTACGCCCACTTCGCCGATTTAACCATTTGTACAGCAAATCTACAACATGGGTGTAGATCTGGTAAAGACTTCCCAGATTGCCCACGACACCAAAATAGTTGTAATAACCTCTTAACTTTTTGGTGAGCTTGTCAAGTAACTGCGGCGTTTTCTTGTGCCGGTGTTCTTTGATAAACTTTTTGTAGCTTCGCTTGGTTTCCTGGAGCTTTTTACTTGCCGTACGTCTGAATAATCGTGCTTTGCCGCCTTTGTCTTTGTCCCAGTAGAACTCAAAACTCAGAAAGCAAAATCGATTTTGCAGACCCGGTGCAAACCGACTGAAACGCTTGCAGTGTGTTTTATCATCAGCGAGCTCTAGATTGAATCGCTTCAACCGTTTGGGTAGCACCTGATAAAACCTTTCCGCATCACGCTTGTTTTCGAAGGCGCAAACGAAGTCGTCCGCGTAACGGCAGATGATGGCGTCTCCTTCACAGCGTGGTTTGACTTCTTTCTCAAACCACTCGTCGATGGCATAGTGCAGGTAGAGGTTCGCCAAAATGGGCGAGATGCTGCCACCTTGCGGCGTCCCCTCTTCTGGATACTCTATCGCTCCATCTTCTTCCAGTATCCCTGCTTTGAGCCATTTTCTGATCAGCTGTATGAACCTTTTATCATCCACTCGCCGGGCAATTAACCCGAGCAGTATTTCATGATCAATATGGTTGAAGAAGTCTTTGATGTCAGCCTCTACCACATAACCGAAGCGTCCAAATTGCATTCTGACCGTGAGGTCGTCTGCGCATTGGCGCGCTCCAAGCTTTGGCCGGTAGCCATAGCTGAAGTTATGAAAGTCTTGCTCATAGATTGCGCTCAGTAGGTCTGAGACTACTGTTTGCAACAGTTTGTCTTCCAGTACCGGGATGCCTAGCGGCCTCGTCTTGCCGGACGATTTTGGTATATGTTTCCGTTTTACCAGTTTCGCCTTGTAACTGTTTCGCTTTAGCCTGATGCTCAGGTTCGCTATATGGCTATCGAAGTTTTCCCCATAGTCCTGATAGCTTACCTTATCCACACCTGACGCGGCCTTCTTGTTCATTCGCTTGAAGGCGTACCTCATGTGTGTTTCATTCAGACAGCGCGATAAGTCACGAAAACGATGTGCTGGTTCTTGCTTTGCTTTTCTGGCTATGCCCCGCAGTGAGGGGAGCTCATAGTGTTCCCAATCTTCAGCGTCGGGTATGAGGTTCCTTTGCGGGCTACGTACTTCCGTCAAGTCCTTTCCCATGTAGTTGGCTTTCCCAACCTCAGAGTACTATGCTTGATCCGACTCCCATTCAACCATCGGCTGCTAGCCCTGTCACAGGCTTCACTGCTTCCCCGGCAGTCTGGCACCATTTGTGAATACCAGCGCAGTTCTGTTTCCTCTTCATGTCGTGTCTCTAGCATTTCAGTATCCTCTCGTAATGCCCCACCTGGGGGGCTCATGGGTCTCTCAAGTTCTCAAATACATCTCTTTGTACATGCCACAACCTTTTGACTCCGGAGGCCCTCCACATCCTTACCAATTCGGATGCTTCTGTGTTGACTTCGGTGGGCGTTAAACCCCTCGTCGACCTCAATTTGCATTTCGAAGCTGTCTGCTATACCAGTTCTAAGGAGCTGCGTACTCCCTACGGCCTGCACAATTCTCTGTGTACGCTTCACTTGTTTTGTTCGGATTCCTCGATCCTCCGCCACAAGCGCAACACTCGATACGGGTGGCTGGTTAGGCCTTGCCCGACAGGGACTCTCACCCTGCAAGATGCATCAAGATTAAACTTGACGCTCTAACGGCTGGGCTCAGTGGGGCGAGCGTCCACTGTAGCCCATGGTTATGTTTTCCATTGACCTGTTCCTGAGCTACAGCTAATTTAACTTGATTACTTCGACTAAGGGCATGCGTCGAACCGAGCCGCATAATGAGGCTGTAGAAAAAGCCCATTTGAGTAATTGTAGCAATGTGAGGCTTGTAGCATTCACCACAAACGAGCGTTGCGATAATTTGTCCGTGTGAATTTGCTTTGTTAGGCTATTCTTGCTCACTGATTCGCCAACCATTTTCGGTTTTAATGAATGTTACTTTTTCTTCTTTAAGCACTCTGTGACCTGCTTTGAAGTTCCCAAATTGCATCTGAAGCGCCATAACGCCGAGGCCGGCGCCCATTGCACCAAATAGCGTTCCCTGCGACTCTTTTTTTAATTGCTGAGCCAATTCTTTGATGCCTTTTTTAAATACGAGGTCATATTTGACATCGGCAATATAAGTTTTTGAATCTTTCTCGAAGCCATTTGTTTTTTTAAAATTCTCTACCTGAAATATTTCATCGCCACCATCACGCAACAGGTTTTCTACTATCTGTTTTTCAATCTCATTATCGCCTGGCTTTCCAGAGCATCCTGACAGAATAAGAAATAGTGCAAACAGAAGTGGTAATTTTTTCATATAATTGTCCTTCATTTTTGATTTAGCCTAATGCTCAAAATCAAAGGGAAAACACAGCGTAGTGAGGCACGATCGTAGCTTTGTTTTTCCGAGTGAATTTTATTTGTTAGACAAATTTTACCAGTCGATAATTTAATTTTTAGTCATTAACAATTTTAGTGATTTGAACTTTAATATTTTCAACATCTTGTTATATCCTTATTTGTTATGCATTTTTCTTACTCCATTTTTGCTGTGCTTCTCTGCATGTTTGACAAAACCGTATATTGTAGTATTTACCTTGCATTTCTTCAGGTCCGTTAACCTCGGATAAATGGCTATTAGGAAATAGTTCAGCACAGGCTTTAGTGTAATCCTTAGAATAATCCACGTGGCCGCAGAAAACTTTAACCTTACCATTTTCTAACCGAGATCCATGCAATTCACATATATCAAATATTCCCCTCAAACCATTAAAAGAAGGGATATCAAGAGAATATTGCTGGCAAAATTTTTCGATAGTTCTTTCCTGCCAAAAAAGAAGTCTATTATCTTTGTCTCGATTAATAGTCGCTACGAACTTCTTATAGCGATCTTCATCATTCAAGAATTCTCTAAATTTTTCTCTGAATTCACTTTCGTTCATAGTTATGCATAATATTCTAAATGGGACGCAAGTTGCAGCATTTAATTACCACAACTCGCGGCCTATCTGAAAAATTAAAGGTGATTTTTGAGCATGTTTTTGACCATTTTTCATTATTATTTCCTCTCAAGTTCAGAAACTAGCATATTCATTTCCCTGATTCCATCGAAACCTGTGTTCCAGGATAGACCGCAAGTTTCCGGATATTGTGTTACTAACAGCTTTGCCTGTTAACACCACTCCCCCACATTAATGCCGAACAAACATCCAAATACAACAGGATCTGCCATAGGTCGCCCGGCAATCAATCAACCACGTTGCGTTGTATCACTAAAATTCTCGTCATCATTAATTATTGTTGAGGTACTTTATGCTTAGCAACACTGAAGAACGTGTGACAATTGCACCATCGTTTGTAGATTTACGCGAGTTCGCGAAGGCTGCCGTGGCTAAACTGGCCAGCCAGAACGACACTACAGCCAACCCATTTATGACTAACCGCTATCCACTGGCACTCCCCTCCGGCCCCGTGGCCATAGGTGCTATTCATTTGTCTGCAGGCAGTGGCTCTGTCACCGCTCAGGAAGCCGACGAATTTATTATTGTTTGCGATGGTCATTTAACCCTCAGCAGTCAGGGACAAACCTTAGAGCTGGCCGACGGCGACAGTGCTGTTCTGAGTGCAGGTGGGGATGTTGAGTGGAAATGTCAGCAATCAGCTACGTTACTCTACATGCGTTATCTCGAAAGCGGCGTCAGCGAGAGTAAGCTTGTAGCCATCGACACCAGTGCCGAACTCGTGACTTCCGGCACGCCCCTGGCAGAGCTTTTAATTGGCCCTACACCACACTGCCGTAACCATACTGATTATGTATCTGCCGACGGTGAATTCATCTGTGGTACCTGGGATTCAACCCCCTACAAGCGACGCCATATGACCTTTAAACATTTTGAGCTAATGCATCTGTTAGAGGGCGCGGTGACAGTTGAAGATCATACCGGTGCGACACATACCTTTGTGTCCGGTGATATTTTTCTGGTAGAACAAAAAGCTCAGTGCAGTTGGGAAAGCACCCAACAGGTGAAAAAAATCTACGCTATTTATCGTCCAGCGTCGTAATGATGAGCCTGTAGAAATTATTGTTTAATAAACTTTTAACCTGGAAAAATTAGTTGAGCGTGAAAAAGATGTGTAACAGAATGATGTGCCTGGTCTAAGCCAGGGATGGCTGTAGTTAGAGCAATGGGAGCAATTGCCGAGAAATCAAAAAAACGTAGTCAGCTGATTGATGAAGACTGTGTTATTGATTTTTTCAGCTGCATTAAGCCGTTACCAGGACTTTCATGATTCAACTGGTTTTTCCAGGTTCACACCCGGTTCCAGGCCATTCGTATCGTGATCCAATAAAACTGGACATTAACTATAGGTCGGGTATGTAAGACACTTTTGAATGTACTGATTAATCCTAAATCGACCGGTACAAATCGATTACTTAAAAAAAGGCCGCAGTTAGCGGCCATAAAGTGGGGACAAAACTAGAACAAGGTTGTCTGTTTATTCTCGCTCATCAGTGAATATTTCAAAAGACGCAGTTCCGCCTCGGGCATAGGTAGTCGTTGTTCACCACCTTCTGTATTGGTCCAGCCATAAACAATATTCACGCTTACACCTAAACACTTTGCCACTTCCTCAGGAGTTAAACTGAGATTATGCATCAGCTGAATTAATTCACTATTGCAATGCGTCATAACTAGAAAGCATTATCAATATTCGCCGCAGACGACATCCTTTAACTTTTGCGATTTAATCTCTTCGAGTGTCGGCATTAATTCATAAGGAATAATTTCCTGCCCTGAAAAGCTTTTGTGTGACTTGATAAGTTCAAACCATGTTTTCAGGTTACCCTGTTGATCGATAAGCGCAACTTCACCAACCGTTGCCAACAAATGAACATAAGCGGTCCAGTGAATGTCCGCATAAGAGAAATCTCCAACCACAAACTGTTTACCAGCCAGCTGCGTATTCATGGCTTCCAGGGGCGCATGCAGTGCATCCCGGGCTGCCTGCATCGCTTCGCTATCAGCCTGGAATTCAGGATCTGACATCGGGCCTAATACATGCTGCTGCACCAGGACATTAACATAGGGTGCGACATCACTGCGCGCAATATCAATCCAGTACATTTGTTCTGCCAGTACTCTGGCATTGCGTGGCTGCAATCTATTCCCAAGTCCACGCCCTTCGATGAAACAGGTAATGCCATCCTCGCCTACACATACGTATTTTGCTTCCTTGAGCGCAGGCATAATTCCAAATGGTGATATCTCGCGATAGTCTTCTCCATCCTGCTGCTTCTGAGCAATATCTAAAATGCCACTCTCCAGCTCAATACCTTTCTCTCCGGCAATGAGTAGACATTTAAGCGTATCCGCATCACCAGGGTTACCCAGCAATTGCATCACGTATTGCGTCTTCTTCATGTCACCAGTGGTGCCATATCTTTCACCCACATCGAGCGTATCGTGAGCGGTTCCAAATCCAAATAAATCGGTCATCTGTAACTCCTCATGGATACTCAGGCAACTGCTCTGAGTTGTTTGTGTTTTATATCATCCAGCGTCGGTAGACTGGCATAACTGTCACGAGCATGAACTCGTTGATACCAGCTCTGTACATGACTGCGTGAATCGATCAAATCCTGCTGTCCGGTCACTACGCAGAGATGCGCGATAGCGGTCCAGTAAATGTCTGCATAGCAGTAATCACTTACAATAAACTTTCTCCCATCCAGCTGCTTACCATCCAGTTGGCTATCAAGTTCATCCAGCACCGCTGCCAGTGATGTACGCGCTTCAGCGCAACGAGTTTCATCTTCGCTAAAACCACCATCACGCATTGGACTACAGATTTTTTGCTGCACCAGCGTTGCTACAGCAGGTTCTGCAATTTGCCTTGCGACCTGTACCCAATAATTCTGATGACCATAGATGGCCGCTTTTTTCGGGTTCATCTGACCACCCTGACCACGAACATCCAGGTAAGCCAGTATCGCCGCTGCCCCTGTGGTCAAAAAATCATCTTCTTTCAAACAGGGACATTTTCCAAACGGTGATATTTTGCGGTACTCCTGACTGTCGCAGGCGCCTTCCAGAATATCCAGTAGCTCCACATCAAGTTGCACACTCTTTTCAGCGGCCATCAACAGACATTTCGCCGTATCGGCATCACCAGGAAAACCGCGCAATTGCATGCGTGGCCTGTTATTTGTTTTTTTCCAAAAAAATCCCATTTCCTCACCTCTTTATACATTAGCTGAACACCTGACGGGGCATTCAAATATATATTTCTATACCAAATTTTTTGTTTCCAATGATGATTCTGAATCCGTGTTGATGCACGGATTCAGAAGCATTCAATGCCCTTATTCCCACTTAAATGGGTCGTCTTTGGCTACACCAAAAAAAAGTGCCACATCAGTAATCAATAATGCTAAAAAGCCAACAGCGGTACCCAATGCCCACAGTGGATCAGTATGATGCTCACCAATATTGAGTTGCATTGCACCCCATACGACGATGGCTGTAAAAATAGCGATTGCAAAAAAACCTTTAAATATACTCATCACTTTCTCCCGTTATTCTCTACTAAGGTGGTCAACCTCCCTGTCGATCTAAACTGTGCATACCTGCACTTTCACCATGATTTTTTCTGTTTTCAGGTTTAGGTTAATGCTGGCATATCATGCCAGCCTGCCTTACGGTTCATTCGTTCAGCAACAACACGTTCACCTTCAGATGCCATTTCCTGATCCCATTTCGCCAGATGTGGCTTAATGAAAGATTCCCAGACTGGTGGCACCAGTAGCATGGCAAACATGGCGTAATAGCCCATACCTGTATCCGGAGAACCCACTTCTTCGAGTTCCCAGAAATGTGTTTCACCACGATCATGGTGATCACCCTGGCGGCCAATTTCGATAAATCCGATTTGAGTAAAAGGTGACTCTCCGACATCCCAGGAGTGGCGATATTCGATAGGCTGACCTTTTTCGCGTATCAAACCATAATGCTCTAACATGTTCAGCACTTCCAGTTCGAAACCGGAAATAACCCAGGCAATGCCCATGATGCCAAGTCCCGTCCATCCGCCTGCGTACCAGAACAGAAATACTGTTGGTAAACTCATCATGTAACCCCGTATCCAACGATTAGAGGGAGAGATAAAAGCCTTGCCCAGACGTTGCAGTCTCTGTTGTTCCATTTTGTATAAGAAGCGAGATTGCCCGAAGTGTGAAAGCAGATAGTGTAAATAAATATTACGTCCGCGTGGGCAGGTAGCTGGATCATCCTCGTGGGCTAATTCCAGATGATGATTGTAAACATGTGCATAACAGAAGTGCGCGATACCACTCAGTGCCATCATCCAGCGTGACAGCAGAAAGGTCCAGCCTTTAGTATGAGACATTTCATGACCAAACATGATACCAAGTCCCATAAACATGCCATTAGAAATAGCAGCACCAATCAGGTTTATACCCGTCGTACCGGTAGTGACTGGAACACCTAATATCTCCATACTTCCAATGGGTGCACCTGAAACATATTCATATACACGCCATATTAAACTACCCTGTAACAGGATAAAAACAGGCAACTGCAGGTACATCATGGTATTCAGCAACCAGGGTATACCGTTTAACTCACCATGCTCATCAACCCCGGCAGGTTGTAGTTTAAAAGGGACTATGCTGAACATATAATCTGCTGCGATAGCAAACAGAAACATTCCAACACCCAGCCATGACCATAACCCGCCTGCGACAATCCCCAACATCGCCACGATGATCAAAATCGGGGTCATAAAATATCTTAGATTTATAATTAACTTACTCATTTATTTGCCTCCATCATTTATTGTTGACAGGTTAAATGTACTCGAGACCTGTGTTGATACCTATACGTAACACCACGTATTCTGCTAAGTTAATTAATTAAAATATGATTTTTTTTGCAAAAAAAAACGCGCAATAAAAACAAGTTTAATTGCGCGTCATGTTGTCATACCGCTGTAGCACTTAGCGGTATAAAAATAAGATTTAAAAAATTTAAAAAGTGCTTTTAGTTGCGCCCTCCAGGCATACTGCTGGCATCAAGAAACTTGTCAAAATGGATATTTTCTTCAGTTACACCCTGACGCTTTAACTCCTCGATTGCTGCATCAATCATTGGCGGTGGCCCACATAAATAGGCCTGGGTATTCACCCAGTCCAGAGCCTGCGTTGATATATGTTCGGTCACTAATCCACGCAAACCGCTCCAGTCACTAGTGTCTGATTCTTCCGATAACACTGGTAAAAATTTTAGCGTGCCCTGCGCTGATGCTTCATCGCTCAGGTTTCGTTCCTGCTCTAACTCTTTTATTTCATCCAGACAGTACAAATCCTGCTGTGTTCGCGCACCAAACAAATAAACCGTTTCACGTTGGCTATTGATTTCATTCGCATGCTCTAATAAAGACTTTATTGAACTCATTCCACTACCACCGGCGATACAGATTATTGGACCACTGCCATCTCTCAGCCAGAATGAGCCATAAGGGCCATTGACAACGACTCTGCTCCCGATACGATCTTCTGCAAACAGCCATCCTGTCAGTTCGCCATTGGGAACCTTGCGCACAAAAAAGGTCAGTTCTTTATCATTTTCTTTATTTGGTGCTTTTGCAAATGAATAAGAACGCGGAATTTCGATGCCAGGAAAGCTTATATCAGCATATTGTCCTGCGCGATAAACATGACCATTTACACCTGGTTCGGCCACATGCGAAAACGGGCGATCAAGCTTGATTGTTAGCTCCATGATGTCATGAGTAAGCATGCGAGTCTTATCCAGCACACCTTCTATTGAACTGATCGGCATTGCTTTATCCTTACCCGCAGCTAACGGCACCTCGATTACAACATCAGTCTTAAGCTGAGACTGACAAGCCAGGATCATCCCTTCTTTTAACTGATCACCATCCAGTACATAGGCAAAATCAGAAAGCTCTTTTACCTTACCCTGCTTTAAATGGCAGCGGCATGACCCGCAACTTCCAACACGACAATCATGTGGCCAGTCCAGGCCTGCCGCAAGCGCTGCCTTCAGAAGATTTTCTCCAGATTTAACGATTACGGTATCGGCTTCGCCGGAAGGATTAATTACCGCCTCAAAGTCCTTCTGTTTACTTTTAAACAAGCCAAACATGATTATTCACCACTCAGTCACTTTTTATCGACAGCAGATACCGACCCATACGATCAAACATTGATCGTGATAGATCTCAGCTGATTATTGTTAATTTCATCCAGTGTTGGAAGGATATTAGAGGCCACGTAATTTTCTTTACTGGTACTTTTATGCGCTTCTACTTTATCCCACCAGACACTCACGGCATCACGCGTTTTAACAAGATCTGCATGACCGCTAATAATGCAGGCATGTGCTATAGGAGCCCAATGTACATCCGCCAGAGAAAATTCTCCTACCAGAAAATCTCCACGCTGCTTTTTGTTTTTCAAGGTATTATTCAACACATCAAATGCAGCCCCCAATGTAGCAACTGCCTGGGCGACATCTTCACCAGTGAGTAGTTTATCAATGGCCGGGCCAGCGGTTTCAATGGCAATATGTGCACACTGGTAATGTAATGCACGGATAACACCGTTACGTGGTACCAGCGAAGGCCCAAATCCCTTATCGTCAAGATAAGACATAATGGCCTGAGTGCCGCACAGGGTAAAATCAACATCACGCAAACAGGGCAGTGTTCCAAACGGAGACATAGCACTGATTTCCTGTGTACTGGTATCACTTACCGCTATGCTATCGACATCGACACCTTTTTCACCTGCTGTCATCAGACATTTCAATGTTCCTATATCGGAAGGAACACCGTATAATTTCATTTTGCTGCTTAAGTGATCGCCTACAGACATATTTTCTCTCCCAATTTTTTTATCAAGTATTAACTATCAAACCAAAGGGCATTAAATGGAAATTGCATCATAGTTTTTAAATTTCATTAACTGCATTTTCATTGATTTAAAAAATCACCCTTTTCAATACTGTAAATTTCTTCTAGCTTTAGTTAAATGAAAACTCGTCATGACCTGCATGACGGAACTTTCAATCGTATTTATTTATACGTGTGCAATTTCACCTTTCATGGAATATAGAATACACAGTACTTCATCTCTTTCTTTCTGGCCCACTGAGTTCGAATCCAGTGCCTTGAGTACGTCATCTACGACAGCAACAAATTCTTCATCGCTGATATTCATACCGGTGTGAGCCGTTAGCATATCTCTGCCAGTATAAGTTTCCGGACCACCGATACCTGCGCAAAAAAATTCGCGCACAAGACGTTTTACATTTTCGGGATCACTCTCTACATATCGATTTTTAACGAGAGGATTACTGGTATGATTAGCCCAGATATCTTCAACGATCGCGTGGATGCCGGTTGCTCCGCCCAGACGTTCATAAAGGTTTGCTTGTGATTCTGACATGGTTAATATTCCTCAGTGACTGTTATTATGGACACGAGACTCATGAATCGTTTAATTGATTCTGAGGCCGTTTAATGCTGACTGGATTTTCTTCTGTTCTTATTCCCAGTAATAGTATTCTGTGGCATTCAGAACTCTGGTTTCTTTCCTCTCAGCTGAGTTTAAATTTATACTCAATACCAAAACACGTAAATACGCATAATTACGTGGATTCTCATGGTATTTTAAAATTCACAACAAAGCTGGCGTTCGCCAGTATGGCACTCTGGATAGGTATGCATTAATAAATCGCTTCCAGCTGTCGTAGGAAGGAGTGGCACAGGAGTGTGGCTCTTTATGAATCAAAATATGGAATGGTACGCCCCCTGGAAAAAACTGGAACGACACTTTTAGCTACTTGAACCTGGAAAAGTCAGTTGAATCATGAAAGTCTACGTAACAGCTTAATGCAGCTGATAAAATCAAAAACACACTCTTCACCAATCAGCTGACTACGGTGTTTTTGATTTGTCCAGGCACATCAATCTGTTACGCATCTTTTTTACGCTCAACTGATTTTTTCAGGTTGAAAAGAGGGGGGCTTTTATAATAACCAAATCACTCAGGCTGAAGTTGGTTGCCCCCATCTAAATTTATTTTTTTAGTCCTGAAGTTCAGCTATCAGGCCGATGCGGACCACGTCGGACAGAGAATTGGCTTCCAGCTTTTCCATGATACTGGCCCGGTGCAGTTCAACGGTCCTGAAACTGATAAATAATTCTTTAGCGACTTCCTTGTTACGCTTGCCCGCCACGAGTCCATCCATGACCTGACGTTCTCTTCGCGTCAACCGCGCCAGGCGTTCAATGGCCTGATCACGCCACTCATTATTACTGCGTCGTTTTATTTCTCCATCAAGGCAAATATGAATACGCTTCAGTAAATCTTCGCTATCGAAAGGTTTTTCAATAAAGTCCGTCGCACCTCCTTTCATCGCCTGTACCGCAGTGGCTACATCGGCATGACCGGTTAGAATGATTACTGGAATATCCACTTCTTTTTGTTGTAGAACTTCCTGTAACTCCAGCCCTGTCATATCTGGCATACAAACATCCAGTAACAAAACGCCCATGTCGATACGATCCAGAGCATCAAGAAAAGCCCGAGCTGTTGCAAAACTTTCGGATTTCAGGCCATCTGATTTTGCGAGAAAACCTAGTGCCTTACGAACAGGTTCTTCGTCATCAACAATATACACAGTTTGTTCAACTTCCACGTTCCACCCCCCCATTTTCTGCGGGCAAGGTAAAACAAAAAGTTGCCCCAGTTTCATTATTATTAAAAGCCGATAGATTACCCTTATGTGCACTAACAATAGACCGGATAATCGCCAGCCCCATCCCCATACCGTTTGATTTTGTGGTATAGAATGGTTTGAATATTTTCTTTTTATCTTCTTTGCTGATGCCCGGCCCGCTGTCAATAACTTCAATCTTCAGGGTATCCTCATCCTCACATGAAGTTCGGATTGTAAGCCGGCGTTGATGGCGCGCGACCTCCTGCATAGCTTCGATGGCGTTATGTACCAGATTGAGCACAACCTGTTCAATCAAAATCCGGTCACACAGAGTCATCGGCAAATCTTTCTGCAGTTCCAGAGTAACGGGCAAACTGTGCCAACGCGCTTCCATTTCCACCAGATGTACAACCGTACGTACTAAATTATTCAGTTTGACTGGTGTAAATTTTATTTCTTCATTACGCACAAAATTACGCAGACGAAGCACGACTTCACGGGCTCGACTTGATTGCTGGCTGATATCCGAGAGTGATCCAATAATTTCATCACGATCTGCCGAACTGGACTTCATCATTTTGAGGCTACCGGTACTCAGCGCAGAAATGGCCGCCAGAGGTTGAGACAGTTCGTGTGCAATTTGACTGCTCATTTCTCCCAGCGTGGTGACTCGTGAGACATGAGCCATTTCCATCAGGTGCTTCTTTTCCCGTTCTTCAATAATTTTACGTTCAGTAATATCGGTAAAAACGCCTAAACAGCCCACATAACCTTTGACCGGATCAAAGATTTGTTTTGGAGAGGTCAGGGTAGTAACCCTGTCATTATCTTTGGTAATCCAGGTTGTTTCATAACGTTGGATAGTATTGTTCTGTTCGGCATTGAACATTCTATTTCTCATGACATTGCGATCATCCAAATGCACAAAACTTAACAGCGGTTTACCCTGAACCTCATCACAGGAATAACCAAACATCTGGCAGAAACTATCGTTTACAAAGGTAATACAATGTTGTTCATCAGTCAGAACCAGAGCCTCGCTCATGGTCTGTACCAGTTCACGATAACGTCCTTCGCTAATGCGTAGCGCTTCCTCTGCTTTTTGACGTTCCTGCTCGGCGCGCACTCTTGCCGTTATATCCTGAAGTATCACACTGGCACCCAGTTGTCCTGAACGATCCACCAGTGATGATGCCATCACTTCAACATAGCGCACTGTTCCGACTGTTTCGCTGATATCAAAAACGACCGGGGAACGCTGGCGTGCAGGTGCGACACATTGGGCAATCAGATCATGTAGTGACTCGCGTTCAGAAAGCGGGAAGATATCAATTAATGACGTACCCAATACTTCACGTTCAGTACGCTTAAGTATCTGACTGGCACAACGGTTCAATCCCAGCACTGACCCCTTTATATCAACATTTAGCACACCTATCGGTGCATGATCCAGCAAACTGTCCAGATAATGCGTAATTTGCGGACGCTCTCGAGGAACGTCCCCGAGTCGTTTCTGTGCTGCTTGAATTGAACCACGATAGCTACGTCTTTTTTGCGTTCGTCTAACCGTCTCGAGTAATACCCCGGGACATTGTTCCAGTGTTGCTATTGACCAGGGTATTACATTGCTACTTATAAAGGGTGCAAATCGCAGTGCCTGTTTAAGCTGCTCATAACGTTCCGGTTCGGTCAGGATCAATAAGGGGATATCTTTACCCATGGCATGAATACGCTGCGCAATTCTTACCGGATCTTTGAGCTGTACACCCAATACCAGCGCATCTACATTTCTCTGGATCTTTTCCAGATCGGTAAACATGTCGCCAACATTGCTCATTTCATCAAAATCAAGTTGCTCAATCCCTTCTCTCACCAGAAGATTGCGCAACTTAACATCAACATTCAGCAGAATAATATAGCCACCATCCTGATGACGCTCAGCATGCGGCATTTGCGCGCTGGATGTATTTACCCGGTCAACCACCTGTGGATTTTTAGTAGGCTTATTCATCATCACACTACTCACCCAATATGGGTAAGCCAAGCAATGTACGTCCTGTCCATACCCGTAGTAAATCAGTGGTTGGCGCCATCACATGTGCAGCACGTGCATCACGTAAAAGTTGATGTAGTTTAGAGCCTTCGCGGTAAGTTATCCCTCCAGTCAGGGTCATCACTTCATTCACAATTTCAACTGCACAATCAGCGACTTCGGCTTTGGTTGAAAAGACTGAAGGCAGCGCATCCGGGTTACCGGCATCAAAACTGGCTGCTGCATGGTAGGCCAGTCTACGGGTACGTTCCAGCATGCCCCACAGGCAACCAAGACGATGCTGTACGACGGTAATCTGGCCCAGATTCGATCCACTTTCCGAATAATTGCGCTTTATAAGATGATTGCGGGCAATTTCCAGTGCAGCACTGGCAATGCCCAGATAAACGCCCGACATCGCCATCAGAAAATACGGTGCCACTACCTGAAATACATACCATATCTGGTCACCCTCCTCTCCCAACAGATCAGTTCTGGGGATAATGACCTTATCCAGACACAAGGCACGTGATGAATTCCCTCTCATACCCAGACCGTCCCAGGGCTTTCCCCAACGCAATCCGGGCGCATTATCATTCACCACAATACAGGAGAATTCGCCCTGTGGCGCTTCAGGATCAGAGGCAACGGTAGATATCACATAGGAATCCGCAAACCCACCATTGGTCACAAAAGTTTTCTCTCCGGTGACCTGGAAGCTATCACTCGATATTGCTTCAAGTTGAGTATTCGGAATATAGAAATGCGAACCGTTACCAGCTTCACTCAATGATAGCGTGGTCAAATGATTCCCTTCGACAATCGGTTGCAGGTAACGCTCAATTTGACCATGGGTGGCCTTCGCAGAGAGTACCGCCGAACCCACACAATGCATACCGAAACACATGCCCGTAGAGGCACATTCCTGACCCAGGATCTCACAGACCTGTACCACACCATAAGATCCTAAACCCAGTCCCCCCAATTGTTCTGGTACTGTCAGGCCGCCCAGTCCAGCCTGTTGTAACGCACGTAACCCAGCTTCTGGCCAGCTGGCATTTTTATCCACCGATTCTGCTTTCGGAGCCACCACCTCCTTGGAAATTTCCTGTACACGCTGCAGGATTGACTCCAGATCCTGAGGATAAGCAATTTTCGATATCATCTTTTCTTGAAAGATGGGCATATTGAAACCTCCAGTCTGACTTTTTTATTATAAATACCTATCCAGTCCCGGTTTTTATACTGCAACCAGACTATTTAGATATCTCTTATCTATTCGATTTAGAAGAGACTGATCTGTAATACGTTTTTCACCCGATAAAATCCTTTTAGATCTTTATAAATCGAATAATTATTTTTCTTTTAAGGATACCACTTTCTAACTTGTATGACTCGTTTAAATCAATGGGAATGCACCCTCCTTCATATAGATTCTAGTTCCATCAATAGATTTAATCTTGATACCTGCACCGGCAGGATATCGTAACCAGGTACCAGCAGAATAACAGCCTTCTCCATCTGAAATGCTGCCCTCACAAACAAAAATTTCCAGGCCCTGATGATAACGCTGATAGTCGATCCAGCAATGGGGAAGAATTCGACATAAGGCAACCCGCTCCTGTTCAAAATGATGTAACTCCAAACGCGATACACCCGGTTCACCCGTAGCACTCCACTTTACCCCCCTGCCTTTACTATCAACCACGAGCTGCTGGCTATCGTTTGGCAGAAACTGGCGTAATTTTACTAATATGGTACAGCCCTCTTCTGTGAAGGGTGTATGCATAGAACCAGGAGGATTACGCACATAACAGCCTTCGCCATAGTCACCGCTGGCATCCGAAAAAACACCCGATAAAACCAGAAATTCCTCGCCGCCATCATGACCATGCTCATTAAACGAACTACCTGGCGCGAATTTGACGATGGTAGTCAGGCGTGGGGTTTCCTGACCTACCAGTTCCAGGCGTTTACGTAAAACGCCGCTAGCTGGCGATTCCTGCCAGTCTAGTGCTGCAGTATCAACCCTTGCCCGAATCGAAAAGTCCGCATTAATTTCTTCTTCAATATCATCGTTGACAAAAGCAGGTTTTTTAACAAAAGCGACAGCAGTCATTTCATTTCTCTAGGTTAGTAACATGCCTGAAGTGAGTACTCAGGCTAATTAATTTTTCAGCAAATAATCTACCACATTAACCACATGATCCACACTCATACCAAAGGGGATTATGGTGTTTAAATCGCCATTTCTATCGATCACGTATAAATTACTGGAGTGATCTACGACTATTTGGCTGTTTTCATTCTGGTAAATCCGGTAGTTGGCCTGATACAGTTTAGCCACTTTATCAATCTGTTCCCGGCTGCCGGTCAGGCCCAGCAGATTTTTACTGAAATAGGAGGTGTATTGCTTCAACACTTTGGCGCTGTCACGTTCAGGATCAACTGTGATGAACAAACCCTTGACCTTGTCCGACTGTTTTTCAAAAGTCCTTAAAATCCGGGCCATTTCCGCCAGTTCTGTCGGGCAAACATCCGGACAGGATGTATAGCCAAAAAACACCAGAACAACACTCCCCTGCAATTTATTCAATTCAAATATTTTCTCGTTTTGATCCGTCAGCGAGAAATCGCCACCCAGTTTAGAAACTTTCGCTATGGCTGAATTTTGCACACAAATGAGCAAACTCAAACCCCATAAAACGGCAGTAATTTGTTTATTATTTAATCGCATTATTTTTGACACCAATATTTTTACGGTTATTCGATCGAGCAACAACATCACCGATCGGAGCTGCAAAAGCATCACTCACTAATTGCTCAACATTATTCCCGGTTAGAGACTGCATAAAATTGACCAGATCCTGCTTTTGTTGATCCGTTAAACCAAGCGGTCTGATTCGTTTATCCAGTAAAGGGTTGGCAACGGCACCTCGGTTATAGAATTCAACCACTTCCATCAGGCTACCAAGTTTGCCATTGTGCATATAAGGGGCTGTCAGACCGATATTACGTAAACTCGGCGTTTTATATTTCCAGCGATCAGCCGGATTCTCGGTCACTTCATACTGTCCAACATCTGATAACTCAGCAAGCCCTACCTGATCAATCAAACTGCTATCCATGGCAACATAAACACCCGGTGCCAGCTGTACTCTGCTGGTTTCCGGTCGTATGCTCATGGATGCCTGATAACCTATGCCAGTATTGTGTAATTTGTTATCGGTAAATAACGCATAGGATTCATTAATCAAATGACAGGCAGAGCAGCCTGCCTTGCCAGTGAATAGTTTAAAACCTCTTATCGCAGATTCACTGAGTGCTTTTCTGTTGTTAGCGTAATACCAGCGATCGAATGCAGAGTCAGCTGAAACCAGGGTTCGCTGATAGCTGGCAAGCGCACCACCCAGGGTTTCCATTGAAACCGGTCTGCCATCAAAGGCTTTTTCAAACAAACTATCATAATCACTTAGCTGTTTAATTCTTTGAATAACATGACCTACAGAAGGATTCCCCATTTCATTTTTTGCCAGTAACGGAGCCCACACCTGTTGTTCAAGCGTGTTTTCGCGTCCATCGTGAAATAGAATTCTGGCATAAGCCACATTGTAAATGGTCGGACTATTACGGCGCACACTACGACCCTCAATACCAACTGCGGTTGCCACCTCATTGCTGGTAAAGCCCTGATCCGGTACATGACACATGGCGCATGAAAATGTTGAATTGAGTGATAACCGCCGATCGAAAAAAAGTTTCCTGCCCAGTGCTATTTTATTGCGGGATAAAGGGTTATTGACGGGTTCAGGGATAGCGGGCAAGCCCAGCGGTTTATTTTTTGCCTGAGAAAATAAATCCATTGCTTTACCGATATGCTGATTTACTGCCTGAGCATGGGTAACATAATCTTTTGTCTCGTAATTCGATTTATCATCTCCAGGTCTCAGAAAGTCGTACTCCTTATTTTTTACTGTACTACGGGGTATTGTTACTGCGGTATCTTGCTGCATGAGTGTTTTCACATCGTTGATCAATAGATCCTTATGTAAAAAAGCCACACTATAAATATTACGAATTTGCAAACCGGGATCGATCAGAAATACTCGAAGAATATGCGAAAAACGACTTGAACTATCACTAAGACTGACTTCACGTTGAATATTCTGACCGTAAGCGTCAAGTATGGGTTCGAGCTGCTTTACAGAGCTAGTTGAAATAAACTGCCACTCTCCTCGAGAACCGGAATATTTGAAATTATTGGCCATCAGTTTAAGAACTTCGGCGGTATCGTATTCCGGGTCAAAACTGAGACTGACCAGTTTCAGGTTTTTTGCCAGCTCTGGCTCCTTATTCATCTGAGCCTTAATTTTATTCAACACAAAAGAGCTGAGAGGACAGCCATTGACATCATCACAACGACTATAAATAAACGACAGCAGGACGTATTTTCCATCAAATATCTGATAGAGATCCTGTTCCTGTCCGGCGCTATTGATGACTTTACCATTTGCAGCCAGTCCCATAGGGGGCAATTGATAGCTGCCAACAGCAGGCAAGTCATAGGCTAACTGACTATAACCAGGCGCCAATGAAACATTCTCAGCATTGGCTGTACCCCCCGATAGCGCCAGAATAATAGCAAACAAACCGATGATTAAATTTTTACACCCAGGCATTCCCCCCCCTGATTTCTGAATGACAATTTTCAAAACAAATCGGGCAGCAAAGGTATATTCCCTTACTGCCCGTCATTCCTGAAATACTGGATTTCTATTTCATGATTATTCTAGAGATTTCAATTTTGCAACTTTAATAACTTCTTTTTCCGGATCTGTTTTAGCATACAGAGAATAAGCACCAAATCTCATCTGATGAGCCATACCCAGTTTGTTCGCGATAAAATCAATCTCAAATTTCTTTTCCAGCTTTTTGCCATTCCAGGCAAAAGCTTTAAAGTATTGCTCGCCTGCATCACCTTTCTTGTCCCAGTTAGCCAGTAATGAAGAAGTGTAATACTCACGCTTACCATCCCAGCTCGATGAAACCATGTTAACCTGCTTACCAATCACCTTTTCAAAGGTTTGCACAGGATGGTCGACATCGCTGATATCAAAGTAACGTGTTTTACCGTCCATAAAGGTGTTTACCCAAAGACCGTTATCATCCGAAGTAATAGAAATATCAACGGGTAGTGGAATTTTTGAAGGGTCGCCAATATCAGCCACGGCTTTTGACTGCCACTCACCATTTTTATCTTCATAAATTTTATAGATTTTTGATGTTAATGCAGTGGTGGTCAGACACCAGTTGTGATTCGGCTTCCAGGCACAACGTACTTCCAGTGGAGCGCCAGGAACATCAAAAACTTTTTTCGGCTTCTTGGTATGCAAATCCCATACAACAACAGTATTACCAAAACGTTTCATGGCTTCCGCGTCCCCCAGCATTTTGCCAAAGTCCATCATATAATTACTCCATCCGGTAAAGGATGAAGTCACCATAATATTTTTGCGTGGTAACACTCGGATGTCATATCCATATCCATCGGCAAATTTCCCCGTTTTATCAGCCCCGGCCAGACGATTGTCAGTTGGCATCCAGTGTGTAGAGATATAATCGCCCGCATTGGAATACTCAACCAGAGCCGTACGACCACCATGGTCACGGTTATTTGATAAGCCTGTAATAATCATTCGTCCCGGTAGTGCATAAGTGGTATGTGGACCCACCACACCGCCGCTGTCTGATACAAAACTATCGATAACTTTATGAAGCTTAGGTTTGGCGGGGTCAGAAGAAACATCAAAAATAAAGACCTTATTGGTATCCAGTCCACCTGCCCATAGATACTTGCGATCATCGGTAAAACCAGAGTGATGGGCTTCATTACGACCACCAACCGACAGACTCGCTACGATCTTGCCATAGTTTTTAGAGGCTGGATTGACTGAAATGGTCACCAGCTTATCCTGTCCATCGCCCAGCCCTTCTACACCCAGAGTCCATACATAGACAAAATCTTCCTGACCTTCGATTTTAGCCATATACGGAGACTGACAGGTTTCATCCGCCTGAGCTAGTGTAGACAACATGCCAGTTGATAGTGTTAAAGACATAGCTGCAGCGAAAAAACTGAATTTGCTGAGCTTTTTAAGTAAATACTTCATTGAGTTTTCCTCCAGGGTGTTTTTATCAATGTCCAGTCTACTCTTTGAGAAATATTGCTTAAATACGTAGAAGTACCAGTAGTTTGAAACTATCTCAGTAGGGAAGCTAAGCAGATTTCCTTAAGTCATTGAATTCATTAAGGATAAATTACCCCGGATTTCATAAGACATGCTCAAGTTAAATCTCTGCGTTCTAACAATGCAGACCAGTCTAATGCGCTTTCGCAAAACTCAATTCAGCGGGCACCCGTAGAAGTACGTATTTTGATAAAGACCTGTTACTGATATAAAACACTACACCGAAACCGCAGCTAGTGATCCATTCCAGGCTGTAAAGCTTTATTAAAAATTAATACATATGAGGAGTCATAAAATATGAAAGCAAAAGCAGCCGTTGCATGGGAGGCGAAGAAACCCCTGTCTATTGAAGAAGTTGAAGTGATGGGACCAAAAGAAGGTGAAGTACTGGTAAAAGTAGTCGCCTCAGGAGTTTGTCATACTGATGCATTTACACTATCCGGCGATGATCCCGAAGGTTCTTTCCCCTGTATCTTAGGCCATGAAGGTGGCTGCGAAGTGGTTGAACTGGGCCCGGGAGTCAAGAACCTGGAAGTGGGAGACCATGTCATTCCTCTGTACATCGCCGAGTGCGGCGATTGCGAATACTGCAATTCAACAAAATCTAATCTCTGCCAGACCATTGCTCCAACCATCTGGACCGGTTATATGCCGGATGGCACTCGCCGATTTTCTCAGGGGGGCAAGGATATTTATCATTATATGGGCTGCTCCACCTTTGCTGAATATACCGTGGTGCCTGAAATAGCGCTGGCTAAAATCAATAAGCAGGCACCACTGGATAAAGTTTGCCTGCTGGGCTGCGGGGTAACCACTGGCATTGGCGCTGTATTGAATACAGCCAAAGTAGAACCGGGCTCGACCGTTGCCGTGTTTGGACTTGGCGGTATTGGGCTATCCTGTATTCAGGGTGCAGTAATGGCCGGTGCAGAGCGCATTATCGGCATCGATATCAACCCGGAAAAGTTTGAATTTGCCAGACAGCTGGGGGCTACCGATTTTGTTAATCCCAAAGATATAGACGGCTCTTTTGTTGAATACATGCAGGATAACTTTAACGGTGGCCCAGACTACTCGTTTGAATGTATTGGTAATACCCATGTTATGCGTGATGCTCTGGAATGTACCCATATGGGCTGGGGTGTTTCCACTGTGATTGGAGTTGCCGGCGCTGGTCAGGAAATCCAGACACGACCTTTTAATCTGGTGGTCGGACGTACCTGGAAAGGTACTGCTTTCGGTGGCGTCAAAGGTCGTAGCGAGTTACCAGGATATGTTGATCGCTATATGGCTGGTGAGATTGAACTTGATAGTCTGGTTACCCATACCATGCCGCTGGAGGATATTAATCGGGCATTTGATTTAATGCACAGTGGCGAAAGTATTCGTTCAGTTATTATTTTTTAAATCAATTATTTTTATATCACCAGCTATTTCGCAGGCGTTGCATATCAATTATGCAGTCGCCTGCGACTTGTTTCATCTACAGCTTCTGGAAAATAAATAACTATGCAACAAATTGAAAGCATCAAGGAATTTGGTGGCTGGCTAAATCGCTATACCCACCAATCTAAAGTACTGAATTGTCAAATGACCTTTTCGGTTTACCTGCCGCCACAGGCAGAAAAAAACAGCGTTCCTGCCCTGTACTGGTTATCCGGTTTAACCTGCACTGATGATAATGTGCGTACAAAAGCCGGAGCTCAGCGGTATGCTGCTGAACAGGGTATTGCACTGATTTTCCCCGACACCAGCCCAAGAGGCGAACAGGTGCCGGATAAGCCTGATCGATATGACCTTGGTAAAGGTGCCGGATTTTACGTCAATTCGACTCAAGCTCCCTGGTCTGACCATTACCAGATGTATGACTATGTGACTAAAGAATTACCTGCAATGCTGGAACAGCATCTGCCATTAATACCTGCTGTTAAATCGATTTGCGGTCATTCCATGGGTGGACATGGTGCACTGATTTGTGCGCTTAAAAACCCTGGCGTCTATCGATCAGTGTCAGCATTTTCCCCCATCTGTAACCCCTGCAACTGTGCCTGGGGCAAAGGTTGCTTTGGCACTTATCTGGGTGATGATATCCAGGCCTGGGCAAGCTACGATGCGACCGAACTGGTAAAAGCTGGTGCAAAAATTCCAGATATCTTAATTGACCAGGGCATGGCTGACGAGTTTTATGATGAGAAACAATTATTACCGGAAAACTTTAAGGCTGCCTGTGATCAGGCCGGACAGCCCGTAACCATCCGTATGCAGGAAGGTTATGATCATAGCTATCATTTTATTTCCACTTTTATAGGTGAGCATATTGCTTATCATGCAAAGGCGTTGCAGCACTCATGAAAATCCATTCTCATGACGCCATACCCCCGCCTAAAGCTTTATCAAATACTCTTACATCATGAAAGGCACTAAAAGAAAAAAGTCGAAGTATTTTTCCAGGGGCCGTCAGGCTGATCCACAGTCGATAGTCAGCCTGCAGGATTTGCTCGGCCATCAGCCATTACAGCGTGAATTGCTGATCGAATACCTGCACAAAATTCAGGATGAATATAAGCATCTGTCTGCAACTCATTTAACTGCATTAGCTCAATTATTGAAGATATCAGTGGTAGAAGTGTATGAAGTCGCCAGTTTTTATCACCATTTTGATATCGTCAATGACCATGAATCTCCGCCTCCAGCACTCACAATCCGGGTGTGTGATTCAATCACTTGCCAGATGAAAGGGGCCGAGGAATTAATCCGTGAGTTACAGCGCAATGACAAACGCCAGTTCAGGATTCAACGTGTGCCCTGTGTGGGCCGTTGTGACAAAGCACCCGTTGCTATAGTTGATAAAAACCCGGTCGAATCAGCGACCAGCAAAAAAATCCTTACTGCAGTTGACAGAAAGGAATTTACCACATCGCCTTCTCTGCCAGACTCTGACATTAAAGATAGTTACAGTTTTATAACCCGGTTACATAAAACTTTTGATAACTTTCAGAAAGAAATTATCATCAGCGAACTGGAAACATCGGGTTTGAGAGGACTTGGTGGCGCTGGTTTTCCTGTGGGTCGAAAATGGCGCATTGTAAATTCGCAAGCCGCGCCTAGAAACATGGCAGTGAATATCGACGAGGGTGAACCTGGTACCTTTAAAGATCTTTACTATTTACAAAAAAATCCCAGACAGTTTATAGAAGGCATGTTGATTGCCGCATTAACCGTAGGGATAGATATTATTTATATTTACCTGCGTGATGAATACCCCGCCTGCCATGAGTTATTAAAGCAGGAGCTTGAAAAACTACAGGCATCACCGCCTTTCGAGTTACCGGAAATTCATTTACGACGTGGTGCTGGTGCTTATATCTGCGGTGAAGAATCAGCCATGATAGAGTCTATTGAAGGTAAACGAGGCATGCCAAGATTACGTCCACCTTATGTAGCCGAGGTCGGTGTATTTGGTCGCCCTACTCTGGTACATAATATGGAAACTCTCTACTGGGTGAGAGACATAGTCGCTAAAGGTACAGAGTGGTTTACCTCGCAAGGCCGTCAAAGCCGAAAAGGATTACGATCATTCTCGGTCAGCGGTCGTGTCAATAAACCAGGCGTATATTTTGCGCCTGCCGGTATAACACTCCAGGAGCTGATCGATGAATACTGTGGTGGCATGCAAAAAGGGCATTCCCTGTATGGCTATCTACCAGGAGGTGCTTCTGGTGGTATTCTGCCTGCCAGCTTAGCGCAGATCCCGCTTGACTTTGATACTTTAAATGATCATGGCTGCTTTATAGGATCGGCGGCAGTAATCGTATTTTCCGAAGCGGATTGCGCACGTGACATTGCTCTCAATGCCATGCAGTTTTTTGAACATGAATCCTGTGGTCAGTGCTCGCCATGCCGGGTTGGTACTGCTAAAGCGGTTAAGCTGATGCAACAGAAAGTCTGGAATACCGAATTGATGGCTGAATTATCCACTGTGATGCGCGATGCTTCGATTTGCGGTCTGGGACAGGCAGCACCCAATCCCATGGATTGCGTCATCCGGTATTTTCCTGAAGAAATCGATGGGAGTAAATCATGAGTATCAGCTTCAGCCTGAATGGCGAAAAAATCAGTGCAAGAAATGACGAAACCATATTTCAGGCCGCGCAGCGACAGGGTATCGACATCCCTCATCTATGCTATCGGGATGATCTAGGGCAATCCGGAAACTGCCGCGCCTGCATGGTAGAGATTGAAGGTGAGCGTGTGTTGGCGGCTTCCTGCTGTCGCAAACCAGTTGAAGATATGAAAGTACACAGTAATAACGAACGTGCCTTAAAATCACAAAAACTGGTGCTTGAACTTTTGCAATCCGACTTGCCGGAGCAGGAATACACGCTCGAAAATGAATTACGACAATGGGCGGGAAAACTGGGAGTAAAGGGTTCTCGATTTGAGGCTCGTAGCAATAAGATTGATGCCGATAATTCGCATACTGCAATGTCGATCAACCTGGAAGCCTGCATTCATTGTACGCGCTGCTTACGCGCCTGCCGTGATATCCAGGTGAACGATATCATTGGTCTTGCCGGACGCGGGTCCAGAACAAAGATTGTGTTTGACCTGGATGACCCGATGGGTAAAAGTGGCTGTGTAGCCTGTGGCGAATGTGTACAAGCCTGTCCCACCGGCGCATTGATGCCAGCTGGTGGTGTTGGCCTGATCAAGCCAGATAAAACAATAGATTCTGTTTGCCCTTATTGCGGTGTCGGTTGCCAGCTGACTTACCATGTTAAAAATAATAAGCTGCTTTATGTAAAGGGCCGTAATGGCCCGGCGAATCATGGTCGTCTCTGTGTTAAAGGTCGCTTTGGATTTGACTATATCCACCATCCGGAGCGTTTAACCAAACCCCTGATTCGTCGTAGCGATGTACCCAAATCCGCTGAACTGGATTTTGATCCATCCACACCATTGGCGATATTCCGTGAAGCCAGTTGGGATGAAGCCCTCGACGTTGCAGCCCAGGGACTGGCAAACATTATACAGCGTGAGGGCAAGTATGCGTTGGCAGGACTGGGATCAGCCAAGGGCAGCTGTGAAGAAGCATATTTATTCCAGAAATTAATCCGTACCGGCTTTGGTACCAATAATGTCGATCACTGTACCCGTCTATGTCATGCTTCTTCGGTAACTGCACTACTGGAAGGCATAGGCTCAGGCGCGGTATCCAACCCGATGGCCGATGTCTGCCAGGCTGATGTTATTATCATCACTGGCGCTAATCCAACAGTCAATCATCCGGTAGGAGCAAGCTGGATGAAAAATGCAATCAAAAACGGGACTCAACTCATTCTGATGGACCCGAGAGGTTCTGAGCTTAAACGTTATGCGACTCAGTTTGTGCAATTTAAACCCGCTTCTGATGTCGCCCTGTTAAATGCCATGATGAATGTCATCGTTACCGAAGGGCTGGTAGATCAGGATTATATTAATGCGCATACCGAGCAATACGAGCAACTTAGTCAGCATTTACAGTCTTATACTCCCGAGGCGATGCAGGATATCTGTGGCGTGACTGCAGAACAGATCCGGCAAACTGCCCGCTTATATGCAGGTGCAAAAAATGCCATGATTCTATGGGGTATGGGAGTTTCTCAACATGTACATGGTACTGACAATGCGCGTTGTTTGATTTCACTGTGCATGATTAGCGGACAAATTGGCCGTCCGGGAACCGGTCTGCACCCTCTGCGTGGACAGAATAATGTTCAGGGCGCTTCGGATGCAGGATTGATTCCTATGGTTTTTCCAGATTATCAACCTGTTAGCGATCCTGCTGCGCAACAGCGTTTCACTCAATTATGGGGTACCCCCAGTCTGGACGATAAGCCGGGACTAACCACCGTGGAAATGATGAATCACGCCTACGATGGATTGCTTAAAGGCATGTATATTGAAGGTGAAAACCCTGCTATGTCCGACCCCGATGTGCAGCATGCGCGGGCTGCGATGGCAAAGCTTGAACATCTGGTGGTACAGGATTTATTTCTGACCGAAACCGCTTTTTATGCAGACGTTGTATTACCAGCTGCCGCTAATGCCGAAAAAACCGGTAGTTATATCAATTCAGACCGTTGTGTCCAGATGGGACGGCAGGCAGTCACACCTCCTGGAGAGGCGCGACAGGATTGGTGGATAATTCAACAGATTGCACAGCGCCTGGGCCTGGACTGGACATACTCCGGACCGCAGGATATCTTCAATGAAATGCGCCTGGCAATGGATTCAATTGCCGGCATAACCTGGTCTCGACTGGAGCAGGAGAGTGTCACATACCCCTGTCATAAAGAAGGCGATCCGGGCGAACCAATCATCTTTCAGCATGGATACCCGACTTCAAGTGGTCGGGCAAAACTGGTTCCGGCCGATATCGTGCCACCGGATGAACAACCCGATGCAGACTACCCATTTATTTTGATTACCGGGAGACAACTGGAACACTGGCATACCGGAAGCATGACGCGCCGTGCAACTGTACTGGATGAACTGGAACCTGAACCATGGGTGGCGGTTAATACCAGAGACGCCTTACAGCTGGGATTAGAAGATGATTGCGAACTGACTCTGCAATCTCGCCGTGGACGAATTGTTGCAAAACTAAGACTCAGTGACAATTCGCCTGCAGGCACCGTCTTTATGCCGTTTTGTTATTTTGAAGCTGCAGCAAATGTGCTGACTAATGCAGCCCTCGATCCGCAGGCAAAAATTGCAGAAGTGAAGTATTGCGCGGTACAACTATTGCCTTGCTGATTACCCTGGATTGATTAATCAGGGTGTTGTGTAGAAATGAACAGGATATGTACTCCAGAATAACATCCGGAAGCACACATCCTGTTCACATTTTTCGACTTTAAGCCAATGCGCCAGAAGCCTTCGCGACGTGAGTCGCAATTGCATCCATTAATGGTGGTGACAGGCAATCATAGGTAGGTAAACCTAGATCATTAAGCCGGGTCCTGATTGACCCCATTTCATCAGGGCTAACACCTGTTTCAATTAACGAGGAAACAAAAGCCGCAAATTCGGGTCTGGACCAGCCACTTTCACTGGACAGTTCCGTATGAATAAAATCAAGCCCATAAAATGGATGACTCGTATCTTCTATGCGACCATACATATGTGTACCACAGTCCTTGCAGGCATGACGCTGGATACTCTGACTTGCGTCAACAATCTCAAGTTTATCTTCATTTTCTATCACACTGACATTGTCGCGTCCAACCACCGCCACCTGAGAAAACAGCGCGCCCTCCGGTTTCCAGCACTGGGAACAACCGCAGGCATGATTATGAGCCGTCTGCGCACTCACTTTGACTTTTACAGGGTTAGTCTCACACAGGCAGCTCAGAACTCCACCTGAAAAATTTTCTGAAGCCGGTTGTATACCATTATTAATCGCCGGATGTATATTCATTATTGGATCTCCTCTTAATACTTGATTTATTGAAAACACACTCTTGTCGAGTGAATTTTCAGGTGCTGCATTTATACGTACATATAAGCGATGGTAAAACAGCAAACTCGAATAAGTAGATATAGATCCCGCTACAAAACAGATCAATAAAAAATTAATCGAGCAATATATAGACGTATGAATGACCCGTTTATCCTAGACCCATCAGATCAACAAGCACAATATGTACTAATACGTAGAATCGACAACTATGGAATAAGTTAGAAGGCTTACTTGATACCCTAAACTGATTTGACAGGCTTAAGTCGTCTATCGCTTTTTCATCTATCGATTTTAATTTTATTTCAATATAGGCATCATCATTCTTGCACTCAGGTAATAATACGTATTCAAACATGGCATATCGATCGTTAGACTATTTATGACAACCACATTGGAGGAATAATAATGATTAAACAAACTCATTTCATAAAATCACTCGGCTTTCTGTTTTGCCTGTTATTAATAAACACAGTTCATGCTGATGGAAAGAGCCTGTATGACCGTCTTGGCGGTGATAAAGGTGCAAGAGCAATTTCCGCAGATATCTGGAATAACCATAGTAAAAACCCTATCGTTAATAATCGCTTTGTTAACAGTGACCCGGCCTATGTCAAACAGAAAGTGTTTGAATTAATTTCTGCATCAACTGGAGGCTCGATTAAATATACCGGCAAGGATATGTTAACTACCCACGCAGGCATGAATATTAGCGACATGGAATTTAACGCTGTAGTAGATGACGTTATGAACGCCCTCGAACAGAATCATGTCGGGAAACAGGAGCAAAATGAAATGCTGGCTATTCTATGGTCGGTCAAGGACCAGGTAGTGAATGGTAAAATGACCACAAAGTCGCTAAGCCCTAATTAAGTTTATCGATATATAAACCGGTTTACCTGACAACTTAAGTAAACCGGTTTTTTTTATCCATATTAAATTGCTATAGCCACATAAGCATCACAATCTTTCAAAAGCAAATTCAGGCATGTACCAGATAATACCTGTTAGCTAAAAGCGCAGTAAATAGATATCAGCATTATAGAGGAAGTCCATGCAGCAAATATTAAAACGACTACCAGCGTCATGTTTTAAAGGTAGTATGATGGGCATTGAAAGGGAATGTCTGCGGGTATATCAGAATAGTACCATCTCACAGCAGCCTCACCCGATCATACTGGGCTCACCACTGACTCACCCTTGTATAACCACTGATTTTTCAGAAGCCCTGCTTGAACTTGTCACCCCACCCTGCAACAACAGTCATGATGCCCTCAACTTTCTGGCTGATACAGAGACATTCGTACAGCAACAATTATCTGATGAATATTTGTGGGCAAGCAGTATGCCCTGCTATATAGGAAATGAAGAAGACATACCCATCGCATACTATGGCGAGTCACGGCTGGGAGAAATGAAAACCATTTATCGTCGAGGATTATCGCATCGTTATGGTAAAACTATGCAGGTTATTGCAGGTATTCATTTCAATTACTCATTTCCTGAAAATCTTATGTCTGAATTAAATCGAATTGAATCAGGCAGGCCCGGACAGAAAATCAACTCATACATCCATACTGCAGACTATAGCAATAAAAAATACATGGCTATGGTACGAAATTTACAGCGATACGGCTGGTTGAACCTGTACCTGTTTGGCGCCTCACCTGCTATTTGCCATTCATTCATTAAAAGCAAATCAGATAGCCTTAAACAGTTCGATCGCAAAACCTTGTATCATCCTTATGCAACTTCTCTACGCATGAGTAATATTGGCTATACCAACAATCGAACTCAACACAACATCCAGGTAAGTTACGACTCCATAGAAGAGTATCTTCGAACACTGGACATTATGATCAATACACCGCATCCTGATTATGCCAATATCAGCAATGCTTCAGTCAATTCTCGTGAACAACTTAACAGTAATATTTTACAGATAGAAAATGAGTATTACAGCACCATCAGACCAAAACAGGTACCGCTCAAACATGAGAGTCATTTCAATGCACTCCAGCAAAGAGGTATACGTTATGTTGAGTTGCGCTCGCTTGACATTGACCCATTTACAGCAACTGGTGTAGCACAGGAGCAGTTAGATTTTCTCGAACTTTTTATGCAATATGGCTTACTAAAAAATAGCCCACTAATCGATGAAAAAGAAGCCATATGCATTAGCGAAAACTTCAATCGGGTAGCACTGGAAGGGAGAAATCCTCAATTACAGATACTGCGTGATAACACACCAATATTAATGCAAGACTGGGCGCTTCAAATAATGGATGAGATGCAGGCTATTGCAGAATTTATGGATCAGGCTAATGATACATTACGCTATAGTCAGGCATTGGGCACACAACGTAAAAAAATAATCGATCCGCAGCAAACTCCTTCTGCCCGCATACTGCGTGAAATGAAACAGTGTCAGCAAAGTTTTACTGAGTTCACTATGTGCAAATCTATTCAGAATCGCAATTATTTTCAGGCTAGAGAACTCCCCGGTGAACGTCATCAATACTACCAGACCCTGAGCAGGAAATCTCATCGTCAACAACAGCAAATGGAAGCCCGTGATTTAACCAGAGAGATTGATTCTCAGCTGGTAGTGAATGGCCAGATGAGTTTTATTGAGAAGAATATGAACGCAAACTATCCAGCATAGTTTGCTGATCCCAGGCTTGCCCACCTGCAATACGATTTACGATGCGCCCGGCAGGATCGATGATAAATGTCATGGGAAAAACGTTAACCTGCCATTGTTGACTAACCGCTGCACTGGTATCCATCAATACGGTAAAATTCATCGGGTATGCTTTGCTAAATTCTGCTATTGCTTCAGGCTCATCTCCTACATTGACAGCCAGTAATACAATATTTTCATCTTCAAACGCTGCCTGAGCTCTATTCAGGGATGGTATTTCTTTCCTGCAGGGAGTACACCAAACTGCCCAAAAATTAACGAGGACAACTTTACCCCTGTAGCTGGACAGGCGATGCCTGTCTCCAGCTAAATCAGGCAAGACAAAATCATTTGCAGCTGATACTGGAGATTCCGCTGCCAGGCAGGTATTTACCGGCACAGTCAAAAGCAATAAAAACAGCATTAGAATTTTGATGCATAAATGGGGCATAGAAAGCCTGCGATGGCAGAAGAGCATAATATCAATCTTAATAATTCAATATAACGAAGCGCAAAAAATTTAATTCACTGGATACAAACCCAGCGTCATCAATACAAAATGAATACGCGTCAATAGACCTGACCATCCGAAAACAGGCCTGCAACTGCTTAGGTTTTTGTATAAACTCTGAGTTTAAATTTATAGCTTTAATCGACATTACAGTGAATACCAACTTATGGCAATACGTATATTTGCGTAATTCTACGTATTGCAATGACTTCATTGCCACTTGTAGACTGACTTTATAGCTAGTCATCATCAGGATATTAAATGCTGTTTGGCATCTGGAAAAAGAAGCCACCACTTAAACAGGGCGCCACGAACAAGCTTTCTCGCTCTGGCGCGCACTACGGTGGCATGCAGGTTCGAGAACTTCAGGCACGTCTGGAAATAGTCCTGGATGCTGTATTAAACCGTCACCTCAGTGTTCTTGTACCGGCACAGAAACTCGCAGCACTCAGCCTGATGGATCAGCAACGCTTCCTTGACAGTGTTGACCGGATTTCACTAATTAATACAGAGTATGCCTTACAGTTTTGTTACGAGGCAATTCCAGCACTGGGGGTTCTAGATGAAAAGGAATGGGACCCCTGGATTGATAGCTTGCTGGAAACACTGGATGCTGATGAAATAGGAACCAGTGTCGATAAGCTGAAAAATTTCCAGGCATACCATCAGAAAAATAGACCCGATCCGAGCAGTGTGGCTTTTGATGAAGTAGCTCGCATCCTCAATGTTTATTTGCAGGCACTGAGTGACAGCAGCCTGAAAATATCAACATCAGAATCAGCTTACAGCGATACGCAAACGCTGTTTTTACCACCATCCATTAACCATTTTTCTTCGCGCGATCAAAACTTTAAACTGTATAAATCGCTACTGGTACACCAATGGGCGCAGACCGTGTTTGGTACATGGCATATAAACCTCGACGAAAATATCAAATCATATGCAGATCAGAAACGTGCTCTACGCCTTTTTCATGCGCTGGAAACCCTGAGACTCGATGCCTGTATTAAACGAGAACTGCCCGGCATGTCGCGTACCATGGCAGTATTTCGTGTTACAGCTGAACACCTTCCACTTCTGTGGCAACAAGCTGAAACTCAACTACAACATAGCAAAGCCACGGTACTAACCACTCTTGCGTGTTTAAAGGTAATCTATCCTGAAACCAATATTGAACCCCAGGCAGCACTCTATCAGAGGCTACTGCTACTTCAATCGAAACCACCCGTTAGCGCTGCAGACGACCCACATCAGGCTGATTTACCCGAAGCTCGTCAACAGCAGGACTCGCAGGAATTAACACCATCCGGTATAAAGGAATCCGCCGGGGCCAGACCAACTGACATACTTGAAAATAATTTGTTGCAGCTCGATCCCAATAGTCTGCAGGATCAACAAGCTGATGAACAAATTGCTGATAATGCTTACGAAATCGATGCACAAGCTGATCCGAAGGCGACCGATGAAGAGAACCAGAGTGAAACTGAAGCACAGAACTACAGCTATCATGAATGGGATCACTCACGACAGCGTTACAGAAAAAACTGGTGTCAGTTACATGAAAAGACTGTTACACCCGTAGCAGGTGGGTTCGCTAAACAAACCCTGCACAAATATCGAGTTTTACTCAAACAACTGCAGCGCAGTTTCGAAGTAATGCGCCAGCAAAACCAGCGTCTTAAGCGCGAGCCAGTTGGCGACGATATTGATATTGATGCTGCGGTGGAATCCTGGGTAGATGTCCATAATGGTTTCGAGTCCAGTGATCGCGTATTCACCCAGGTACGCAAAAATAACCGCAATGTAGCCGTCATGTTCATGATCGATATGAGCGCCTCCACTGCAGGCTGGGTAAATCAGGTCGAACGTGAATCGCTGATTTTATTATGCGAAACGCTGGAATCACTGGATGATCGTTATGCGATTTATGGCTTCTCCGGACGCGGCAACAAGCAATGCCACAGTTTCCACATAAAAGACTTTAATGAAAAATACAATACCGATGTACATGCTCGTATTGAAGGAATTCAATCGCAGGACTATACCCGGCTCGGTGCGGCAATCCGGCACCTGGGAACCCGGCTCAGCCAGATAGACGCATCCACGAAATTATTGATTACACTTTCAGATGGTAAACCCGATGATGTTGATGGATATCAGGGCCGCTATGGTATCGAAGACACCCGCATGGCAGTCATAGAAATGAGGCATCTGGGGATACACCCCTATTGCATCACAATAGACAGCAATGCACGAGAATATATACCGCATATGTTTGGTGAAAACGGCTTTACCATTATCAACCAGGTGGAGCAGCTGCCCGTTAAAATTGCACATATTTACCGCAAATTAACTGTATAAATAATACTGCCAGCTAGATTGATATTTATGTTCACAGCTATGAGGATTTCATTTCTTCATATTTGATTGAATCTGGATTCCGCAATTGAGCGCTCGCAATAGAAGTTAACCCACTGTTTCATCAACCATTACAGTTAATGTGTATAATGCGACTCAACGTCCTTCATATACAAAAATATCATCTAAACTCTGGTTTAATACTTCAGCTATTTTAAATGCCAAAGGTAAGCTGGGATCATATTTTTCTGACTCAATTGATATGACCGTCTGCCTACTTACCCCTAATAGATTTGCAAACTCTTGTTGAGTTAATTTTTTTTCCTTTCTCAGTATTTTTATATGGTTCTTCATCTCATATAAGACCACTGTTAACTAGCTGGCTGACATGATCATTTAGTGTTTCTTTTGACGGATAATATTGAACTCCAAGTTGCGAAAGGCTTCGCTGATTATCAAAAGTTACTGGATAGTTTATATTATTGGTAACATATTTTCTTTGCATACCTGCTAAGGGAGCAATTAACCAGATAAGTATTTTTGGGAGTTCCCTTTGCGGTAATTTATTTTTAATATTATGTTTCTCTACTTCCAGCAATTTACTCATCTCTAGCAGCGTTAATGTTTGTCCTACCGCGATATACTTTCCTGTGGCTGAAGCATTAAGTGCTACTTTTATATGAACATCTGCCACATCACGTACATCAACGACAGCTAAGCTTAAATTTGGAACCCCGGTTTTAAATGACCCATTTAGAAATTGAATCATCATATTAACACTTGTTGCATCATGTCTATCCGACAGAGATGGACCAAAAATTGCCCCGGGATGTACTGTGATTAAATCCCATCGTTGCTGCTTCTGGTTTATTTCCCATGCAGCGCGCTCTGCTTTTGTTTTAGAAAAAGCATAGGAATTATAGCTACTATCCTGATTGTCATTTGTTCCTTGCTCGCTAACTTTATTGTCTGGCTTTTTTACCAGGTCTCTGGCATTGTTAAATAAAGTAACAATGCTACTGGTTACTATAACTCGTTTTACAGAGCTGGTTTTATTCACGCTATTTAATACATTTTTTGTACCATTGACTGCGGGATCAATCAGTTCTTTTTGAATGTTTTTGGGCTTATCTAAAAAATATGGCGATGCGATATGTATAACAATATCACAATCTTTCATGGCTGCATCAAAACTGTTATTAACCAGTAAATCAGCCTCAAACAATTTCAGGCTATCAGGACTGGATCTTACGAGCTTCCATAAATGAGCAATCTTTACTTCATCATTAAGACTTCGCACTGTGCCATGTACTGTGTGCCCCAGATCAATTAGCTTCTTGACAACCCACGATGCCAGATATCCAGCACAACCCGTAACTAAAATAGTTTTTGACGTAGAATTCATTATAAATTCCTTTAGATATTATTTGTAACAACGATCACTAAACATTAGAGCAATTCCCCACACTGCAATGGCGGCAATTAAAAACCAGACCTGATTGAACAAAGGAATGATTTCCTTAGCCTGTAATACACCAATTAATCCAGCAGCTGAAACAAGTAATGTTAAGGAAGCAACGCTCGCATGCTCATGCAGTTTTTTCTGTAGTTCGTCCATTCTGAAATAAATTAAATAAGACAGAGGAAATAACAATGCAAAAATCCCTATAGGAAATACCATTAATAACCAATTTAACGAATTTTGTAATTTAAAGGAGTCTCCTACTAAGGTTACAAACACAGCGAAACCGATAATGATGAGGCCAGCCGTCACCTTTAGTATGTACACGAAAGAGTTTGAGTTTTCTGAATGAGCCACGGTAGCCTCCAAATAAGTAAAGGTTGTTTTACATTTGTAAGCCTAGTTCAGGAGCTTTCATATGTCAAGCTTGCTTTACATTTTGATTGAAGCCTAATTTTAAGAACCGATGAATAGCAGCTACGCTGTAAACATCCGGTCAACCACAGCTGTTCATTCAGGTCAGTATCCTAGATTCCGCAGTTGAGCGTGAAAAAGATGCGTAACAGATTGATGTGCCTGGTCTAAGCCAGGGATGGCTGTAGTTAGAGCAATGCAGGAGCAATTGCCGGAATATCAAAAACACCGTAGTCACCTGATTGGTGAAGAGTGTGTTTTTGATTTTATCAGGTGCATTAAGGTGTTACGTAGACTTTCATGATTCAACTGATTTTTCTAGGTTCAAGTAGGGTCTTCAGGTAATCAGGATTTAATTTGTAGCTGCCCCTAGTTATTCCAGGCAATCGAAAGCATCAAAATTGGATCGGGAGATGTTCTTCAAAGCTCAGGTACTATTCTGGCTGTTAGCGGCAATTGATGGTCATGCAAAAAATTCCAGCATATTTATTGAGCCCGATGGTCGTTACCGTATGACGCCTTTGTATGACATTATGTCAGCCTACCCACTATTAGTGAGCAGACAGTTAGAAGCTAAAAAAAATCAAACTGGCGATGGCACTGACTGGAAAGAATCGTCATTATCACTGGGATAAGATCTAGTCTCGACATTTTATTAGCACAGCGAAGCATATAGGTTTTAACCAAAAAGCTGCTAAGACTATCATTGATCAAATGATGAACAGGGTGGATGAAGTCATTAGCAAAATTGAGCCACAGATACCTCCTGGATTTCCAGAAGCAACTTTGATAGCCATTTTAGATGGTATGCGAAAGCAGCGTGATCGGTTTATGTAATAAGTTGTGACATCACCACTCAGATGCCCAACCAAGCACTCGAATCAAGACCTGATCTCTCAATAGCTCATTCAACAAAATCTCTCGGGGATTGTATTTCTAATTACCGGGAGAAAGAGGACGGAGGGATTAAATTTTAACCAATTCATATAATTGCTCATTTTTTAATCTCTCCATCCCCTTTTACGCATATCTAACTATCGATGGATTGAGGAACCTTACTCGATAAGAATGGTAAAGTATTTACTACTATAATAACAAAGCAATTGATGCTCATTGAGCGTTTGTGACTACAGCAACTGTTAGAACCTTATCTGACCCGGTTTTTCCCTGTCTGTTTTTACCTCTATTTACT
The DNA here is from genome assembly GCA_050291745.1 of Gammaproteobacteria bacterium. Taxonomy (GTDB): domain Bacteria; phylum Pseudomonadota; class Gammaproteobacteria; genus JACNJF01. The sequence continues at coordinate 1,915 of JBNKKI010000051.1, read as the reverse complement.
ACCAGTCACAGCAACTTCCGGAGCATTTTTTCACACGCAAATATTTTCCTTGCTTCGTAGCGACTGGCGAGTACGCGTGCGAGTAACTTCTTTTCAACAGCTAAAAGAAGTCACAATGCCGCAAACAAATCAACAAGTGCCCCCTAGATACTTTTGATACTCACGAGTCAGATAATAATTTCTTATAATGTTAGAAAGTATTGCTCTCTGACCCGGTTTTTTCTTCGGGTTTTTCCTTAAAGTATGTTTTTTCCCTGTTAAATGGGCCCTTTAAGGCTTAAATCATAGGGATATATGGACAATAAGTCCATAGAATCAATAAGTTACTTAAGTCCGACCCGCTTCATCATAATATCCAGATATTTATAAGCAGACATAATAATGTGGTTCAGTTCTTTCTTTTTAAGAGAACCGCCAATCTTCTTATAATATGTAGAGAAGTCTTCGTTTTCACCAAATCTGTCTTCCTCAAACATAAATGTACTATTCATATCTAATAGAAGAGCTTTCTTTTCTTTTAGCACGGTAATTTCCTTAAACAGTTAGCGCCCGAAATCACACGGAGAAAAGGGGGAACCTTAGACTTAATGAAAAAAAATCAAGAGGTCACGAAAGATTCAAAGTAACTGGATATACGTGACTATCGAACGACTCAGCTCGAATCAGAAACAGGGTGCAGGTCGAAATATATCAGTCACTATTAAATAGGTGTCAATATTATTTACAGTTTTGTTTATTTGCATGTAAAGAAATTTGACAGTTATTAGGTGTTCTTAAAAATTTGTGTATATAACAATAACTTAAAGCTAATGGTATATTATATGCATTGTTTTAATCATGTTGAATTTCATCGGATATTTTTAGTCATGAAACATTTAAATATCATTATTATTTTGGTTGCTTTAGTTATCCCTGGTCCGGTCTGGTCTTTGGCAATGACTGATGTAGGCGGAATTGACCTCTTTAGAGCCAGTACTACCTTAACAAACAGCGGTGATGCCGCAGAAGAAGCGTGGGTAGAGTCAATTCTAGGCTTTGACGTGAGCCTTTCCAAAAAATACAACTCAGGCGGATCTGATTGGGCTTTACTTGATAATGAAGACGATGTCTATGCAAGTGCGTTTTCAACTTCACCTAATTTCTTTTTAATTAAGCTTGGTACAGGCGGTACTACCCTGGAATCTCATTACTTATTCGAGAACATAGGTGATCTTGATTGGGGTGTGGTTGATTTTTCTGTTATTGGAGTCGACTTTTCTATTCAAAATATAAGTATTGATCGTATGAGCCATGTTGATGAATTTAACGGATCTGCTATTCCCGAACCATCAACTCTTGCACTTATAGGTTTTGGATTAGCTTTACTTTCAAGACGAAGAAATATTAAGTAAAAACACAATCTTACCTTTCATAATAAAAGCCATCTGAACCAAGGTGGCTTTTTTTATTTTTTGAAATGAAGCTTAATTCTTTAACTTATTTCAAAATAAATTACAAAAGATAACAACAAATTTCTTATGCTATGAACTCTTAAATAGAATACAAAAAGAATCCAGGTCAGGTTAAATCTCCACCAGTTAATCCGCGACTTCTTTCAAGGCCATTGTTCGGCATGTTTATTTCCAAAATCAATAAGTAATTTTGATAAACATTCTTTGACTTCATCTTTTACATCTATGCTTCTTAATGCGTCCTTGGATGGGCCGGCATACCTTGGATCATGCATTATCACTTGAATTAAAGCTAATCTCGGATTCCAGCCAGCTTCATTGAGTGCCAACTTTAACCCTTCAACATGTGTTCCTCCCTCTATTGTTGACGTTCCATTTACCCAGGAAATATATTTTGTTTCCTCATCTGTTTCTCCAATTGCAGCTACTTGAATTTGTACCCCATCGGCAACTCCACTATAAAA
>JBNKKI010000050.1:0-97142 GCA_050291745.1 Gammaproteobacteria bacterium | reverse complement strand
CATCCTTGAAAAGGGCATGCCATTCCCTGCGGATGACGCCTTGCATATGACTATTTCCCGTCTCGCTATAACCTGCATACAGTTTAGGACAGTACACTAGGGTTACGTAGACTTTCATGATTCAACTGATTTTTCCAGGTTCAAAAAAAGCCGCGATAAACGCGGCTTTTTAGAGACAGATAAATTGTCTAAAAAAGTGAAGCGTTAACTAAAAAGTGGGTATAAATACTAGCTGCATAACCCAGTGCAATAACAGGCAACCATTTTAAGTGGCCAAAAAAAGTATAGTAACCTCTGGCCTGTCCCATCAGAGCAACACCAGCAGCGGAACCAATTGATAACATACTACCACCAACACCCGCAGTTAAGGTTGCCAGCAACCATTGACCCTGGGCCATTTCTGGACTCATCGTCAAGATCGCAAACATAACTGGAATATTATCGACAATGGCTGATAATAGGCCAACCATCACATTAGCAGTTGTTGCACCAAGATCGACATACATAAATTCTGATGCCAACGCCAGGTATCCCATTAAGCCCAGTCCGCCTACACAAAGAATGACTCCATAAAAGAAAAACAGGGTATCCCATTCAGCTCTTTTTACTTTATTAAAAATATCATAATTATCATCAAACATGGTGTCACTGTGAGAAGAAACACTACTACCTGGAGACTCTTCCAGATACGCGCGCTTTTTACCCTTGCCTACTTTCTTCAGGTAAAACGAAAAAATCATCAGATAACTTAGGCCAGTCATCATGCCTGCTACAGGGGGTAAATGCATAAAGTTATGGAAGCTAACAGCTGTGATGATGGTCAAGATGAATAAGACTACGATCACTATTGCGCCTTTTCTCATTTCTACAGCTTCATCTTTTACATCCGGTTTATCAGAGGATACGGCAAAAGACATAATCGCTGCGGGTACGACAAAATTAACCACTGATGGAATAAACAGTTTAAAGAAAGTCCAGAAGTCAATTAAGCCCTTTTGCCAGACCATCAAGGTCGTAATATCCCCAAATGGGCTAAACGCTCCCCCGGCATTGGCAGCAACGACAATATTAATACAGCTTAAAAGAATGAATTTTTTATTATCTCCCCCTACAGACATGACCACAGCACACATTAACAAAGCGGTGGTCAGATTATCGGCTATCGGAGATAGAAAAAAAGCGATGATCCCAGTTATCCAGAATAACTGGCGTAAGGTAAAACCTTTACTCACAAGCCAGGATTTAAGTGCATCAAATACCAGACGCTCTTCCATCGCATTGATATAAGTCATAGCGACCAGCAGGAATAAAAACAACTCTGAATATTCGAGAATATTATGACGAATAGCTATTTCAGCTGTATGTGTATCACCATGTTGAGAATAAACAAATGCAACCAGAATCCAGATAATGCCTGCTGCCAGAATTACCGGTTTTGATTTACGCAAGTGCATAAATTCTTCTGCCATAACCAGTAAATAAGCAAGTGCAAAAATTGTAAGAGAAGCATAGCCTACCCAATGGTCAGTCAGGTCAAGTCTTTCACCCGTTGCAGATGCATAACTTGTGACCGGAAGGATAAAACCAGCCACTAAGAATAAAATAAACCAAAGGGGGTTGTTCCTGATACTCATATATTCTCCTGTTTATAACGTTATTATTTAACCTGGATTCCGCAGTTGACCGCTCGTAATAGAGGTTAATCCACTGTTTCATAAACCATGACAGTTGATGTGTACAATCACTCAATCAGTGCATCCCACTACGAACTGAATTGCACGTTTGAGGCGGCGTATCTCTTCGTTGTAACGCCTTGCAATAGCTGGCTATTCCGCGTCGTTACGCCTTGACCTACACCACCTCAAACGCACAATCAACTCGTCCAACTGCGGATTCCAGGTTTAACCTGGATTCCGCAGTTGACCGCTCGCAATAGAGGTTAATCCACTGTTTCATAAACCATGACAGTTGATGTGTAAAAACCCAGGAAACTCTGATCAATTGATGAATTTCATATACTGGCTGAAATCCCCCCGATTCGTACCGAAAATCGTCGCAACAGGACTACGATTACCACTCACTTCCAGACAAATCAGAACATTTCTACTAAAGCATAAACTCTGTGCAAGCCAGCAGCTAATCTCTTAGCCAGAAATCTGGCAGAATTAATCAGAGGTACCTTATTAAAATCAGGGTATTTTATAGTTTAATCAGAAAAACATACAATCTAAAAACCTATATATTAAGTATTCAAAATATCACTGGCCTGTAAATCCGCATGATATGAGGAACGTACCATTGGTCCACTGGCAACCTGATCAAATCCCAGATCATATGCCAGTTTTTCCAGTTGCTTGAATTCATCTGGTGTCACATACCTTTCTACTGCTAAATGATCACGACTTGGTTGTAAATATTGACCCAGCGTCAACATATTAACATCATGGGCACGCATATCACTTAATACCTGTTCAACTTCATCCAATTCTTCACCCAATCCCAGCATGATGCCGGATTTTGTCGGTACTTCAGGATATAACTGTTTAAAATTCTGTAATAACTCCAGTGACCACATATAATCAGCGCCAGGACGTATTTTTTTATACAAACGGGGGATAGACTCTAAATTATGATTAAAGATATCAGGAGGAGCCTGCGTCAAAATATCCAGTGCTATATCCATTCTTCCACGAAAGTCAGGTGTCAGAATTTCAATTTTAATATGAGGGTTTAAACGTCGTATCTCGGTAATACAGTTAACAAAATGCATCGCCCCGCCATCACGCAAGTCATCACGATCTACTGAAGTAAGTACGACATATCGTAATTTCATATTTTGTATAGTTTTAGCGACATTATAAGGTTCATTTTCATCCAGAGGGTTAGGCCGCCCATGTCCGACATCACAGAAAGGACAACGCCGGGTACAGATATCCCCCATAATCATGAAAGTCGCTGTACCTTTCGAAAAGCATTCTCCCAGATTCGGACAGGCAGCTTCTTCACAGACCGTAAAAAGATTATTTTCGCGTAAGGTTCCTTTTAATTGCTTTACCAGATCACTGGTAGGTGCTTTTGCTCTTATCCAGGAAGGTTTGCGTTGCAACTTTCCACCTGGAATCACTTTAATCGGAATTCTGGCAACCTTATCTGCACCCTTTAATTTAACGCCTTGCTCAACTTTAGATTTATTACTCATAACCCATACCACTAATTAAATGTGAACAGAGTTGTTCGGTGACCTGTTCTGTTGAAAAATTTTGTATATGATCCGCTAAGTGAGTAACTTTCAATCCTTTAAATCCGCATGGATTTATACCTGAAAAGGGAGTCAAATCCATATCCATATTAAAACTCAGGCCATGATAGCAATAACCTTTGCGTATACGTAAGCCCAGAGCGGCTATCTTGGCCTGCCCGATATAAACCCCGGGAGCATCTCTTTTAGCATAAGCTTCAAGCTGATAATCCTTGAGTAAATTAATGATAGAGATTTCAATATTACTGACTAGCTGGCGAATACCAATATTCAGACGATTAATATCCAGAAGACAGTAAATAACCAGTTGACCCGGCCCGTGATAGGTAACCTGACCACCTCGATCAACCTGAACGACAGGGATATCTGATGTAGCCAGTAAATTTTCCTTTCGTCCATTCAATCCTTGCGTATAGACAGGAAAGTGTTCTGTTACCCATAGCTCATCAACCGTTTCAGCATCTCTCTGCATAGTAAACTGCTTCATCGATTGCCAGACCGGTTCATAGTCGGTTAGCCCCAGATTTTTAATTACTGGACGTATAATCGCCATCAGTGGTTATAAGCTCACAATGACATGACGACATGCTCAGAGTCAGTCAGTGACTGGTATATATCATCCATTTGAGCGCGACTTTGAGCAATAAATGTCACAGTTAGAGATTGATACTTTCCTTTTTTGCTCTCTCTCCTGATTACCCTGAACTGGGTATCATCATCACAATGAGCACTCACCAGATCTAACACAATTGATTCAAACTCAGGTTTATTCAGGCCAAATACTTTAAGAGGAAATTCACAGGGAAATTCCATGATTTGCTGTTCTTCCTGCTGAAAAGCGGCTAAAGGATTTTGTTTAGAAGAGTCAGACATCTTAAGACTGTATAAAGGATTGTTTAAATTTTTGATAGAGATCAATTATCTGTAGCCACTTAGGACCAACCACACCTTGACCGACTTTATGTTGATTAAGAATTGTCACCGGTACAATTTCTTTGGTTGAAGAAGTAATCCAGATTTCATCAGCATCATGTAATTCATCTTCAGTAATAGCTATTTCTCTGGCAACTATTTTTTCATCTTTACAAATTTGCAAAATAACTTCACGAGTTATTCCACCCAGCATATGCCGACTTATCGGAGGCGTACGAATAATATCGTCCTTAACGATAAACAGGTTACTCGCAGAACCCTCAATAGCATAACCATCTCGAATCAGAATTGATTCAACAGCATCATGATCTGCTGCATATTGCTTGAGCATGATATTCGGTAATAGGTTTATCGATTTGATAAAACAATCTGCCCAACGGTTATCCTCTTTGGTAACTACTTTGATACCTTTGGTATTGTTATCCTGAACCTGATAATGCAGTGGCTGACACATAATCAAAACAGAAGGCTGCATATCCCTGGTATACAGATGATCTCGCTTAGACATAACTCCGCGAGTCACCTGCAGATAAATCATAGCATCCTGATCAGCTGTATTTTTTTCAACCAGTTGATCCATGATTTTTTGCCACCCCTGTTCATCTAAAGGGTTGGCAATATCCACAGCATCAAGGCTACGCTGCAACCGTTTAAGATGATTCTGAGCTGCAAAAACTTTACCGGAATAAACAGGAATAACCTCATACACTCCATCACCAAACATAAACCCTCGATCCAGCACAGAAACCGAAGCTTGATCAGCTGCTACAAATTCACCGTTTAAATACACTAAATTTGACATGTTATTCCTCTTATCTAAAAATGAGAATCAACCGAAATGACTCATCAGGTAATGATGATTATTCAAAGAAAACCTTGATACTGTCTATGGCTTTTTTCACAATTCCACCATCCTTTACTGCATGAATCGCAACCAGAGGTTCCTCAACAATAATTTCATTATCCAGTTTAACGACCAGTTTGCCTAATTCCTGCCCTAAAGCCACAGGTGCTGAAATTTTAGGATCAATTTCAACAGCGGCATCAAGGTCTTTGTAACGACCTCTGGCAATAGTAACAAAAATATCTTTGGCTACACCCAGCGCAACTTCATCCTGTTCACCATACCAGATCCTTGTATTTTTCAATGCCTGGTTTGCCTGATACAGGCGATTTGATTCAAAAAATCTAAAACCATAATTAAGCAATGTCTGGCTATTTTGAGTTCTGGCTTTATCCGATTTAGTACCCAGTACGACAGCAATTAAACGCATGTCATCCTTTTTGGCAGAGCTTGCCAGGCAATAGCCAGCGGCTTCTGTATGACCTGTTTTTAAACCATCAACTGAGTCATCTCGCCATAACAGTCTATTACGATTAATCTGTCGAATTTTATTATAGGTATACTCTTTTTCACTATACAGACGGTAAGAATCAGGGTAATCCTGAATTATAGCCCGACTTAAAATAGCAATATCGCGCGCGGTACTATAATGATCTTTATGTGGCCAACCGGTAGAATTTTTAAACTGGCTATTTTTCATACCTAATAAACCAGCCTGGTGATTCATATATTCAGCAAATGCTTTTTCAGAGCCTGCCACATGCTCAGCTAATGCAACTGTCGCATCATTACCTGATTGAATAATCATACCTTTGATCAATTTATCGACAGTGACCTGTTTACCAACTTCAATAAACATCTTGGAACCTTTCATACGCCAGGCTTTTTCACTAATGGTTACTTCATCGCTTAGATTGATATCACCTGCCTGTAAGGCTTTATCAACCAGATAAGCCGTCATCAGCTTAGTGATACTAGCTGGTTCAACCATCTTATCTGCATTTTTTTCTGCCAGGATTTTACCACTATTAAAATCCATCAGAATATAACTGCTGGCCGCTATTTCAGGCGCAGCTGGAATAGGTTTAGCAGCCGCGAATAATGACTGGCTTAGCAGAAACAGGAAGACAAGCGTAAATAATCGAATAACTAACATAGATAGATATAACTAAAATTTTAAATTGAGGTGGATCTGTCGCTAATTGTACATGAGCTGAGAATGAAAAGAACACTTTAACCTAGAAAAATCAATTCAATTGCGAAAGTCTAAAAGGCTATAAGACAGTTATCTTGTAAAAAATATCCCTGGTTTTTTTATGAGATTTTGTATCCCTCATCAGAATTCATGACTTCACATTGAAATTAAATAATCATGAATTGCTTAGAGTTTCTTTAAGGCTAAGGAATACTATCAATAATAATGCGAGTATTGCTGTAACCTTTATTTGCGAGTCTTTTCTTAATAGCATTCGCTTCATTCAAATCCAGGAATGGCCCTTGTTGAACTCTGAAGAAAACGCCTGATCCAGTTGTTACTTTTTTTAATATCAAACCACCCTCATTATTATTTTTGAGTTCTGTAAACATCTTTCTCGCATTTTCTTCGCTACTGAAAGAACCCAGTTGAATAAACATACTGTCAGTTTCATTCTGCTGGTTTTTCAATGGAATAGCTCGAACAGGCTCTAAAGAAGCTTTTCCAGAAGAATTCAGAGCCACAATTTCAACTTCAGCAGTACCCGGTCCGATCACCCCTAACTTTTTTGCTGCCGCATGAGAAAGATCGATGATACGACCGTCAACAAATGGCCCGCGATCATTTACCAGCACAACAGCAGTCTTTCCATTTTCAAGATTTGTTACTTTAACATACACAGGAATAGGTAAAGTTTTATGTGCAGCAGTCAATGCATGCATATTATATATGTCACCACTGGATGTTTTTTTTCCATGAAAATCAGGACCATACCAGGAAGCAATACCGCGTTGCTTAAAGCCATCAGATGAATCCATGACATAATATCGTTTTCCCATAACAATATAGGATGATGGATTACCCAGTTTAGATTTAGCTAAAGGTTTTGTTGTGTTTATCTTTTGACTACCGACAGGCACCCCAAAAGTACAGGCTGACAAAAACGTCAACACCATACAAATAATCAGTAATCGACTTAAAAGCATTACAATTTCATGCCGGATTTTATTTCCTGACTTAACTGATAAACGGCCATCGCATACATTTCACTATGGTTATAGCGAGTAATGACATAAAAGTTTTTCAACCCGGCCCAATAGTCAGCCTGTTTAGCCTGTTGCAGCTTTATTAAGGCTACTGGCGTTTCATCTTTAATGTCCGCTTCTGAACTGAATCCCGAATCTTTCAGAGTTTTCCAGGCTTGAGATGGTTTTACTCCAATTTCAATATTAGCCAGTTTATTCTTTTCAGCCAATTTTAACGGATAAGCAATTGCTTCACCTTCCTGCCAGCCATGAGATTTAAAATAGTTTGCAACACTGCCTAAAATATCCGGAATACTATCAAATAAGTTAGCCTGGCCATCTTCATTAAAATCTACTGCATAATTTCTATAACTGGAAGATATAAATTGAGGCATACCCATAGCGCCAGCATAAGAGCCCTTAATTTCTCTCACTTTAAATTTCTGTTTCGCTGACAGTATTAAAAACTCTTCTAATTCATTGGTAAAGAATCTGGCACGCTTGGGATAATCAAATGCAAACGTAACCAGCGTATCGAATACAGGAGCCTTACCTTTATAAACACCATAAAAAGTTTCAATACCCACAATAGAAATTACAATTTCAGCTGGCACTTTATATTTCTTTTCGACTTTTTCCAGTAACTTCTGGTTTTTTTTCCAGAACTCAATACCCTGATTAATCCTCTTTTTGGTAATAAATATTTTCCGGTACTGATGCCATTCCAGTTTTTTCTCAGCGGGTTTATCCATTAATTCAAATAAATGACCTTGCTGTTTTGCTTTAGAAAATAAATCAATCAGTTGTTGCTCACTATAATCACTTTTTGCCGCCACTCTTTCAATAAAGGACTCTACATCTTCACGGTATCGGTAATCTCCTTCATTCAATTTCACGGCCTGAACTGAAAAAGACCATATGCCAAGTAGCAGCAGTGGAAATTGAAATATTATTTTTTTCATCTTTTTACCTTACCTTAAAAATCTTTTTGATGATCTGATGGCCATTATCATGCCAAATCCAATCATTAAAGTAACCATTGATGTTCCGCCATAACTCACCAGTGGTAGTGGTACACCTACAACCGGAAGTAAGCCGGTGACCATACCTGTATTAACAAACAGATAGACAAAAAAAGTCAGGCTTAGTGCTCCAGCCAGTAAACGACCGTATGTATCTTCTGAAATTGCAGCAATATATAAGCCCCGATAAATAATCATCAGATATAAAAACACGATTAAAATAGCGCCAAAGAGACCAAACTCCTCACCAAAAACTGAAAAGATAAAATCGGTCGATCGTTCCGGTAAAAAATCCAGTTGAGATTGAGTCCCATTTAACCAACCTTTACCATATAAGCCACCAGATCCAATCGCTATTTTCGATTGAATAATATGATATCCCGATCCCAAAGGATCATTTTCAGGATTTAACATGGTTAAAATCCGGCCTCGCTGATAATCATGCAAGGCAAACTTCCAGATTAAAGGGGCCATCATTGAAAACAGGACACCCAGGATCATAAAAATTTTCCAGCGTACACCCGCTAGAAAAAGCACAAAAAATCCAGCACTGGCAACGAGTATAGAAGTACCTAAATCAGGTTGCTTGGCAATTAGCAAAACTGGTACCAGTACCAGGCCAGCCGAAATCACCAAATCTTTCCAGCCAACTGGAAGCACCTTATTCGACAGATATGATGCAACCATCATTGGCATTGCCAGCTTCATAAATTCGGAAGGCTGAAAACGAATAAATCCCAGATCTAACCAGCGTTGAGCACCTTTACCGACTTCACCAAAAGCAATTACACCAACCAGCATCAGCACACCCGCCAGATAAAAACCTATTGAAAACTTTTTCAGAACTCTGATAGAAACATTCGCGACAACAACCATTAAAACACCAGCAAGCCCAAGTCGAGCTAATTGACGAATCATTAAGTCCATATTACTGCCGCTGGCACTAAACAAAGTCAATAAGCCGAATGACACCAGTATAAACAAAAGCGTCATCAAAGCAGGGTCTAAGCGGAAAGCATCCAGAATACGCTGGGAAACAGATAATTGTTCTCCATCCACTACTCTATCCATCACTCAATCTCCTGATCATCTTTCGCTTTCCGTACACTATCCGCATCATATGACTTATCCTGCAAGAGATAAGCATCCATCATTTTACGTGCGATTGGTGCAGCAACTGAACTACCATGACCACCATTTTCAACAATAACTGCTACCGCAATTTTTGGGTTTTCAACAGGTGCATAGGCTATAAACAGAGCATGATCCCGTAGTTTCTTAGTCACTTTACTCTCTTTATATTCTTCATCTTGTGCTATACCAAATACCTGTGCTGTTCCTGTTTTACCAGCTATGTCATAAGTCAAACCCTTTGCAATTCGATGAGCAGTTCCATGAATATCATGCACGACTTTACGCATGCCACTGACTACGTGCTGCCAGTTTATTTCTTTTTTTAACTGATAATTACCGGATATAACTGGAGCAATACTTTGTTCAATACTTTCGGCAGGATACTCAATGGATTTTACCAGATGAGGTTTGAAGCGTTTGCCCTTCAACGCCAGGGCACCAGTCGCACTGGCTAATTGCAACGGGGTAACCAGTACCGCACCCTGACCAATCCCCGTAATTAATGTTTCCCCCGGAAACCAGGGCATTCCCCGGGCACGACGTTTCCATTCTCTTGATGGCATATTACCAGCTTGTTCACTGGTGCTATCTACGCCGGTTCGACTACCAAAACCAAACTGCTTCATAAACTCAGACATTCGGTCAATACCCAGACTATAGGCCAGACTATAAAAGTAAACATCACAGGACTCGGTAATGGCTTTTTCCAGATTCGTATTACCATGCCCACGCTTCTTCCAGTCCCGATATTTTCGTTCCTCATTGGGTAGCAAATAATAGCCGCCACAGAAAATATTCTGTTTATGTCCTATGACACTATATTCCAGACCTGCAAGTCCGAAAAAAGGCTTAGTTGTTGATCCTGGAGGATATTGCCCTGTAAGTGCACGGTTAAATAATGGTCTGAGTTTAGGGTCTCTTAAAGCTTTATAATCTTTAACGCTGATACCATTTACAAATAGATTGGGATCAAAACTTGGCATACTCACTAATGCCAGGATCTCACCATTATTTGGATCAAGAGCGACCACAGATCCACTCTCATTTTTAAACATATCTTCAGCCAGTTTCTGTAAATCTGAATCAATCGTTAAGTGCAAATTATGACCAGAAAGCGGTGGATCTTCATCGAGCACCCGTAATGTTCTTCCCGAGGCATTTACTTCTACTCGCTGAAATCCTACTTCACCATGCAAATCATTCTCATAATATTTTTCAAGTCCCAGTTTTCCAATATATGTCGTCCCTGCATAATTAGCTTCATCCAGATTATTCAAATCTTTTATATCAATCCTGCCTACATAACCCAGAGCATGAACTGCGTGTTTACCGAGTGGATAGTTACGAGTTAGACGAGCGTTAATTTCAACACCCTGAAATTTATGTAAGTTTACGGCAAGATGAGCCAGTTCTTCATCAGTTAAGTTCAGTAACAGCGGCACTGACTCGAAAGGTCGACGTCGACGGGATGCCTGATGAAATTTTTTAATTTGCTGGGGCGAAATTTCAACATACTGTGATAGACGTTTTAAAGTATCATCCAGATCGTCAACCTGCTCACGAATAATCTCCAGCCGATAAGCCGGCAAATTATCAGCCAGTACCACACCATTTCGATCATAAATTAAGCCACGAGTGGGTGGCAGGGCTTTAATACGAACCCGATTGGAGTTAGACAGTGTAGAAAAATAATCATGCTCCACAACCTGCAAAACATAGAGACGACCTAATACAATTAACATCAACACCAATACGATGACTGCTGAGAGAATTAATCGGCGTTGAATCAGCCTGGTCTCAGAGTAATTATCTTTTAACTGTTCTCTATAGGCCATCAGTTAATGATGTCCGGAAGGATTGTCATATACAGGGGGTATTGGTAATTTTTAATGCGAGTACTATTAAACCATTGATCAACTTATATTTAAATCAAAAATATATTTGTAACACTGATTTTTCAGATTTTTTATCACAGGCAATATTTTCAGCCCAAAAAAAAGCCTGCAAAAGCAGGCTTTTTTCAAAGAGAAACCTTTATTACAGTAAAGGTATCATCATCAATGCAACAATATTGATAATTTTGATCAATGGATTGATTGCAGGTCCCGCAGTATCTTTGTATGGATCACCTACTGTATCACCAGTTACCGCTGCTTTATGAGTAGCAGAACCTTTACCACCAAAATGACCATCTTCGATATATTTCTTCGCATTATCCCATGCACCACCACCAGTAGTCATAGATATGGCAACAAATAGTCCTGTAACTATCGTACCAATTAACATACCACCCAGAGCTTCAGCACCTAAAGTTAAACCAACAATAATTGGCACAGCAACCGGCAGTAATGAAGGTACTATCATTTCCTTAATCGCCGCACGGGTTAACATATCAACCGCTTTTGAATAATCAGGCTTTTCTGTACGGTCCATAATACCAGGCATTTCTTTGAACTGACGACGCACCTCGTCAACAATACCGCCAGCTGCTCGACCTACAGCTTCCATTGCCATCGCACCAAACAGATAAGGAATCATACCGCCGATAAACAGACCAATGATAACCATATGATTGGATAGATCAAAACTAACCGTTTTGCCAGCACTTTCCAGTGAACTTGTGTAATCAGCAAATAGCACCAGTGTAGCAAGACCGGCTGAACCGATCGCATAACCTTTGGTAACCGCCTTAGTCGTATTCCCAACCGCATCCAGTGCGTCAGTTGTATTACGAACTTCTTCAGGTAATTCGGACATTTCCGCAATACCACCTGCATTATCAGTAATTGGACCATAGGCATCTAGTGCTACCACAATACCTGTCATTGAAAGCATGGCTGTTGCTGCGATTGCGATACCATATAAACCTGCCAGATGATGTGCACCCCAGATTGAAATACAAACCGCTAGAACAGGCAATGCAGTTGAACGCATAGAAATACCCAGCCCGGCGATAACATTAGTCCCATCACCAGTTTTAGATGCTTCAGCAATACGACGTACTGGAGCATATTCAGTCGCAGTGTAGTATTCAGTGATAATGATCATTGCTACCGTAAGAACCAGACCAATTAAAGCGGCTCCAAATAAAGCATTAGTTGAGTACAGCCCATTATTAGCCATCATAGAATTGGTTATAAAATAAAAACCAACAGCAGATAAAATCGCAGAAATACCTGTAGCCTTATAAAGTGCTGTCATGATTTTTCCACCTTCATGATACTTGACAAAGAACGTACCAATGACAGAACAGATAATCGATATTCCACCTAAAACCAGAGGATAAGTTATTGCCAGATCCAGATTAGCAGCACTGCTGTTAACGAAAACAAGCCCACCCAGAATCATGGTAGCAATAATGGTTACAGCATAAGTTTCAAATAAATCAGCTGCCATACCCGCACAGTCACCGACATTATCACCCACGTTATCAGCGATAACAGCAGGGTTACGTGGATCATCTTCAGGAATCCCTGCTTCCACTTTACCCACGATATCTGCGCCTACATCAGCACCCTTGGTAAAAATACCACCACCTAAACGGGCAAAGATAGAAATTAATGATCCACCGAATGCTAAACCGATCATGGCATGTAAGGGATGAGGTGCCCCAATAAGATTTAAAATTGCGTAATAACCAGCTACCCCTAAAAGCCCCAGACCGACTACCAGCATTCCTGTGATGGCACCACCCTTAAAAGCAATAGCCAGAGCAGGGTTGATACCTTCTCTTGCGGCTTCAGCAGTTCTTGAATTAGAACGTACAGAAACATGCATACCGATATAACCGGCAGCACCAGAAAAAAATGCACCAAGAGCAAATCCAAAAGCAGTATACCAGTCAAGGAAAATACCTATAACCAAAAACAAAATTATGCCTACAATACCAATAGTGGTGTACTGCCTTGCAAGATAGGCAGTAGCACCTTCCTGAATTGCACCGGCAATGCGTTTCATCTCATCATTACCCATTGGCTTCGCCAAAACACTGTATATTGAGATAACCCCGTAGGCTATACCTACAAAAGCACAAATTAGTGCCATTATTATTCCTGATGTCATATTAAGCCCTGTTATTTAATAAAAAATTAATAAAAAAAAGCCGTGTACTAATAAATCAGTCACGGCTATTATGTTTTACCCTAGTTGCTGGAATATTTGATCCCGAATATCTTCTACCTTTCCTATACCATTTATTTCTATGTATTTTGGTGATCCCTCTTCGCCAGAATTTGCCCAATCAGTATAATATCCAATCAGCGGTTCAGTTTGATCATGGTAAACATCCAGACGTTTTTTTACGGTTTCTTCCTGATCATCATCTCTCTGAATCAAATCTTCGCCCGTTTCATCATCTTTTCCTTCTTCTTTTGGCGGATTAAAAACAACATGATATGTTCTACCTGATGCCGGGTGTACCCGACGACCACTCATGCGTTTAATTATTTCAGCATCATCTACGGCTATCTCAACAACCGCATCAATGGCTACTTTCTGTTTTAAAGCCTCTGCCTGTTCTATCGTGCGTGGAAAACCATCAAATAGAAAACCATTTGCACAGTCATCCTGCTGAATACGTTCATCTATCAGCCCCAGAATAATTTCATCAGAAACCAGTCCACCTGCATCCATCACTTTTTTTGCTGCTACACCCATTGGAGATCCAGCTTTAACTGCAGCTCGCAGCATATCTCCAGTAGAAATCTGGGGTATATCATATTTTTCTTTCATATAGTTCGCTTGAGTGCCTTTCCCTGCACCAGGACCACCTAATAAAATTATTTTCATACTCACCTCGTTAAAATTTGCATCCAGGAGTTTGCCTGGTTCAGGAAGAGTCTACTACGGGAAGGCATTTTGGTCAGATGTTCTGATCATTTTAGTGAAACTGGCTCACTAATCGCCTTAAATGATCAAAAAATCTGACTAAATATTCAATCCCTAGTTACTATCACCAAAATCCGACAACCCCATAGGGTATAGATAAGATGTCAATCATGCCTTGATTTGTATCAGCAATGCCTGGATTAACACCGACTCATAACAGATAGCCAATTTTGCCACAGCTGTAAACCCACTACTAGTAGGGTTTTTATATAAACCAATTGAATTAGCTTATACCTGAATCATTAACTTTTTTAGAGATTTTGCGGGTCTTTAGTGAAAAACTCAGCCTTTTCGTTAATCAAGGACATGCAAATCTGCCCCATTTATTGTATATTCCCCGCCCTGTTAACCAACACCTAAAATATAAATGAGTTCTATACCCGATATCACAGAGATTGAAAAAAGCATCGTGAGAAGCACCCTGGATGAACGCTGGGGGAAGGATAATATTGAACTACACATCGTCGATGTTGAAGCCAGGTTAAGTAAAGCCGACCGTGAATTAACTGAATGTCCTGCACTTTACTGGGAACAGGGAGAGTGCCATTTTGTGATTATTAAAACGGCCGATAGTCAGTATAGGACTCAATTTTATTATGGCAATCTCGAGCAGTTTGGCACCAGCATTCCAGAATATGACAGTATAGGGGATTGTGTCCTATCGCTGCTGAGATTACAGGCAGACCATGAGTTATCCCGAGCAGAGCAACAGGATTCTTAACAAATTTGAAAAATACTGACCTTTTAAAAAGGTCATTCTATTGAGGAGATATACAGATATGACAAAGAAAAATGCATTTTATGCACAATCAGGTGGGGTAACCGCTGTAATTAATAGTTCAGCCTGTGGTGTCATCGAAACCTGTCGTAAGCACAGTGATAAGATTGGTAATGTTTTAGCAGGAAAAAACGGAATTATTGGTGCTTTAACTGAGCAATTGATTGACACATCAAAAGAAACTGACGAAGCAATTGCTGCCTTAAAGAAAACCCCTTCCGGTGCTTTTGGCTCCTGCCGATTCAAACTAAAGAGTCTGGAAGATAATAAACGCGAATACGAGCGTCTTATCAATATTTTTAAAGCACATAATATTGGTTACTTTTTTTACAATGGTGGTGGTGATTCTGCTGACACCTGTTATAAAGTTTCTCAACTCTCTGAAAAAATGGGCTATCCTGTACAGGCTATACACGTTCCAAAAACAGTTGATAACGATCTCCCTATCACTGACAACTGCCCCGGTTTCGGTTCAGTTGCAAAATACATTGCTGTATCAACTCTTGAAGCATCATATGATGTACGCTCAATGGCTGCTACTTCAACCAAGATTTTTGTTATTGAAGTTATGGGTCGTCACGCTGGCTGGATCGCAGCTGCCGGTGCACTTGTTGAAGACTACGGTATTCCTGTCATCACACTATTCCCTGAAATCGAGTTTGATAAAGATAAATTTACAGCAGCTGTTGACGCCAAAGTTAAAGAGCATGGCTATTGCACCATAGTCGTTTCTGAAGGTGCTCACTACCCGGATGGAACTTTCCTGGCAGAACAGGGAACACGTGACTCTTTCGGACATGCACAACTGGGTGGAGCAGCACCGATCGTAGCTAATATGATTAAAGATTCATTGGGTTATAAATTTCACTGGGCTGTTGCTGATTATCTACAGCGTGCTGCTCGCCATCTTTCTTCAGAATCTGATGTTGAACAGGCTTATGCTCTGGGCGTCGCAGCTGTTGAAAAAGCACTGGAAGGTAAAAACTCAATTATGCCAACTGTGGTCCGTGAGTCATCAACGCCTTACAAATGGAGCATTGGCGAAGCACCTTTAAGTGAAGTCGCTAATGTTGAGAAAATGATGCCACTGGATTTTATCACTGAAGATGGTTACGGTATTACTGATAAGTGTAAAGAGTATCTATACCCGCTGATTAAAGGTGAAGCTTATCCTGATTATGACGACAACGGTATGCCGATCTATGTCACTATGAAAAGTGAACTGGTCGAAAAGAAACTGGAAGAATTTGAGATTTAACCAAATAACTTTTAAGTATTTTAGAAGGGCTGCTTATGCAGCCCTTTTTTTGTTACTATATATAAACTTTTCAGTTAATCGATATGCTTCTGATATAAAGTGAAATTCATAATCGCTTAAACATTTATCTTCAGTTTTTTGATTAACATTAATATATTATATTATGACACTAGAAAAAGCTTATGAATTACTAGAAATTCAAGCCTATATCGGTCAGGGCTATAACCGCAATGCAGCTCGCCTGATACTGGCAGAAGTTCAACGGGATCTGGGACAAGCGGCAATAGACCAGTTAATCAAAGATCTTAATATGACTGAAATTTTTGGTTTTAAAGTTGGACAGGAATTCAAGAACCTGTAATTAAACTGTTACAAATCATTCTATAAGAAACTACTAACCACTGGATATAAAACATGAATTTAGATCGCGTAAACTCTGGCGTAAATTGCCCTAATGACGTTAATGTCATCATCGAAATACCTTCTCACAGTGATCCTGTAAAATACGAAGTAGACAAGGAAACTGGCGCTATGTTTGTTGATCGATTCATGGGTACGGCTATGCATTACCCCTGTAACTATGGCTATATTCCACACACTCTATCCGATGACGGTGATCCTGCAGATGTACTGGTTGTCACACCAGTTCCACTAATCAGTGGCTCAGTTATCCGTGTTCGTCCGGTTGGTATGCTGAAAATGGAAGATGAATCAGGTGAAGATGCAAAAATCCTGGCAGTACCTATCGATAGCCTTTCTCGAGTCTACAGAGAAATCAGTAGTGTTCGTCAAATGTCCAGAACTTTACTGGATTCTATTTCTCATTTCTTTGAACACTATAAAGATCTGGAAGATGGAAAATGGGTGAAAATTGAAGGCTGGCAGGATGCTGATGAGGCCAAAAATGAAATCATGAACAGTATTGAACGTTTTAATAACGCCAAAGATAAACCTCATTTTTAGTGTCTGCCACTCTACCTTTGAAAGTTAAAGGCCTGGAAAAGATTCCAGGTCTTTTAGTCAGAATTAATCCTGGAATCCTGGTTAAACGCAAAGAGATCCGCTTTTTCTTCAGCACTCACAGAAGTTCCACGCTTAACTGATGCATAATCAGCATGACAAACCCGATTTCGACCCTGCTGCTTGGCCTGATACAAATACTGATCCACTGAATCTATAAATGATTCCAGACCTGTGGTCAAATCACTGTGATAAACATTCACACCAAGGCTTGCTGTTAAATTAATCTGGCCTCCTTCAACTTCGACACTGGTTTGCTCAAGCGAAAGCCTGATCCTTTCTGCAACTTTGACGGCTGTCGGCAAAGCTGTTTGCGGTAATATAACGATAAACTCTTCACCGCCATAACGGCAAACAACATCAGAAGAGCGGATAGCCTGAGTGAAAACATTCGCTGCTACTTTTAAAGATTGATTACCCGCTTCATGTCCCCACTCATCATTTATCGCTTTAAAAAAATCCAGATCGATCATGATGATACTGGTTGGACGCCCCGTGCGATTGGTATATTCCATTTGTTTAGCAAAATGATCCTGAAAATAACGAAAATTATATAATCCCGTTAATTTATCAGTAGTAACCAGTAACTTTAATTCACTATTTTCCTGTCTAAGATTCGCCAGCTCATAAAGCCAATGACAATCCTGCTTTTTAACAGGACAAACTTCTATTAACTGTGTTGAATTACTATAACTATCGCTCATGTAGACAGATTATATCAGTTACACAGTAGAAAAATATCACCAGCAATCACCTCCATCTGGAGTAGTCCCGGTTCAGTATTTATCGGCACGCAACTAAAATCTAAATCCGAGCTGAAAAGCGGCACCTATTTCATCCTGATTACCTGAAACACCCAAATCCATATGAATACCGAATGGAGAAACACCCACACCTGCCGACATCACACTTCGATCACTATTGGCTGTATTGACTCTATATCCCACCCTGAGTTGAGCCCAGTCAAAAGCATTAAATTCTGCACCCAGAGCAATATATCGGCTATCATCACTGGCCAGACCAAGACCTTTATTTTCAGTAATATCAACATCCACAGCCAGCGTACTCCAGCCATTTGAATGTGATACCCCAGCTCGAATTTGCGGCTCCAGTGAAATTGTATTACCTGTTTTGCTTTCTACCCCTGTTGTAGGATCTGCATTTATTCCATCATAATCATGAGAGATTATATTCTTAATGACCACACCACTGCGCCAGCCATTTTTATGATCCATTGCGACACCAACATCCAGATTAAAGTCACTGTAATCAGCTGTATAGTCATCTCCATTAATTTTATCAGACTCAGCTGCGTCCGCACTTGCTTCATAATCTAGTATAGTAACGCTAACTATTTTGGGTGTAAGCCCAATAGCCACTTCGGTATTACTGATAGCAAATTCTCTGGAAACAGTGACTCCAGCTTCAGCCATAATCACACCCAGTACTTTAACTGTAGAATTGATATCGGTAGGATCCGATACATTCGATGCAGCAGTAAAATCAATCACCGGGTTGTTGGGATCAGAAATATCAATAAAATCAGATAGTGAAGCCGTTGAAATACAGGCAGCAAAATCGAACGATGGGTTATTTAAACTTGATTGATAGCAATCATTCAGGATATCAAGGTCACTCGTTAAAGTCGTCACAGTTTCTGCATCTTCATACTCTAAAATTCCTGACATATTGGCAGATCCTGAAGCTGTAACGGCAATTCCAAACTTTTCTCCCGGAACCGCTATAACAATTCCCAGACCACCTTCAAACTGAAATGGTTTATCACTGAGCTTTAATACTTCATTGTTAGTCGCTAAAACATTATCCGAGACGTCATTCAAGGCATCAATTATTGCGGCATTATCCCCAGAGTTTCTGACAGCATCAAAATTACTGATTGATGCATCCAGATCGTCCACAACGGTATCATCAAAGTCATCGATTGCATCTACAAAGTTATCTGGATCGTATACTCTGATTCCAAAAACTGGAAATTCAATTGCAAAATCATCTTTGGATTTAGCGATAGAAAGCAGTGCCGGATTAAAAAAAGGCGCTGTTGCCGGGTTTGGCACTGCCACACCCGCACCACCCATAGCCATTGAACGGGGATCAAATGAATTAAAAGATACAGCTAAAGAAGCAGTTGTAGTCAATAATGCAACTGAACCCGCAAGCATTGAGAATAAGTGTTTCCTGATCATTTGTCTTTGACCTTTTAATTTAGAGGATTATTTAAGACTATAGTGCAAAAAAATGACAATATTTCAGAAACCATAAAATTTACACCATTTATGATTGAATAATAAAACCAACTACCCGAAAAGAGACAATTCATAATTCATCAAAAAAACAGTGTGTGTTTTCGATGCGCAATTGGCTTTACCTATATATAATATTCATTAATTTGTAACTACTCAGTGGGTAGCTACTGCTAATTTAACTCTCTCGGTATTTTTATGACAGCAATTATTCTGGATGGAAAAGCTCTCGCAGCAAAGGTTGAACAACAATTAGCCAGCCGCGTGGAAAAAATAAAACAGCATACGAATGGGATTACACCGATTCTAGCCACTATTCTGGTGGGAGATGATCCAGCTTCTGCTACCTATGTCAAAATGAAAGGCAATGCCTGTAAACGTGTCGGCATGGAATCAATTCGTCTGGTACTGGATAAAGATATCAGTACAGAACAATTAATAGCGGAAATTGATAAATTAAACGATAACCCTGATGTGCATGGAATTTTATTGCAACATCCTGTACCGGCACAAATAGATGAACGTCTGTGTTTCGATAATATTTCGCTTAACAAAGATGTAGACGGCGTTACTTCTCTGGGTTTTGGAAAAATGGTGATGCAGGAATTTGCTTTCGGTTCTGCTACACCGGCAGGAATCATGACTATTTTAAAAGAATATAAAATTGATATTGCGGGTAAGCATGCTGTCGTCATAGGCCGTAGCGCCATTCTAGGTAAACCTATGGCCATGATGCTACTGAATGAAAATGCAACTGTCACCATCTGCCATTCGCGCACCAGAGATTTACCATCATTGGTAAAACAGGCCGATATCGTTGTTGGAGCTGTCGGTCAACCCGAACTCATCAAGGGAGACTGGATAAAAGATGGCGCTGTTGTAATCGATGCCGGTTATCACCCGGGTGGAATCGGAGATATTGAGTTAAGTGCTATCAAAGATCGTTGTGCTGCTTATACTCCCGTTCCCGGTGGTGTTGGCCCAATGACTATAGCAACGCTAATCACTCAAACTGTCATGGCAGCCGAAAAGCATTATCAAGTATATTAGCAAATACTTATATTGATTTAATCCGCTATATTGGTTAAACTCCTTGCTCAATACACACATGGGCAGTATGACAGAGGATAGACATATTTCTGTAAACTGAAGCCATTACTGGAGTTAACGATATAATGATGAATTTTAAACCACTACTTTTAGCCGGTCTGGCTGCTCTCGTTGTATCGAGCCCGTTGGTCCAGGCACAAGGCTATCCTGCCTATTATGGACAATATGCTCCATATACTAACCAGAATCCATATCAGAATTATTATGGTTACAACCAGTACAATGGCTATAACCGTAATAATAATTTTTTCAGACAGGGTCCATTCGGCAATAATTCATTTCGTAATGGCCCATTTGGTAACAACCATAACATGCCTTTCACTGGAAATAGCGGCTTTGGTGAGCGTTTCTGGCCGGGACGTGGCAGCTATTATGATGATATTCTACCAGCAAATGGCCCCTGGAACAGAAGCTGGGGACGTGCTCCCTGGAACCGTGATTACGATAACCTGTGGGGACGCAATGGCGGACCTAGTAAATGGTTTGATCCCGCTGATCCCAAAGAAGGAATGGCTGAAGCCTGGGAAGATATGATGATCACCCCGAACAGGCTTGGCACAATGCCCGGTGGCTGGAAAGCACCTTCCATTTCAATTCCAAATCCTATCGATGTTGGCGATGAATTTAAAAATGTTGCTAAAGACATGCCTGGTGAAATGCAGAATTTTAGTGAAGGTTTCACCTATGGTGATGAAGGCTATAATAATAACCCTGATCGAGGATCAATTGGATTTAGTAACAAGAAAAAAGATGATGGTGTGAATTTCAACGCAAAAAGCAGGCGTTAATCCTATCTGCAATACTAAAGCTTAATAAACAGCCGGACTTGTCCGGCTGTTTTTTTATTTCAGCTGAATTTTAGAATTTTCCTGATAATTAATCGTAATCGATTCACAGGCAAAAGTTTTAACCTGAAATCCGCAGCTAAAACAATATAGACCTGTTGCTGATAAATGGGCATACCATCAACCCGGCTCATATTTTTTTCACCCTGTTGTATTAAGCTGTCAAACTGGCAAATAAAGTTGGTAACTGTTCCGGCAAGCGTTCAACATTATCAATGACTGTATAATGATTCTGTCCAAATATTCGTTTTACATAATCATCAGCATGTGGATCCAGGGTCAAACAATAACTTAAAACACCATGGCTATATAATTCTTCGACCGCTTTTTTTGTATCAAAGCGTAAATGCTGTGGATCGCGTTCATCGATATCGGCAGGTTCACCATCAGTTACCAGTAAAATCAACTTGCGCTTTTCCTGTTGTTTCAGCAGATGGTAACCGGCATGACGAAGCGCTGCTCCCATGCGTGTCGATAAGCCCCCCTGCATGCCAGATAACTGTGATTTCACATCATCACCAAAGTGCTGGTTAAAATCCTTAATACGATAATATTGCACATCATGACGTCCATCAGAGGCAAATCCATGTATTGCAAAAGAATCACCAATGCCTTCTATAGCTGTTGAAACCAGAGTAGCTGCTTCACGAGTTAACTGTAAAACAGTTTTATCGGAACCCTGCATTTTTTCATTAGTCGATGCTGACAGGTCGAGTAATATAACAACAGATAAATCACGGCTTTTCAATAGATTACGCATGCTTATCCGGCTGTTAGGTTGCTCTCCCATACGAATAGAAATCATCGCATCAATCGCTGCATTGATATCGATTTCATCTCCATCTTCCATATTTCGAACACGTTGTACACCTTCTGGTGTTAACAGATCTATAATCTGTTTTATGCGATGGGCTACCGGTCGATATTCGTTAATAATATCATCTATATCCTGAGGGTCAGCTTTGCCTGGACGACGTTCATAAATTGTTACCCAGTCAGGGCGGTGCAATTGAATCTGATAATCCCACTCCTGATAATGAAAAGGGTCAGAGACCGGTTCTTTTCCCCACATTTCATTGAAACTTTTTGTATTCTCAGTTAAATCATCTTCATAAGGACGCATCTCGGTAGAACAGGTCCAGATTTCCTGAGCATCATCACCTGCCAGTTCACAATCTACTTCATTAGCCATTTCAATAACACTAACCTGTCTTCTAAGCTGACGCTGACTGGCGGGTATATATTCCTGTTCAAGGCCCAGGTTAAATTCTTCAAATTCCCATACAAAGCGATTATCATCACGATAGGGAATATCGATGCGTTCCAGAATGCGCAAACTGGGTACTTCTTTACGGGCAGAAAATAAATTAAACACCTGCAGACCAAGAAACCAGCAAAACTTGTTATCATCCTGATTTGCTTCTATTTCAGCATGAAATTTTTGTGCTAAAGCATTTAATTCCTGATCATTTGAAGTAACCCTATCATCCAGCAGCATCAATGATAATTTTTCCAGCACAGGCATCGCTGGGTGCTCAGGTTTCACTTCACCAGGCAGTTCCATTAGCAATCGCCAAAGTTTCTTCAATCCCGGGAATTCTTTTACTGCTTTATATTCAATCCTTGCATCCTCAATTAAACCTATAAAAAACATTTGTGCCGGACTCAATCCCTCAGCTGAAATTGCTGCACAGGAATACATCATGTGTGCAGCCATATGAGCCGCAGTTGCACGATAAACTTCCAGACCCGCTACATCGCCATAATTATCAAGTGCATCAGGCAAGTGTAGAATCCGATGTTCTATATAAGGTCGAAAATCTGCAAAATCAGCGCCAGTCGGACGTAAAAAGAAATCTCGATTCCACAGTGCTCTCAGATAAAAGTTTAATTTACGCTGAGTCTTTATAAATAAAATACCGCGTCGTTCTTTCTGTAACATTGCCAGACTATCAGCTGACTCAAGATTAAAATAGGTGGTTAGATTTTTAAA
Source organism: Gammaproteobacteria bacterium (assembly GCA_050291745.1). GTDB lineage: Bacteria > Pseudomonadota > Gammaproteobacteria > JACNJF01. The sequence goes on along the minus strand of JBNKKI010000050.1, from coordinate 73,578 downwards.
ATCACGGCGATATGCCTGTGCACCAAAATTTGCCCATCGTCTTAATCCACTTAAGGTTAATTTTGATAGTAACTCATCAATATGATTAAGCATCGGACGCAAGCCGCGTGAAGCGGTTGAGGCCAGTTGGTGAATTAGAGTTAAGTATCCACGGAAAAGCGCTGCATCCCCCAGGTCACGAGCAGCGGCTGGCATACTACCGAATAATAATGCCACGACTTCAGCTGAAGTCATTGAGGATAACTTTAATGCAGCAGTAATACAGTCTCCAATCACATCCTCACCACATTCTTTAGCAACCAGAGGCATTTCCTGTAAATAGGAAATTACCACACCGGAACCACGCCCCAGATTATAGAGACTTTTTGCACCATCCATATATTCCTGTAAACCAGCCGGAGACATAACCCGGGAGGCTTCCTGAAAAGTCGCATCGAGAACTTCACGAATTTCTGGTGCTACTTCGCTCAGAAATTCTTCGTAGTCTTCAAGTTTTATGGACATAGTTAGACCCGCTGATTCAAGCTGACAATTAACCGAAGAAAGTTTCTACTGCAGCCTGCAGTGTATCGCGCATATCAGAATCATCCGTCAACGGCGTCACCATAGTCATGCTACAGGCTGATACAGGGTCAACACCTTCGGCGATTAACTGCCCTGAATAAACCAGTAGTCGAGTAGAAATACCTTCATCCAGCCCATGCCCTTTCAAATTACGCGCACGCTGTGCTATGTGAACTAATTTTTCTGCTGTCGTCTCATCCACACCGGATTCCCTGGCAACAATATTAATTTCTATTTTCTCTTCAGGATAATTAAAATCCAGAGCACCAAAACGTTGTTTAGTCGACTGTTTTAAATCTTTCATTAAACTCTGGTAACCGGGGTTATAGGAAATAACCAGTTGAAAATCAGGATGTGCCTGTATTAGCTCAGCTTTTTTATCTAAGGGTAAACTCCGTCGATGATCAGTCAAAGGATGTATAACCACAGTTGTATCCTGACGAGCTTCAACAATTTCATCCAGGTAACATATAGCGCCAATTTTCGCCGCTGTCGTTAATGGACCGTCCTGCCATTTCGTACCATCCTTATCAAGTAGAAAACGCCCTACCAGATCTGAAGCAGTCATATCTTCATTACAGGCGACCGTGATCAATGGTTTTTGTAGTTTCCAGGCCATGTGCTCGATAAAACGTGACTTACCGCAACCGGTTGGCCCCTTAATCATCATCGGCATGCGCACCGCATAAGCAGATTCGTATAAACTTAACTCATTACTAACCGGCTCATAGTAAGGTTCCTGAGTAAATTTATATTGTTCTGCATCTACAGCATTTTCTGTAACAGACATAACTAGTCTCTCTCACTTTAAAATTTCTATTTAATAAATATCGTTTTTTAACCTAGATTCCGCAGTTGACCGCTCGCAATAGAGATTAACCCACTGTTTCATAAACGATTACAGTTGATGTGTATAATCACCCAATCGGTGAATCCCGCTACGAACTGAATTGCAGGTTTGAGGCGGCGTATCTCTTCGTTGTAACTCCTTGGAATAGCTCGCTATTCCGCGTCGTTACGCCTTGATCTACACAACCTCAAACGCACAATCAGCTCGTCCAACTGCGGATTCTAGGGTTACGCATCTTTTCACGCTGAACTGATTTTTCCAGGTTAAATCAAGTAATATTAATCAGAGGTTTCTAGATTAAAATTTTTCTACCGGATTACCTTCGCTTATCCATCTGGTAATACCTTCTTTTACATTATAGATTTTTGTGAAACCAAGTTTCTGAGCAAAATACTGAGCAGCAATTTTGGTGCGATTTCCAGTTCTACAGATAAGAATTACCGGCTCATCCTTTTTAATTTCCCGGGAAAAAGTAGGTATGAAATCCATATTCTGTCCCCCTTTTGCATCAAACAGCGTTAATTTCCGGCTACCAGCAACGACACCGGTTTTTTTCCACTCTTCTTCGCGGCGAATGTCATATATTTTAACGCCCTCGCCTAGCATTTTTTTGAGTTCAGCATTATTTATATTTGTATATGGTGGTTCAATAATTGAAAGTAATTCAATATCAAATTTCAGGGTTGAATTGGCCGGTATCAGTCCACCACCGACTTCCCGACTCCCATAAGCAAGCTCTGCAGGAATGATGAGTTGACGTTTGCCACCGACTTGCATACCGGCAACGCCCTGTTCCCAACCTTTGATAACGCGTCCTGCACCGATTTCAAACTGAAAAGGTTTTTTGCGATCAAGACTTGAATCAAACTTTTTACCATTCATTAACCAGCCGGTATAGTGAACTGAAACCGTATCTCCTGTCTGGGCAATAGCGCCATCTCCTTTTTGAAGTTCTTTGATTTCGAGTCCAGCAGCACTGGCAGATGCCAGTGATAATAATAAATATAATCCGATAAAAAAACGCAAAACTAATTCCTCTAAAATTAAAAATGAATGGATATGAGACCGTAGTGGATCACATTAATTCCCGAGATCAGCCCGGTATAAATAATCCTGGAAAAATCAGTTGAATCATGAAAGTCTACGAAACACCTTAATGTAGCTGATAAAATCAAAAACACAGTCTTCACCAATCAGCTGACTACGGTGTTTTTGATTTGCCGGCAATTGCGCCTGCATTGCTCTACCTACAGCCATCCCTGGCTTAGACCAGGCACATCAATCTGTTACGCATCTTTTTCACGTTCAACTGATTTTTCCAGGATCATGGATTTTATGTGATTACAAATATAAATCTCAAAATAGCAGAAAAGTGAATAAAGCAGAAGCTTAAAGTTAAGGTGTTTTTGAACAGGCTTCGTGCTTTAACTGACCTGCGAATAATGCAATCTCCCGCATATTTTTTGCAATCAATTGACTGATAAAGGCTTTGTCACGAGTTGGTGGGCTGACTCTATTGTCACTAATGATTTTGATGCTCTGGCATAAATTGATTGCTGATAAAGCCTGGGCTGTTAAAAAAAAGCTGAAAGCTTCCATGTCGAATACCGAAATCTCGTCATAGTCAGTGTTTTCAGCTATTTGACTGATTACAGGTCTGGTTTCGAATTCATGACTGATTTCAGTGATGCTGGAAATGCTTTTGTTACTTCCAGCCTGTGTTGCCTGATTGATTAAAACAGTGGTGCCGATTGGGAGATTTTTGTGTCCTGCTATCCCCAGATTTATCCAGCGACAGTCTTTCTGTGCATTGAACAATTTATTTACCCAGGTTATTGCACGGCTCATTTTATTTGCACCTATGCCACTGACTACACAGAATATTTGTTGATTTTGATAGATATCAAAATCGTTTTTCTGGGAAGATTTCTTAAGTCTGTAAAAATCTATCAGTGGTTTAGCTTCGCAATGTAAGGCGGTTACCCAGATTAACATGTTGAGTTTTCGTAAACCTCTAAAAGTGGCGTAAACTCATCCAATATTTGCTGGTTATTATGCTTGTGAGCGCCTTTAATCAGAATTCTCAATTTTTTTACTAGCATGTTGATAGTCTGTTCTTTTTGATCAGCCTTTAAAGAAGGTAAAGAGATTAATTCATGCAGTGCTTTTATTCGAAAGCGATCCATTCCCCAGTATTTTCTGGACAGTTGATCCTCATGTCCACCGTATTTTTTTATTAATGGCTGATCGATGTAGAATACTTCGAAACGATGGCACAGGCGTAACCATAAATCATAGTCCTCACAGGCTGGTAGATTCTCATTAAACAAGCCTATCTGATCAAAAATAGATCTCTGTATGACAACAGCAGATGGGGAGATAACGCAAAGCGGTAAACAGTATTGAAAGATATTACCCCCATATTTGCTATGTTTGTTCATTGGATTAACCCGTGTGCCATTGCGAATCCAGATTTCATCAGAATGAAATAAAACTTCCTGTGGATTAGATTTCTGTAGCTCTCGTATGATTTTTATTTTATCGGTTAACCATTCATCATCAGAATCGAGCAAAGCTATCCAGTTTGAAGTGGCCAGTTTTAATCCTGTATTTCTAGCTGAACTTACTCCCTGGTTTGCTTGCTGGACCAGTTTTATAGCAGGAAATTGCTGGCGAATAATCTCAACAGTGTTGTCATTCGAGCCATCATCGACGACGATAATTTCATTAACGGGAGAACTTTGATTAACAACCGAATTAACCGCCCTGACAATAGTTTTTTCCCTGTTGTAGGTCGGAATGATGACACTGATGTCCAATGTTAGTGAGGAGGTTGATTGAATTGAGAACCGGGTAACACGCTTATCCGGGAGCCATTAGTATCATGAATTTTATTTTTTCCTTCCTTATTTACTTCATCGATACGAATAATTGAATGGTGTGGTATGTAAGTGTGTTTTATATCGCCAAATTCGGATTTAAGCTTTTCTTCAGCCGGATCTACTAATAGTTTCGATCTTTCACCAAAGATAATCCCACCAATTTCAATAAATCCCATCATACTCGCCTGACTAACTTCATGAGCATATAGTTCGTAAACTTTATCCTGATTATAAAAAAGAATACGAAAAATAGTTTTAATTTTTTCAGCCATATTAATTTGACTCCATTAATTCATCAAGTTCATCTTCCATGTGCATTTCGGTTAATTCAGTAAAACCACCGATCCATTTTCCATCGATCAGAAATTGCGGCACCATGCGAGCGCCATTAGTCAGTTCGGCAAAACGACGATGTTCGGAAGAATCCTGGTCCAGTCGTATTTCTGAATAAGCTATTTGCCATTTTTGTAATAATTTTTTACTTTGTTCACAGATAGGACAGCTGCCGGTACTGTAGATAGTAAGTCGAGACATAAGTTAATGAATATTCAATAAAAAAGAGAATTCTAACAGATAGTAATCGTTGAACCTAGATTCCGCAGTTGAGCGCTCGCAATAAAAGTTAATCCACTGTTTTATAAACCATGACAGTTGATCTGTATAATCACCCAATCGGTGAATCCCGCTACGAACTGAATTGCACTTTTGAGGCGGCGTATCTCTTCGTTGTAACTCCTTGCAATAGCTGGCTATTCCGCGTCGTTACGCCTTGATCTACACCACCTCAAACGCACAATCAGCTCGTCCAACTGCGGATTCTAGGTTGAACCTAGATTCCGCAGTTGAGCGCTCGCAATAAAAGTTAATCCACTGTTTCCTAAACCATGACAGTTGATGTGTATAATCCTGGAAAAATCAGTTAATCATGAAAATCTACGTAATACCTTAATGCAGCTGATGAAATCAATCTGTTACACATCTTTTTCACGTTCAATTGATTTTTCCAGGATTATTCATTTCATACCCTGCGCTTTAAATATTGATATGCCTGGCGGATTTTCAAGTCAATTTTAGTATTTTATTAACTTTTGATGTTTCTAACTGAATTGAATATCATGTAGTCTGAATGTTTTTAACAGGGATTCAATATGAAAGTAGCTCAGGCGATAACCAAGTTACAAAATGTATTACCGATTAAAAAACGTCTTGATGATATGGATGTTGACTCAGCCTCTATTTATCTGGCAATAGTTAATGGTTTTTATGAATCAGGTAGACCTCCTACCATTGATGAGCTAAAAACCTCCAGTAGTCATGCCCGGCAGATAGTAGAACAATTAGCAAGCCAGGATATGATCACTCTGAGTGAACAAGGGGAAGTGAAGGGTTGTTATCCTTTCACCATGGAACAACGGGTTCATCGGATTAAGATTAATGGTAATGAAGTTTATGCAATGTGTGCGATGGATGCATTAGCCCCCAGTTCTATGTTTGAAACCCGTAGTGAAGTCCTATCAGAATGTGCTGTTACAGCGGAGCCAGTGCATATTAAATTGAATAATCAGCTTATTGAAAATCAGGATGAAGTCGCTGATGTACATTTTGGCATGAACTGGCTGGCCGCAAGTTCATGCTGTAGTTGTGCTGATAGTCTTTGTACCGAAATGTTATTTTTAAAAGATGCTAAAACTGCCAGTGACTGGTTAAATGAAGACAGTGAAAATCGTGAGATATTTACCTTAGTTGAAGCTGTGGCTTTTGCAACAGGCTTTTTTAAACCAATGATGCAGCAGGATTAGTCAATATTTTTGTGACTAAAAACAGATTCGAAGGTATCAGAAATGGTAAAAATATTACTATTAGGCATTTTATTGAGTTTCTCTATGACGATGGCATATTCTGAAACTAAAATAACTGAAGATATGGTAGTGGGGCTATCGACGGAAGAGCTTTACAGTCGTTATCCTGCTTTTAATGTTCCAGACGCCAGCTTTTTGAACCTGGTTTCCAAAAATTTACACCCTTATCATATTCCGCCTGATCATACTTTCTTACGCTATGGTCGAGAATATTTAGTGATAGAAATAAAAAACGGGAAAGTTATTGCGTTACATAGAGTTCATGGTTAAGCATGCAACTATCGCAGCTTAGTTTATGAATGGTAAACAGAATATCCATAACTTTTTTCATCCAATCAAAGGGAATCAATATTTTGAAAAATGTAATATTTATATTTTATCTGTTTGTTTTATCAACGCAGTCAGCGAATGCTATAGCTAAATTAAATATTGGAGATATCCCTCCTGACTATCTAGGTCAAGACCGTTTTGATGAAGAGGTAACACTGAGTTCCAATAAGGGAAAACTGGTTATTATTTCTTTTTGGGCAACATGGTGTAATCCCTGTTTAAAGGAATTACCGGTGTTAGAAAATATCCAGAATAAACTGGGAAAAGATAACATAAAAGTCGTCGCCATAAATTACCGGCAAAGTCGTTTGAAATTCAAGGATATAAGAAAAAAATTATCATCCTTTTCATTGACCTTAACTCAGGATAGGCGAGGAAAAATTGCCAGAAAATTTGGTGTTGAAGGAGTACCTCATTTATTTATTGTCGATAAGACCGGTAAGTTGATATTTCAACAAAGCGGATATGGAGAAACCTCGATTGATCAAATACTGGAGGTGATTAATACTCAGCTTACAAATTCAAACTAGACTGTTTCAATCTTTAGTCGTCACCATGATATAAACTATGTTAGATATTATAGACTTCGATCAATTAAAAAATCTTGTAAAATCGGCTTCCAGGGAGACCTTTATAAATCTTCAACATAGATATAGAGATGAGGGTTTAAATGGTTTTGCTCTTTGTACTGATGATAGTGTTATGACAATCTATCATATGGCAAGCACAGAAAAATGGTCTGATAATCATGCAGAGTTCAGGTATTCTCCAGTTGAGTGGAGGCTCACGGATAATGATCGTCTTTTCGACCCTGCTTATGAATTGATTATGGCGCGTGTGGAAAGGCAATATGACGAACAATACGAAGATAAGTTTGAACAATTAGTTGATCTCACTTTTAACTCATTTGTCACTGCACTTTACGAATTGAAACAGGAAGGAGTAATTCCTGATACAGTTTTTCTAACTGTCATGAGTACTGATCCAGGTGACCATATGCTTGAACTGGAAAGCGCAGCGAATAAACTTCTTAATAATTCTGAACAGTTTGCTAATTGGAAAGCATGGAACGAAAAATACAATTAACTGATATTTTTATCGCTGTTCAAGCGAATCGAAAATATCTTATAGGGTATAACTCAGGCAGGGAATACAATGATTGAATTTAAGAAACTCAGTAGCATAACTGCGATTATTACTTTTACACTGTTTTTGCTTCTTTTATTTATACCTGAAATTATTTTTTTACTATTTCAGGTACAGGAAAATGAGTCAGCATTCTTTATTTCCAGAAGGGCTGCAATGCTATTCTTAGGTATTGCTGTTTTTTCCTGGGTTGGCCGAAATGCTTTACATTCAGAGTCCAGGCAAGCTATTTGTATTGGCATGTCAATTTCTATGTCGGCCATGGCGATGTTAGGTTTGTTTGAGCTCGCACGAAATTTTGTGGGATTTGGAATTTTACCGGCTGTTGTGACAGAAGCTTTGCTTGCTGTTGCCTATTATAAAATCTGGATATCTAACTCAAATCATAAACAGTATGAGTAAACCAGCATTATATATATTCTCGGGTTTGCCTGGTTCAGGAAAATCTACCTTAGCTCAGGAGTTATCAAAAATTACAGGTTTTGTGTACTTGAGAGTTGATACCGTTGAACAGGGATTAAGGGATCTGTGCAATGTTAAAGTTGAAGGTGAAGGTTATAGATTATTATATCGAGTGGCTCAGGATAATCTCAAATTGGGATTAAGCGTCATAGCTGATAGCTGCAACCCAATTAATCTGACCCGCTCAGAATGGAATGAAGTGGCAGTCAAATCTAAGACAGACTTTGAAAATATTGAGATAATTTGTTCGGATTTGTCTGAACACAAACAAAGAGTTGAAAATCGATTATTAAGGGGACAGGGACTAAAACTCCCAACCTGGGAAGAAGTGGAAAATAGAGAATATCATTCATGGAATAGTGACCGGATTGTGATTGATACTGCCGGGAAATCTATTGACGAAAGCGTCCATGCGCTATTAGATTTTCTGGGTATGTAACTGCGCATTGTATAAACTATGATTTGGTTAATATTTAGATTATTTTGCTATGGCTTTTTCTTTTCTACCTGCCTGGGATTCTTAGCTGTCGATTACCCTGTTTCTATTGATTCGTCTATATTTGAAGCCTATTCAGACATTAGTTTTAAGATGGGTTTAATAGGCGGTATTTTATTTATATTTTCGTGGTTTAATTTATATCTTCTTAAAAGAATTTATCAAAATTTAAAGGTCGCTAAGTGATTGAAAATATATTAATAGTGATATATTTTTCAGTGCTTTTGATGGCATTTTCTTTTCCAGTAATTTTTGCTTTTTATAAAAGATTAGATAACAAAATTTTGTTTCTTAGTTCAGTTTATGGCATAAATTTTATCGTTTGGGTATTAGTACCAGGCTCATTTACACCTGTTTATGCTGCTTTAGTTTTTATTGTTCCTGCACTACATGAGCTGGAGTTAACTAAAAACATAATCTGGCTGATTGAAATATTTGATTTTGTACAATCATGGTGGGGTTATATTTCAGTTTTGACCTTATTTTTATTCCCGTCAATGATTAAAAGAAGGTATGAATTTGTGTTTAATTCTGGTAATAGATAATAAAAATTTGAAGGATGCCGAATAAATTGATATGACTTCGCTAAGTGATGCATAGTAGTACTTTAAGGGAATTTTTTGTAAAACGAATAGTTATTATCTGAAGGTAAAATCTATGTACTATATTATGAAATATAATGATCGACCAGCTGGTACTGGTTATATGGAAATCGAAGATGGTGATCATTATGATGATTTTATGAATTGGGGTATTGGACGCCTGGAAGCTGCTGAACCACCCGATAAGGTGGTTATCGATGTGGTTCCTTTTGATGGTTATCAGGGAGAGCCTGATGAAATATCTGATTCCAATGTCCCGTTAATGTCAGATCGTTTACACACGGCACTTATTGGAGCTGGCGTAGACAATATTATTTATCATCCTGTCGAATTAAGAAATACGCTAACCGATCAGAGGTATCCCTACTTCGCCTTTAAACTCCTTGGTTTAATTTCAGCGACTGATATCTCAGCCTCGGATATCAGTAGTTATGATGGTGACTTCATCGGTGATAGCAGTATCAAGAATCTGGTGCTGGATGAATCAAAAATTCATGGTTTATATATTTTCCGATTAGCAGAGAACTTTGAAATTCTAGTCCACGAAAAAATTCGAACTCATATTGAATCCTGTGGGATTGATACATTAAAATTTATTGCGCCTGAGGATTACTACTCGCTTTAATGTATTAAAACAGGATGTGTTTTTAAAGGTCTAAAATATAGCGGGATCTACTTACTCTTAATCGCCAATATAGCCTGATTACGAAGTGTTTTAAGCAGGCTTAACTGATTGTCTGATATATCAATAACGCTGGACTGAGTGCTGTCAATATAAATGAGAGCAATCGGACTATGTTTGATTATTATGGGAAAAAGTACAAATGATTTGGTGCCGATTTTACGGTGGAACCATTCTGGAATTTTATCTTTGATTTTTTTATCCTGAGTGTTATCAATTTTGATATCGACACTATTTTTAAAGGCTATGTGAAAAACGTCCGGCTCATAGGCTAGTGGAATAATAAAATTTTTTGTGAGTGTTTCTACTTCTTCTCCATAGCCAAACTTGCCTTTTATACTATTCGTATTCCTGTCCCTCAAGGCTAGTAAGACTCGTGATCCCGGTAGTGCTCGAAATATTGTTTCGAGGATCATTTCCATGATTTGATTTATACTAATATCATCGCCGGTTAAAGTATTGGTAATATCCTGAATCCCATCGGTGAGCGCTTTTTCTGAATTATGTTTGGTTTCTTCCTGAGGAATATCTTCGGTTAATACCTTGACACTGTCAGGGTCCCCAAAGACTGACTCTGGAGGTTTTTCCTGAGTCTCATCCTGATCTTCATTGCTGGATGTCAGCTGTTGATAGAAACTGCTTTTGTTGAGATTGAAATTTATTAATTTTGCAAATCCGGTCAATTCTTTTTGTGAAGATTCAATCAGACGTTCAATTTTCTTATTATCAATATTGAGTACATTTTCATACTGCTGAGTTACATTTTTGATCGCTTCAGTTTTCTTTTCATCAGGTTGTTTTAGTACCTGGCATAAGTTGTTACTGAAATTAGCAATCGTGCGTAATTTATCTTCTGTTTTATTAGATTTATTTTCCAGAAATTGTTCATCAACCGGTTTCATACTATTGATGATTTGATCAGGAAATCCCCATTCTTTTGCAACTGTCATTCCAAGGGTATGATAACTGGTTCCTAATACTTTCAGGGCGGCAGTGTTTTCTTCAAGATTGTTTTGTTCTACCTGTTTATCAATTGCCAGACTTTCTTCATGTAAATAAAAACGAACCAATAACTTGCCGAGTTGCTGTAGTAGTGCGCATAAAAAAGCTTCTTCATGCTGTTTTACTTTATTTGTATTTGCCAGATCATTTGCCATGATGGCACTGAATAATGAGGTAACTGAATCTTCCATCAATTGATTCGCCTGCATTTTATTTTGCAGATGTTCAAATAACAATAGAGAAACGGCCAGACTTTTTACAGGATTAATGCCAAGCATGACAACTGCGCGTGAGATTGTAGAAATTTTACCTCCGCCACGACTGTAATAGGCTGAATTAACAATTCTTAAAACCTTATTGGTTAATGATATATCTTTAAGGATTGCATTTGATACCGTAGATAAACTTTCTGTATCACTACTCGAAGCTTTGTTGAGTATGCTAATCGTACGTGAGAAGGCAGGAAAATCCTTTTTATGATTCATCCTGCGCAATAGAAATTGTACTGTTGCATCTGATGTATCGCTATGTTCCATTGCTTCATTAAATGCCAGGTTATCATTTAAACTCTGTAACATTTCATCTGCTGTCTGAAAACGATTTTCAGGTTTTTTTTCCAGCGCTTTCATGATTAGTGCATCCATGCTTTCATCAATACTCTGATTTATTGTGGAAGGCGGTGGTATCTCTGTATTGGCAATGGCATTTAATAATTGATAAACATCATCACCATAAATTGCTTTTTTACCAGTTAGCATTTCATAAAAAATAAGGCCAAGTGAAAATACATCGGAAACCGTCTGATGCTTGTGGGTTTCGATATATTCCGGTGCCATGTACTGCGGAGTACCTGATAGTTGATCACTGTCTTCATGCTGTTTGTCGGATAAGAGTGCCAGGCCGAAATCTGCAACTTTTGCCTGCCCCTGTTTGGTTATCATGATATTGGCGGGTTTTAAATCGCAATGGATAATGCCCTCTTTATGCGCTGCGGCTACTCCGGATAATACATCACGCATGATATTGTATGTTTTTTGCAGAGGAAGCGGGTTATGTAACATAGAAAAGAGTGTTTCTCCTTCTATATATTCAAGTACCAGATATGGTTCCAGGGGGTTATTGCCGACATCATAAATGGTTACGATGTTAGCATGTTGTAAACGACTGACTGTACGGGCTTCGTGTAATAAATTTTCTATTTCGTCCTGTTGAGACAGGTGGTCACGTAAAATGACTGATTTTATCGCAACCTTTCGATCAAGACTGGGATCGGTCGCCAGATAAACGATGCCTTGCGCACCTTTACCCAGGATGTCATTAATAATGAAACGATCTATTGAATAGGGAAATTCGAAATCTGACACGATGATATATTCATTGTTTTATGACGAGTATAGTTGAAAACTGGAATATCGTTTCTGGTTTAATCCTTTGAGTTTGCGTTTCTTCGTTTCTTATCAGGGATAATAAAAGGAAATTTCTGTGATTTTTAAAGATGAGGTTCGATAAATTGCTCGATAAACTGTGCAGGACGGGCACTGCTGAAGCGATCCTGCTCTTCTCCATTTTTAAACAGGATAATTGTAGGAAATCCTCTAACCAGATATTTACCCGCCAGCTTCATATTATGTCCTTCATCCACTTCCAGTTTGGCGAGAACCACTTGTCCCTCAAAAGATTCGATGACACGACCTAACACCGGTGCAATGGCAATACAGGGACTACACCAGTCAGCCCAGAAATCAACCAGTACCGGTGTTTCAAAAGAAGCTTGCAGGACTTTATCATTGAAGTCCTCTAAATCGATATTAAAAACATAAGGATTGATTTTAGTCATATATCTATAAGAAAAAGCTAATATGGTTTAAAAAAAACTGCATAATGTACACAATTGAATAATTTTTACCAGAAGGTATATTTTGTTCTGAGTAAACAATTGAAGCTGAACTGGAGATCATGTGATGATTATTGTAAATAAACTCAGTAGTTTTCTTCTTTTGGTGTTGCTGTTTTTTTCTGCCAGTATTAAAGCGGATGTTTTGTTACTGGTACATGGCTATCAGGGTAGTGTTTATTCCTGGGAGAATTCCGGTGTGTCAGCTGTATTGCAACAATTCGGCTGGAAACGTGCTTATGTTTTAGTTGGAGCGCCTCTGGGTTTGGTTCCAGTGCCATTTAAATGGCAGGATGCTGAAAATAAAGTCGTTAATCTACAGTTAAATTCTGAGGCTCCATTAAGTGGCCAGGCCAATGTTTTTACCACCGCTGTGCGTTGGGTTAATGATCGCTATCCGAAGGAAAAAATTATTATTGCAGGGCACTCTCTGGGAGGTGTGGTCGCTCGCTTATCTCTTGTCCGTAGCGGTACTCCGAATGTTAAAGCACTGATCACCATCGCCAGTCCTCATTTAGGGACTGTGCTGGCCTACAGGGGGCTGGATGAAATAGATGACCCTTTCCCGATTAATAAAATTAAGGAATTTTTTGCTGGAAATAACTATGACACACTGGTTCGATCCAGAGGTTTGCTTCATGATATTTTACCGGCTATGCCCGGCAAGCTGCTTTACTGGCTTAATACCCGTCAACATCCACCAATTAAATATTATTCTATAGTCAGGTCATCAGTGAATGGGATGCTTGGTGATCCCATTGTTCCGGGATATAGCCAGGATATGAGTAATGTACAGGCGATAGGCAATAAATCAATACGTATAATTGAGGGCTTTGCACATAATTTAACGGTACTGGATGGCTATGCCCTGGTGAATATTCTGGAGCAGCTTTAATTGAATTTTTGAACTTTATAATTGCTGGATTAATACCCAGGGTTTGACAACTGAGGTCCATAGGCTGGCATCATCGTTGTACCATTGACGTGCCTGATCGTTACTGACCTGTTGAATTAACTGGTCGTTTAACCAGGTTTCAATTTGCGCAGCATTATCCTGTTCGAATTGAAAGGCAACTTCGATAAGATCCAGTTGCTGATCAACCAGTAAGGTATAACCCCCGGCAAAATGGCGCTGGAGTTCTTTCCAGGGGATTGTGGCAGTTTCACTATTGATCTTGCCCCGGATAAGTTCGGCGCTGGTAATTTCTGGTTTGGTCATGATGAAAATAAGTGCAAGTTTTTTGCATTGTATAGAAAAAAAAGCACATAGTTAATGATCATGTGATTTTTTGTGCTGGATTGGTGATACTTTTTAACCAATATGGATGGATTGAATATTGTCTAAGCGAAAACCTGTTTCTATCGATAAACTGGCCTCGATGTGGTCTGAGTTAGAACCTGTTCTGGATAAACAATACGATGCTGAAACTTCTCATTCTTCACAAGAACAGGGTAAGGTAGTTGACTTATTAGAGGATGAAGCATGCCATCAAAAAACAGATATTTTTGAGCGGGGTATAGGTGGTGCTGCGCCTGATGTGCTGGATAGAGTGACGGAAAGTCAACCCGATCTTAAAAGCGGTGTACTTCTTTCGCGCTATCGAATTTTGCATTTACTCGGCAGCGGTGGCATGGGAGATGTCTATTTAGCAGAACGTGCTGATGGTCAAATTGATATGCAGGTTGCCATCAAGATTTTATCACGAGGTTTATCGAGTCCAGAATTTCAGGCTCGATTTCAACGTGAGCGACAAATTCTGGCTGAATTGAATCATCCCGGTATTGCTTCTCTACTGGACGCAGGTATTACGGATGATGGCCGTCCCTGGTTTGTGCTGGACTATATACAGGGAGAGCCACTGATCAGTTTTTGCAAATATAATATGCTATCCCAATCACAGCGATTGAGAATTTTTTTAAAAATATGTGAGGCTATAGGATATGCTCATCAATGTGGTGTTGTTCATCGTGATTTAAAGCCGGGTAATATTCTGGTTAAAGGTGGTGTTAGTAATCCTAAACCTGTCGTCCTTGATTTTGGGATAGCCTCCAAAAGTGAGGATGAGCAATTAACACAAACCGGTCAGGTTCTGGGCACGGTTTCCTATAGCTCTCCGGAGCAGATCATTGGTGATAGAGCTGAAATTGACCAGCGGAGTGATATTTTTAGCCTGGGAATATTGTTGTATGAACTGGTCGATAATCGAAAGCCCTTTAGAGGTAACAATTCAACTGAAACCAGTTATCAGATTATTCACCGGGATACTCCTTTACTAAGTTCCAGGCATGTTCAACAGGACTTGTCTGCCATCATTTTTAAGTGTTTACAAAAGGCACCATCTGAGCGTTATCAGTCGGTATCAGAGTTAATTTCAGATTTACAAAACTTTAAACAGGGACGGTCGGTCTCCGCTCATTCTGTCGGATCTGCCTATATGTTAAAGCGATGGATACGACGAAGACCTTATCTATCAACAACTATTTTTTTACTGATTGTACTGGTGACCGTGTTGATCAGTACAGCTATCTGGCAAAGTCTGACTAAATATGAGTTTGCGGCGAAGCAGGCGCTAATGACGCAACACTTTGAGCAGGTTGCCCAGGAAATAGAAAGTGGTGTTCAATTAGTTTACAGCCGACCGTTGCATAATATTGAAAATGATCTGGCTGGCTTTCATCAGAAATATGACAACTTAAAACTGCAAGCCTCGCAAATTGATTCAGCCAGTCAACCCTTTGTTAATTATGCACTTGGACGCGCTGCGCTTGATCTGGGGAAAAATCGGGAGGCACTTCAATTTCTAAAAAACGCCTGGGATGCGGGTTTTAAAGATACCAGACTGGCGTTGAAACTTGGTCATGCCTATATACATAATTATTCTGATTCCATCCACCAGATAAGTCTTTTATCTTATTCTGAAGCGCAGATAGCGGCGTTAGATAATGCCAAAAAGAATTATTTACAGCCAGCCAGGCAGTTTTTACAAATTAGTACTTCGGCTGATAAAGATCAGGCGCTCATTGCAATAGCATTAACCCATCACCTTGATAATGATACCGCTTCAGCACTGAAGTTATTAAAAGCGGTGGCAGAAAAATCATCCTGGCCGGTTAATGCAATGCTGGAAACAGGTAATTTGTATCTGGAAATTGCAGAAAAAAAATTGATCGAGAGTGATTTCTCGTCAGCTAGAGAAGCATTAAAACAGGCAGAAAATGTTTTTAGTGAAACGACCCGTATCGCACGAAGTCACCCTGATTCCATGAAAGGCTGGTGTGTGGCCCTCAGTAAAATGATTCAACTGGAAAACCTCGATGTGGATGAGCAACCTATCAATCAATTGAAACCGATCGAGCCATGTGATTCTCTGATTAAGCTCAACCCTCATTCAGAGGAAGCGCTGGTTTATAGCGGTATGGCTTATCTGAATACGGCACGTTATATTCACAAGCATAGTAGTGACCCGGTAGCCGCACTGGATAAAGCGACAGAGTTGTCAAACAAAGCTCTACAGATCAATCCTCAATATCCTCAGGCACTCAGTTTACTTGGTTCAACGCATATGACCCGTTCTTCCTGGGTCTATGAAACTGGTGGTGATGGTGAATTATCCCTGAATTTAGCGATTGAAGCTCTTGGTAAAGCAGCAGATTTAACGCCAGGTGATAGTGAACTGATTGAAGAGCTTGCACAAGTTTTACTCGCAGCCGGGAGAAAAGAATATAGTCGTGGAGGAGATGGCGGTGCCGCCTTAGCTAAGGGGATTGATTTGTTGCGTGACAGTCTGGCTAAACCGGGTGCACCCATGTCGAGTCTACTGCAGTTATCGGATAACCTGACCTGGCATGGATATTATTTATATAACAGTGGAATAGATGCTCAAAGTCATTTTCAGGAAGCGATTCAGTTGGCTGAACAGGTTCTTGATAAAGTTCCTGACCATATGCAGGCCATTAGAATTATTGCACTCGCATTATCGACGAGTGCGGAACTAAAGCTTTTCAAAGGAGAAGATCCGGGCGATCTGCCTCAACAGGCGCTGAATTATTTTCAACGATATATTGATATTGATCCGCAAAGACATGTACCCCGATTCAACCAGTTAGGAGCACTTTCCCTGGCGGTTAACTATGCACTTGATCAGGGGATTTCTCAATCGGATCAATTAAAAAAAATGCATCAGTTAATGACTGAGTTAGAAGCATTATTAGACAATGCACATGAAACCAATTTATTGTGGGCTGATTACTGGCGTTATAAAGCAAAACAGGAACTCATTGATAAATTGAACCCGGCTATTGAGATATCGACAGCAAGACATTTTTTGCAAAAATCGCTCGCCAGTAAAATTGATCGATATGAAGCTGTGCAGAGTTTTGCTGCTTTATCGGTATTTGAGCATCAATGGAGAATGTTAGAAGCTAATGAGGATAGTGCTTTATATGCAAAGGATTTTGAGGATATTTCAGCTACTATCGATGAATATCCTAATCTGCCGGTATTACGCCTGTGGAGAGCTAAATTATTCATGTTATCACCAACCCTCGATAGTGAAGAAAAAATTAAAGCAGCGAGAGAAGATTATTCTGTTGCGATACAGAATAATTCTTTATTAGCCAATCGATTTGCCAAAATTTTCTAAAAAAATGTTTGATTTTAGTACTGGAATAAATCATTTCTGCCAAACTTAAGTAGATGCATAAATCTGGATAAATCCATTGAATCATGAAAGAAAATCCTGCATATTAATGAGCTGGATAAAATATTAAACACCTTCTTTATCACTCAGATTTTCAACAGGAATACTGTTGTATAACGAATGCAGGATGCATATGAGTTTGATGACTGTGTTTTGATATCATCTGACACATCAAGCTGTTACGCTTCTTAATTCACGCGCAACTATTTTTTTAGATTAAATGAAACAAAATTCAGTCTGGCAAGAGTATGACCCGCAACAGCTCACACGCTTAATCAATAAAGCATTTAAAGGAGATGTAACTGCCAAAGAAGAGTTTTTACCTCTGGTCTATCAGGAATTAAAAAATATTGCAGCCAGTCAAAGGCGTTCTCATGGTAAACCTTCCGATATGCTCAATACTACTGCAGTTGTCAATGAAGCCTGGATTCGTTTACATGAGCATGATCAGCATTACAGCAATCGATCTCATTTTTTAGCTGTTGCAGCCATGGCTATGCGACAGTTATTAATTGATGAAGCCAGGAAACTAATGCGAAAAAAACGGGGTGCTGAATTCCTTCATGTAACAATTAATGAAAACCTGAAAGTAGAAGATCAGGCCGCCTGGCTTATTTCTCTGGATCAGGCCCTTGATGAACTGGGGAAATATAATTCCCGTCTGTTAAATGTTTTTCAGTTACGTTTTTTTTCCGGTTTGACTGAACAGGAAGTTGCCGAGGTTCTGGAAATTAGTGCACCTACAGTTCGTCGGGATTGGGCCAAAGCAAAAGCAATGTTATCACTGGCGTTATAAAATCAGAAAGGCAGAGAGTTTGACTTTTCTATCTCAATCACCTATCTATTTCTTTTTGATCAGGTCGGTGAGATGACTGAGATCACAGAGGTAAGTAGTTGGCAAACATCAAGCCAGCATTTCCACTATAAATATTTTATGCCAAAGTGACTGAAAGGTTTTATATAACTGATTTCTATAATAAATTTAAAATCAAAGTTTGAGAGTGATAGCCTGTCAGTTATAACTGCCTATTATTCAACTGATTTTTCCAGGTTCAACATATAGGGACATTACAATGAATATTACAATCCTCATAGCCGGCGTATTAGCGTTGCTGGCCTTTTTTATCCATTCATTTATTGGTGATAAAGAATACAGGGCACTAATTCCTGATAAAGAAACCGTTGCTAAAAACAAAGATACCTGGGTACAGGTCAGGTGTGGCTGGCACTGGGTAAGCGTAGATTTGTTAATAACAGGGATTATTTTATTATTGATGGCTACAACTGAAATAATACAGGCAAAAGCAGAAATATCTCTGTTACTCAGTATTTAACCTGGAAAAATCAGTTGAATCATGAAAGTCTACGTAACAGCTTAATGCACCTGATGAAATCAAAAACACACTCTTCACCAATCAGGTGACTACGGTGTTTTTGATTTTATCATGCACATCAATCTGTTACGCATCTTTTTCACGCTCAACTGATTTTTCCAGGTTTATTTCTTTGTCTGCGGGATAGTCTGGCTTGCTACTGTTTTAGTATCGAAAGATAATAATAAACAGTTTCTGGTTCTGGGGCAGTGGCTATTCTGTTTTCTGATGGCTAGTCTTATTTATACCGCCACGTAATCATATCAATACAGAGATAAGCTGGCAGTTTGTCCAGTTTATCAAGCTATCAACTTAGAAGATTTATCCGCAATAGCTCAAGATCAGGAATGCATTTGATTAATGATATTGGTGCCCGGTAATTTACATTTTTGAATGCTATCTATAACAAGTTGAATTGCTTCTGTTCGAGGGTAATTTTTGCGCCAGGCAAGTGCTACGATACGGCTCGGTTGTGGAGGCGTAAATGGTTTAATTTTTATTAATTCAGAATTGTGTTGTCCTTTCATCATACTGGTACAGGGTAAAACTGTTATACCTGTACCAGCTGCGACCATATGGCGAATTGTTTCGAGGGAGCTGCCTTCCAGAGTACGGGTTAACTCATTGTTTTCAGCCATACATCTGGGGCAGGCAAGAATAACCTGATCTCGAAAACAATGGCCTGCGCCTAACAGCATTAAATCCTGTCCAGTTAATTCATCCACATTAATCTGTTTTTTACTTAACCATTCGTGGTGAGAGTGAATAGCGACGACAAAAGGTTCTTCATATAAAGGGAACGTTTCCAGTCCGGGTTCGTCGAAAGGATAGGAGATGATAATTGCATCCAGATCACCCTGTTTAAGTGATTCAGACAGGTTGGCGGTGAAATTTTCTTCGATGATCAGGGTCATATTAGCGGCATTTTCATGCAATACTGGAATCAGATCAGGTAACAGGTAAGGGCCAATAGTATAAATTGCGCCCAGTTTAAAAGTGCCCGATAAAGGGTCTTTACCCTGTTGTGAAATTTCATTTATAACCTGTGTTTCCTGTAATACTTTTTGAGCCTGTTGTACAATTTTATGACCGATATCGGTAATGCGGATTTCATTTTTTGAGCTGCGTTCAAATAGTTTTAAATTGAGTTCTTCTTCAAGTTTTTTAATAGCGATACTTAAAGTTGGCTGACTAACAAAACAGGACTGAGCGGCTTGTCCAAAATGTTTTTTCTGTGCTACGGCAACGATATAACGAAGTTCAGTAAGAGTCATAGTGTTAAATGAGCTTAATAGATTGTGATAGTTTGATGACTGCATTGGTAAATAGCAATGAATAATTTATTTTCAATCAATTATTTCTATTAGATAGGTATTAAGTTAGAAGAATGAATAATTTAATTAAAAAGTTTTTTCAACCTGCCTTTGAACGATTCAATGAAGTGCAGCCATCAATGGCGATTGATCTTGCTACAGCCACCTTAATGGTTGAAGTGAGCAAGGCAGATTTTTCTGAGGATGAGGTCGAATTAGAAAGAATTCGACAATTATTGTTGAATCATTTTTCGCTATGCGAAGAAGAGGTGGATACCCTGTTGGTAAATGCCCATAAAGAGGCCGATCAGCTGGTATCTTTGCAGCATATTACTCGTTTGATGAATGAGCAACTAGGCCAGAAAGCTAAAGCAAAAGTGATTGAATTGATGTGGATGGTGGCTTTTGCTGATGGTGAAAAGCATCACTATGAAGAGCATTTACTAAGGAAAGTAGCCGATTTACTGTATGTTTCTCAGGAAGACTTTATTAAGGCCAGACTTTTGGCAGAAGAGATGGCATCCTGATACGAAGCTGAAAATCAGCTTGGTATCAGGTTTTAGCTGTTAATTAGCAAAAAATTGCTGGCGTAGACTGATATTGCCAAGCTTTCCATCAGGTGTTTTTACTTTGATGGAAAAATCCAGCGTTTCCTGGTTTGCCACTGAAAAAACGCTAATGTAATAAATAGCATTTTGTTCTTTAATTTTACGCAATTCAATAGTACGTAACTGACCTGTCAGGTTCGTTGCACTGACATCAATCTCTGCTTCGGCAGCTTCGAAATTTGAGCCCTTTTTTATGACGGATATATTTAATAATCCCTTGTTTTTACTGCGTGTAATACCATAGGCTGTAGCAACTGATGGTGGTAATGACTCAGTAGAAAGGGCATTGAAATGAACAATGTAATCTCCTACTGCTTTTGAACTTTCAGCTAAAGCAATGTTATGAAAGCTAAGTAAAAGGGTAATAATAGTTATTTTGATTATATTTTTCATGTTATCTCCTTTATAAGCGAATTGAACCTGGAAAAATCAAAATTAAATTATATTCAGTTTGATTTTGATATTGACCTGATCAGTATAGATTGTATTAAACAAAAAAGATTCGTTTATTATGATGATAATTTGCTTAAATCGGATGGGATTTCCGCTAAATCTGTGATCAGCAGGGTCTTTCTACGGCTGCTCAAGCCTCTTTTGATACTGATTTTAGATTTAGGTATACCCCATAGTTTAGCCAAATAGCTAATCAGTGCTTTATTTGCCTTTCCTTCTATCGGGGGTGTTTTTAATTGTACTTTCAGGCAATTATCATATAAACCACTCAATTGATTCTGCCTGGCTCCTGGTTGAACATGGCAGTATAAAGTGAGCTGATTGTTTTCTAAAACCCAGGGTTGCTGATTCATAATTGAACAGCGAGGTACAGGATAGGGCGAATCAATAACATTTTAATAACCGTTAATCCCAGAATGACAAAAAGTGGAGATAAGTCAATACCACCCAGAGGCGGGATCAATTTTTGTACCGGTTTCATGACGGGCTGACTAATGGTGTAAACTAATCCGATGACAGGATTGTATCCACCATTGTTTACCCAGCTGAGAATGACAGAAATAAAGATGGAAAATAAAAAGATGTTAATGAACATGGAGGCTATTTCAGCCAATGCAATTACTATTAAACCGAAAATGCTCACTGCACCAATTGGGGCCAGTTCATTTCCTAGTTCAATCACATTGATGCTTAATGATTTTAGAATTAAATACTTTACTAAAATAATGATCAGGGCAAGCACTATCGCGGCAATATCCTGACCACCAAAACCGGGAATAATTCGACGTAAGGGTTTAAGTACGGGGGTAGTTGCACGAACAATAAACTGTGAAACAGGATTGTAAAAATCGGCTCTTAGCCATTGCAGCATAAAACGCAATAAAACCAGCATAATATATAAATCAAATAGTGTATTTATTATCAATGCCAGTGGCGAAGTCAGGTAGGATGATCCCATTTTTAAATCTCGATGTAAGTGTTACAAAATTTTAGCTATTATCTTTAGCCAGCTGATCGGCTAATTCTTCTGAGCGTTTAGCTGCTGCCCGGGTTGCCTTCAGCAC
The DNA here is from genome assembly GCA_050291745.1 of Gammaproteobacteria bacterium. GTDB lineage: Bacteria > Pseudomonadota > Gammaproteobacteria > JACNJF01. Next base: position 51,298 of record JBNKKI010000050.1, on the reverse strand, counting down.
CAGTTCGGCTAATCCATTCTGCTGGAAACTGGCTATAGCCTGTTCAGTTGTGCCACCTTTGGATGTCACCTGTGTACGAAGTGTGCTGACATCTTTATCTATAGCCATTGTGGCTGCACCGAGTGCTGTTTGGCGGGCTAATTTTGCTGCAATTTCTGTGTTTAGCCCCAGTTCTATTGCTGCATTTTGCAAAGCTTCAATAAATAGAAAAAAATAGGCCGGGCCACTACCTGAAATAGCGGTTACTGCGTCAAGTTGAGCTTCCTGTTTTACCCACACGGTAATTCCTGTGCTTTGTAGTATCTGCTCAGCATTTTGCTTTTGCTCCTGGCTGACCACTGAATTGGCAAATAAACCAGATGCACCCAGATTAACCAGTGCAGGTGTGTTTGGCATACACCGGACTATCGCGTGATTTCCACCCAGCCAGCGATTTATATCGGTTTCCCGGATGCCTGCGGCAATACTGATAAAAAGAGGTTTCTGGTTTGTTTTAGATAGTGACAATGCCAGTGATTTACATACCTGTTGCATAACCTGAGGTTTTACCGCGAGCACTATAATCTGTGCTGATGAAATGGCGATACTATTGTCGGTTTCTGTTCGAATACTGAAATCTTCATGAATTTGTTGAAGTTTTTCAGCATTTATATCGTTGGCTATAAGTTTTTGAGCAGGATATTGCCTGGCTATTAATCCGCCTATCAGGCTGTTGGCCATATTGCCAGCCCCTATAAAGCAGATTGTTGATGTGGTTTTGCTAGTCATAAATTTTCAATTAATTAGTCGTTTTAGCTGTCCGAGCCCCGAATATTGCGGTGCCTATTCTAACCAGAGTTGAACCTTCTGCAATGGCTGCCTGCATATCTCCACTCATTCCCATCGAGAGTGTATCGCAATCAGGGTAATGTTGTTGTAATTTGCTTAAAGCCTGCTGCATTCTGGCAAATGGAATGCGTTGTTGCTGAAGATCTTTGTGCTGGGATGGGATAGCCATTAATCCACGTAATTTTAATTGGGGGAGTGTACTAATTTGTTGGGCCAGTGTTTGTATCTGGTCAGGCTGTATACCGGATTTAGTTGCTTCATTATCAATGTTAACCTGAAGCAGGATGTTGAGTGGCGCTTTATGCTGAGGGTGATACTCATTTAATTTTCGGGCTATTTTCAGCCTGTCGACGCTATGAACCCAGTCAAAAAGTTCACTAATTTTACGAGTTTTGTTGGACTGTATCGGGCCTATAAAGTGCCAGGTTATCGGCTTATCCTGTAAAGCCAGTATTTTTTGCTCGGCTTCCTGTATATAACTTTCACCAAAATCTCTTTGCCCGCAATGATATACGCTCTCGATATCAGCTATAGATTTTGTTTTACTGACGGCCAGCAGAGTGATAGCTTTAGGGTTTCGATGAAACTCTGTTGCTGCCTGATAAATTTTGTTTTGCACTAATGCAAGATTTTTTTCGATGTTATGCATAGCTTTTGCTATAGTCATTCTTCAAAAGTAACATGCTTCTACTATAATTAAAAAGATGAATATTACACCACTTCTGATAATAACTAATAATCAACATTCGAGATCAACATGGATATAGCTCAACTTCTTGCCTTTGGCGTGAAACAAGGCGCTTCAGATTTACACCTTTCTGCCGGATTACCCCCGATGATCAGGGTGGATGGTGATATTCGAAGAATAAATGTTCCGGAAATGGATCATAAACAGGTTCATGATATGCTGTACGATATTATGAGTGATAAGCAGCGTAAGGATTTTGAAGAGTTTCTGGAGACAGATTTTTCTTTTGAAATTCCCGGTTTAGCGCGCTTTCGGGTGAATGCATTTAATCATAACCGTGGTGCCGGTGGGGTTTTTAGAACAATCCCCTCTAAAATTCTATCTTTGGAAGATTTGGGGGCCCCCTCTATTTTTAAAGATATATCAGAATATCCTCGTGGAATCGTTCTGGTTACAGGGCCAACCGGTTCGGGTAAATCGACGACCCTGGCAGCCATGGTAGATTATAAAAATGATTCTGAATACGGGCATATCCTGACGGTCGAAGATCCCATCGAATTTGTTCATCAAAGTAAAAAGTGTCTGGTTAACCAGCGTGAGGTTCACCGTGATACACTGGGTTTTAATGAGGCACTGCGTTCAGCATTGCGTGAAGATCCTGACACTATTCTGGTCGGAGAAATGCGTGATCTTGAAACCATACGCCTGGCATTATCTGCGGCAGAAACCGGCCATCTGGTGTTTGGTACTTTGCATACCAGTTCAGCTGCAAAAACAATTGATCGTATTGTCGATGTTTTTCCTGCTGCTGAAAAATCGATGGTTCGTTCTATGTTATCGGAATCTTTAAAAGCAGTTATTTCACAAACATTGATGAAAAAAATTGGTGGAGGCCGGGTAGCTGCTCATGAAATCATGATAGGAACACCGGCTATTCGAAATCTGATACGCGAAGATAAAATTGCACAAATGTATTCTGCCATACAGACAGGTCAGAGTTTAGGAATGCAAACGCTGGATCAGAATTTGAAAATGATACTCGCTCAGGGGTTGATATCAAAAGAAGAAGCAAGGAAAAAGGCTGCCAACCCGGATTCAATTTAATTTCATATATCAGAAAATAATAGGGCAAACAAAGAATGGATAGAAATAAAGCGATAGCTTTCATGCATGATCTATTACGCATGATGGTGAGTAAAGGCGGGTCGGATCTTTTTATAACAACTGGTTCTCCACCTGCTATTAAGGTTGATGGTAAAATTGCGACAGTATCCAAGCAGGTTCTGGCTCCCACCCATACTCAGATGCTGGCACGTTCTATTATGAATGATAAACAGGTGTCAGAGTTTGAAGAGCATCAGGAATGTAATTTTTCAATTGCTTTACCAGGAGTAGCACGTTTTCGTGTGAATGCTTTTGTGCAACGCGGTAGCACAGGACTGGTATTACGGATTATTAATTCTGACATTCCCAGTTTCAGTGAGCTTAATCTGCCGGATACTCTGCAGGATATCACTATGACTAAACGAGGTCTGGTTATTTTTGTAGGTGGTACCGGTTCAGGTAAATCAACTTCTCTGGCTTCGATGGTAGATTATCGAAATCGTCATAGTTATGGTCATATTATTACTATTGAAGATCCGGTGGAATTTGTTCATGAGCATCGTAATTGTCTGGTGACTCAACGAGAAGTCGGAGTGGATACAGATAGTTATGAAATTGCCCTCAAAAATACCTTACGTCAGGCACCTGATGTGATTTTAATTGGTGAAATAAGAGATCGTGAAGCAATGGATCATGCGATAGCGTTTGCTGAAACAGGGCATCTTTGCCTGTCTACTTTGCATGCTAATAGTACGAATCAGGCGCTGGATAGAATTATTAACTTTTTCCCGGAAGAGCGACGCCAGCAATTATTGATGGATTTATCCTTGAACCTGAAAGCTCTGGTTTCTCAACGGTTGATACCTCGTATCGATGGTGTTGGTCGTATTCCGGCTGTTGAAATTATGATCAATACACCTTTGATGCAGGATTTAATTTTTAAAGGTGAAGTTCATGAAATGAAATCATTAATTAAAAAATCAAATGAACAGGGCATGAAGACTTTTGATCAGGCTCTATATGATTTGTATGAACAAAGAAAGATTACTTTTGAAGATGCGCTGAGAAATGCTGACTCGGTAAATGATTTACGATTACGTATCAAACTGGAAAGTGATACTGCCAGAAAAACTGGACTGGTGGATGATCATCGGGATGATTTCGAGCTGGAAGATGCTGAAGATAGTGACTCAGCTGGCGGCATGATTTAGATAGTCTGATAGGAAACTGTAATGAGTCATGAACCAACAACCAGAATGCTGGAGCCGTACTTAAAGATTATGGCCGAAAAACAGGCCTCTGATCTGTATTTTGTCACTGGTGCGCCACCAAATATGAAGCTGGATGGTAAAACATCTGCAATTGCTAAAAATCCTTTTAAAGTAGGGCAGGTACAAAAGTTAGCTTATAGCTTGTTGTCTGAAGATCAAATTATGGATTTTGAAATTAATCGTGAATTAAACCTCGGTTTTACACTACTCGATGTAGGCAGGTTCAGGGTTAATATTTTTTTACAAAGATCTGAAGTTTCAATGGTAATTCGTTATATAAAATGGGATATCCCTACCATCGAAGAACTTGGACTTCCGCAAATACTGAAAAAAATTGTGATGGATCAAACAGGCCTGGTACTGGTGGTTGGATCAACTGGTTCCGGTAAATCGACTACGCTGGCTTCGATGATAAATTATCGTAACCAACGTGATGGTGGGCACTTTTTAACAATCGAAGATCCTATCGAATTTGTTTTTAAGCATGAAAAAGCCATTATTTCACAGCGTGAAGTCGGAATTGATACCTTATCTTATGAAAATGCATTACGGGAAGCATTACGTGAAGCCCCTGAATTAATTATGATTGGTGAAGCACGTGACCGCGAAACCATGCAGGCGGCTATTAATTTTGCTGATACTGGTCATCTTTGTCTAACCACTTTACATGCGGTTAACTCTAATCAGGCGATGGATCGTATTATGAATATGTTTCCTACTGATATGAGACGACAATTATTGATGGATTTATCATTAAACTTAAAAGCTGTCATTTCTCAACGACTTGTGCCTGCAATGGATGGACGCTTAGCATGCGTGGTGGAAGTTATGGTTAATTCGCCATATATCTCTGAACTCTTAAGGGAAGGGAATTTTAATGAAATAAAAGAAATTATGGAAAAAGGTGACACAGTTGGGATGCAGACCTTTGATCAATCTCTTTATGATTTATATAAAGCGGATAAAATTTCCATTAAAAATGCCTTGTTATATGCAGATTCAAGTACTAACCTCGAATGGAAAATTAACTTTGGTAATGATCAGTCTAAAGATAAACGTCATCATTTAAATGAGCAGCCATTTCCTGATGAGCTTGAATTACCTTCTGAAGAGTAATGCTAATTTCAGAGTCTTTAAGTTTACTCTGTATTATTTGAATTTTTTTACCGGGTAAATGTGATGTCTAAAAACTGGGCTTATTTGATGCTGGCTGGCTCAGCATTGTTCTGGTCTGGAAATTTTGTAATAGGGCGGGCTTTTGCAGCCGATATATCTCCTATAACGATTTCTTATTTACGCTGGTGTACCGCCTTAATCGTGATTTTACCATTTACCCTGAAATCACTGATTAACCAATGGTCAATTATTCGTGCTAATTTGCCCTTACTTATATTTATGGGTGCATTTGGAGTAGCTGGATTTAATACTTTTGCCTATCTGGGATTGCATGAAACTACGGCGACTAATGCCTTATTGATTAACAGTTTTATTCCAATCTTGATTATTCTGCTGTCCAGAATATTTCCGGGAACGCCGATAAATGCAATCAAAATGCTGGGTATTCTTATTTCAACCGGCGGTGTGTTACTGCTGGTCAGCCGGGGTGATATTAACAATCTCCTGGCATTTAAAATTGATATGGGTGATATCTGGATTTTGCTTGCTGCGTTTGTCTGGGCAGTGTATTCGATTAGTCTTCGCTGGAGACCAGACAAACTTACTGCGCCGGTTTTTCTCAGTTTTACCATGATTATTGGGGTGATAATTTTAAGCCCTGTGTACTGGTTAAATTTACTGGATGAACCTGCATTTGTGGTTAATACTTCAAATATTGTGGCTATTAGCTATGTTGCATTATTTGCTTCTATAGGGGCTTTTTTATTCTGGAATCAGGGGGTTAAAATGGTTGGAGCTGGTACTGCTGGCCAGTTTATTCACCTTATGCCTGTGTTTGGAACGACGATGGCGGTTATTTTTCTAGGTGAAAAATTATTCTGGTTCCATATGATCGGGGCTTTAGCTATTGGTTCGGGTATTTATTTATCTCTCAGGAAGTCAGGGTAGTTTATTAAATTCAGGACATTTTAAATGGATTTATTATTCAAAATCATAACTTCAGTAGATTTTTCCAGGTTTAAACAAACTATTGATAAGCGAATTTATGTCTAAAGAAATCAACCCAAACAAAATAGTCGTGATATCAGGTGCTGGTATTAGTGCTGAAAGTGGCATTAAAACATTTCGTGATTCGGGTGGACTGTGGAATGAATATCCAGTTTATGAAGTTGCAAGTCCTCAGGGATGGGAAAGAAATCAGCAACTGGTTCTTAATTTTTATAATGAACGTCGAGATGAAATAAAAAAAGCACAGCCAAATGATGCTCATTATGCGATTGCAAAACTTGAAGAAATTTATGAGGTTGTTGTCATTACTCAAAATATTGATGATCTGCATGAAAGGGCAGGATCTGAAAATGTTATTCATGTACATGGAGAAATACTCAAGGCAAGAAGTACCTCCAATCCTGAGCTGGTTTATGAGCTGCTTGATCAGGGTATTAATTTAGGTGACCGATGTTCTGAGGGCAGTCAACTGCGTCCACATATTGTCTGGTTTGGTGAAAAAATTATGCATTATGAAAAATGTCGTGAACATTTAAAAACGGCGGGAAAAGTATTAGTGGTAGGCACCTCGCTTTCGGTTTACCCGGCTGCAGACCTGGTAAAAGCGGCTAGATTCCATGCAGAAAAATATGTGGTGAGTCTGGAGATTGATAAAAAGCCCTATGGTTATAAATTTCTTAGAGCAAAGGCTACAAAACTGGTTCCTTATCTATGCGATTGCTGGTTGAAAGGTCGTAAGGCGATCTGATATTCCAGCTGTAAATATTTTGAGACTGAAAAAGGAATAGTGCAGGTTCTTTTTGCCTTTGGGAGTCGGTCTTGCTGAAATTACACTGATTATCCTCCCACATCTTTCGAGAGTAAGAACTATGGCAGCACCAATATTTCATATGATCCTGGAATCCGCAGTTGACCGCTCGCAATAGAGATTAACCCACTGTTTTATAAACGATTACAGTTGATGTGTATAATCCTGGAAAAATCAGTTGAGCGTGAAAAAGATGCGCAGGTTGAAATCGATTTTATTGCGCGTCGATGCGTATTGCTATTCGATGATTTTGCCAGCAACCAGCGTTGTTGTTGCTCTGGCTGTAAAATCCCATCCCTGAAAAGCCGTATTTTTTCCAGCTGAGAGAAATTGACTGGAATCACAGCTGTAATGGCACTGATCATCAATAATAATAATATCGGCCAATTCGCCAGGCGCTATCTGTCCTGCCGGTAAGGCAAAAATACTGGCCGGATTATACGTTAGTTTTTTTACAGCCTGTGGCAAGTCGAGTACATTTTCATCGACTAATTTGAATAGTAGAGGTAACAGCGTGTCCAGAGTGCTTATCCCCGGTTCTGCTGAGGGGAAAGGTTTTAATTTTGCATCCGCATCATGTGGTTGATGGTCTGAACATATACAGTCTATTGTGCCATCAATTAATCCCTGGCGTAGTGCAATTTTATCCTGTTCACTGCGTAGTGGCGGAATGGTTAATTTATTGGAGTCAAAGTACCCAATATCTCTATCGGTTAAAAATAAGTGATGCATACTAACATCTGCAGTGATTGGTAGACCATCTTTTTTGGCCTGGCGGATCATGTTAACTGAGCGGGCACAGGAAATTTGGCCAAAATGAGTGGTAGCTCCAGTTTGAGCTACCAGTTCTATATCTCTTGCCAGTGCAGCTGTTTCCGCCGCTTCTGGTATAGGTGGTAATCCCAGTCTGGTTGATAGTGCCCCTTCATGTGCGCAGCCATTGGCATATAGTGCATGGTCATAGGGTTGTATAATAACCAGTATATTTTGCCCTGCAGCATATTCCATGGCTCTACGTTGAACCAGGTTGTTGGAAAATGGTTTAAGCGCATTACTCAGGGCGACACAACCTGCTTTTTTTAGTGTGCCCATGTTACTTAAGTGTTCACCATTTAATTTCTGGGTAATTGCTCCAATGGTGTAAATATGACAACGATTGCCAGCTTTTTGATTACTGTGGTGGATTTGTTCGACGATGGCAGAATTATCGATAATAGGCTTTGAATCGGGTGGAATACACAGGCTTGTAATACCATTTATAGCGGCTGCTCTGGTTTCTGATGCAATACTCGCTTTATGGGTAAACCCCGGCTCTCTGACTCTACACTGAATGTCGACAAGACCGGGTAATACCAGTTGTCGATTTGCATCAATCACTATATCCGCTTTAAATCCTTCCGGTTCTTCTCCTGTTGCAACAATTAATTGATTTTCAATAAATACATCAGCGATTTCATCCTGATTTAGCGCCGGATTAATGAGCCGGCCATTTTGAATTTGTATTTTCATATAGCTACACCGGTTGTGAAGCGATCATGGACATGACGGCCATCCGTACGGCGATACCGTAGGTAACCTGTTGTAATATCACTGATTGTTTACCATCCATGACTGATGATTCGATTTCTATGCCACGATTAGCTGGACCGGGATGCATGACAATGGCATCGGCTTTTGCATTTTTTACTCGTTCAGCAGTTAGTCCATATTGCTGAAAATATTCCTGCTCACTGGGTAACAGGGCTCCGGTCATACGTTCCTTTTGCAGGCGTAGCATAATAATTACATCTACACCTTTAAGTCCTTCATCCAGATCATGGTATACCTGCACGCCCATGGTTTCTGTCTGTTCAGGTATTAAGGTGCGGGGTGCTATGACTCTGACCTGTCCGGTATTTAAAATATTTAATGCATGAATTTGAGAACGGGCGACACGTGAATGTTTAATGTCTCCAACGATTGCTATGCTGAGGTTTTCGAAATCACCCTTATGCCGGCGGATTGTAAACATATCCAGCATGGCCTGGGTTGGATGAGAATGCTGGCCATCTCCAGCATTTAATACACTAACTCCCGGAGCGACATGTTGGGCAAAAAAATGGGCGCTACCGCTATCCTGATGACGAATGACAAACATATCGATTTGCATGGCTTGCAGGTTATGCAGAGTGTCTAGCAGGGATTCACCTTTTACCGCAGATGAAGTCTTGATATCGAGACTGAGTATGTCTGCAGAGAGTCTTTGTGCTGCCAGTTCAAAAGTAGCTCTTGTTCGGGTGCTGGCTTCAAAAAATAGATTTGCAACTGTCTTGCCGCGTAAGATAGGCACCTTTTTGATACTGCGATCAGTCACAGAAGTAAATGACTCGGCGGTATCCAGTATATCGTTAAGAATTGTTTTATTTAAACCTTCAATGCTGAGAAAATGCCTGAGTTTTCCGTTTTCATTTAATTGAAGGTTTTTAATAGTCATAGATCAATCTTATTTTTCTGGATGCTAAGTGTGAGAGAATCCTGATCAGTCAGTTTAATTTGCTCATCTTCTGCCAGATCAATAGTTTGACCGATAAAATCAGCCTGAATAGGTAGTTCCCTGCCGCCCCGGTCAATTAAAATAACCAGTAAAATTTTATCTGGACGTCCATAATCAAACAGTTCATTCATGGCTGCTCTCACTGTTCGTCCTGAGTACAGTACATCATCAACCAGAATGATTGTTTTTCCATCAATATTAGTCGGTAGATTTGATGGTTTGACGGTAGGGTGTAAGCCGATTTTTGTGAAATCATCCCGATAAAAAGTGATATTTAATTTACCCAGTTCATTGTCTGGTTTTAGATTGTTATAGAGGGCTTTTGCTACCAGATATCCCCCGGTTTCTATTCCAACAATAACGGGCTGATCTTCACTTGAAAATAAGGGAGACAGTGATTCGGTGAGTTGCTGGATCAGTTTGTTAACGGATAATTCAGTCACTTGATGAAGCTAGTTTTTAAAGTAGGCGTTTTATAGCACACTGCGCTTTATTTCTCATCCTCCTTTGATTAATTATCAGTTGATTTTTGTTGATTTAACCAGGTTTCGGTAATGAGTACTGCCGCTATACAGTCAATTTCCTGTTTCTGAATTTTTTTATGGGCACATTCTTCAACTATTTGCCAGGCTTCCCGGGTTGTTAATCTTTCGTCAACCAGCTCGACTTCGATGTTATAGCGTCCTTCCAGCTGTCGACTGAAACGTTTAGCTTTTTCCGTCATTGGGGAATCAATTTCACGCATGCTGGTTGGCAGGCCGATTATAAGCTTTGCTGGCTGCCAGGTTTCAATGAGTTTGCTTATGATATGCCACTCCGGTTTATTATTAATAACCCTGATACCCTGTAAAGGAGAGGCTGTTCTGGTTAAAGTTTGACCAATGGCGGTTCCTATCCAGCTGGTTCCATAGTCGAAACCCATCACAGCTTTATTCAACTTAGGCATTACCTGTGATTGGCGATAATTTATCGAGATTAAACCCTAGTGTATCGAAAGCCATTTGCCATTTTGCATCAATATTTTCATTAAAGGTTATTAGTTCAGATGAAACGGCTGTAAGCCATGAATTATTTTGTAATTCCTGTTCCAGTTGTCCAGCTGACCAGCCGGAAAAGCCGAGTAATACCATGAATTGTTCTGGACCTTCATTATTAGCTATAGCCTCGAGAATATCTTTTGAACTGGTTAGGCTGATATTTGGTCCGACCTGTAATGTTTTTTCCCAGTTTGACTGGGGCTGAGGTGTGTGCAATACAAAACCCTGTTGCAGGTTGACTGGTCCACCGATAAATACTGGTTTTTCTAAAATCTCCTGATTGGAACAGTTAATATTCAGGTGAGTTAAAATATCACCAAGCTTTTGATCTGACAGGTGATTGACTACCATACCCATGCTGCCATCTTTAGAATGATCACACAGGTACACCATACTTGAAGCAAATAACGGGTCTTTAATGCTAGGTGTTGCAAGCAGGTATTGATTTGACAGGTTGTTGGTATTCATCCGGGTTCCTGATTCTGCTGGCCATTGGTTGTAAATTTATTAGATTTAAAATCCCATGTACGTACAATAACGATCTGGTCTGCCTTTTCTCTTAGTTTAGCAGGAAAAGGTGCGAATGGTCCTGCCAGATTTACAATTCTTCTGGCTGCCTGATCAAGTATGCTGTATCCGGATGGTCGTGAAATATTAATATCTATGATATTGCCTTCAGCATTTATACGCACATTTACAAGCAGGCTGCCACTGATTTTGTTTACCTCGGCTTCAGCTGGATAATTTAAATTTCCAATATGTTCAATTTTTCGTACCCATTGAGCCAGGTAACCGGCTTCCACCGCTTCTTTGGTACTGGCTGTTAATGCTATTTCACGTGGACGCTTCGCATAGGCCTGAGTAATTTTACGAATTTCTGCCTGCAGGCTGGCTATGTCCCGCCGCTGTTGTTGAATTGAAATAGTATTGCTATTTTTAATTTTCGAGCTATCAGAATTTTTTCGGTGAGTGATTTTTTGTTCAGCTTCCCGTTGATTAATGTAATAAATTTTTTCCAGTTTTATTTCGTTGGCCGCCTGCTGTATTTGCATGCGATCAGATAATCCCTGCTGATTTAAAGGCGATGGTGCAGAGACAGGAGCGCCGGGTCTGGCCTTTTCTTCCTGGTTTCCTCCTCCTTTCTGATTGGATTGCGCGAGGTAATCCGCTTCATCTGGTTCTTCGGGGCTTTCTGTGTTCGCAATGATAATGTCCAGGCTGGGTGCAGATTCAGATTGATTAGCTTTAGACTGCGAAAAGCCTACACCTAATATAAAAACTATGTGCAGACTCAAGGCTATAAAGAGCGTAAAACCCAGCCGGTCATTCACGCCTATTTTTGCTGCTGCTGGTAAATTTGTGGATTCAGTCATACTTTAATATTCTGCCAATAAGCAGATCGAGCTACCAGTAATTTATTCATAAGGTTTGTAGTAATTTTATTTAAAGTTGATGAATTTTAAAAATAGACTTTTCTTCCCAGTCAATTTTTTCCATCATTGAATGGCTGATATAAACCTCATGTTGCTCGGTAATGGCCAGATAATCCTTTATGCCCAGTTTTTTTGCCATATTTTGAAGTTCTTCTGGTTTGGTGAGCATCAGGGTTGTTGCTGCAACATCCGCGATAACAGGGTCTTTATGTAGAATTGTGATTGCACTTATGTTTAAAGATGGTTCACCTGTTAACGGGTTAATGATGTGGTGACGCCTCTGATTCTGTTTATCGATATAAAAACGTCGATAATTGCCTGAAGTAAAAACACTTAAAGGTTTTGTTATTTGAATACTGGCAAATACTCTATCGGTATTGATATCTTTTTGAAATGGGTTTTCTATCGCTATACGCCATTTTGATTGTGGTTTTTGGCCCTGAGCAAAAATATCTCCACCAGCATTAATAATAAAATTTTGTATTTGATTTTTGGTAATTAATTCGGCAATTTGTCTTACCCCAAGGCCTTTAGCAATAGCCCCAAAATCAAGTTGAAAATTCGGGTTTGCAATTCTGGCTCGATTATCTTTGATTATCAGGTCATCCATTCCAGGAATATCCTGTTTTATACTGTCGATTAATGCCCGATCCGGACTGGCTTTCTGATGAAAACCCCAGGCTGCTATCAATTTACCCATGGCTGGATTAAATCTGCCATCACTTAATTGATAATATTTTTTTGAATCATTGATAAGTAATTGCAGTGTTTGTGGTATTTCAACCATGTTATTGGAGTGATTATTGTATTGTTCAATTAATGCATCATTGAATTGCTTTAATGCGCCATCCTGCCAGCCATGCCATTCGGAGTGGCGTTTTATCAGAAGTTTTTCGATTTCATTAAAGGTTTTAAAGGCTTCATCCTGGCTGGAGGTAACCAGTGAAATGTCGATGATTGTGCCAAATTCCAGAAATCGTTGTTGAAAAACCCGGGCGGGTTGACAGGCGCTCAGTAATGCCAGACAGAACCAGGCTGTAGTGACTAAAAAGAATTGCTTGTTAATGATTATGACCTGCCTTCCAGTTTTGACTGAATACAGTCAAATAAATCTCGACTGATATTGATGTTGAACTGTTTGTCCAGTTCTCTAATGCAGGTTGGGCTGGTAACGTTAATTTCAGTTAAATAATCACCTATCACATCAATACCTACAAAAATTAATCCCTTTTTACGTAAAGTGGGTGCTATTTGTTTGCAAAGCCAGTAATCACGCTCGCTTAATGCTTGTCCAATTGAGCTGGCACCTGCTGCCAGGTTTCCCCTGTTTTCGCCTTCTGCTGGAATGCGTGCCAGAGCATAGGGAACAGGTTCGCCATCGATTAATAAAATACGTTTGTCACCAGCTGATATCTCAGGGATAAATTTTTGAACCATCGTCTGGTTGCTACCATATTGGGTTACAGATTCTATAATAGCGTTGGTATTTGGATCACCCTGCTTAATACGGAAAATGGATTTCCCGCCCATACCGTCAAGCGGTTTAATGATGATATCCTTATGGATGGACAGAAATTGTTTGAGTAATTCGGGCTTTCTGGCAACTCTGGTCGCGGTGCAGCATTGAGGAAATTCCCGGGTAAATAATTTTTCATTACAGTCACGTAAACTTTGTGGTTTATTGACTACTAATGTGCCCTGTTGTTCTGCCTGTTCCAGTAAATAAGTTGCATAAATATATTCTAAATCAAACGGTGGGTCTTTACGCATCAGAATGACATCAAGGTCTGCCAGCTGAATGATTTCTGCTTTTTTAAGTTGAAAATAATCAGTGGCCTGGTCTGTTATGCTTATTTGATGAGCTTCAGCAAGGCTGATACCAGATTCCATATAGAGATCATGTATTTGCATGTAGTGTATTTCCCAGCCACGTGACTGAGCTTCAAGCATCATCGCAAAACTACTGTCTTTATAAGTTTTTATTGTTTCGATGGCATCCATCACAATGCCCAGTTTAAATTTTTTCATACCAGATGTGATTCCTCTGTCTGTTTTATCTGCTGCAACAGTTCAAGATGCCCAATATTATCAAAGGCATAAAAATGGTTTGGGGTTGTTTCTTTGCTCATTTTTTGATCTGTAGAGTTGCCATAATCCTTGTTGACTGATATTTTAATGAATTGTTTTTGCTTCAACTGGCGTATAGCTTTCAGTATTTCTGGACGCCCACCGGATAAATTATTATTTAAAATGATGGCACATGGCGGAAAGTCTTCTATACTTGTTTTGTTTACGTGTCGCTTAACCCGATGAAGTGTTAATTCTGTTGCTGGATGAAGGTTAGCGTTTATCAGTCTGGACACTGAGAATAGATTGTTTTGATTCATAAAATAGTGTTGTTGTATTCCAGTCTGTAGTTTACTGATTATTAGGTGGCTAATGAATAATTATTTGCATCAACCTTTTAGCTTATACAGGTATTGTAGAATTTACTTCACTTTTTTTCATTAAATGACTGGTTTTGAAGGTAAAAACGTCTATAATTCTTTTGCTAGCTGACAGAGTAGATCAGCCTTTACCTTAATACGGGGGAAATGTGAGCGACGAGTCCCAACAAACTGGAAAACAGCCATCGTTACAATTGAATGTCAAAGTGATGGTCATTGATGATAGTAAAACTATACGACGAAGTGCGGAAACGCTATTAAAAAAAGTCGGATGTGAAGTAGTAACTGCTACTGATGGATTTGAGGCTTTGGCAAAAATTACAGAGCATCATCCCGATATCATTTTTGTAGATATTATGATGCCTCGACTGGATGGATATCAGACATGTGCTTTGATAAAAAACAATCAAACTTTTAAATCAACACCAGTTATTATGTTGTCCAGTAAGGATAGTATATTTGATCGGGCAAGAGGCCGTATTGTTGGTTCAGAAGAATATTTAACAAAACCATTTTCAAAAGAAGATTTAATTTCTGCTATAACTTCTCATGTTACTGGCGTTTGAACTTAACTCACTATATGAGCACAAAATAAAATTCTTATGACACATATTTTAATAGTTGATGATTCTCCCACTGAAGTACATGTCTTCAAGACCATTCTGGAGAGAAACAAGATAGAAGTTTCAATTGCAACCAATGGTGAAGAGGGTATCGCCAAAGCCATAGAGGTTAAACCTGATTGTATTTTGATGGATGTAGTCATGCCGGGTAAAAATGGGTTTCAGGCGACCAGAGATTTAAGCCGTAATCCTGTAACCGCTAATATTCCTGTCATTATTATTACGACCAAAGATCAGGAAACCGACAAGATATGGGGGATGCGGCAGGGGGCGAAGGATTATATCGTGAAACCAGCCAATGAAGCTGAATTGATGGAAAGAATTAACAAAGTTTTAAGCTGATTTTATGAGTCTCGCATCTCCATATTTAGTTTTACAGGATTTTGATCAGCGATGCAGAGCTAATGCTCTGGGATTGCCTGCTGGAGAAGTAGTAGAGTCAGATTGGGTAGGGATTGGTTTCAGTTTAAATGGAAACCAGATGATTGCTAAAATGTCTGATGTGACAGAAATTTTACCTCCTCCCGAAACTATACGTGTACCAGGCGTAAAAAACTGGGTAAAAGGCCTGGCAAATATTCGCGGCACACTTTTACCTATTCTTGATATGCATGCGTATTTAAATGGTAATTTTATTCCATCAGGAAAAAATACCCGGGTATTAATTATTAACAGGAATAACATCATGGCCGGTCTTCTGGTTGAAGAGGTTTATGGTATGAGACGTTTTAAGCCAGAATCAAAAATAGATTCAAATCCTTCTAAAATGGGGGTGTTGGAACCTTATTTAGATGGGATATTTAAAGATTTACAGTCCGACTGGAGTGTTTTCGATATTGGAAAACTGGTCAGTCATGAGCGCTTTTTAAGGGTAGTTTAGATCAAATGGTCGGTAGTTTTAATTACAGAGGGTAATATGCCGTTAATAGAAAATATGAAAAATAATTTTGGCTCTAATAAGGCTAAATCCGGTAGAAAAGTGGCGACTAGTGGAAATGGTTTTTTGCTGTTTATGGCAGCTGGAATTGTATTATCCATTCTGGTTATGGTGTTATTATTTAATTATGAAAATACCCAGTCTATTTATGGTAAAGAGTACGCATCTGTTATTAATGAACAACAGCTTGTGTCTCAGCAAATTGCAACCTTTGCACTTGAATCCTCCATTGGTAATTCGGCTGCATTTGTTCAGCTGAAAAGATTTCAGTCTCATTTTGAGAATACGCTTAATCAATTGCGTAATGGAGCTGAAGATGGTCGTTTTCCTCCAATTCCTATAGAGCTGGAGGCTGATCTTGAAAATGTGGAAGCAGCCTGGAAGAGTTATAATTCAAGTATAAATCTTATACTTGATGCCAGAGTATCTATTGAAACGGTCAGTGAATATGTCCAGTTGATCAATGAATCGATTCCAGAACTTTTGATTTTATCTGATGATGTTGTCAAAATTTTAGTAAGAACAAAAGCAGATAGAAAAGATATAGCAAATGCTTCCAGACAATTAGCACTAATCCAAAGTGTGCAGAATAGCCTGAATCAAATTATGTCTGGTGGTGAGGTGGTGATGGCTGCTGCTGATCAGTTTGGTCGGGAAACCTCTCAGATTGAAATTATGCTGCTTGCGATGCTTGAAGGTAATGAAAGTATAGGGATTAGTCAGTTAACAGGAGATGAAGTCGTTGGTAAATTATTACAGTTTGCGGATTTATTCTCGGTTGTTAAAAAGAACGTAAATCAAATACTTGAAAATTCTCCTCAATTATTTGAAGTTAGAGATGCAGCCAGTGAAATTCAGACCATTAGCCCCAAGGTTTTGTCAGCTTCCAAAGATTTTGAAAATAGTTTAAAACTGTCTGAAGAGCGTCTTGGGGCCATTACTCTGTTTGCCTATATTGCCGGCCTTGTAGGTGTTGTTTTTCTCATATTACTTGGAATCAAACTGGTTAAGGACTCAGCCAGACAATTATCTGAATCACAAAACCAGAATGACCGGAATCAACGAGCTATTCTTCGACTGCTGGATGAAATGGCTAATCTGGCAGATGGTGATTTGACTGCGCATACAACAGTTACTGAAGATATAACCGGTGCTATAGCTGATTCAGTAAATTACTCTATCGATGCTTTGCGTGATCTGGTTGGAACTATAAATGAAACGGCTGTTCAGGTTACTGCTGCGGTGACAAGCACGCAGGCTACAACTATAGAACTAGCTAATTCCAGTGATAAACAGGCACGGGAAATAGCCTCAGCCAGTGCAGCAATTAAAGATATTTCTGAAAGCATGACTGATGTATCTCGCAGTGCAACGGAATCGGCTGATGTTGCCAGAAACTCAGTGAATATAGCGCATAATGGTGGTGAAACTGTACGGAAAACAATTTCTGGTATGGAATCAATTCGAGAGCAAATACAGGAAACTTCAAAACGAATTAAACGATTGGGTGAAAGTTCTCAGGAAATCGGTGATATCGTAAACTTAATTACAGAAATTTCTGATCAGACAAATATTCTTGCATTAAATGCAGCTATACAGGCTGCTATGGCTGGTGAAGCTGGTCGAGGATTTGCGGTGGTTGCCGACGAAGTACAGAGACTTGCAGAAAGAACTGGTGATGCTACCAGACAGATTGAAGCACTGGTTAAAACAATCCAGGCTGATACTAATGAAGCCATTTCGTCTATGGAACAAAGTACCTCCAATGTGGTTGAAGGAGCAACACTGGCTGAGAATGCAGGTAGTGCTCTGGAGAAAATTGAAAAAGTTTCCACCAATCTTGCGCAACGGATTCTGCAAATTTCTGATTCTACTCAGGCTCATGCTAAAGAATCTGTTGAAATTACAGACAGTATGAATGAGATACAACAATTGACAATTAAAACATCAGAAGGCTCAACCGAGGCATCTGAAGCGATTGGTGACCTGTCTGAAATGGTTAAATCGTTACATAACTCTGTAGCGGGATTCAAGTTGCCTGAAAGCAATTTTACCGAAAGTACTATTATGCACAGCGTTGAAGATCTTTCCGATTTAGACGCTGATAGTACTCAGAATAATTAACAGAAAAGGTTATTCATGGATTTTAAACATACATCCATTAAACAAAGTGCTCTGGGATGGGTAAAAAAATCTATTGATGAAAACCTTTCGACTATAAGGTCAGAGCTTAATGTTTATATTGAAGAGAAAGATGCTTCAATATTGGATTTAGTGCAGGAAAAACTTAGAGCAATTCAGGGTGTTCTAAGCATGATAGAGCAGTATGGCGCAGCCATGCTGGCAGAGGAAATGCGTTCTTTATGTCAGTTTATTTCTGCTAAGGAGCATCAACAGGATCAACAGGCTCTCGAGGTTCTACTAAGGGCCGTTTTACAGTTACCTGATTATCTAGAGCATATTCAGGGTGGGCAGAAAGATATCCCAATAGCCATTCTGCCCTTGATGAACGACATTCGTGCAGCTAAAAACGAAGATTTATTTTCTGAAAAATTACTCTTTTTACCTGACCTGTCAATGCATGGTGATGATGAGTTTGATGCTATTAGTGAGAATAAGAATCAACATACTCGTCAATTAGCAAAAAAATTACGACCTTCCTATCAATATTCAATTTTAGGCCTGATACAGGATAAAGATGTTGATACTAATCTGTCACGAATATCAAAAATAACAGAAATTATGGAAGAGCGTTCCTCCTCAGAGCAAGTTGCTCGATTGTGGTGGATTGTAGGTGCGCTGATTGAGTCTGTATCTCGTGATAACTTACCTTTAGGTGTTTCTGTGAAAATGCTGATGGGGAAGGTTGATCAGATTTTTCGTAATATGATTCTTAAAGGTGAGAAAGAATTGATCAGGGTTCAGCCCATAGAACTGATCAAGAACTTACTTTATTACATAGCCCAACCAGAATGTGATGGCCCGAAAAGTCAGGCCATTAAAACAGCATATCGCCTGGAACAATTTTTACCTTCATCAGACGATCAGGCTAATGCTATTGCCGGGCCTAATAATGAGCTATTAAAAACAGTTTCGGAAGCAGTAAAAGCCGATATTGAGGAAGTTAAATCAACGCTTGAAGTGTATGTAAATGGAGATATTAAAAATACGGAACTGCTGGCAAACATTCCTCAGGAATTACATGTAATTTCAGATACTTTAGCAATGATCGGGCTTGGCCCCCAGCGACAATTGGTTGAAGCACAGATTGCTATGATTGCCAGTGTTGTTGATGGTGAAGAAGCTCCTGATTCTGAAAAATTATTAGGTATGGCTGCTGAGCTTATTCAGATTGATCATGCCCTGGAGTTAATGCAAAAAGGTCATCTTCATAATGAAGGTGGCGGTGTTACTTCCAGTGATACATCCAGAAATTTTGAAATGGATAATATGTTATCAGGTGTGGTGACCGCTGCGCTTGATGATATTCAGAAAATAAAGGGCGCTATTCTGGATTTTATTAAAGACACTACAAAAATTGAAAACATTCAATTCTGTAATACTTTATTACGAGAGACCCGTGGAGCCCTGGATTTACTCAATGAGAAACGTTCAGTCACTATAATTGATGGTCTGATTCATTATCTGGATAATCATGAAGTAGCTGAATTTATGGATAGTGATCGTCTTGATCAATTATCTCAGGTTGTTGTAAGTATAGAGTATTATCTTGAAGCAGTAGGTGAACAAAGACTTGATGCCGATTCAATTCTGGATTTTGCCGATACACAATTACAGCTACTACTGGAAGGTAAGGCATCTCTCGACTTCGATTTGTCTGGTTCAAGTGATGAACAGGTAAACTTATTAATTGTTGATAGTGGTGTAGATGAAACCAGTGATGAATCTCTGGTAGAAGAGCAACCTCAGGATGAGCCTTCATCTGATGAAGACCATGAAGATGTTGCTAGTGATATCGTAACCGATCTGCAGGAAATACAGGAGGTAGTTGATACTGAATCCACTGAAGTTCCTGAAGAAATTGATATAGATTTAACAGCTGCAAGCAGTGTAGATGATCAATCTGAACCTGATAAGGCAGAATTATCCAATGCAGCTGATCAAGAAGATTCTTTAGCTGCTGCATCAGATCAGGTTCAGGTTATTCCTGTAGAAGATGATTTAGTTGTTCTTAAACCGGGTTCTGATCCTGAAATCCTGGAAATTTATTTAGAGGAAGCAGAAGAAGAATCTGAAAATATTAAACAATTTCAGAAAGACTGGAAATTGCACCCGGAAGACGGTAATGCCCTGAAAAATATCAGACGATCTTTTCACACGATAAAAGGTAGTGGTCGTTTGGTTGGTGCTATGAAAATAGGTGAATTTGCCTGGGATTTTGAAAGCCTGTTAAATCGAGTTATCGATAAAGCCCTAGAGCCTTCAGAACAAATTATTGATGCTGTTGGTATGGCTGCTGAAGTTTTACCTGAACTGGTCGAAGAACTAAAAAATGGTACAGCTGTTAAGGGAGATATTGCTTATCTTCGTGGCTTAGTAAAAAATTTGTCCGAATTTAAGGCAGATCAGGTTTTAGCATCCAGAAAAGTCGACAGTGAAAAAAAAGAAGCTGATAAAGATGCTGATTCTGCTGAAGAAATTGAACCTGACGCTGACTCTATAGCGATCTCTGCTGAAGAATTACAGACAGAGATTAATGCTGAGCCAGAGTCCGGGTTAGATTCTGAAGCAAGTCATGCTGAAGCCGAAATGGATGCGGAGTTAGAACAGGAAGATCCTGAAGCTGAACTCAGAGTAGAGTCAGTAGAGGCAGAGTTAAGAGTCGATTCGATAGTAGCTGATTTGGCAGAAGATTTTACAGAAGATCCAGATTCTGAATTAATCATAGACTTGCCGGACGATGATTTAACTTCTGAAGCAGGTGAAGAGTTACAAGCGGGAATTATAGAACCTGAACTGGATATCGACTTAGAACAGGAAGATCCTGAAGCTGAACTGAGAGTGGAGTCAGTAGAGGCAGAGTTAAGAGTCGATTCGATAGTAGCTGATTTGGCAGAAGATTTTACAGAAGATTCAGATTCTGAATTAATCATAGATTTACCGGACAATGATTTAACTTCTGAAGCAGGTGAAGAGTTAGAAGCGAAAATTATTATAGAACCTGAACTGGATGTCGACTTAGAACAGGAAGATCCTGAAGCTGAACTTCGAGTAGAGTCAGTAGAAGCTGAATTAAGAGTTAATTCGATAGCAGACGATTTGGCTGAGAACTTTGAAGAAGATGCCGATTCTGAATTAGTAATAGATCAGCAGGAAGACGTTTTAACCTCTGAGGTCGACGAAGAATTACAAGCGGAAATTATTATTGAGCCAGAGCTGGATGCCGATCCAGAACAGGAAGATCCTGAAGCTGAACTCAGAGTGGAGTCAGTAGAGGCAGAGTTAAGAGTCGATTCGATAGTAGCTGATTTGGCAGAAGATTTTACAGAAGATTCAGATTCTGAATTAATCATAGATTTACCGGACGATGATTTAACTTCTGAAGCAGGTGAAGAGTTACAAGCGGAAATTATTATAGAACCTGAACTGGATGTCGACTTAGAACAGGAAGATGATTCTGAAGCAGAGCTCAGAGTAGAGTCGGTAGAAGCTGAATTACGAGTCAATTCGATAGCATCTGATTTGGCAGAGGATTTTGAAGAAGATACAGATTCTGAATTAGTAATAGATCAGCCGGAAAATGTTTTAACCTCTGAAGCAGGAGCAGGTGAAGAGTTACAAGCGGAAATTATTATTGAGCCGGAGCTGGATGCCGACCTGGAACAGGACGATGATCCTGAAGCTGAGCTCAGAGTTGAATCAGTAGAAGCGGAATTAAGGGTCGACTCAGTAGAGGCTGATCTGGAAGATGTGTTTGAAGAGCCTGTTCAGGCTGAACCAGAATTAGAACCACTTCCTTCTAATATTGATGAAACATCTGTAAATCCTCCTCAATCCCTAAATCAACAAGAGGAGACCCCCCCGGACCCTTTCGTCTTAAACGAAATGGTGAACATGCCTGGAGGAGAGGTAGAACAACCACTGCCCGAGGAATTAGAGAAGAATCAGGAAGAGCCGAGCGAAACAACCGACCTGCAGATAGATCCGGAGCTTCTGGTCATCTACCAACAAGAGGTAGAGTCGCACCTAAACACCGTAAATTCCGTCCTTGAAGAGCCTTCAGAGGATGGGGGCTTTAAGCCTACAGAAGCACTATATCGGGCTATACATACGATAAATGGTGCATCCCGCACAGCTGATATTGCATCCATTGGGCAACTTGCTACCTTATTGGAAAAACCGTTAAAAATAATTCTGGAGCAGGGTTCTGGCCTGGATGAAGAATCTCTGGAGTTATTTAAGAGAGGTCATGATGCTATTAAGGAAATGACCACAAGCCTGGTAAAAAATCGCAAAATACCAGAGCTTCCTGAAGATTTAAGTCAGGATTTGCAGCAATTACTTGAGCAGATGGATAACCATACGGTTGAATTACCCAGTCAGGATGATGAGCCGGTTAATCAGTTTATTGATACTCTTTCAATGATGAATGAGTCAGAAGATACTGATTATGATGATGAACTTGTTGAAATTTTTATAGAAGAAGCGACTGAGCTACTTGATATGAGTGATCATACGCTTCAGTCCTGGTCACAACAGGATGAATCAATCGATGATAGTGCTAATTTTGGCCTGGTTATGGAGTTGCAGCGTTATTTGCACACCCTTAAAGGTGGTGCAAAAATGGCTGACTTTAATGAAATAAGTGATTTGAGCCATGAACTTGAGTCTTTATTTATTGCCGTTATAGACTCAAGAATAGAGAAGTCTGATGATTTAATCGATGTTTTACATGACAGTTTTGATCTGTTGAGTAATCAGGTTATCCAGGCTAAAAATCATAAGCCTATTAGCTCCTCACAAAATCAGATTGCCGTAATTAAGCAACTCAGAGCTGGTGGAAAGATAGAGGATGTCATACAGAAACCAACAGAAGATTCTGTAGATCAATCTGATTCAGGTGATATCAAATCTGTATCTGATGTAGAAGAAAAAACGGCTTCATCTGAAATTGGCATGCCAGAGCATGATAGGCGTCAACAGGAACGGGAAGTTGTCAAAGTCCGCTCAGATTTGCTTGATAATCTGGTGAATTCAGCTGGTGAAGTGAGTATTTATCGTGCAAGAATGGAGCAACAGGTTTCTTCTTTTGGAGTGAATCTGAGTGAATTAGGGTCCACTATAACCAGGTTAAAAAATCAGTTACGTGCTCTTGAAGCAGAAACGGATGCTCAGATTCATTTTAGTCATAAAGAAGAGGCTGATGGCCGGCAAAACTTTGATCCTCTGGAAATGGATCGTTATACCCAGATTCAGGAATTATCGAAATCACTGGGAGAATCAGTTGATGACCTGTCGAGTCTACAAAATATTCTCGGGGATCAGGTTAAAGACTCAGAAACGCTTTTGTTACAACAATCCAGAATAAATACAGATTTACAGGATGGTTTAATCCGTAGTCGAATGGTTCGATTTTCTGGCCTCACTTCACGGCTTCGACGGCTGGTAAGAAAAACAAGCTCTGAATTAGCTAAAAAAGTTGAACTTGAGATTGAAGGTGAGCACCATGAAGTAGATATTAAAGTGCTGGATAGAATGGTGGCGCCACTTGAGCATATTATCCGTAACGCTATTTCACATGGTATAGAAAGTCCAGCTGATCGTATAAGCAATGGTAAAGCAGCAACCGGAAAAATTCTTATCAAAGTAAGTCGTGATGGATCAGATGTTGTTTTGCAAATATCTGATGACGGCGCTGGTGTTAATGTGAGAAAAGTTCGAGCCAGAGCTCTGGAGCTTGGGTTGCTGGGTGAGCATGAAGATATGGATGATGCTGATCTTGTCCAGTTTATTCTTGAGCCCGGGTTTAGCACGGCAGAGCAGGTGACACAGGTTGCTGGTCGCGGTGTTGGTATGGATGTAGTGGATAGCGGCATCAAACAGCTTGGTGGTAGTTTGCAAATAGCTACTAGCACAAGCGGTACGGTTTTTACTGCACGGCTACCTTTTACTCTTTCAATCAATCAGGCAATACTAGTTCAGGCCGGGGACGAATCTTTCGCTTTACCTTTAATCAATATCGAGGGTATTACGCGTATTGAATCTGATCACATGGCTGATATATATAAAACAGATAAACCCGTGCTTGATTATGCAGGCCATCAGTATAGCCTGTACTATCTTACCTCTTTGCTTGATTCATCAAAAAAATATGAAGTGGTGGATGATGCCTTAAAAGTACCCATTATTTTATTACGATCAGGTGATTTAAGAATTGCATTACATATCGATG
This sequence comes from Gammaproteobacteria bacterium, assembly GCA_050291745.1. Taxonomy (GTDB): domain Bacteria; phylum Pseudomonadota; class Gammaproteobacteria; genus JACNJF01. The sequence continues at coordinate 27,052 of JBNKKI010000050.1, read as the reverse complement.
TTCTATTAGGAAATCGTGAAATCGTTGTTAAGCCGTTGGGTAAATTACTCAGCCAGGTTAAAGGTATTTCAGGTGCCAGTATTTTAGCTGATGGTCGAGTTGTACTTATATTAGAAATCAATGGCTTGATTAGACATGGAATTACGACAACTGTTATCGATGATGAAGCTGATGTACAGACACGAGAAGAGGTGCATCAGCCGGCACCATCTAAAAAAGTGGTTATGGTTGTCGATGATTCAATTACCATGCGAAGGGTTGCAACAAAACTGCTGACACGTAATAACTATGAAGTTGTCACTGCAAAGGATGGTGTAGATGCACTGGCTCAATTACAGGATGTTGATCCTGATGTCATGTTGCTTGATATAGAAATGCCCAGAATGGATGGATTTGAATTGGCTTTACATATGAAAAATGAAGCGAATTTTCGTGATATTCCAATTATTATGATTACTTCACGGACAGGTAGTAAACACCGGGATCATGCAATGAAAATTGGGGTTAATAAATATATGGGTAAACCATACCAGGAAGAGGAGCTGATCGAAAATATATCAGCTTTACTGGGATGATCTCTATGCTAATAAATCCTGAGGTCTTGTATGGCTGAACAAAATTCTATTCGATGCATACAGTTGCCGCTGGTTGAATGGCAGCTCATCTTACCAAATGTTGCTGTAGCTGAAATAATCGGTTATAGCCAACCGCAACAAGCAGGTGAAGGCTGGTTTAAAGGATTGTTAAGCTGGCGAGGTGCAATGGTTCCAGTCATTTCTGTAGATGAAATGTGCAAACATGACTCTCAAAATACAGGATCAAGAACACGAATTGCAATTGTTTATAATTTATCTGGTGACAAAAAAATGCCTTATATAGGCATAATTTTACAGGATATTCCAAGAGCATATCTGGCAGAAGAAGATCGTATGCAATCCATGATTTCTACACCGGATTGTGAATATATTGTAGGACGAGCCGATATGTTAATGGAAAATCTGATGATTCCTGATCTTGATGCGATTATGGCTGCTGTTAAAGAGAAATATCAAAAAGCATTAAAGTCTTAAGATTATAATAAGACTTAATCAGGGCATATCACCAAAATGATGCTGAATCAGATTAAGTATGGAAATTGCGGCTGTTTCCATACGTAAAACACGTGGTCCCAGATTACAGGGTTTAAATCCTGCTGCTTGCGCCTGTTGAATTTCCTCGTCTGTAAAGCCCCCTTCCGGACCAATAAGCATATTAAATGGTAAAGCAGGAGTAAATTCTTCAGTTAATGCTTTAATCGTTTTTCCTTCAAAGCTTAATATCAGTTTGTTGTCATCAGTTAAATCAAGTAGGCAATCTTCAAAACTTGATTTAAAAAGAAGATCGGGTAATTTATTCCTTCCACACTGTTCACAGGCACTGATGATAATTCGTTGCCAGTGAATGAACTTCTTTTCAAGTCGACTTGCCTTTAGATGTGTTTGAGTACGCTGACTGTTAAAAAAAACAATTTGACTGACTCCCAGTTCAGTCGCTTTTTGAATCAGCAGGTCGATATGCTCGGGTTTACCCAGAGCCTGTATTATAGTTGTGTGAATTGGAGATTCTAATACTGACTCAGTTTTTGATATAGGTAAGGCGATTACCCGCTTACCTTTAATTTCCAGTCTGGCGGTGTATTCAGTTGAATCAATTCCATTAAAAAGAATGATATTCTGGTCAGTCTTGAGCCGTAAAACATTTTTTACATAATGACAGCTAGCAGCAGGTAATTCTATAGAGCGATTAATACTAAGGTCGCAATCGATGTAAATTCTGGACGGCATTAGAAAGAACTGAATATCATTTGTTTAAACCTGGATTCCGCAGTTGACCGCTCGCAATAGAGGTTAAGCCACTGTTTCATCAACCATGACAGTTGATGTGTATAATCACCCCACCGGTGAATCCCGCTACGAACTGAATTGTACGTTTGAGGCGGCGTATCTCTTTGTTGTAACGCCTTGATCTACACTACCTTAAACGCACACAATCAACTCGTCCAACTGCGGATTCTAGATTAAACGACAAGGAATTACAGCTTTATATTTAAATTCTGTAACACTTTAAGCGTTAAAGCCGACTGATTCATCGTATAGAAATGCATCCCTGAAATACCATTTTGAATCAATTTTTCGGTCATTCTGCTGACTACTTCTATTCCATATTGTCGCTGAGATTCAATATCTCCATCATAACTGGCCATAGATTTTTTTAACCATCGGGGTATTTCTGCACCACATTGTCTGGAAAATTTAACCAGGTTATCAAAGTTTGCGATAGGCATGATACCCGGGTAAACAGGCTGGCTGATATTTTCTTTTTCACACATTTCGATGAAATGAAAATAACTGTCGCTATTGTAAAAGTATTGCGTAATTGCGATGTCAGCTCCAGCTTTCATTTTGCGAGTAAAAAAATCTATTTCAGTTTGCATGTTTTTTGAGTCGGGGTGAGCTTCAGGATAAGCAGCAACAGCGATTGAAAAGTGGTCGTTGAACTGATTTCGAATCAGTTCAACCAGATCAGAAGCGTGTTTACACTCACCCATACCGATCATACCTGAAGGTAAATCTCCCCGTAGAACGACCAGACGATGAATTCCATTTTTTTTATAAACCTCTAATAATTCGATTATCTCGGCATTGGTTGCGCCCACACAGGTGACATGAGGGCAGGCATCAACCCTGGAATTTTGTTGAATATCAACCACTGTTTCCAGCGTATTATCCCGAGTGGAGCCTCCGGCACCAAAGGTTACAGAGTAAAATTCCGGGTTTAAATGAACCAGCTCTTTGCGGGTTGTCTGTAATTTGAGTTTACCGGTTTCAGTTCGCGGTGGAAAAAATTCAAAACTTAAATTCAGTGATTGAGTATCCATAGAATTTAACCCGAATTAATAACGGTAATGATCAGCTTTATATGGACCATCAACAGCTACGCTAATATATTCAGCCTGTTCATCGGTTAATGTTGTGAGCTTGGCACCTATTTTTTCCAGATGCAGTCTTGCTACTTCCTCATCCAGTATTTTGGGTAATGTATATACTTCATTTGTATAAGCTGAAGTGTTACTGAATAACTCTATTTGAGCAAGTGTCTGATTAGTAAATGAATTGGACATAACAAAGCTTGGGTGACCGGTAGCGCAACCCAGGTTTACCAGGCGTCCTTCCGCTAATAATATGATACGTCTGCCATCAGGAAAAATAATATGGTCAACCTGAGGTTTGATGTTTTCCCATTCGTATTGCTTTAATGAAGCGACATCAATTTCATTATCAAAATGACCAATATTGCAAACGATAGATTGATCTTTCATTTGATACATATGGTCGTGATTAATAACATTGAAATTACCGGTGGTAGTAACAAATATATCAGCCTCTTTACAAGCGTCATCCATTTTTACAACGCGATATCCTTCCATTGCTGCCTGCAAAGCACAGATAGGATCTATTTCTGTTACCCATACAGTCGCACCAAGTCCTCTTAATGACTGTGCACATCCTTTTCCTACGTCACCATAACCGAGTACCAGCGCAATTTTACCCGCTATCATGACGTCTGTAGCGCGCTTAATTCCATCAACCAGTGATTCACGACAGCCATACAAATTATCAAATTTAGATTTTGTAACTGAGTCATTCACATTAAAGGCAGGAAAAGGGAGTTCACCACGTTCATGCATTTGATACAGTCTATGAACGCCTGTGGTGGTTTCTTCTGTAACACCTTTAATATTGGCCAGACGTTTTGAATACCAGTCTGGAGATTTTTTAAGTTGCTCTTTAATCGTGGCATACATAATAGTTTCTTCTTCACTGCCCGGATTATCAAGAACCGATATATCTTTTTCTGCTTTAGAACCAAGAATTAGCAGCATGGTGGCATCACCACCATCGTCCAGAATCATGTTGGCTGTTTCACCATTTGGCCAGTCCATGATTTTATGAGTGAATTGCCAGTACTCTTCCAGTGATTCTCCCTTGTAGGCAAAAACAGGGATACCCAATGTAGCGATAGCGGCTGCAGCATGATCCTGAGTAGAGAAAATATTACATGAGACCCAGCGTACTTCCGCACCGAGTGCGACCAGAGTTTCAATTAATACCGCAGTTTGAATAGTCATATGCAAAGAGCCGGCAATTCGAGCGCCTTTGAGTGGCTGTTCGGCGCCGTATTTGCTTCGAAGAGATACCAGTCCTGGCATTTCGGTTTCGGCGATACGAATTTCTTTACGACCCCAGTCGGCTAGAGACAGGTCGGCAACAATAAAATCCTGATTTGAATCAACGTTCATAAATAGTACCTCAATTAGGTGATATATTTATGAGCGCCGTTGATGAAAAGCTTTTTTTGAGCCTGGCAAGAATATCTGTCTAATTCAGATACGCTGTCGCAACGCTCCTCAAAAAAAGTGCCCTGTAAAGAACAATGATTACAGGGAAGGTCTATATTTTATCTTGAATTTTTTTTTAATGTAAAGCTTTCTTTGAAAATTTATAACCCGGCTTCACATCGAAGTAGTTCGACTTTATCGGTTTTTTCCCAGCTGAATTCAATATCCTCGCGACCAAAATGACCATAGGCAGCAGTATCCCGATAGATTGGGTTGAGTAAATTAAGGCTGGTAATAATGCCCCAGGGCCTCAGGTCGAAGTGCTCATTGACCAGGTCAACAATTAAATCATTATTAACATGGTTAGTTTCGAATGTTTCGACACTAATTGAGGTTGGTTTGGCAACACCAATAGCATAACTGATTTGAATTTCGCAGCGATCAGCTAAACCGGCAGCAACGATATTCTTCGCCACATAGCGTCCTGCATAAGCGGCAGAGCGATCTACTTTAGAAGGATCTTTTCCTGAAAAAGCCCCTCCACCATGACGTGCCATGCCGCCATAGGTATCTACAATTATTTTGCGTCCGGTTAAACCTGCATCACCAACCGGTCCACCAATGACAAAGTTGCCCGTTGGGTTAATATGTATCTGAGTGTTACTATTGAGCCACTCAACTGGTATCACGGGTTTGATAATTTCTTCCATTACTGCTTCCTGTAAATCTTTCATGGAAATGTCAGGAGAGTGCTGGGTTGACAGAACAATCGCATTAACCGCTGAAGGTTTGCCATCTGTATAAGTAAAGGTTAACTGACTTTTTGCATCAGGTCTTAACCAGGCGAGCTTACCGGAACGACGCACATCTGCCTGTTGTTTGACCAGCTTATGAGCATAACTAATGGGTGCAGGCATGAAATTGTCGGTTTCATTGGTAGCGTATCCAAACATAAGACCCTGATCACCAGCCCCCTGATCTTCATCAATACTTCTATCAACACCCATTGCTATATCGTGTGATTGATGACCCAGAGAATTTATAACAGCACAGGTATTTCCATCAAAGCCAACTTCAGAGTTGTCATAACCGATTTCAGTGACGGTTTGACGAACAATAGACTCATAATCAATTTGTGCAGAAGTCGTAATTTCACCAGCAAGCATGATAAGTCCGGTTTTTGCTAAAGTTTCACATGCAACGCGAGCATGTTTATCCTTTGCTAGCAGTGCATCAAGAATTGCATCCGAAACTGCATCGCATAACTTATCTGGGTGACCCTCAGAAACGGATTCGGATGTAAAGATAAAGGTATCTGGCATTTCTGGTATACTCTGAGAAAAATTGAGCATTATATAGTGCTTTTTCGGATAATCCCAACACTCAAATTTAGGTTAATTTATAGCAACTATAGCCAGAATTGATACCTCAATAATCAATTTGATTTGCTGAAAAAGTGATTCTGAGCGAGAATAGCGCGCCTTTAGTCTTGCAAAAAGCTTTTTTTTCGCTCTTTTTTTAAGGCTTATTGGTTATAGGTATTTGATTTTTAATCATTTTCCGGTTTGAATGTTTTTGATAGAACTGGATGTTATTTTTTTATAATTTCTTAGGAGAAAGCTATGCCATCTCGTAGAGAGCTTGCAAACGCTATTCGAGCGCTAAGTATGGACGCAGTCCAGAAAGCGAATTCAGGTCACCCCGGCGCCCCAATGGGTATGGCCGATATCGCAGAGGTATTGTGGAACGGTCACATGAAACATAATCCGGGCAATCCTCAGTGGTCGGATCGTGATCGATTTATATTATCGAATGGTCACGGGTCTATGTTGATATATTCTCTTTTACATTTGACTGGTTATGATTTGTCTATTGATGATCTTAAGAATTTTCGTCAGATGGGTTCCAAGACTCCGGGTCATCCTGAATATGGTTATGCACCAGGCGTTGAAACTACGACTGGACCTCTTGGACAGGGCATTACTAACGGTGTAGGGATGGCAATTGCAGAACGTGCACTGGCAGCTGAATTTAATAAAGAAGGTCACCAGATTGTCGATCATAAAACCTATGTATTCCTTGGCGATGGTTGCCTGATGGAAGGTATTTCTCATGAAGCCTGTTCTCTTGCCGGTACTTTAGGTCTGGGCAATTTGATTGCATTCTGGGACGATAATGGCATCTCAATCGATGGTCATGTTGAAGGCTGGTTTTCTGACGATACACCTAAGCGTTTTGAGTCTTATGGCTGGCACGTTATAAAAGATGTTGATGGTCATAGTGCTGACGCTCTAAATGAAGCTATCGAAGCAGCGAAAGCAGTTACGGATAAGCCTTCAATGATCTGTTGTAAAACAACAATTGGTTTTGGTTCTCCTAATAAAGCAGGTAGTCATGCCTGCCATGGTGCGCCTTTAGGACAGGAAGAAATTGATCTGACTAAAGCATCACTTGGTTGGGATCATGAAGCTTTTGATGTACCTGCTGATATTTATGAAGGCTGGTCTGCGAAAGAAACAGGTGCTTCTGCTGAAGCAGACTGGAATGAGAAATTTGCAGCATATGAAGCTGATTATCCTGAACTGGCTGCAGAATATAAGCGTCGTATGGCTGGAGAACTTCCTGCTGACTGGGCAGAAAAATCTGCTGCCTATATAGCTGAGTGTGATGAAAAAGGCGAATCAAAAGCGACTCGTCAAGCTTCACTGGCTTCCATTGAAGCTTATTCTCATGCATTACCTGAAATGTTTGGTGGTTCTGCTGATCTGGGTTGTTCAAACCTGACTGAATGGTCGGGTTATAAGCCTATGCGTGCAGAAACCCCAGAGTCAAATTACATCAATTACGGTGTTCGCGAATTTGCAATGTCAGCGATTATGAATGGTATTGCTCTGCATGGTGGTTTTATCCCATTTGGCGCTACCTTCCTGATGTTTTCTGAATACGCGCGTAATGCTTTACGTATGGCTGCGTTAATGAAGGTGCAATCTATCTTTGTATATACGCATGATTCTATTGGTTTAGGTGAAGATGGTCCGACCCATCAGGCAATCGAACAAATTCCAACATTGCGTATGATTCCAAATATGAATGTATGGCGTCCCTGTGATACGGTTGAATCTGCAGTGGCCTGGGCCGCAGCTGTAAATCGTGCTGACGGGCCAAGTTGTTTAATTTTTTCTCGCCAGGGCTTACCTCATCAGGCGCGTACTGCTGAACAGATTGCAAACATCAATAAAGGTGCTTATGTACTGAAAGACTGTGATGGAACTCCAGACTGTATCGTTATTGCGACCGGTTCTGAAATTGGTCTTGCTGTTGCTGCGGCTGATGCAAGTGACAAGAAAATTCGTGTTGTTTCCATGCCTAGCACAAATGTTTTTGAAGCTCAGGATGATGCTTATAAAGAATCTGTACTACCTGCTTCAGTTAGTGCAAGAGTTGTGGTTGAAGCTGCGGTTACCGATGGCTGGTGGAAATATGCAGGAACCAATGGCAAAGTTATTGGAATTGACTGTTTTGGTGAATCAGCTCCTGCTGATCAACTGTTCGAACATTTTGGTTTTACAGTTGAAAATGTTAGCAAGGCGATAGCTGAAGTTACTGCTTAATAATTAAGCCGAAAGGGAACGGGTTTTTACCTGTTCCCTTTATTTAAATATTTATTTTTATAACAAATAGAATGATTTAGGAGACAACTATTATGACTATTAAAGTTGGAATTAACGGTTTTGGCCGTATCGGCCGTATGGCTTTTCGTGCAATAGCTAAAGATTTTGCTGGTGAAATTGAAGTAGTAGGTATTAATGACCTGCTGGAAGCAGACTATCTGGCTTATATGTTGAAGTATGATTCAGTGCACGGAAACTTTGATGGCGATATCGCTGTTGATGGTAACAACCTGGTCGTAAATGGTAAGACTATTCGTCTGACTGCCGAGCGTGATCCTGCCAACCTGGCATGGAGTGATATTGGCGCTGATCTGGTTATCGAATGTACAGGTTTTTTCCTGACTGAAGAAAGTTGCCAGAAACATATCGATGCTGGTGCGAAGAAAGTTGTCATGTCTGCACCATCTAAAGATGGTACGCCAATGTTTGTGTATGGTGTTAACCATGAAACTTATGCAGGACAGGCTATTATTTCTGCTGCATCCTGTACCACTAACTGTTTAGCACCTGTAGCTAAAGTATTAAATGATAACTGGGGTATTAAGCGTGGTCTGATGACGACAGTTCATGCTGCTACTGCGACCCAGAAAACTGTTGACGGTCCTTCCATGAAAGATTGGCGTGGTGGTCGTGGTATTCTTGAAAATATCATTCCTTCTTCTACTGGTGCTGCAAAAGCTGTTGGTGTTGTTTTACCTGAACTGAATGGAAAACTGACTGGCATGGCTTTCCGTGTACCTACTTCAGATGTGTCTGTTGTTGATTTAACAGTTGAGTTGAACAAAGATGCTTCTTACGATGAAATCTGTGCAGCGATGAAAGCTGCGTCAGAAACAGCTGGTATCGGTGATACTCTGGCTTATACAGATGAAAAAGTTGTTTCTACGGATTTCCGTGGTTGCGGTTCATCTTCCATCTTTGATGCCGGCGCAGGTATTGCGCTTGATGGAACTTTCGTTAAAGTCGTTAGCTGGTATGATAATGAGTATGGTTATACCTGTAACATGCTGCGCTTTGTAAAGCACGTCTCAGCTTAAGCGATTTATTTGTCCGCTTGTTGGACTTTTTTGACTGCTTAGGTAGATATCCTACATATCGTAGTTCAAAAAAGTCCTCAGTCTTGCAACTGGACATTACCCCTCGCTTGAAAGTTAAAAATCTACCTGTGATTTTTCAGGTAGATTTTTTACTAGAATTGTTTGTTAAATTCCTGTGTTATTAAAATTTAACAAACCATTTTTATAATTATTAAAGAATACCTTTTAGGAGAATTCTCATGGCTTTTATTAAATTGACTGATCTTGACCTGGCAGGTAAGCGCGTACTAATTCGTGCTGATCTCAATGTTCCTGTTAAAAATGGCAAAGTAACTTCGGATGCTCGTATTGCTGCTTCAATGCCAACCATAGAGCACTGTGTAAAGGCAGGTGCGAAGGTACAGGTGATGTCTCATCGCGGTCGTCCTGAAGAGGGTAAAGTGGATGAAGAAAACTCTATGCAGCCTATCGCTGAAGATATGTCAGCCAAACTGGGGAGTAGCGTTCGATTAGTGAAGGATTATTTAACAACTGCCCCCGAAGTTGCTGATGGTGAAGTTGTACTGTTTGAAAATGTTCGTTTTAATGCCGGTGAAAAGAAAGATGATGAAGACCTGGCTAAACAATATGCTGCATTATGTGATGTATTTGTTATGGATGCATTTGGTACCGCTCATCGTGCCCAGGCATCTACTCATGGCGTTGGTAAATTTTCAGATGTAGCCTGTGCCGGTTTGTTATTATCCAGTGAGCTGGATAACCTGGCTAAAGCTCTGGCTGAACCAGCCCGTCCCATGGTGGCCATTGTGGGAGGCTCCAAGGTTTCTACAAAATTAACAGTTCTTGAAGCATTATCAGAGAAGGTTGATCAACTGGTTGTTGGTGGTGGTATTGCTAATACTTTTCTGAAAGCAATGGGAAATAATGTTGGAAAATCTTTATGCGAGGATGATCTGGTTGAAACAGCAAAACAGCTGGTGAGTAAAATGGAAGCTCGTGGAGCAATTATTCCTATAGCGACAGACGTGGTTTGTGGAAAAGAATTTTCTGAAACGGCGGAAGCTACTTTGAAGGCAACTGCTGATGTAGAAGATGATGATATGATATTTGATATTGGACCTGATTCTGCAAATGAACTGGCAGAAATTATCAAAAATGCCGGTACTGTGGTCTGGAATGGTCCCGTTGGTGTATTTGAGTTTGATCAGTTTGGAGAAGGTACCAGAATAGTTTCTATGGCTATTGCTGAGTCAGATTGTTTTAGTCTGGCTGGTGGTGGCGATACGATTGCTGCTATTCAGAAATATGATATTTTTGATAAAGTTTCATATATTTCTACGGCAGGTGGTGCTTTTCTTGAATATCTGGAAGGAAAAACTTTACCGGCAGTAGCCATGCTTGAAGAAAAGGCTGCGAATTAAAATTATTATGAATAACGTCGTATATCGTCGTACTAAAATTCTAGCCACACTGGGACCTGCTACAGAGTCTCCTGAAGTGCTGGATCGTCTTGTTAAAGCAGGTGTAGATGTCGTGCGCCTGAATTTTTCACATGGTAGTCCTGAAGAGCATCAGGCAAGGGCTGATCTGGTTCGTGAGGTAGCCAGAGCCAATGGGCGCTTTGTTGGGGTGCTAGTTGATTTGCAAGGTCCTAAAATTCGTATCAGCCGATTTAAGGAAGGTAAAATCAAGCTAAAAGTTAATGATGATTTCTGTCTTGATGCAGATCTGGGCAAAAACGAAGGAGATAAGAAGCGGGTAGGTATTACTTATAAAAAGCTGCCAGCTGATGTGAAAGAAGGCGATACCCTTGTGCTTGATGATGGCATGATTGTTCTAAAAGTTAAATCTGTCGAAGGTAATAAAATCAATACTCAGGTACTAGTAGGAGGAAAACTCTCTGATAGTAAAGGGATAAATTTGAAAGGCGGTGGACTATCAGCCGAAGCATTGACAGAAAAAGATAAGGAAGATATCAGGACAGCAGCTAAAATCGAGGCGGATTATGTGGCTATTTCTTTTCCCAGAAATGCTGGAGATGTCAAACTGGCAAGAACATTATTACGTGAAGCTGGTGGCCATGGTGGCATAGTTGCCAAAATTGAAAGAGCAGAGGCTCTGGAAAATATTGATGCTATTGTTGATGCATCAGATAGTATTATGATTGCCCGTGGTGATCTGGGTGTTGAGATAGGTGATGATCAATTACCAGCAGTGCAGAAAAGGTTAATTAAACTAGCCAGAAATAGAAATACTGTGGTTATAACTGCGACCCAGATGATGGAGTCTATGCGCGAAAATCCGATCCCTACCCGGGCGGAAGTTTTTGATGTCGCAAATGCTGTTTTAGATGGTACTGATGCTGTGATGCTTTCTGCAGAAACTGCCACTGGATTATATCCGGTTGAAACAGTAGCCTCTATGTCGAGAATTTGTAGAAATGCTGAAATGCAGTCTGATGCAGTCAGATCGACACACCGTATCGATACAACTTTTATGGAAGTAGATGAAGCCATAGCGATGGCGAGTATGTACACAGCGAATCATCTTAAAGTTCGGGCCATAGCATCGCTTACAGAATCTGGCGCTACCACTTTATGGATGTCACGGATTAGCTCGGGAATTCCAATCTACGCTCTATCCACCCATGAAAAGACTAATCGTAAAGTATCAATGTATCGTGGCGTCACTCCTGTCGACTTCCCGGTTATTAATGACAATGATCATGCAACAGCAAACAAAATTGTTATTGATGTACTACAAAAGGAAGGAATTGTTAAAGATGGTGATCTGGTAATTATTACAAAAGGTGATCTGATGGGGACTGGCGGTGGTACGAACGCTATGAAAATAGTGAAGGTTGGTGACATGCCAAACCTGGCAGACTAAATGTACTTAAACAGATGAGATTTTTTTTCATGCAAATACTCTCAGCTGTTTAGAACTTTAAATAACTTAATTTAAAAATAAAGAGGAATATAGAATGGCGCTTATCTCATTAAGACAGTTATTAGACTTTGCAGCAGAAAATGATTTTGGAATGCCTGCATTTAATGTGAACAATATGGAGCAGGTTCACGCCATCATGCAAGCTGCTGATGAAACGAATAGTCCTGTAATCCTGCAAGGATCAGCTGGTGCGCGTTCTTATGCTGGCGAACCATTTCTACGTCATTTAATTAGTGCCGCAATTGAAATGTACCCTCATATTCCAGTTGTTATGCATCAGGATCATGGTTCTGAGCCAGCAGTTTGTTTACGTTCTATTCAATCAGGCTTTAGTTCTGTCATGATGGATGGTTCTTTAATGGCGGATATGAAAACGCCAGCCAGCTATGAATATAATGTTGATGTAACAAAACAGGTTGTTGCTATGGCTCATGCTGGTGGTGTTTCTGTAGAAGGTGAACTGGGTTGTCTGGGATCACTGGAAACGGGTGAAATGGGTGAAGAAGATGGTCATGGCGCAGAAGGTAAACTTGATCTGGATATGTTATTAACCGGTGTTGATGAAGCGGCTCAATTTGTTGAAGATACTAATGTAGATGCTCTGGCTATTGCAATTGGGACCTCTCATGGTGCTTATAAATTTACCCAGGAACCTACAGGAGAAATTTTACGAATTGATCGAATTCGAGAAATCCATGCAAAAATTCCTAACACACATCTGGTTATGCACGGTTCTTCATCAGTACCACAGGACTGGTTAAAAATTATTAATAACTATGGTGGTGATATGGGACAGACTTATGGTGTTCCCGTTGAAGAAATTCAGGAAGGTATCAAAAACGGTGTTCGTAAAGTAAATATCGATACTGATTTACGTATGGCATCTACTGGTTCAGTACGTAAGCATCTTGTTGATAACCCAAGTAACTTTGATCCTCGCAAATTCCTGAAAGCTTCTACAGAAGCTATGAAAGGTATTTGTAAAGCTCGTTTTGAAGCTTTCGGTTCAGCAGGTCATGCCGATAAAATTAAAGTTAAGTCTCTGGAAGATATGATTTCTTTCTATAAGTAAGGAATATATCTTTTGTTTCCACTCAGAGACAGTTCAGGACGTTTCTGAGTGAAAGCCTGGGTTTGATTTTTTAAAAAGGGAGCACTTGCTCCCTTTTTTATTCATTTGTAGAAATAGTATAAGTTTTTTAGTCTCAGCTTATCGAGGTATTATCATGTTGTTAAAGCTTTTAAGAAATGGTCTTGGAAGTGCTATTCTTTTTATTGACTGGCTAACTCGTCCTTCCAAAATGGAGAGAACGCCTGAGCAACAAAGACTGGTCGAAGAGCAACTTAAAAATATGACTCTTTATCAATTATATGCATGTCCTTTTTGTATTAAAACCAGGCGAAATTTACGTCGCCTGAATTTACCAATGGAAATAAAATCAGTGAGTGAAAATAGTCCTTATCGATCTGAACTTGAAGCAGGTGGTGGACGAATTCAGGTGCCCTGTCTGCGCTTACAGCAAAATGATACGGATGTGTGGATGTATGAATCTTCAGATATTATTCGCTATCTTGAACAACAGTTTGGAGAGAAGTAATCATTCTGTCTCTTTTGGGGAAAATTCTACATCCTCCAGTTTCCCATTGTAAGGGCAGTAGTAAATCGGGTAACTTATTCTTTTCTTTAAATCCTCCAGATTATTTAAGTTATCTGTCTGCGGTTCATTTAATCGATTCAGGATAATGGCTTTAATGGGTAAACCTTCAACCTCTACGGCTTTTATAGTTAATAGCGCCTGATTAATAGCACCCAGACGATCAGCAATAACAATGATGATTTCCAGCCCTAATAATTTTGCAAGATCAGCATTAAGACCATCTTCTGCTATTGGCGAGTAAAACCCTCCAGCACCTTCAACTATAATAAAATCATTATTTTCAAGATTATTTCTGACTGCTTTGTCTAATTGTGAAAGACTTATGGTCTGCTTTTCAAGTCTGGCTGCTCTATCAGGAGAAACGGCAGCTTGAAATCGAAAAGCTGTGACGAGTTGTAAATTTTCTCTTTTATCATTAGCGTTAAAAAGAGCCAGACCATCAGCAGGCTGAAGTTCATTAGTAATAGATAAATCGCATCCAGATTCAACAGGCTTACGTACCTTTAGAGAGGAAATAGTTTGTTTAAATTGATGTATCAACTGACAGCTTATCCAGGTTTTTCCAGCTGCAGTATCTGAACCGGTAATAAAGTAGCCTTTTAATGTCTGATGATTTTTCATTAACTCAGTGAATTGATGTGTAGCGTTTTGTATCTGCCAATTCTACAGGAATCGTCGCGCAAGGTCTGCCAATGTAAAATCCCTGAGCGTAATTAATTTTTGCTTCTCTTAATATTTCAAGTGTTTGTCGAGAATCTACAAATTCTGCTATGGTGAGTTTATTGAAGCCAATGGCTACTTCACTCAGAGCCTGAACAAGTACTTTGTTATCAGAGTTATTAGCAAGATCAATGACAAAGGAGCCATCGATTTTGACATAATCCACTGGTAATTTTCGCAGGTACTGAAAAGAGGAAAAACCTATGCCAAAATCATCCAGTGCAAATTGACATCCCAGAGACATGATTTTTCTCATGGTTTTTTCTGCAGTCGTAATATTAGAAACAGCACCTGTTTCTGTAATTTCAAAAATAAGATGATGCGGATTAGCTTTGTGTTGTTTAATTGTCTGGTCAATTCTATTAAATAACTCAGCGTCATCAAAAGATTTTGCAGAAAGATTAATGGTCAGAGTAACATCATTTCCCTGCCGTCTTAATTCACCCTGTTTAGCAATAGCTGCATCAATAATGAAATTATCTATTTTTTGAATAAGCCCGAATTTTTCGGCAATACTAATGAATGAGCCCGGTAGTATTACTTCATCATTCTCATCCAGCATCCTGATAAGTGTTTCATAGTGAGATATTTTATAATGCTTAATACTCATAATGGGCTGAAAATACAAAATAAAACGATTATTTTTTAAAGCACTTTCTATGCGCTCACACCAGATCATTCGATGATGGGTTTTTTCCAGATGACTATATTCGATACGAAAAACATGGAACTGATTTCTACCATCGATTTTAGACTGATTACGGGCAAAGTTGGCATTAGATAATAATTCAGTGGGATTATTGTTAGCCAGTGAAAAGGTGGCAATGCCAATGCTTGATGATAAATTAAAACTTATCTGCTGGTGTAGGTTAGTGATATTGTTTAAGGCATTAATGATTTTTCTGGAAAGTAGAATGGAACCCTCTTCGTCTATGTTGCGAAGTAATATTGCAAATTCATCACTGCCTAACCTTGCAACAAAAGCTTTAGCTGAAACATCTATTTTAAGCGTAATTTCTTTGAGAGTTTTGGCTACTTTACGTAAGATATTATCTCCAACCTTATGTCCGAAGCTATCATTTATATCCTGAAAATTATCCAGATCTATAGAAAGTAAACAGCCATCAGATTTATAAATGCTTGCCCAGTTGAGTGCTGTATCCAGTTCTTTTTCAAATCGATGTCTATTGTAAAGAGAAGTTAAGCTGTCGTGATTAACGAGCCAGTTAATATGATTTTCAAGATTCTTTTGTTGAGTTATATCAATACCTGTAGAGAGGATAGAAACTTGCGGATCTTTAATATTATGTAACTTTGTGTGTAACCATAAAATGATACTTTCCTGCCCATCACTTCTTTTCAGTCTGGCTTCGTGCTTATATTGAATTAGTGTTCCATCGTTTAAGGAGGAAAGTTTCTCCAGGTCTTTTAAAGCGACAGATTCTTTTTCAGGATAAAGATCGATAAAGTTTTTACCCGCTAATCCATTTTTTGAAAGGCCGGTAATTTCTTCGGCTCGACTATTCAGGTTGGCAATACTGCCATCCTGATGTAGAAGCATAATGATATCCTGAGAATTATTGAGAATATTATTAACCAGGCTGCGTTCATGGTCTAAAGAAATTCTTTGTTGAGCGAGTTCCTGGTTAACTTCGCCAATATATTTTTTAAGAGAATTAAGTTGAGAGCTCAGTTGTACTTCAGATTCAATCTTCATCACCAGCGCTCTTTGCTGATTTGAGTAATTTAATTCTAAAATTTCCTGACTGGTTTTTGCTGGTGGTTTTTGTGGTAACCAGGTAGTGGTTTTGTTGATTTTTTTCTGAACCGGGATCTTGTTTTTTAAATAAAACCATTTCAGATTTAATAGTAATAGAATCTGCATTGCGAATACAATCAATGCAGTTAATGCAGCAAATTTTAAGGTTTTAATGCTTAGTCTATGAAATTGATCAGACAGATCATCAAGTATAAATAGCAGACTATTATCTGAAAGCCCTAAAGGGTAAAGACTAAGACTGTAAGGAACTTCGTTTATAGTCGCTTTAAATACTGCCTGTTGATTTACAACGTCCGGAATAAACTTTGAAAACCCTTTCAGAATATAGTATTGCGCCAGGGGGATTGTATTAGCATTCATCCAGTATTGATTTAATAAAAGTGAACTTGCTGATGGTGCCGTTTTATCTGAAGCTAAAAGAATACCTGTTATTCTATTTTTACCTGCTTCCAGTTGCCTGCGAATTTTATTCATTGGTATTGCAATAAGCTGATAACCAATTATGGATTTGTTAATACTTAAAGGTGAAATTAAATACCGTTTACATTGCTCATTACAGATTACAGTAAAAAAATTCTGGCTAGTTAATTTAACTTCATTTATCCAGTTCTGTTGGAGTTTAAAGTTGTCGTGATGATTTTCATCTGTTGGCCATTGTGCAACAGTATTTCCACTTAAATCGTAAAATCCGACAAAATCCACCTTGTTTACTGTTTGAAAATCTGGCCAGTGTTTATCGAAAGATTTGATGGCTTTCTGATGATTTTGTTGTTTTACAGCTTTTTTCAGTTCATTTATAGATGAGATAAAGTTCTGTGACTGAATTAATTGTTGATCTGATTGATTCATCAACAAAGTCAGTAAGTTTTTATCATCAGCCTGTGAATTTGCCAGTTGTTGTTCGAATTGTGATTTTAACAGGTAAAAATAAACAGCTGACAGCAGTAAAGTTAACAAAAAAGTCGTTATCAGCAAAAGTTTTATTATTTGCAGATTAAAAAATGGGGAGCCACTGACTTTAGCGTTATTTTTATAAAGGTGGCTCATGAGTAGTTTTTATAAGTTAAGTATCAAAATTTAATCCATGAGAAGATAGTTTTGTAGATATATATGCCTATTTTTTTTATAAATTACAAATTAACTCCATTTTTTACTCAGAAAGATTAACCGATAATATTCATAAGATCAATGAAATGTATTTCATTTCAGTTATTAATAAAGCTGATTTTTCTTCTATTTTTATCTCTGTATAATGTGCGGCCTAATAAATGTACAGGTTAAAAAATGCAGCAATTTACAGTCGGTCAACGCTGGGTCAGTGCAGGTGAATTACATCTTGGCGTAGGTATGGTTCTTGAGGTTGAATTTAGAACTGTCAGCCTGATTTTTCCAGCCACGGAAGAAACCCGAATTTATGCAAAAGAAAATTCTCCACTTTCCAGAGTAGAGTTTACTGAAGGGGATCGTATCAGTGATCACGATGGCCGTGAAATGATTGTCGAAAGGGTAGAAGAGAAAAATGCTCTGTATATCTATCACTGTATTGATGATAATGGAAATCCAGTTCGCTTAAGTGAAGGTAAGTTAAATAATTTTCTCAAGTTGAATCAACCTGTCCAACGTTTGTTGAATGGACAAATTGATAAAAATAAATGGTTTGAACTAAGAGCAAGAACACAAAAACTGCTAAGTGTACTCGATCAATCTACAGTGCAGGGGATTTCAGGCTGCCGTACAACACTAATTGATCATCAATTATATATTGCTCATGAAGTTGCCAGTCGATATGCCCCCCGCGTTTTGCTGGCAGATGAAGTCGGTTTGGGTAAAACCATCGAAGCAGGCTTAATTTTACACCAGCAATTGCTCAATGAACGAGCCAAAAGAGTACTAATCGTGGTTCCAGAAAGCTTACTTCATCAATGGCTGGTTGAAATGATGAGGCGTTTTAATCTGCTATTCAGTGTTTTTGATGTAGAGCGATGTGAAGCTATTGAGTCTGGTCAGGAAGATGAAGATGGATCTGAACATGAAAACCCATTCCATGCTGAACAGCTGGTTTTATGTAGCCTTGAGTTTTTAAAGGAAAATCCACATAGGTTTGAGCAATCCCTGAATGGTGAATGGGATATGCTGGTGGTTGATGAAGCGCATCATCTGGTTTGGCAACAGGATGCCCCCAGTATTGAATATCAACTGGTGGAGAAACTCTCTCGAGCTATCAGGGCTGTATTATTGTTAACAGCTACCCCTGAACAATTAGGCAAAGAAAGTCATTTTGCAAGATTGCGTTTACTTGATCCCAATCGTTTTAGTGATTTAACGCATTTTATTGAAGAAGAGAAGCATTACCAGCCAATTGCCGATATTGTTGAAGCTCTAATGGAAGGGAATCCTCTTAATGAAAGTGAATTTGAAATATTACAGAACACCGTTGACGAAGGTGATAATCAATTTCAAATTGATCACCTGTACGATAGTGATGAAGAGCTGGCTTTACAGGCCCGTAATCAGTTAGTTGAGCACTTGCTTGATCGCCATGGTACCGGACGTGTCCTGTTTAGAAATACACGCCATGCTGTTCAGGGATTTCCAAAACGTCAATTACACAGTTATTCACTGACCTGTCCGGAGATCTATGCTGAACTTTATCAAAACCTGACCAATGATATTACGACTGAAACACAATGGTTGTTATCACCGGAAATAGTTTTACAGGCCATTAGTAAAAATGCAGAACGCTGGGTAGAAATTGATCCCAGAGTGGACTGGTTGTGTGAATTCCTGAAACAGAATAAAACTGAAAAAATACTAATCATATGCTCCACTGCTTCCACCGTATTAACACTGGTAAAACATATTAAAGTTAAAACAGGTATACAACTCGCGGCATTCCACGAAGGCTTGAGTCTGGTAGATCGTGATAGAGCTGCAGCCTGGTTTGCTGATCAGGAAACAGGCACACAGGCTATGATATGCTCTGAAATTGGTAGTGAAGGTCGAAATTTTCAATTTTCACATCAAATGGTAATGTTTGATTTACCTTATAATCCTGATTTACTGGAACAGCGAATAGGACGTCTGGATAGAATCGGGCAAACAGAAACTATTCAAATTCATGTTCCTTATTTAGATGGCACTTCACAGCAGCTTATGTTGAACTGGTTACATGAAGGTTTAAATGCTTTTATGGATACCTGTCCTGCCGGTCATAGTGTTTTTATGGAAATGCAACAGGAATTATTTAATGCACTTCTGGATCCATCGATTGATCATTCAGATTTTATATTACGTAGTCATAAAGTTCATCAGCAATTAAATGAACAGATGCAACAGGGGCGTGATCGATTACTTGAGTACAATTCCTGTCGTCCGGTGGTAGCAAAAAAATTACGTGAGCAATCTGAAACCTTGCAGACAAAAATGGATTTACCCAGATATATGGAAGCACTGTATGACTGTTATGGGATAAATTATGATATTCAAAGTCCTGGTTGCTGGGTATTAAAACCTACAGAGCATATGCTGGCAAAAGTGCCAGGCTTACCCGCTGATGGCATGACTGTCACTTATGATCGTTCGATAGCTCTGGCGAATGAGGATGTGAGGTTTTTAACCTGGGAACATCCATTCGTAAGAACTTTGATGGATATGGTGCAAAGTAGTGAGTTAGGAAATACGGCATTACTGGCAGTCAAATATCGAGGGGTAAAACCAGGAACCTTATTGCTGGATTGTTTTTTCAGGATTGAAGTTTCTGATAAGGATGGCAGTAATGGACAAAGGTATGTACCTAATAATCTATTACGTGTTTGCCTTGATGAGAATGGTGGACTACATGAAAACAGTTTAACGCCAAATGTCATTCAGCAAACAATGCAATATGTTGATATTGATACTTCTATTAAAGTTGTTAAATCTCGTGAAGAGTTGATTAAAAAATTATTAGAGCGCGCTGAAACTATGGTTGGGCCATTATTATCAGGTCGTTTACAGGAAGCTCACCAGCTTGCTGCGGATTTACTTCAGGGAGAAGTTAACAGGCTAATTGCCTTACAGTCGATCAACCCCAATGTTCGTGATGATGAAATCGATTTTTTTAAAAACCAGCTAAATATAGTTGATCAACAAATTGATGCCGCCAATATCAGACTTGATGCAATCCGGGTATTAGTCGCGATCTGAGTATTCTGCAGCCTGGTCTTTTTTATAGATCAGGCTGCTGATTCAACTATTTATAAGTTTAAATAATCATATCTATTTAAGTTTCGTTTAATCTACCCACGTTAATCTATTGCCATATTTTTTTAATCAAGGTAATAGAAATGTCTACAAACACTGACGATACAGTCAAAGTATGGGATCCCTTAGTCAGGATTTTTCACTGGTCTTTGGTTTTTTCATTTTTTCTAGCGTATATCACTGAAGATGAATGGGAAAGCCTTCATGTTATTGCGGGTTATACGGTTGCTATGCTAGTTGGCTTTCGCATTATCTGGGGGCTTATTGGTACACGCTACGCTCGATTTTCGCAATTCCTTAAATCTCCTTCTGAAGTGCTGAGCTATGTAAAAAAAATGATAACCTTTAACGTACCTCACTATATTGGACATAATCCAGCTGCGGCAGCAATGATTTTCAGTTTAATTATTAGTTTAATTTTGGCGACTTTCACTGGCATGGTTCTTATTGCAACTGGTGGAGATGGCCCTTTTGCAGGTACTTTTCTGGCCAGTCTGGATGCTCACTGGATGAAAGAGATACACGAATTTTTCGTTAATTTCACTATGCTATTAGTTGTGTTTCATGTGGCAGGTGTCGTTTTCAGCAGCTTTCTGGAAAATGAAAACCTGGTTAGATCGATGATTACCGGCCGTAAAAAAAATCGATCTGTCGTAATGGATAAATAATGGTTTTGATTGAATGTGAGGTTTATCTTGGAAAATAAAAAAGCATTTATATTTGGATCTGCACTGCTTGGTGGGATTCTTATATTTAGTTTATATGGTATAAGTCTTAGTCTGGCTTCCGGTAATTTTGAACGTGAACATGAACATGAAGAGCATGAACACCATAGCAATTATCGGCAGACACGATATCAATCGAACATGTCTCAAGCCTATACACAATATGCAGAAGAATGTGGAACTTGTCATATGGCATATCCTGCCAGGCTTTTACCAGCTGAAAGCTGGAGCAAAATAATGCAGAGACTGGATCATCATTTTGGTGAAAATGCTGAACTGGACGAAGCTTCACGTGTGAATATTGAAAGATTTTTAGTTGGCTCAGTCATGTCGGCTAATAATAGATATAACAAAATGCAAAGAAATTTAGGGAATAGTTCACCATTAAGAATAACTGAATTGCCCTATTTTATTCGCAAGCATGATGAGATACCATCGAGATATATTCGGGGGAATGATAAAATTGCTTCAATGAGTAATTGTACGGCTTGCCATAAAGGCGCTGAAAGAGGACGTTTTGATGAAGACGAAGTGGTTATACCTGGCGTTGGTCGTTGGGACGATTAGTCTTAACGTAGAAGCTGGTAAAGACCTCAATTTTAAGCAAATTCGTGAACTGGTTAAGCAGGGCAAGATTCTTTCACTGGAGACTATTCTGCAAAAATACCCTCAGGATATGGCTGGGAAATTACTGGATCTGGAGCTGGAGGGCGAACATCATAAGGTTGTCTACGAATTGAAGTTTTTACGTCAAAATGGAGAAGTCGTAGAATTTAAAGTCGATGCCTCAACCGGTGAAATACTAGAAGAGGAGGTCAAAGATTGAAATTATTACTGGTCGAAGATGATGTTCTTCTGGTTGAAAGCTTACGTCCTAAACTGAATAAAGCTGGTTATGTTGTCGAGTGGGCCGATAATGGTGTCGATGGTGAATTTATGGCACTGGAGGTGGATTTTGATGGCATTATTCTGGATCTGGGGTTACCCCAGAAATCGGGACTTGACGTTTTAAAAGAGTTGAGAAGAAAGAAACTTGATACGCCTGTGCTAATTCTGACTGCACGTGATTCCTGGCAGGAAAGGGTAGATGGTTTAAAGGCTGGGGCCGATGATTATGTTGGTAAACCTTTCCATTTTGAGGAATTGCTAGCCAGGCTGGAAGCAATCTTACGGCGTCGTTTTGGTCATTCTGGTAATACGCTTGAGCATCATGATTTAGTATTGGACCTGGATCGTCAAATCGTTATTCGCGGCGATGAAAATATTCAACTGACAGCCATTGAATTCAGGTTGCTACGATATTTGATGCTACATCCCGGCAAAATTATTTCTAAAACTATTATAAGTGAACATATCTACGAAGAGGATCAGCTTAAAGATAGCAATGTTATTGAAGTTTATATAAATCGACTAAGGCACTATTTTGGAAAGGAATTTATAAAAACTTATCGTGGTCAAGGCTATAAATTGCTTAACTGACCGGTGAAAACATGTATTCTTTAAAGAAAAGATTAGCCAAAAGCCTGATTATGAATCTGATTGTAATCATGCTGTTATTGCTGGTCATTCTTAATATATTTATTCAAAAGCTGATTATGGAAAATGTATTATCACGCTTGAAAGATGATGCAGAGAGTGTGGTCAGCAGGATCACTTATAACAAAGATCAGCAGTGGGAAGTTGACCCTCTACTTGTTTCTTCAGTTTATAACCGGGTTCGATCAGGACATTATTATGTGGTTAAAAGCGCAGATAAAATAAGTCGCTCACGCTCATTATTTGATTTTGAATTTTCTATTAAAGATTTAAGTGATGGGAGAGGAAATTCATATCAAATGTCCGGTCCAGGTCATGAACGCTGGTTGGTCTGGCAGCAGAATATACTTAAAAATAATCAGAAGTTTCAAATCTGGATTGCTGAAGATATTAGCGGGCTTCAACAGGAGCTTTTCAGATTTGCTTTAACAGCTATTTTTCTGATAATTATTTTCAGTGTAATATTAATTTTCATGCAGCAGAAAATACTTAATCGGGCTTTTGTTGTATTTGATATGTTGCGTTTCAATTTGCAGGCAATACGGCAGGGAGAAGCTGAAAAAACAGGAGCACGGGTACCGGTTGAGATTTCTCCACTGGTCGCAGAAATTGAAATGCTGGTCGATCAATTAAAGAAACGCATTCAGCGTTCGCGCAATGCGATTGGTAATCTGGCCCATGAAATAAAACGTCCTTTACAGCTTTTATCATTACATATTGAAACTGGTGAAAATAAGGAAATGGCCATTCAATCATTTGCCGATATTCAGAAGATTGTAGATCGGGAACTAAGGCGGGCAAAAATATCAGGATCAAATGTTACCGGAGGTGAATTTAATGCAAAGGAAGAATTGCCTGTTCTAATACAGGTAATGGATAAAATATATCCTGATGTTAGGATTAATCTTAATATCCATACAGAGCTTGAAGTTGTTAGCCTGGATAGGGATGACATGATGGAATTAACCGGTAATCTGATTGATAACGCCTGCAAATTTGCCAGTTATGAAGTTCATGTGAATATTCTTCTTGAAGATAATAACTGGTTATTTAAAGTTGAAGATGATGGGCAAGGTGTTGATCAACAGCAAATGGAAATGATCACCAGTAAAGGTGTCCGACTAGATGAGTCAAAACAGGGGCATGGACTGGGCCTGACTATCTGTGCTGATATTGCGGATAGTTATCATGGAACATTAAGTTTTGACAAATCTGCTTTGGGTGGTCTAAAAGTGGAAGTAAGGCTTCCTCTGAAAGTGTAAGAGTCATAATCTCTATAAGCGATTTTGGAAAATTCTTTATGGATATCCAGAGCAATGAAAATTAGAGTATCTACACTCATGCTAGCTTCCGGTTATATGTGTAGAGCATATATGATGGCTCTGGCTTTGCTAACCCAAGATACTCTGGAAGCTAGCACCTCAGGGGATCATTTTGTATAGCTTATTTAAGAAGAATTTACTTGTGATGTCAGAAATCAGTAAAATAAAGTTACTGCTTTCTACATTTTTAGTTCTCATATCGTTTCCGGGTTATACCGCTTTAATTTCGGTAGATCTGGATTCTGTAGGAGATGGTTTTCTAACCTACGACACAAGGACCAACTTGGAGTGGCTTGATTTGTCTCTTTCCGGCAGAAACTCGGTTAACAATATGCTCAATGGTATTGGCGGTCGTGATTTCACTGCTGAGGGTTTTTCTCTTGCCTCATATGATCAACTTATTAATTTATTCAATAGCGTTGGTATCACAGAATATGGCTTTACCCGCCCGGGTTCAGTCAACGACCCTGGTGCAGACCTGTTAGCCAGTTTCGGTCTATTCCCTGAAGATGGAATGAATACCATAAATGGCATGGGGGCTTTTGTTTTCGGTCAATCAGGTGGCTCAGTAGGGACCTCACGTTACCTGACTATGGATAATAGAAATTCACAATCTGCGAGTGTCTTACCTGGCTATTACTATGAGCTTTCTGGGGGTAGAATTGTAGCTGGAGTGCAACTGGCAATTAGAAATAGCACTGTATACCCCTATGATATTGGCCATGTTTTAGTACGACAGCCAACAACCGTATACGTGCCAGAGCCGCCAATGGTTGGTTTATACATTTTGGGTTTTTTAGGTCTTGGTTTTGCTCATCGTTCCAAGCAAAGAATAAAAGCTAACAAAAAGGATAGGTCGCGTGAAACCGCTACACTTAATCCATTGTTGGAGTGCGTAGCCTGCCCCTGAGTGCAAGCTCGGTAGCGGACATTATATAGTAAATAGCTTGAGCTGAGTTTGTTTATTATAGTTGACGATGACAGTAATCACTTTATGGTGCCCGAGTGATGCCATCAGTATTAATCGTTTTGATTTGCCGAGAGATATTGCTAGAGATTCATAGCTGTCTCAATACCTCCACTATCGATTTAAAGTGTCAATTCATGGAATTACGATTAACTGTCTGGCAGCATCTAGTCACTGGATTTTTATTCTGGTTCCCATGCTCTGCGTGGGAACCCATATCGCTCGCATTCAATTTGAACTCATATGCATTCCCACGCGGAGCATGGGAACGAGAGAAAATCAAAGCTATGGTACTAGCCGGTAATTAACTACGGGCAATTAACACATAAAAAAGGATACGATATTACCAGGGTGAGGAAATAGGGCTCAATTGCTCAGTCGTGACAGTATCCGGTCAGCTATCAAAAAACTCAGCCAGACACCTGAGACTCCGCGAATACATCTCGATATTTTTTACTTTTATCTTACAGGCTTAATTCGCTAAAATAGCATTCATACAATTGTTTAAATCGGATTTGATCTTGATTATTTATCACACACTCCACGATAACAGCACTTCAAAATTGAAGCTATACTATCGAGTATCGAACAGGATTTTCCCTTCTGTCGCAATAGCGGCTTCATCCAACAAATGGTTTAAGTCGCTTCCTGTGGACACCGGGATCTCGCTACCGCTCGACCTCTTAGCCAGTCGTTGCTAGAACTTAAGGAGAACTATGAATCATTATATTTTGAGTATTGTTTTACTGGCGATAGCTGCAGACGCTATGGCTGGCTGTAGATTAAGCATGATTACTGGTGACTATACTAGTGCCATAAAATCAGCACAGAAAGAAATAACTTCTGGCTCTGCCAATGCTTCAGTCTACGGTTGCCTTGGAGAGGCATACTATCATACAGGTAAATTCTCGTTGGCTGCTGAACAGTTTTTGAAAGAAGCTTCAATGGTTACATCCGATGCGGATCGTTCAGCAGCCTACCAGAGTATTGGAATGTCCATGCTATATACAGGTGACTATAAGAAAGGTATTGAGTATCTCAATAAAAAACTGGCTATCGATAAAAAAATTGGAGATAAGAATGAGGTTGGGGTTTCTTTGGCCACGATGGCCGCCATAATGGGCAGCATGGGGAAACATCAGGAAGCTATAGATAAATCCCTAGAGGCGCTTAATTTTTTGAAGCATGATACTGATATTGCTTCGACATATAACAATATTGCAAATGAATATGCAGGAATGAATGATATTGAAAGCGCAATTAAATATATGATGAAAGCCATTGAAATTGATCGGAAATTTCTTGGTAACAAAAAGGATCTGGCCATTCATTTAATCAATATTAGTGATTTCTATTTATCACAAAAAAAAGATAAGAAAGCGATCGAAAGCTTAAATGAAGGAATTCAATTGATCAAAAAGTCTGGGGATTTATATTGGCTAATGATAGCGCTATCATATCGATCAAAAGCTTATTTTTATGTAGGAGAGTATAAAAAATCAACAAATGACATTGATCAAACATTAAAGATAGCAAATGAAATTAAGCCAAGAGAGTATAACAATATCAAAGCGCTACATGCCAACTTGACACAGGCCATTAGTAACTCTAACACAAATGAACCCCCAGCTAGTCAATAGTTGTCAGTCTGCTGAGCCGTCGAGCGAGAGGTCATACCTTATTACAAGTTATCGCAGATTTAATAAAACCCCTTTGTGGTTCTGATATGAATATTTACAGGTGTACACACCCTGACAGTCAATTGGATGAAGTGTTTCTCGTTAAAAAACCAAACAGAAAGTAACTTCCATTTAGAAAATAAAACAGAAAAATAATGGAAACAGTCTGGTGGTGTGTTGTTAGCACCTGATTTTTATATCTCACCTGAACCAAAACTAGACTGGATAGCATGTGTTAGCAAAAATGGATATCTAGTGTACTGTCCTAAACTGTATGCAGGTTATAGCGAGACGGGAAATAGTCATATGCAAGGCGTCATCCGCAGGGAATGGCATGCCCTTTTCAAGGATGACAACGCAGCAGATGGCTGTTTCCCGTCTCGCCCGA
>JBNKKI010000049.1:0-15273 GCA_050291745.1 Gammaproteobacteria bacterium | reverse complement strand
TCTCATCAACGGTGGTACAGGTCTCGGGGTTGATGAATTGCAAAGTAGCAATAGCAATAATAGATGGGTGATTGGTGTAAATGAAGGAACCTTGAATACAACTGAAGTAGCTTTATTCAGGGAAATTGAAAAGCTTACTGGAGGTAATGGTGATGATAGTTTTATATTTTCAGCTGTATCTTCTTTCCCCAGTATAATTGATGGAGGCGATCAAATTAGTGCTGATACTGTCGATGCGACATCGATCAAAGGATTTGATCTTACTGTTGATAATAAAATTATAAATATTGAGTTAATTAAAGCCGATGATGCAACTCTAAAATCAGCCGATCAGGTAAATAACTGGAGAATTATTGGTCTTAACAGTGTTATCTTAAATGATATACGTTATGACGGTTTTAGTAATCTGATAGGGAATGAGCAGCAGGATACTTTCTCTTTTAATACAGATGGAGAAATCACTGGATACATTGATGCTGGAGGTAGTGATTTAGATACTGTTGATTTTTCTTCACAACTCACCGTAAATACAAATATGGCCGATGATGTTTTTTCAGGAGTAATAAATGCAGAAGTTATCAAGGGTAATAATAGTGACAGTACCCTGGTTGCTACCAATAATGATAATTTCTGGCAAATTACTGATGAAAATGATGGTACTTTACAATATTCTGTTGGCCAGAATAATTACTCAGTCAGGTTTGTTGATTACAATAATCTTATTGGTGGGGCTTATAGCGATACATTTACTTTAACAAATAATGGAAGCATTACGGGACAAATCGATGGCTCTGGTGGAGTCGATACGCTTGATGGAGAAGCCAGGACGACTTTCAATATTATTTTAGGAACTGGTGGAACTGGTGGAACAACTGGTATAGAAATTAAAGGATTTGAACGATTAATTGGTAATAACATAAGCAGTCATTTAACCGGGGCAGATCAAATTAATAGCTGGAATTTATCTGGCTCGCATGAAGGAACTGTTAATACCATAGACTTTTCTGGTTTTGTCGCTATTACAGGTGGTTCTTCAGCAGATACATTTGTTATTCAGAGCGGTTCAGATTTTAACAGTATTGATGCAGCTGATGGTATTGATCGTGTTGATTTTTCCGATTTACTCACCGTTGAAACATCGTTAGATTCAGGTGCTTTTTCAGGTATTAGTCATGCCGAAGAAATTCAGGGTAACGGGTCTAATAGCACCTTGACTGCTGATAATTTAGAAAACATCTGGGTCATAGACGGTGTAAATCATGGCACAATTACTTATCAGCAAGGTGGTTCTACTGTTAATGTGACTTTTATCGATTATAACAATCTTGAAGGTGGTTCTCAGGATGATTCATTTACCTATACAGCATCTGGTAGTATCACCGGCTATATTGATGGTCATGATCATGTCATTAGTGATGAAGTTAATGGGTCATTATTCCCTGGTACATTTAATGCAGTACTGGACTCTAATCTTAGAAATATAGAGCATATTACTGGAAACAGTACTGGAACTTTAACCACTGATCTTACGCATAACCACTGGACGATCAGTGGTAGCAACTCCGGTTCTGTTGATGGTATTATTTTTTCAGGTTTTCCAAATCTGACGGGGTCTGATACTGATGATATCTTCACCTTTATTGGTAACGGAAATATCTCAGGTTTAATTGATGCTTCAGGTGGAACTGATACGGTCGATTATTCGAATATATCCAGTACCATTGACCTGGTCGTCTTTTTCTCTAACACGGATAGTGTTGAAATTATTAAAGGCAATAATTCCACCAGTACACTTTCCGGTGAATTTGCAGATAATACCTGGAGAATCACAAGTCCTAACTCTGGAATCTATACCAATAGTATTTCGGGATCAGTCAATTTCGAAGGTTTTTCAAATTTAACCGGTGGTAATCAAACTGATACGTTTATTTTCACCAACAATGGCTCAATTAGTGGATTGATTGATGGTTTATCAGGCGTGAATGATACTTACAATGCCTCGGCTCTGACAACAGATATTCTGGTTGACCTGTCTTCAAATGTAAGCAACATTGAAACGATTATTGGTAATGGTACTAATAGCACCTTAACAGCAGATAATACAGATAATACCTGGCAAATTAATGACGTAAACGAAGGTACAGTCAATACAGTCATATTTCAGGGCTTCAATAATTTGACTGGTGGAAACAGGGATGACAGTTTTGTTTTTTCTGCCAATGGGGATATTACCGGCATTATTGATGGAGGAGGGCATGTCACTCATGATGAGTTAGATGCTTCTAACCTTGGTAGTTATACGCTGGATTTATCCAGTGCTACAAATACCACTATTAATATTGAAAGATTCATTGGCAATAATACCAATAGTCTCATCATTGCAGAAAATGAAACCAATAGCTGGATAATCAGCGGTGTTAATGATGGCAGTATTGTGAATCAAAATAACACGGTTGAATTTGTTGACTTTAATCAGTTAACCGGTGGTACAGATGATGATACTGTCACTTTTTTGAGTACAGGTGTTGTCACCGGTAAAATTAATGGCAATGACGGCTATGACAAACTGAATTATGAAGAACTGGATGTTGTAAATGTCAATCTTGATGGCAGCATAATTAATGGTGTACAGAATTTTGAAGAATTTAAAGGTAACAATGTAAACAGTATTATCACCGGAGAGAATATTGATAATATCTGGACAGTTACCGGGGATAATGTCGGTGACGTCAATGGTATTAAATTTAGTGGTTTTACTGAATTAAATGGTGGTGGTTTTACAGATACCTTCAGGTTACAAAGCGGTAGTATTACCAGAGCGGTTATGAATGGTAAGGGCGGTAATGATGTACTCAATGTCACAGTAGAGTCTATTAAGGATAGTAGTTTTACTTTTGATGGTGGCACAGGAGATGACACTATCGTAACCAGTGGTGGTGATCCGCTAATCATCGTCGACTATACCAGTGATGTCGATGGTTTTGAGCAACTGGCTTATACACTGAATGAACAGGTATTTGAACTAAATTATACCGATGTAGAGTCAGTCACCGATAATGTCATCGCCACAAATTTTCATATCAATGGCACAACGGGTGATGATACGATTTCACTTGGCAATGCTCAAATAATCGCCAATAGTGCGGCAGCGGTTAATTTTACCAATAAAACCAATTTGTTCATCTCAGGTGGCATAGGCACAGATACACTCGATATTATCGAAGATACTGATTTAGGCACAGGTCAATTAGAGGTTAATCTTGAAACTATAAGCAACACTGGTTCAGGCACCATTACAGCTGAAAACTTAATACTGGATTCAATTAATGATGTCGGCACAGACGCAAGCTCTATCCTGACCAATATCAATGAACTGGTCATAAGAAATACAAGCGGTGATATTTATATTCAGGAAACAGATGGCCTGGCTCTGGGCGAAATGACACATTTTAGTGGCGCATTATCTTTAGCCAGTTCAGCGGGAGATATCACACAAAGTAGCGACCTCGAAACCAGTGCAAGCCTGTCATTATCCACCAGAGGTCATATTATTTTAGCTGGAGCCAATCAACTAGTTGGCGATATATCACTGCAGAGCAGTACAGGCGATATAGAATTGACCAATGGCCTGTCGACTCGATTAGGGACTGTTACAGCAAATAATTTTTCACTTCAGTCTGCAGGAACCATTACTCAGACAGATGTTATAAATGTAACAGGTACAGCCACCTTAGCTGCAATCACGGCTGATCTGGAGAAGCTGGATATTACCCTGAATAATGACAACAATGTCGCTAACTTACTGGTAACGGATGTCAATAATCTCAGCTTCAATAATGGCTCTAATGCATTAGATTTTGGTACACTAAACACTGAAGGTAATATCGATTTATCGGCAGGAGAGCTGACAATTTCGGGTGAACTGAAAGCTGCCCTGATCAACTTAAACTCGACAAATTCCCTGTACCTGAAAAGTGCCGTGTCAACTGAAGATGGCTTTATTACAATCGATTCAGCTGATGCAATTAAAATGGCTGAATCATCATCAGTCAGTACAGTGAGCGGTGATATAGTATTTGCTGCTGTGAATAATATCGAATTAACTACACTCAGCTCTGAAGAAGGTGTTATTTCTGTAACCTCAACAGCCGGTGAAATAATAGATGCAAATGATGATATTGATGTTGCTCAACTTAACCTTCGTGCAAATACCATTGACCTGACAGCCAGTACCGGTATTGGTAAGGATAATAGCCTGGAAATGGAAACTGCAGACATCACTATTTTAAATACGGCTTCTGGCAGTATCGATATTTCAAATAAAGGAAATTTAACGATCAGCCAATTACATAACACAGGTATTGATGGCGATATAAAAATTCAAAATGATAAAGACATTTCAATTAATCCGGGTAGTATAGATGCAGGATACACGACTGGATATTTAGAAATGCACTCTGACAATGGAGATTATATCGGTTTAGGTGATACGCCAAGTTTTGAAAATGCAGATATCACCGCAAGACAGGTAAATATTACCGGGTCGAGTTCAAAATTAGGTTCGTATTCACGGAATATTGTTTTTAACGTGAGTGAAAGAGTAGATATCAATGTCTTTGCTACTTTTGATCCTCAATATGCATTACCATTACCACTAATATTCGATATTTCAAAATTTAGGGTTTCAGGGTTAGATACTCTCGCAGCAATTTCCGGTGAGCAACTAGTTGATGTTGAATCGCTTGGAGAAATAGATCCTGCTATTTTTACTAATTTACAGAATTACAGTATGACAGATGTTGCAATACAGTTACCGCCTGACCAGTTGTTCGAGGATGAACTTGAAGAATATGAACTTTCACAAAACTAAGATTGATGACAATATAAATACCTGGGCGTAACAAAAAACTATGAGGCAATTTTTTAAAGGATCTATTCTGATCACAACTATCTATACACTTTTTTCATCAGTTAGCTGGGCGGGATTTTTAGAAATGCCCGAAATAACTGAAGTACCGGATCTGGAAAGAAAATCTCTTCTTAAAGATCTGGATATTCCATCTGTCAGGGAACGTGACCCTGATCCTGAAGCAGGTCCCAGGCTGAATGTTATACGCTTTAAATTACAGGGTGTAATAGATTTTCCCGAATATGGGATAAGTAAAGCAGAAGTCGATGCATTGGTAGAAAGCATTAGAGCCGATTTAATGGCTGAATTTAAGTTTGATAAATCGGGATTTTCAATTAATGAATTAGCCGAGTTGTCTAATCTATTAGTAGAAATAGAAGATGAAACAATAGGTAAACATGTTACTGATTTAGAAGTACAACGGCTTGTCTGGTTGATAAGAGATCAACGCACCAGGCGTGGAATTACGCTTGGAACAATAGAAACTATAGCCGATAAAATTACAGACTTTTATCGGGAACGTGGATTTATTCTGGCAAAAGCATATATACCTCAGCAACAGGTAAGAGATGGTGTGGTTACATTAACCTTACTATTAGGCGTTTTAGGCGAAGTTAAAGCTGCTGGAAATACTCTCTATAATTCTGAGTTTTTAGAGCAAACATTTGAGGATGGATTGTTTAAGCCTGTCACTAATACTGAGATAGAAGAAAACATATACATCATTAATGATTTCCCCGGCATTATTGCAAATGGTTTTTTTGAGCCTGGAAAACAGGTTGGTGATACCCTTTTAAATATTGAAGTTAAAGATGAACAACCCATTAATATTAATTTTCGACTGGATAATCATGGTTCAGAACAAACCGGTAAATACCGGCTATATGGTGAAGCATTAGCAAATAATATTTTGGGCCAGGCAGATCAACTCAAATTTGCAACACTTTTTACTTTTAACCCTGAAAATGCTGTTTTCGGAGAAATTTATTATTCCTCTAGAATCATTAGTCCCCGCCTCAATCTATCTCTGGGTCTTTCTAATAATTCTTTTACGCTTGCTAATGGAACATCAGAGAGTGTCAATAGTTTAAACCTGGAAGGAGAGACGCTGAGAAAGGACTTAACAGCCACTTATACAATTAATAGAAGCCGGGTTAACAGTGACTATATAGATATTACTATTGATAATGTTATATCTAAAATAACCGATGATCTTAATAACGGTGGACTTGATGATGACCTGGTGGATTTATCAATTCAGTACCGGTTTGATACACTTGATGAGAAAAACAGGATACTACATCAGGGGCATATTAAATTCTTATCAGGTAAATATCGAGAAGGTGTTGATTTTGGTCAACCTGTTAATTATCGACTTATTGACTTGAGTTATAACTTCCTTACTTTTATTAATCTTGGTGAGGTTGTCAGTAATAGTCGTTTTATTTACCGTGCAAATATGCAAATTGCTGATCAACCACTTTCATCAATTTTAAAATATTCGCTTGCAGGGGCAACTAAATCCAGAGCATTTCCGGTAAACCTCTTTTCTGCCGACAGGGGAATACATATGAGTACAGACTGGGTTTTTGATGCACCTGAATTTTTCGACTATTCCTTCTTATCGAGTAATTTAAAGGAAATGCTTCAACCGTTTGTTTTTATGGATTTAGCATATGGAGAAGTTTTACCTTTAGATGCGAAAGGCAAAAAAAGTACGGCTCAACTTAGTGACTTAGGTATTGGCTTACAATTCACCTATCAGTCTAATTTAAAAGGGAATTTGCAACTTGCCTTTCCATTAAATGACAATTTAAAAAATACTGCACTTGAAGTTCCAGGTGATAATTTCAGATTAATTTTTGATCTTCAATACAATTTTATGTGAACTAATTTGAAATATATTTTGGTATCAATAAATATTTTAAAAATTCATAAAATTTACGTTTTTTAATGATTGATTCAATAGTAAATCTGATCTATTATTTAGACTCATTTCATAAACAAATAAAGTTAAGGGAAAAAAAATGGCTATATATCTACTATATGATGGAATTAAAGGTAATGTGACTGCTGAAGGTTATAAGGATCACATTGCAGTATCATCTGTTCAATTTGGCGTAGGTCGTGGTATTTCGATGGAAGCAGGGAATCTGTCTAATCGTGAATCAACTCGTCCTAGTCTTAGTGAAATCAGCATTCAAAAGCCTGCTGATAACTCTGTAACAGCTATCTTTAAAGAAGCAGTAACTGGTAATGCGGGCAAAAAAGTAACAATTAAATTTGTTCGTACTGGTGCTGATAAAGTTCAGGAATACATGGACTACACTCTTGAAGATTGCCTGGTTAGCGGTTATTCAATTTCAGCGGATGCTGAAGGTGAGCCGATGGAAAATATCACGCTTAGTTATGCAAAAATCATGATTAACTATAGTGACTTTGATAAAACCAATAAGTCTGGTAATCCTCAGCGTGTTGGTTATGATCTTGAATCAGCTAAACCATTATAAGTTGAACGTTAAATAATCAATTTGATTATTTAAAAAAAACAATGGTACTTTGGGTTATTTTTATTACTCAAAGTACCATTTCTACTTTTGGTTCAATGTGGTTTTATGACCCATGGAAGAGGTTTATGATTACAGGAATTATTTTTCTGAACCCGCATCTTTTTTTACACGAATATCATAGTTCGGAAAAAAAGCACCTTGTAAAATATCTCCTCCTTTTTACTAGTATTTTAAACAATAATTATTGCAAATTATCTTGCAATCTTAAAAACTCAAATTCTCTATATGAGGGGTTTATTTAATGAGTGAATTAACCCAGGATAATAGATTAATATCCATAAAATCCCCTTTACCGAAAGATGAGCTATTGCTGACCTCCTTTCAGGGAACTGAATACATTTCGGATTTATTTGAATATCAAATCGAAGTATTGTCTCAAAACCATAGCATACAGCCTGAAGACTTAATCGGTAAAACAGTTACTGTCACTATCCAGAATGAATTAGAGCGTAAATTCAATGGTTATGTAAATAAGTTTGTATACGGAGAGGTTAAAGCTGATAACCTTCGTTCCTACCGTTTAACAGTTGTTCCATGGTTATGGTTTCTATCTAAAACAAATAATCATCGCATTTTTCAGGAAATGACTACCAAAGACATTGTGTCTGAAGTATTTATGGATTATCAGTTTAATGATTTTAATTTCGCAGCCAGTGGAAACAGCAATCTGCGTGAATATTGCGTACAGTATAATGAAAGTAGTTTAGACTTTGTATCCAGGCTACTGGAAGAAGATGGCATTGCTTATTATTTTGAGCAGGCTGATGATAAACATATATTGCATCTGGTCGATGAAAAGAATGCTTATCAGGAATTCGCAGAAACAGATTTAACATATTCAAAAGGTAATCAACCTAATACACAATTAACTCGCTGGGAGCATGTTTACGAATTTCGTAAAGGTGCCTGGTCTTTAAATGATTATGATTTTAAAACCCCTAAAAAAGCCCAGCTTCAAACTACAGCAACGACTAGTTCGTATGCTAATGTTAAAAACTTTGAGCATTATGAGTATGGCCCCTATTTTGATTTTTCTGGTATAAAAGATTTATCAAAAAAACGTATCGAAGCTGAAGAAACTAATATTGATATTATCGAAGCTTCAAGTAACTGTAGCAGTTTTTATGCTGGTGGACGTTTTAATCTTGCCAACCATTCTGTTGATCAGGAACTGGGCGGATACATAATTACAGCGATAAGGCATAGAGCTTTTGATGATAGTTATCTCGCTGGCAATGAAAGTCAATCTGAATATGGAAATGATTTCACCTGTATTCCTGACAGTGTTTATTATAGGCCCCCTGTTGTCCATAAAAAACAAATTATGAATGGACCACAATCGGCATTAGTTGTAGGTCCAAGTGGTGAAGAAATTTATATAGATAATGACTGGAGAATAAAGGTTCAGTTTTACTGGGATCGTGATGGTCAGAAAGATGAAAACAGCACCTGCTTCTTACGAGTAATTCAACCCTGGGCAGGTAATGGATGGGGTACAACATTCATTCCACGAATTGGGATGGAAGTTATTGTGAACTTTCTGGATGGTGATCCTGATAGACCTATTATTACCGGCTCAGTATACAATGGAGATAATTTACCACCTTTTAGTTCTAAAACACAGAGTGGTATCCGAACTCGATCATCTAAGGGTGGTTCTACGGCAAATTGTAATGAATTTCGTTTTGATGACCTGAAAGGCTCAGAACAAATTTATACTCATGCTGAAAAGAACATGGACACTGAAGTTGAGAATAATGAAACCCATTCTGTTGACAATAATAGAACTAAAACTATCGGCGTTAATGAAACTTCCAGTATTGGTAAGAACCGTGATAAAAGTGTCGGAGAGAATCAATCTGAAGCTATTGGAAAAAATAAGTCTATCTCTGTAGGTACAAACCATACAGAAACGATAGGAAAAAATAAAATGCTCGATGTTGGTGCTAACCATACAGAGTCTATCGGAAAAGATATGAGTTTAAGTGTGGGAAAAAATCTTTCTGAAAGTATTGGTACTAATCATACAATCGATGTGGGCAAAAATTTCGCCTTATCAGCTGGTGATTCAATTGTCTTAAAAACAGGTTCTGCTTCAATTTCCATGAAGAAAAATGGTGATATTACTATTAAAGGTAAAAACATCTCTGTTAAGGGTTCAGGAAAAATTAACATTAAGGCGTCAAGTACTGTTGCCATAAAAGGTAGTAAAGTTACCAATAATTGATGATTGATACCGTGTCCCATATCTTAAATCAGGAAGAAAGTAAAACCGAACAGAAATCTGTTTTAGATGCTGGCACTATTGTTATTGGTGTGATAACAGATATTGATGAAAAAGGAAGTCCACTGGTTACTTATGATTTAAATCCAACTGGACTTCCATGTAGTGCCATAACAACAGTAAGCGTCACAAGGAAGCATATTTCCAGACAAGTCGCTTTATTATTTAATCAGGGAAACCTGGAAAAGCCTGTGATTATGGGAATAATACATAACCCTCTTGATGAAATTCTTGAAAATTTTGAATTTATTCCAGAGAATGAAAAAGAGCAGGATATTGATCCTTTTCATGAAGTAAAGTCTCCAGCAAACCTCGTAAAGTCAGAAAGTATTCTGAATGAAGAGGATTCGGTTTATGTCGATGGGAAAAAGGTTTCAATAGAAGGATCTGAAGAAGTAACTTTTAAATGCGGAAAAGCGAGTATAACATTATTAAACTCAGGGAAGATATTAATTCGAGGTACTTACCTATTAAACCGCTCATCAGGTGTTAACAGAATTATGGGTGGTTCGGTGCAGGTTAACTGATCTATGATTACTTGTAGATTTATAAGCTTTATGTGATGTTACAGTTAAAAAATAATACACCTTTTGCCGCCCAGCTTGCTCTTTTTCCAAATCATCAAGGAATTGATACTCTATATATCATAGTTAAAGCTACTTTTAATATTGGTACTAAGTGGACTCTTGCAGATGAACAAAAGCCACCTTTGGGAGAAGATGAATATTTTTCAGATGATCCAGCTACTTCCAGTATTAAATATGCATCGGATATACATATTGGTAAACCTTCTACTGATATCATAATGCTTGGTCATGCTATTGCACCAAACGATATTAAGGTCTCACAAATGGATGTTAATCTTTCTGTAGGGCATGTGAATAAAAGCATACGCGTATTTGGTGATCGGGTCTGGGATAACGGGTATATCAGTACGGCTTTACCTTTTGCGTCAATGCCTCTTGTTTATGAAAAATCTTTTGGTGGAATTCATAAGGAAAATGGCAACATTATAGCTGGGGAAGCAAGAAATCCTGTTGGATGTGGTTACTCAGGTAAACGTAAATCTAAGGAAATGAATGGATTACCTGTGCCTAACCTGGAGGATCCAAAAAAATTACTGCAAAATATTGGTGATATTGTGACACCTGCTGGATTTGGCTTTATTTCTCCAAGTTGGCAACCCAGGCTTTCTTTTGCAGGAACTTACGATGATAACTGGCAAAAAACTCAGGCACCTTATTTACCCAAAGATTTTGATTTACGTTTCTTGAATATGTCTCACCCTGATTTAATTTATCCCGGCTACCTACAGGGAGGAGAGCCTGTTCAAATTACTGGGGTTCATGCTAAAGGACCCTTACAGTTTAATTTACCTGTAGTGGCTTTGTCAGCTGATGTAGCTGTAAAGTCTCGGGTTGAACAACCAGTATTTAATCTGGAAACACTGCTAATTGAATCGGATCAGCTCATACTAAGTATGACCTGGAAAGCAGCTTTACCCTGTGATAAAGAGGCACTAAAAATTAGCGAAGTAATGATTAATCTATCGCGTAATCATCGAACGCAGGCAGCTTAAATGAACGATTCACAGCCTAAAACTGAAAGCTTTCAACGGCCCACTCAACCAGTTGAAATCATAGCTATTGGTATGATTACACCGATAGGTGCAAATACTAAATTGACAGCAGCATCAGTACGTGCCGGTATAAATGCATATCAACCATCCACTTTTCTGAATAAACATTTTAAGCCAATGACATTAGCTACAGTTCCCGAAGAGGCGATGCCAGAACTTGATGAGGAATTAGAAGCATATACTTTTACTAGTCGGCAGGAAAGGATGTTACGTCTTGCTGCACCTGCGATTCTACAGGCTACGGAAAATCTGGAATCTAAGGTACCATTAATGTTAAGTGGACCGGAAAAACTACCAGGCAGACGCTCTATAGTTAGTGATAAATTTTTAGAACAACTGGCTATACAAAGTAAAGCTCCAATTGACCTTGAAAATAGTTATGTATTTCCTCATGGTAGATCGGGTGGGTTCTATGCACTGGAGGCTGCCATGCAGTTTTTGGAATCTGGGAAATGCAATCAAGTTTTGGTTGGTGGAGTAGATAGTTATCAGGACTTATCTTTATTGTATTCTTTAGACCAGGATGACCGAGTTCTTGCTGAAGGGGTGATGGATGGATTTGCCCCTGGAGAAGCTGCCGCATTTTTCTTAATTCAGCTTGCAGATAATAACTCCAAAATTAAGATCTATCCACCCGGAATGGCCGATGAACCCGGGCACAGATATTCAGATCAATCTTACAAAGGCGAAGGACTGGCTAGTGCGGTAACAGAAGCGTTATCGGATATACAGGGGCTCGCAATCAAAACAGTATTTTCAAGCTTTAATGGAGAAAATTTTAACGCTAAAGAATGGGGTGTAGCTGCTATCAGAAACCAGCAAAGCCTAGACAGTGAATTTACTATTATTCATCCAGCAGATTGTTATGGTGATATTGGCGCTGCTACTGGACCTGTTCTCATGGTGCTTGCATTTATAGGCATGCAAAAAGGTTATTATCAAAAACCTGCTCTGGTTTGGGCATCCTCTGAAATACAGCAGCGTGCTGCCGTCTATATAGGTTAAATGACCATGCAAACTGCAACAGAAAAAGATACCAAGAAAAATACCGGAGTAGTTTCACCTGCGCTTGCAGCCTATAGTGATATTTTCGAGCAATATGCTACAGATGCAGCATTCTTATGGTTGCTTCGCTCACAAGTTGTGAATGTAAGCACACTTTATACTCAATCTGATATCGATGAACTTGATCAACGTATTTCTGGACATCTGGACGGTTTATGTTTAGCTGGAAATCCAGGATGGGAAATTTGTTTACAACAATTGGAGTATGAAGAATCTGCTGAAACATTTGTAGCTGCAGTTATTGCATTACAAAGTGGTGATGCTGCAAAAATTAAATTAATATGTGATATGGGTCTGGATAATCCTGATATGACTCCTGGCCTCATATCTGCATTTGGGTGGATTAACAAAGTGACAGCCCAATACTGGGTTGAACGATTTTTGAGTGTCAATAATTCAAAATATCGCTACCTTGGAGTGGCTATCTCTAGTATACGACGATTAGATCCCCAACAGCATTTAACTAATATAATGAAAGATGTTAATACAAGTAAACATCCACAATTATATGCCAGGGCTCTGAGATTAATTGGTGAGATTAAGCGTATTGATTTGGTGCCGGCTTTAAACCAGGCAATGGATGATGAAGATGAAAATATCGTTTTCTGGGCTAACTGGTCAGCTGTGTTACTAGGAAATAAATCAGCTGTAAATAATCTCAAGCCTTATGCGCTACAGGAAAGTGCCCTGCAAGATAGAGCAATTGAGTTAATATGTAATATATTAACAATTGATCAGGCAAAAAACTGGATCAGTGAAATATCTACTGATCCTGAACAGTTAAGGACTGTTATAAAGTCCACCGGATTATTAGGTGATCCTCATGCTGTACCCTGGTTAATTCAATTAATGAACGATAAATTGTATTCACGCTTAGCTGGTAGATCTTTCAGTTTAATTACAGGTATAGATCTTGAGCAATATAAACTAGATAAAGAAGTAGATGTATCTTTTGAAGATGACTTAGAAACTGACGTCGAAGACGATGCTGAAAATCCAGACAGCGATTTATCCTGGCCGGATTCAGAAAAAGTAAAAGTATTTTGGGATAACAATAAAAAATCCCTACAATCTGGACAATGTTATTTGCTGGGTAAACCGGTTAGCAGTGAAACATTAAAACAGATTTTAAAAACTGGCAATCAATTAGAAGGAAACTATGCAGCCTTAAAACTGGCTATATTAGAATCTAATTCAATATTATACAATAAAGCGATTCCGGCTGTATCGCTTTAACAAAGGAGGTAAGTATGAGTCAAACAGTATTTGCAAATTCGCGAGGTCTTGATCATAAAGGAAGTGGTGGCATGAGTATGGTCTTTCCTGATGTATGTAAAACTCCGACCCCGGGTGGACCGGTACCAATACCTTATCCTAATATAGGGCAGGCAACTAATACCAGTAAAGGTACTAAGAAAGTAAAAGTAGATGGTAAAATGGCCATGGTAAAAGGAGCTGTATACTCTGTGACAACTGGTGATGAACCCGGTTCTATCGGAGGAATTATTAGCGGTAAAATAAAAGGAGAGGCAGAATATCTACTTTATTCTTTTGATGTGAAGCTTGAAGGAAAGAATGCCTGTCGGTTGGGTGATCCTTTATGGCATAACAAAAAGAATATTGCGGGGTAAGGATAATGACACAATTGACATTAGGCGTTTCTGTAGCTGCATTTAGCGATGATGATGAAAAATGTCCTATGGAACCACATGCTAAACAAAATGTTATAGTAGGTAAGGCACCAGAAGTAAAAAGTGTTAAGGAATTGCGTAAGGCCATGATAGCTGGTCAGAGCACGAGACAATGGAAACAAGATTCCAATGATTCTACCAAGTTTACTAAAGGGAAGAATAAAGATGCAACTGAAAAACCAGAGCCATCTTTTTCTAAGAATCCAATTTTAATTGCTGAACAAACATATCCATTATCAATTGCTGCACATCACTTAATTCCAGGTAAAGCAAGTTTGCCAAAATCAGTAATAAAAAAATATTTGTGGAAAAAGGAAGGTTTAGTCGATGGTGATGTAGGTTATGATGTTGATGGCGCGGAAAATGGTAAGTGGCTACCCACACACCAGACCATGTCTTCTAAGCTGGGGAAAAGTCAGGCTATTCGTATCGAAGATGAAACAAATCCTACCAGCACTGTAGGTATGTCATGGGCAGAACTTTCAGACAGAGCAAAAGCAAAAGAAGGTAACGCAGTAACATTTACAGAATTATTTCTTCCTCGCTATACCCAACAGGCCATGGACTTAATGCAGGCTCAGTTTCATGATGCACATTCAGACTATAATAACTTTGTAATAGAAGAACTTAATACTATATCAACAAAGATTCAAACGAAGTCTGGCATGTGCGAAGAGTGTAAAAAGAATGCAATTAAATCGCCTCCATATTTAGTAACCTATCAGCTTAATGCTTTATCGAAATATCTAGATGTCACATTATCTGGCAAGCCAAAACGATCTTGGAAAAAAACATATACATCCGAGTTTTCTGCAATGTATGCGCGCAGTCCATTAGCTGATGACAAGCTTGGGAAATATTAATAATTTAAATAAGGTAAAATAATGAGTTATTATGTGATGAAAAACCCTGTCGGGCCTAAACGTAAACTGGCAGATTTTAAGCCCGACAGTTTAAATATCAATTTCATAACTGGTTCCAAGATAGTCGAGACAGTTCCTGATCCAATAGAATTAACATGGGACCCTGAAAATGAAGATGGTGTAAGAGTTAGTTATTATTCTGCTGCTCCAGGTTCATTAATGACCAAAGAGTTAGTTGCCGCACTGCAGTCT
>JBNKKI010000048.1:0-98034 GCA_050291745.1 Gammaproteobacteria bacterium | reverse complement strand
AATACCGGAGTTACCCTTGAACCTAGATTCCGCAGTTGACCGCTCGCAATAGAGATTAACCCACTGTTTCATAAACGATTACGGTTGATGTGTATAATCACCCAATCGGTGCATCCCGCTACGAACTGAATTGCACGTTTGAGGCGGCGTATCTCTTCGTTGTAACTCCTTGGAATAGCTCGCTATTCCGCGTCGTTACGCCTTGATCTACACCACCTCAAACGCACAATCAGCTCGTCCAACTGCGGATTCTAGGATTATATTTGTTTTATTCGTTTGTTTTGAACTGATATATTGATCTGAAAGTAATTTAGAAATGAGTATTATTTTAAGGAAAATTAGTGATGTTAAGGTATCTGTTAATTTTGTTAACACTGTTCTCAGCTGCAATTATGGCAGCTAATAATGAGGGTACAGTTTGTTTTGGGCAGAACTATGCGAAACCTTTCGATGAGCATACTGATAGACTGTATCTGAAAATTAATGATTCGGAAAAACTTTATTTTAATGATTTACTGGAAAAACCTGTTCAAAAAAATCTGGATATAAACAGGAACCACCTGGTTAAAGTTTATTTTGATAATCAAATTGCAAGTACCTGGATATTGAATTTTGCAAAATTAAATACGCAATCAGTTGTTATCTGGAGAGCCGCTGGCTCCTGGCGTATGGATCCAGTAGATCGTTCAATTTGCAGATAATCCGCCTCAAACCTGCAAATCAGTTGGTAGCGGGATGCACCGATTGGGTGATCATGCGCAGCAACTGTCATGGTGTATAAAACAGTGGGTTAAGCTCTATTGCGAGCGGTCAACTGCGGAACCCAGGATAATGCTTGTAGTAAACACATCTTTCAATTTTATGTTTTTATAAATGTGACACAAATATTTATAAATAAATCAATGGTTTAATCTTGAAAACTTAATTCTTTATTGAATTCAATATGGGTATAAAAAAAATTAGTAGGACTTTATATCTTTTTACTGGCTTTAAATTTCAA
The DNA here is from genome assembly GCA_050291745.1 of Gammaproteobacteria bacterium. Taxonomy (GTDB): domain Bacteria; phylum Pseudomonadota; class Gammaproteobacteria; genus JACNJF01. The sequence goes on along the minus strand of JBNKKI010000048.1, from coordinate 97,034 downwards.
TATCAATAAAAATAATAAGCTCAGAATAATTATTTACAGGTAAAGAATATGGCAGATTTATTTAGTGATGAATGGATGAAAAAATTTCAGCAGGAATGGAATAATGAACCGGAATTATCAGATGCTTTAGCTAAGATAGAATTTAGTTCAGTTATCGGTTATGGATTTAAAGGGGAGGATACTGCTTCAGGATTTATTAAGGTTGAAAATGGTAAAGCAACAGATGCAGGGCGTTTTGATGGGCAGGAACTTAACTGGGATATGCGTGCTGATGCTGCAAACTGGAGCAAGTGGTTTGAAAAAGAAATGGGCATGACTGGTCTTGGTATGGCTGTGACAACCGGTAAACTAAAATTTAATTCCGGTGACTTCAAGGCGATGGTTAAAGATCCTCGTATGGCATCACCTTTTATTAAAAGCTTTACAGTTATGGGTAAAGTATAAGCCTGGATTCCGCAGTTGACCGCTCGCAATAGCTGGCTATTCCGCGTCGTTACGCCTTGATCTACACTACCACAAACTCACAATCAACTCGTCCAACTGGGGATTCCAGGTTAATAAAAGGAGGTGCTAGGCCTCCTTTTTTACTGCTTAACTATAAATTCAATGCTGGAATCCGGAGTGATTACTTATTGATATAGTGAGCGGATTTTTTCTACTCTCTTTCTATTGACACCCAAATCAGAGGTACCTGCTCTTGAAGCGGATCTGATATCGATATGAGTTTCACTAATCTCGGCTTCCAGATCATCTTTAAAGCGAAATAAACTGGATGTGTAAACGGCATGAATATAGCGATCGTCTTCAAGCAGAATTTTTCCTCCACTATTCTTTATAGCTTGAATCAGTTTATCCCGACTTTTTAGCGGGTCGTTTTGCAGTAGCTGGAAAACTTCAATTGAATGTTGTTTTATTGTTGATTTACTGGAAACACAATTAGGTTTATCCGGACATGGAAGTAAATATCGTTCTCCAACAGGTTTTAAATGGTTTATGCGTGTTCTGTATGAAAGAATAGCAAGAAAAAGCGATATAAGAATGACTATAGCAAGAAGAACTGAGGTAACTGTCATCATCCTGGGACTAATCATCTTTATTTAATAAGGATTTTAAGTTGGCAAATGGGTTATGAGTGGCTACATCTGAATTTGTCTTGCCATGACCATATTGCCCACCTTTAACATAATCTTCATAGCGTGAATGCTCATTGTCATGACAATACAGGCAGAGAAGTTCCCAGTTGCTTCCATCTGAAGGATTATTATCGTGATCATGATCTCTGTGATGCACGGTCAATTCTGATAGATTTGTACGTGTAAATTCACGTGCGCAGCGTCCACAAATCCAGGGGTATAGTTTAAGAGCCTGTTCACGGTAACCCAGACTACGTTTATCACGATTAGCGTGGGCATCAGCTACTATTTTGTCGAGTTTATCCTGGTTGAATCTATTGCTCATGATGGTATTTTTTGTTTTTAAAATTAAATTTAATTATAGGGCTAAAACGATTTTTACAAAACAGGGAATAGAGATATAACAGGTTTTTGGCGGATATTATTTTTTAGATAGGTTGTGATAACACTTAGCTAAGTGGGTTTTCTTTGCGTTTTTATCCGCTTTACGAGAAACTACTGTTTTTTACTACTTTTATTATGCTTGATCAATTTCCTGTTGTTAATCAACTTATTCACCTGAATCATGCTGCTGTCGGCCCCTGGCCACAGGTTACCGCAGATACAATCTGTAAATTTTCTCAGGAAAATGTTCAGTCAGGATCGAAAAACTACCTGAAATGGATGCAAGTTGAAAAGTCGCTGAGAGAGGATCTTGCCCGCTTAATCAATGCAGCATCCTCTGATGAAATTGCTTTAGTAAAAAATACTTCAGAAGGATTATCTTTTGTAGCTTATGGGTTAGCCTGGAAATCGGGTGAAAATGTTGTGGGTATACAGCAGGAATTCCCGTCCAATCGTTTTGTATGGGATTCCTTAAGTTCCAAAGGTGTGGAGTTTCGCCAGTTAGATCTGCTTAGTGTTGAAGACCCTGAGCAGGCTCTCTTTGATTTATGTGACAATAAGACACGGCTGATTTCCATCAGTGCCATTCAATACCACAATGGTTTTAAAATGGACTTACAAAGAGTAGGGCAGTTTTGTAAGGATAACAATATTCTATTCTGTGTTGATGCAATTCAGCAAATTGCCTGTTTACCTTTTGATGTACAGGCTATACAGGCGGATTTTGCTATTGCCGATGGACATAAGTGGATGTTATCGCCAGAAGGTCTGGGATTATTTTATGTGCGCAAGCAGGTAATGGATAAGCTTCAGATATTTCAGTATGGCTGGCATATGGTAGAGGATCGAGGTGATTATGAAGCCCGTTCATTTGCACCGGTTAATAATGCGCAACGTTTTGAGTGCGGCAGTCCAAATATGCTGGGTATCCATGCCATGCAGGCCAGTATAAAATTATTACTGGATACTGGTCTTCAAAATATTGGAACCAGAGTCATTGAAAATAGCCAGTTTTTAATAGAGCAATTATCTTCAATAAAGGATGTTCAGCTTGTTAGCGATAGTGCTGATCAACGTATATCTGGAATAGTGACATTCAAGCATCATAAATTACCCACCGAAGTACTATTTCAAAATTTATCTAACAACAGGGTATTGTGTGCGCCCAGAGGAGGCGGTATTCGACTCTCTCCGCACTTCTATACTCCTCGGGAACAGCTTGAAGAATTAATTAGTCTGATAAAGAGTTCAGCTTAAAAATTGATACAGCTGAAATACGGGTTTTGCTGCTGTGCGGTCATGCTTTTAATTTCGATTAATTCCACCGGCAGATTTGTCGTAGGGGTTTGAATGATCAGAAATTCTTTTTTATCTTTACTGGTTTGAGTTGTAATAGCTTTACCTCTCTGTATTTCACCGGAGTGAAGCTCAAGTTCTATTTCATATCCATACAGGCAGGCTATTTCAATAAAGTCATGACAGGCGCAGTCGATTATCTGTTTATTCATAATATTTTGAGTGAAATGATGGATTTTTAGTCCTGAAATTTTTTATCAGGTTTATCGCTTTTCCAGTTTGAATCCGAATTTAAAGTGACTTCATAAAGTACAGTTTGTATCGGTCATCCTGATTTTATTTCGATATTTTAGCCATTTAATCTACTCATGGCTTCAGTTTTTGCTTTAAATCGGTATATTTTTATGAAGCTTTTGATTTAAATCTGTATTAATCCTAGAATGACATATCAATCTAGAAAAATCTTTTTAAAAAGATACTTTTAATAACTCGTCGTCTTATTCCCGGAGAACACCAATGAAAATAAAACTACTTTGCAGCTGCATCTTTGCCCTGTCTACATTAATGATGACACCCGTATCAGCAGCTGTAAAAATAGGTATGATTACCACTCTAACAACCAAAGCTGGCTATCTGGGAGAAGACATTCGTGATGGCTTTAAACTGGCTATTGAGCAGGGTGGAGGCAAACTGGGCGGTGTAGATGTTGAATTAATGGTAGAAGATGATGGTCGCAAACCGGGTAAAGGCCGTCAAGTTGCTGAAAAATATATCAAAGGTGATAAGGTGAAAATTATGACCGGTATTGTATTTTCAAATGTCGCTATGGCTGTTGTACCTAAGGTAGTAAAAGAGGATGTATTCTATATCAGCGCCAATGCCGGTCCTTCTGCACTAGCGGGAAAAAAATGCCATGAAAATTATTTTAATGTAGCCTGGCAAAATGATAATTTGCATGAAGTGATGGGGCAGTATGTCAATGACGCCGGTTTTAAATCAGCCTATATTCTTGCGCCAAATTATCCGGCGGGTAAAGATGCCCTGGCTGGTTTTAAGCGATTTTACAAAGGTAAAATATTAGCTGAAGTTTATACCAAACTGGGACAGTCTGATTATGCAGCTGAACTCGCTAATTTACGCTCGGCCAAACCTGAAGCAGTTTTTTTCTTCTTGCCTGGAGGCATGGGTATTAATTTTCTTAAGCAGTATTCACAGGCTGGTTTAAGCAAAACTACTCCGGTTTTTGGTCCTGCATTTTCCTTTGATGCCCGGATTTTAAAAGCTGTAGGAGATGCAGCTGTCGGTGTGAAAAATGGTTCGCAGTGGAATTTTGATCTGGATAATGCCGCCAATAAAAAGTTTGTTTCCGCTTTTCAGAAAAAATATGGTCGTATGCCAACTTTATACGCAAGTCAGGGCTATGACACTGCTAATTTAATCGCCAGTGCTCTACAGAAGACCGGCGGCGAACCGCAGAATATGGATGCATTCCGTAAAGCTCTGGAAGATGCTCAATTTGATTCAGTTCGTGGTAATTTTAAATTTGGAAATAATCATCATCCTGTGCAGGACCTGTATGTGCGAGAAGTTGTTAAGGACGATGCCGGTATTCACAATAAAACGGTTAAGAAAGTTTTTTCTAACCATCAGGATGCCTATGCTGGGCAATGTAATCTGTAAAATAATCTGAATTTTGATGCTTTGTGCAAGCTTCTTTAGTTGCACTATCATAGATATATTAAATGTTGTTATTTATTGAGCAGGTTTTAAACGGGCTGCAACTGGGGTTTATGCTGTTTTTATTATCAGCTGGATTGACGCTGGTTTTTGGAGTGATGAATCTGATTAATCTGGCCCATGGTTCATTTTATATGGTGGGTGCTTATGTGGCTGCAACAGTTATGCAGGCCAGTGGTAGCTTTTTATTAGCCTTACTGGTTGCTCTTTTTAGTGCAGGGCTGTGTGGGTTTCTGGTTGAGGTGATTGTTTTACGGCAGCTGTATAAACGCGATCACCTGGATCAGGTGTTAGCTACCTTTGGTCTTATTCTTTTTTTTAATGAAGGGACGCGAATGCTATGGGGGCGGCAACCGTTATTTATGCAGGTACCTGAATTACTCAGTGGTAGTATAGAAATCCTGCCAGGAATTCCTTATCCGGTATATCGACTGCTTATCATTTTAATCGGCCTGCTGGTTGCGATCGGATTGTATCTGTTAATCAATCATACTCGTACTGGTATGCGCATACGTGCCGGAGCCAGTAATCGCACCATGATAGCTGCTCTGGGCGTTAATATCCGCTGGTTATATAGCCTGGTTTTTGCACTGGGAGCCCTGTTAGCCGGTTTTGCCGGAGTCATGGCTGCCCCCTTATTTGCGGTAGAGTCAGGAATGGGGGAGAGTATCCTGATTTTAACATTTGTGGTCATAGTGATTGGTGGTATTGGTTCTGTTAAGGGAGCACTGCTTGGTGCTTTACTGGTTGGTCTGGTGGATACTTTGGGGCGTGCTTTTCTCCCTCAATTATTATATTGGGTATTTGCAGGTGATTTTGCTAACAGTCTTGCGGCATCTTTATCTTCTATGGGGATTTATCTGCTAATGGCGGTAATTCTGGCATTTAAACCTCGCGGACTGTTTCCTGCCTGATCACAAATTAAATCTACAATGAATCTTAAAGTTGTTTTTTTTCTGCTCGCCTTTCTCGCCCTATTATTCTTGCCGGTTATTTCTACTGTTGTGGGTGAAAGTTATTTGATTTCCAGTATGAGCAGGGTACTCATTTTTGCAATGGCTGCCATCAGTCTGGATTTGATAGTTGGATATGGGGCCATGGTCAGTTTCGGCCATGCAGCTTTTGTTGGATTAGGTGCATATGTGGCAGCAATTTTAAGTTTTCATTTTAATGAAGATACGACTGTTTTTAATTTTATTTTCAGCGTAAATGGTAGTAATGATTTATTGTTAATTATCATTGTTGCCGTGTTACTTGCAGCGTTTGTTGCTGCAATAACAGGTATGATTAGTTTAAGAACGCATGGTATTCACTTCATTATGATTACTCTGGCCTTCGCACAAATGTTGTATTATTTTTTTATTTCACTGGATTTTTATGGTGGAGAAGATGGTCTGTTGATGCTGGGAAGAAATCAATTACCGCTTATTGATACCAGTGATGATACGGCTTTTTATTATGTATGCCTTTGTTTTCTGATCACCTTTATCGTTTTTGCAAGACGACTGGTTAATTCACGGTTCGGGCGTGTTATTCAGGGCTGTAAGCTAAATGAAAAGCGTATGCAGGCTCTGGGATTTAATACTTACTGGTACCGTCTGACCGCTTATATAATTTCGGCTTCCGGCGCAGCGGTGGCAGGTGTTTTACTGGCGAATAAAACTGAATATGTTGATCCGGGTTTATTTTCCTGGCATTTATCAGGTGAATTACTGGTTATGGTGATTCTTGGTGGTATGGGTAGTATATATGGTTCAGTAATAGGTGCCATAGTCTATCTTTTGCTGGAACAGATATTGTCTGCCTATACTGAGCACTGGATGTTTTATCTTGGGCCGTTTTTAATACTTGTTGTGATTTATGCTCGTCATGGATTATATGGCTTTATTCAGAAGTGGCAGCAAGACAATGTCTGATATTATTCTTTATAGCAGAGATCTTTGTAAAAATTATGCCGCTCTTCGTGCTAATACAAATGTAAATTTTGAATTGAAAAGGGGAGAAATTCACGCGCTAATCGGCCCCAATGGTGCTGGAAAATCAACCTTAATAGCACAGTTATCGGGTGAGTTAGTGCCAACCAGTGGAAGCATTTTCTTCAATAATGAAGAGGTGACTCATAAGCCTGTTTTTAGCAGGGCCAGGATGGGAATATCTCGTTCATTTCAGGTGACCTCCGTTTTTGATGAAATGTCAGTACTGGAAAATCTTGCTCTGGCTTTACAGGCTCATCATGGGCACAGTTATCATTTCTGGTCAGCAATCAATAAAAATAAGTTTTTAAATGAGCAGGCTGCTGATTTAGCAGAACAATTCGGTTTAATCGATCATATTGAGGTTGCCGTTGGGGCTTTGGCTCATGGTGAAAAACGCCAGCTTGAAATTGCCATGACTTTAGCGGGTGGTTCTCAGGTGCTTTTGCTGGATGAACCTATGGCAGGTATAGGGCCAGGTGGTTCAAAAGAATTGACTCGCTTACTGGATGGGTTAAAAGGTAAATACAGTATTTTACTGGTAGAGCATGATATGGATGCTGTATTTGCTCTTGCAGATCGCATTTCAGTCCTGGTTTATGGTGAAATTATTGCCACTGGTAGCGTTCAGGAAATACGTGATAATGAACAGGTGCAACAAGCTTATTTAGGGGGAGGCTAGATAGATGCTTACTGTTGAAAATGTGCATGCCGGATATAATTCCAGCAAAGTATTGTCAGGTATCTCAATGCAACTTAATGAAGGGGAGGTTGTGACCCTATTAGGTCGTAATGGAATGGGTAAGAGTACTACTATTAACTGTATTACCGGTTTGCTGACGGTCACTAGTGGCTTGATCAACTTTAATGGGGTTTTGGTGAATAAACGACAACCTTATCAAATTGCCCGTCTGGGTATAGGTCTGGTACCTGAAGAAAGACATATATTTTCGAATTTGACCGTCACTGAGAATTTACTGGTTGCTGCGGCTAACTATTCTGGTTCAACATCATTTTGGACCTTACAGAAAGTCTTTGAGTTATTTCCCCGCCTACAGGAGCGCAGGAAGCATGCAGGAAATCAACTTTCCGGTGGAGAACAACAGATGCTTGCTATTGGTCGGGCTTTAATGATTAATCCAAAATTAATAATTCTGGATGAAGCAACTGAGGGTCTGGCACCATTAATTTGTATTGAAATCTGGAATGTAATCCGTCAGTTAAAACAACAGGGGTTGTCAATACTAATCGTCGATAAAAACTTGCTAGCTTTACTGGAAATTGCAGATCGTTATTATCTGATGGAAAAGGGGCAGGTTGTTTCTACGGGTAAAGCCGATGATATGGCGAAAGATGTGCAATTACAGAAACGCTATCTGGGTATATAAATGGTCGTAATAATCGATGATTTTCTTGAGACTCAATACAATAACCGGGCTGCGGTTGCTGATCATCCGCAATACCTGAAAAGCTGGGCATCTCGCAGTGAATTATTCAGACAGAATAGTTCTGGTTTTGTGGATTTATCATATGGTGCTTCGGCCCGTCAGGTACTTGATGTTTTTCCTGGACAAAGTAGTCAGCATTCACCGGTACATATTTTTTTACATGGAGGTTACTGGCAGGCGCTGGATAAAAATTCTTTCAGTTTTTTGGCTCAGACTTTTAATCAGAATAATGAATGTGCTGTTATTATCAGTTATGACCTTTGTCCATTAGTTAGTATTGCTGATATTTTTGAGCAGATTAAGCAGGCTATATTGTGGATAATAAAGAATATTCAGTTATATGGCGGTGATTCACGAAGGCTTCAAATTTCCGGCCATTCTGCCGGTGCTCATTTACTGGCGATGCTATTGACTACAGATTGGTCAGAATATGGGTTTAATGATTATCCTTTTCAACGCATGAACGGGATTAGTGGTCTTTATGATTTACAACCTTTGCTTAAAACGACAGTGAATGCCGGGTTGGGTCTAAATCGAAAGACGGCTTTACAAATGAGCCCACTCAATTTGGGGTACTGGAAACCGGCGCAGGAGCTGGAATTAAACCTGCTGGTAGGTGAGCTGGAAAGTGATCAGTATAAAATGCAAAGCTCTCTTTTAGCGGATAGTTGGCAGGGTGCTTTTAGCATTTGCTCTTATGAGATACCTGCAGCACACCATTTTTCCATTATTGATCGCTTTCTGGATATTTATCCACCTGTTATATAGTGTTATTTGATTGGAAAAAGAACTAAAGGCCTATATCATATAGGGAATTAATTCCCAAAAAGATTTTATTAATTGGCAATATTTGTTTGAATGCTGGATTATTGATAGTAGTAACCTGTTGTTAGTTCGACCATTTAGATGGAGTATTAATAAATAATTGATTTCAGGTATTGTTAGAAACAAAAATTTCTCACCTTAATATGGAGTAATAAATGAGAATTGTAATTCCTAAAGAAATACAGGTTGGTGAAAAGCGTGTTGCTACCACTCCTGATATTACCGAAAAACTTGTAAAAAAAGGTTTCACTGTTTTTGTAGAAAGTGATGCAGGTTTAGCCGCCAGTTTTTCTGATGAAGCTTATGAAGAAGCTGGGGCAACGATTATTGATGAAGCTAAAGAGCTCTATGCTAAGGCAGATATTATCCTCAAGGTACGTGCTCCTCAGGTCAATACAGAAACTGATGTGCATGAAATTGAGTTACTGCCCAGTGGTGTATTGTTAATTTGTTTTCTGTGGCCGGCTCAAAACCCTAAATTGCTGGAATCTCTGGCCGCAAAAGGTATTAATGCTATGTCTGTTGATACCATCCCGCGTATCTCAAGAGCACAAAAACTGGATGCCCTGAGTTCTATGGCAAATATTGCCGGATATCGGGCGGTCATAGAAGCCTCTAATCATTTTGGACGATTTTTCTCCGGACAGATAACGGCTGCGGGTAAAGTTCCTCCAGCAAAAGTGATGGTGATCGGGGCAGGTGTCGCAGGTCTGGCTGCTATAGGTACTGCCAAGTCTCTGGGAGCTATTGTTCGTGCATTTGATACACGACCTGAAGTAAAAGAACAGATTCAAAGTATGGATGCAGAATTTCTGGAAATGGACTTTGAAGAGGATGGTGCTGGTTCAGGTGGTTATGCAAAACAAATGAGCCAGGCATTTATTGATGCTGAGATGGCTTTGTTTGCAGAACAGGCTAAGGAAGTTGATATCATTATTACTACTGCACTTATTCCCGGTAAACCCGCTCCAAAGCTGATTACAGAGGAAATGGTTAAGTCGATGAAGCATGGTAGTGTTATCGTCGATTTAGCTGCAGAGCAAGGTGGAAACTGTGAATTGACTGTACCGCATCGGGTGGTTGAAAAGATGGGGGTTCACATTATTGGTTATACCGATTTACCCAGTCGCTTACCTGCACAGGCTAGCCAGTTATATGCTTCAAATCTGTTGAATATGCTGGACGATATGATCAAAGATGTGAATGCCCGTTTAGAGATTGATATGGATGATGAAGTCATTCGTGGCGCTACTGTGGTGAAAGAAGGCAGTATTACCTGGCCACCTCCGGTCATTGAAGTTGCCGCAAGACCTTCTGCATATAGTGAGCAATCCGTACCGGATGCACATGTTGAGATTGATGCAGATGAAGAACCTTCTGTATTGAAAAAAGCTGTTTCTAATTTGCTGCCAATTGGTTTGGCTGGTCTGGTTCTATTTAGTATGGGGGCTTTTGCACCCGCTTCTTTCATGGGGCATTTTACTGTTTTTGTACTGTCCTGTTTTATTGGATATATGGTTATCTGGAATGTAACGCCATCATTACATACGCCTCTGATGAGTGTTACTAATGCTATCAGTAGTATTATTATTATCGGTGCTTTAATTCAGGTTTCTTCTCAGAGTAGTTTAATTACCCTGTTATCTGCCGTTGCGATTTTAATCGCATCTATCAATATTGTCGGCGGTTTCGCTGTTACTCAACGTATGTTGAAAATGTTTGGAGAATAGTGATGACTGAAGGATTAATAAATTCAATATATTTAGGTGCAGCGATACTGTTTATTCTGGCTTTAGGAGGTTTAAGCAGTAACGAAAATGCCCGTCGGGGGAACCTGTATGGCATGTTAGGTATGGGACTGGCAATGATAGCCACTGTGTTTAGTGATGCAGTGACCAGTTATTGGGTTATTCTCATCTGTGTAGTGATTGGTTCTGTGCTTGGTTTGATTTTAGCCCGCAGAGTCAAAATGACTCAAATGCCACAGTTGGTTGCTTTACTGCATAGTTTAGTGGGTTTAGCGGCAGTAAGTGTAGGATATGCAACCTATCTTGACCCTGATATGCACTTTAGCGGGGGCGAAAAAACGATTCATGATATTGAAGTTTATCTGGGTGTTTATATTGGTGCTATGACCTTTTCAGGCTCGGTTATTGCCTTTGGTAAATTGAGTGCGATGATCAATAGTAAACCGGTTTTATTACCGGGGCGTCATATCATTAATTTAATCCTGTTTTTCATTGCCTTGTATTATGGTGTGGAATTTATCAATGCAGAAAGCATGAATGATGCCTATTTACCATTGATAGTGATGACTATTATTGCATTGGTATTTGGCGTGCATATGGTTATTGCTATTGGTGGTGCTGATATGCCGGTTGTTATTTCAATGTTAAATAGTTATTCCGGCTGGGCTGCAGCAGCAACAGGTTTTATGTTGGCTAATGATTTATTAATAGTGACTGGTGCCCTGGTAGGTAGTAGTGGTGCCATTTTGAGTTACATCATGTGTAACGCAATGAATAGAAATTTTTTCAGTGTAATTGCTGGAGGATTTGGAACAGCCAGTAGTAAGTCTTCCACTGCAGCTGATGTTGGTGGTGAAGCAATTGCGACCTCTGTAGAAGAAGTGGCGATATCATTATCTGAAGCTAAAAAAGTTATGATCGTTCCTGGTTATGGTATGGCAATGGCTCAGGCTCAACGGGCTGTTTCGGATGTTTCGCGAATATTGATGGGAAAAGGTGTTAATGTGGTTTTTGGCATCCATCCTGTCGCGGGGCGTATGCCGGGGCATATGAATGTATTACTGGCTGAAGCAAAGGTTCCTTACGATATAGTTTTTGAAATGGATGAAGTTAATGAAGACTTTCCAAATGTGGATGTGACACTGGTAATCGGTGCTAATGATACTGTTAATCCTGCTGCACTGGAAGATCCCGGTAGTCCAATTTCGGGTATGCCTGTACTTGAAGTATGGAAAAGTAAAATAACTGTTGTCTTAAAGCGGAGCATGGCTACCGGTTATGCCGGTGTTGATAATCCATTATTTTATAAAGAAAATACTCGTATGCTATTTGGTGATGCAAAAACTAATATGGACGAACTAGTCAAGGCTTTAAGCTAGAATCCGCTGTTGGGTTGAATCTGGAATGGAATCCGCAGTTGGATGAGTTGATTGTGCGTTTGAGGTGGTGGAGATCAAGGTGTTATGAAACTGAGATCCACCTGCTCAAACCTGCAGCTCGAAGCTGGATTCAACTGCCGGATTTTTCCAGGATTGTTCTTCCAGTCAACAGTCTAATCAAGATTTAGTTATATATTACAAACTGTGGTATGGGTTCTACTATTTAGAGCCTGTATCACCCTAGATTCCGCAGTTGACCGCTCGCAATAGAGGTTAACCCAATGTTTTATAGACCATTACAGTTGATGTGTATAATCACCCAATCGGTAAATCCCGCTACGAACTGAATTGCACGTTTGAGGCGGCGTATCTCTTCGTTGTAACTCCTTGCAATAGCTGGCTATTCCGCGTCGTTACGCCTTGACCTACACCACCTCAAACGCACACTTCAGCTCGTCCAACTGCGGATTCTAGGATCACCAGTTGATATAATTTAGTATGAATTTTGCTATTTGCTGGGGATTATTGATATCCAGTAAAGGTAATTCAATATCCAGTTTTTCATCACTGGCTAACGCAATGATATTTTTTTCCTGAGGATATAAAAATGATTGAGTTACAGTGCTTCTATGCAGTTCGATACGTTTAAGTTGAGTTTCATGGCGGAAGCCTTCTACCAGAATAAGATCAATCTTATTGATATCCAGCTTTTCAACTTCCTTCATTAATTCAGGTTCCTGATGAGGAATATTCTCAGTGATTAGTGCGCTACGATATCTGGACGTCAGTAAGGTCTGGCTTGAACCAGCATGATGTAATTCATAACTGTCTTTACCGGGTTGATCAATTTCAAAGTCATGGTGCGAATGTTTAATTATGGCCAGGCGTAATCCCTGCCCGCTCAAAATGGGTATGACTTTTTTAAGTAAAGTCGTTTTCCCTGTTCCGCTAAAAGCTGCAAAACCAATCATATTGGGAAAACTGGCATTTGATGTGTTCATTTATTGTTAATTATAATTTTATTTAAAGTGATTTTACTGGTAAATGATAAACAGTGGATATAAAGAAACCTCTGATCAATTCATGATTCAACTGATTTTTCCAGGTTCATACAATTCTGAATATTTCTATCTTAACCTGAAATAAATCAGAATGAATCACCGCTTCCTCAAATTTTAACGACTTTATAAGAGGTTATTTGCTCTCTGAATTGTCCTGGATAATGATGCAGTTACTACAATAACAAAAAAAACCGACCAAAGGCCGGTTTTTATGAAGATGATTTTCTTTTAATGAATGCGTAATTCCACACGACGGTTTTTAGCACGTCCTTCTTGAGTGTCATTGCTGGCAGCTGGTTGAGAATCTCCATAACCTCGAGCAATTAAGCGGGATGAGTCAATGCCCTTATCGATAAGATAAGCTTTTACAGCTTCAGCGCGTTTTAGGGATAATTCCTGGTTAAAAGCAGGGTCACCCATATTATCAGTATGTCCTGCCACGATAACTTTAAGATCCGGGTTTCTTTTCAAATCTTTGGCAGAAATATTCAAACGGGTAAATGAAGAAGGATTAATTTCGTCGGATTCTGTTTTGAAAGTGACACCCTTCAGATTGATCACTTCCTTTATTTCAGGTTCATCTGTTGAATCTGTAGACGACTTAGCCATAGCCGCATGCTGGTGTTTTGACATATCCATTGCGCTACATTTAGCTTCTTCAGCAACATGAGAACCTGTCATCCAGCAGTTACCGCTTGAGTTCTTAACATAAGTACCAGATGAGTTTTTCCAGTATGAGTCATGAGCCTGTAGTTGCGTATTAACAAATAAAGCGATACTTAACAGTAAAATTGAGTTAATGAGTTTCATGTTTATCCTTGGATTAATAAAATGGAGTCGTAAGTATAATTCTTAAAAGTTATTTTTGAATCCATCTACTCATCAATTTACAATTGTTAACATTTAACCTAGAAAAATCAGTTGAATCATGAAAGTCCACGTAACACCTTAATGTACCTGATAAAATCAAAAACACATTCTTTACCAATCAGGTGACTACGGTGTTTTTGATTTCTCGGCACTTGCTCCTGCATTGCTCTACCTTCAGCCATCCCTGGCTTAGGCCAGACACATCAATCTGTTACGCATCTTTTTCACGCTCAACTGATTTTTCCAGGTTTAAGGAAACTCTGATTAATTCAGATTATTATCAGCATAAAAAATCAATATTTTATCAAAGCTTATATCATAATCAGGATAAAAGTTGCTGCCCTTTATCCGCCAGCATCAAGCTTCGCATTTCGGGATGATGACAGGGTTTTTGTGCTGTTTTCCACCATAAAGGGTTGCTGGCTGTTTTAATGCTGAGATTATGATCGGTAAAGCTGAACTGCCTGTCTTCAGTGTTTAAAAATCCCCAGCTACGATGACTTGCGGTATGTATAAATAGAGACCAGACTTCTTCATTGGCTTGAAGATTAATACGATGGTAAATTTTACCATTGATATAATTAAGATTTCCTGCCTTGATGGTTCTTTTGATGAGGTTATTATTCTGTTTACTGTTTCCCAGTCTGGTTTCATAGTATTGACCGCTTATAACCAGTGATACAGCGGAACGCCAGGGGTGATTATGTAATGCTTTACCCGGGTCACTGGCGACGAAGCGGTGTAAATATATATGTATACCGAAGGGCAGGCGCAGTAAGTGGTAACGTTCCAGATAGGGTTCCTGTTTTGGGCCCCGAATTACCCGGCAACGTAGATATGAACTTAATTTGAATAGCACTTGATTCATCAGTTTCATGATTGTTTTCTCCTGTTTAACTTTTTTGTGTTATTATCCTGACTAAATGGCTCATGAGGTGAGCTAGATATAAAATAATTTAAACTATTATTCATAATTATATGAGACTGGAAAATGGATCGAACAGAGAGATTTCACCTGATTGACCAGATGCTCAATACCAAAGGTTGTGTAACACGCCAGCAGTTTCTTGATGTTCTGGAAATATCGCTTGCCACCTTTAAACGTGATCTGGAGTATCTTCGTGATCGCCTCGGAGCACCTATTGTGTGGGATGTAAAGCGTCGTGGTTATTGCTATGAAAATCAGGGGCATGTTGGTACGGCTTACCAGTTACCCGGCTTATGGTTTAATACCAGTGAGATACAGGCTTTGCTGACCATGAATGCCTGGCTGGATAATTTACAGTCAGGTCTGTTATCTGAGCATATAAAACCTTTGCAATCGAGAATACGAGGCTTACTCGACCAGGGTGATCATAGTGTAGAAGAAATTACCCGGCGTATTAGAATTTTAACGCAGCCAAGAGCAACTGCTGAAAATAACTATTTCGAATTGATATCACAGGCGTTATTAACTCGAAAACGTTTAGCTATCAGTCACTTTAATCGGCAAACAGCTACCTTGACCCAGCGTGAAATTTCACCTCAACGATTAACTTTTTATCGGGATAACTGGTATCTGGATAGCTGGTGTCATAAACGTAAGGCTATACGCAGTTTTTCAGTGGATGCTATGCAGCAGGTTGATGTGCTCAAAGCTAAGGCTATTGAAAAATCTGAAAAAGTACTGAATAAACAGTTATCCAGTGGTTATGGTATATTTTCCGGGGCAACGACCAGAATTGCTCACTTACGGTTTACCCCAGAACGTGCAAGATGGGTTTCTAAGGAGCAATGGCATCCTGAACAAAAATCTTATTTCGATGAAGAAGGATTTTATTATTTATCTTTTCCCTATAGTCAGCAACCGGAATTGATTATGGATATATTGAAATATGGTGCCGGAGTTACGGTATTGAAACCTGCATCGCTTAAAAAAAGCGTTATTAAAATCATAGAGGATATGAAAAAGAATTATTAAACCTGGAAAAATCAGTTAATCGGTGCATCCCGCTACGAACTGAATTGCAGGTTTGAGGCGGTGTATCTCTTTGTTGTAACGCCCTGCAATAGCTGGCTATTCCGCGTCTTGATCTAAACCATCTTAAACGCACAATCAACATCAACTCGTCCAGCTACGGATTCCAGGTTAATGGTTTCAGGTATTTTTATCTTCATATTTCCTGAGTTTTTCCTCTGCAACTTTGCGAAGCTTCTGTTCCTTTTGCAGATGTCTAATAGCAAAATGGCGAAACATAAACCAGGTATTCAGTATGGCTAAAATGATAAGTCCGGTATTTACCAGAATGAGTTGTAGCTTAAGATGTTCCAGTTTGTTTTCCAGGTCGATACTGTCACTGGTTATTGACACTATGTAAGTGCCATCATGCAAGGTCATAGTGTTGCTACTTGTAATAGTTTGTCCTTTTGCTGCTTCCCGCCGCTGGTATTTACTTAGTGCAAATCCAAGTTGATTTTTCAGGGTCAGATTAACAACAGTATGATAATCCTGACCCCAGGTATTGAAAAACCATTCGATCAGGGCATAGTTTTGCGAAATAAGGCCCTCACGCGCAAGTTGAGAGAGTAATTTTATATCGTTTTTCTGCTCTTCTTTAAATGAATTAAAGTAATTTGTCTGCTGCTGGTCATAGATGAAAATATTGCCGATTACCAGGAAGAGAATAAATACCAGCGACAGGCTGAGCATTGCTATACGAGGAAAAATATTTTTCACGATTAGTTACCTGTTTCGATTTGAAGGGTAGTATTTTGTAAAGGTGAAATGAGCTTACGAAGCTCGGCATATTCCTCTAGTTTTGCCGGAATGATTGCTGTAGTCCCTTTTTTTATATTCTGCAGAATATTATTTGCTTCTGGGTGATTATGCAGATTCTGTAACAGTTTTTTTAATGCATTGATTTCTTTATCTGGTAAACCTTCTCTGGCTACAAAAAGATGAGTTGGAATATCTATAGACCATTGCAGCACTTTTAATCCGCGAGATTTATACTCATTGAAAATTTCTTCTTTAACGCCGCCAGCATCATATTTCCCGAGAAGTACAGCAAGTGCGACATTATGATGGTTTTTTAAATTTGAATATGTGGATAGGTCATCTAGCTGGATACCTGCATCATTCAGCATACGTATCGGTAATAAGCTACTCAATGTTGATTCTGGATCACCAAAAGCAAATCGCTTGCCTTTCAGGTCTGTTAAGGATTGTAAGCTGCTATTCTGTCTCGCAATGATAGCGCCACGAAATGAGTTTCGACCGGAAAAGCTGAGTCTTCCGAGCGCTTTAAATTGGTCATTTTGCTGGGTAAGTTTTATAAAAAGTGATGGTCCCATAAATGCAAAATCAACTTTACCCTGCTCAATAGCTTCAATATGATCATGATAATTTTTCCCAACCCGTATCAGAATTTTCTTATCCAACTGTTTTCCCAGATATTCTGTTAATGGGGTAAAGCGCTCCACTAATATGGAAGGGTGTAAATAAGGGTGAACCCCGAAAATAAGTTGTCTGTCTGAATTTTCAGCGGCCTGGGAACAGGTAGAAAATGCCAGTAATAATAGAACTCTGTAGAGATTTTTAATGATATCGTTTAGATGCATTTTGTCTCGCCTTATCGATCTAACCTGGAATTAAAAAGAAACACTGTCATATAAAATCAGGAAAAAAAGATATTCCTGCAAACTTTTAATAAAGTTAGATTTAACAACAGTGGAAAAATCATTTTGACAAAATTCCCCTGATATTTTGTTAAATAGCTTGATTATTTGATTCAGGTGATCAAAAAACTTGCTCAAAATACCATTTCATCAATACGATCTCTCTAAACTCAGTAGTCTCCTGAGTGTAAATTATCCTGGATTCCGCAGTTGAGAGCTCGTAATTGAAGATAATCACCCAATCGGTGCATCCCGCTACGAACTGAATTGCACATTTAAGGAAGCGTATCTCTTCGTTGTAACGCCCTGGAATAGTTGGCTATTCCGCATTGTTACGCCTAGATCTACACCACCTAAAATGCACTATCAACTCGTCCAACTGCGGATTCCAGGTTAAGCAGGAAATTAGTTTTATTTCATACTGATTAGGAAATATTAGCAGAGTGTTAGGCGTTTACGATATATTTTTATCCTCAATCTGCTTACATTCTTCAATAATTTTCTGTTTAAAGGCTTTCTGGATAAGTGGGAAAATAGCCGGTGAGCCAGGTTTAAATACATGCTCATTAATTTGTCTAACAACAATAAGTTCTGCACCTGTACCGGTCAAAAAACATTCATCCGCTTGTAAAAATTGATCAATAGTTAGACTGGTTTCAATTACTGTTAAGCCGAGTTCTTTTGCAACTTGTAAAATAACTTCACGGGTGATGCCATGTAGCAGACCATCACTGGTTTTTGGTGTCATCAGCTTCCCGTTTTTAATCATGAAAATATTATCAACGGTACCTTCTGTCACAAAACCCCGGGCATTTAACATGATTGCTTCATCTGCTCCGGCGGCATTGGCTTCAATTTTTGCCAGAATATTATTCAGATAATTGAGGCTTTTTATTTTGGGGTCAAGACTTTCAGCAGGCATTCTTTGTGTTGATGCAACAATCATTTTAATTCCACTGTTAGTATGTACTTTATTAACGACAGCGAGTTCATCAGCAATAATGAATAGATTGGCTGCTGGACACTTTTGAGGGTCTATACCCAAAGAGCCCGCTCCTCGGGTAACCACCAGACGTAAATAACCGGAGTCATCGGGGTACTGAGCAATTAATTCAGCTATAGCCTGTTGTATTTGACTTATGGATAAGGGTATCTTGAGTGAAATCGCCTCAGCCGATTGTTGTAATCTGAGTAAATGAGCTTCTAGTTTAAAGACTTTATTTGAATAAAAGCGGAGTCCCTCAAAGATGCCATCTCCATATAGCAGGCCATGATCATACACTGAAATCTGTGCTTCACCAGCCGCTATGATTTTATTGTTAATCCAGCAAAGTGCATTTTGTTTCATCGGTTCTCCTTAAAATATAGGTCAATATCAATGACCTATTAGTATGCAGTGCATGATCTTATAATGTCAACATCATTGACTAAAATTTTTTATCATTATGAAATCAAGAGAGCAGGAACTTAATGAAGCACTGGAAGCAATGCATTTTGGGTTTAGAGCTATGGTTGATAAGCCTGATCAACGCCTGGCTGAATTGGGCTTTTCGCGAATTCATCACCGCATACTCTATTTTATCGGAAGAAATAATTATTGTAGTGTGAGTGAGTTGTTAAAAATATTAGGTGTCACCAAACAGTATTTAAATAGACCATTAAAAATATTAATCGCCAGAGGTTATATTGATCAACTTCCTGATAAGCATGATCGTAGAATAAAGCGACTTAGGCTAACATTGGAGGGGAGTAGATTTGAGGTTGAATTAACTGGAGAGCAGCGTAATCGTTTTGCTGAAATATTTGAAATAGTCGGAGAAGAAGCTGAGATGCATTGGCGTGAAGTGATGAAAAAACTGGCTGGTCAGATTAATTTTTAATAATTAACCACTGTTTTGGAACAGATAAGAGTATATTTTTTAAAAAAAAACTATATTAATGTTAACTAATATACTAATCTATTATCCTTTACAGGGTATACTTACGGAGTTTTTTGATAATGAGTAGTAAAGTAAATGGTTAAATGGCTGCTTAAGTTATCGTACCGCTATCCAAAATTGATCCTATTTTTTCTGATTGTGCTTACCCTGGCGGTTGCACCAGAGTTGTCACGCCTGCAATATGATATATCAGCCCAAAGCCTGATAGTGAAGTCCAGCCCTGAATGGCAATTCTATTTAAATTCACTGGAAGATTTCGGTTCTGATACATCCATTATTATTGTGCTTTCGGATGATGAGCTATTTACCACCAAAAAATTAAATTTGATTAAAAAGGCCTTTAAAAAATTAAAAGCGCTTGATTTTGTTAAAGACTCCAGAAGCTTATTTTCTGTGCCGAACATAAAAGAAGTAGAAGGTTATATTGAAAGCAAGCCATTCCTGCATGAGATTCCGCAAACAAAAAAACAATCTGAGCAGTTAATTGACGACGCTCTGTCAAATGCTATGGTCGTTGGAAATCTGGTTTCTACTGACCGAAAAACAATGGCTATTAACCTGTTTATTGATGACAACAAACATTATCCAGGTAAAGATTTAGAAATTAATGATGCTATCGATAAGATATTAGCGACCTTGAAGGATGATTTGTCAGTTGTTTATCAAATGAGCTCTCCCTTTGTAAGAGAGCAAATAACTAAACAGATTCAACTGGATCAACGATATATTTTGCCCGCTGCTCTGGTTGTTCTGCTGGTTGTACTGGGGCTTAGCATGGGGCGTTTGAACTGTTCTATAGTGCCGTTATCATCGGCAACTATCAGTATAGTTGGCACCCTGGCATTTATGTCATATATGGAAATTCCGGTGAATGTGCTGACTTCAATTATTCCAGCGTTATTGATTATTATCGGCTCGACAGAGGATGTGCATTTAATGGCTGAATATCATGGAGGAATTCGAGCCGGACTAACTCGTGAAGAAGCGGTGCAGCGTTTGCCGGTGAATCAAAGCATGGCTATTTTACTTGCATTTGTCACCACTTTTATGGGTTTTCTTTCTATTACAGTCAATGATCTTGAGTTATTACGTGAGTTTGGCTGGTTGGTAGCTTTTGGTCTATTGATTAATTTTCTAGTGACTATTCTGTTTGTACCTGCTTACTTAAGATTGTTTGGGGGTAGTGGAATTGACCTCAAAAATAGTAAAAGCCTTTTCGAGATCATTGCCAATGTGATTTTTTCAGTCGTTATACGACTCAAAAAAACAACTTTGTTTTTGATGATGCTAATTGCCGCCTATTTTGCCTGGGGAGCTCAATTTTTACAGGTGAATAATAATACTTTGGCCTATTTTTCAGAAGACTCGGATGTCAGACAGCGTGCAGATGATATTCACTCCAGCTTGTCTGGTATGCAAACATTTTCGATTATTCTCGATTCATCGATAGAGGGAACATTTCAAAAAGTACGTTATCTTGAAGAAATTGAAAAAATTCAGCGTTATATTGAAACTCAGGGGGTATTTGATAAGACTTTGTCATTCGCTGATTTTATAAAAATTACAAATAAGGTTATGGAAGGCACTGAACAGCCTGAGTTACCATTGGACGATGAAGTCATTGAAGTTTATATGCAGTTTGTGCAATTTGAAGCCGTTCAGGCTTATGTTAATTCTGAATATAGTAAAGCACGAATTTTAGTCAGGCATAATGTCGGATCATCAAATGAATTAAAAAATGAATTCATAAAAATTAAAAACTATATAAAAAATGATTTACGCTCATCGCTTAAAGTAACATTGACTGGTGAATCAGTATTAAATAATCAGGCTGCTGATGCATTAGCAATCGGTCAAATACAATCTTTGATTCTGATGATAGTCGTCATTCTATTGCTGGTTTCTCTGCTGTTTATTGATTTTCGTGCTGGAGTTATTGCGCTTATTCCAAATGTATTTCCTGTGATCGTACTATTCGGTGTAATGGGGTATTACAATATTCCATTAGATTCAGGGACAACCATGGTGGCGGTTATAGCTATCGGTATAAGCGTCGATGACACTATCCACTTTTTGAGTCGTTATCATTTCTTTACAAGGGGAAATGAAAATGTAGAAATTGCCCTGCGAAAAACTATCGAGCATGAGTCTACCCCAATTACAACTACATCTGTCGCGTTGGCTTTAGGTTTTTCTACCTTGATGCTTTCCAGTTTTGAACCGGTTATATATTTTGGTGCCTTAAGTGCACTAGTTATGGTACTGGCGATGTTTTCAACTTTTGTGTTAACGCCTATCCTTCTCTCTTTTACCAAGCTTGTGACTGTCTGGGATATGTTGTCACTTAATCTTAAGGTGAAGGTGTTGAGTCAAAGTCCTGTATTTAAGGGATTGAAAAGTTTTCAAATTAAGCAGGCTATTCTGTCCGGTACAATCAAGAGAGCTTCAAGAGGTGAAGTTATCATTGATCAGGGAATGGCGGGTAATGAATTTTTTGTGCTTCTGGAAGGTGCTGCGACAGCCACCCATAGAGATCCAGATGGCTCTATTCATACACTGGCTTATTTAAAAGAAGGCGATTTATTTGGTGAAGTTGCAGAACTTTCCGAACGAGACAGAATAGCGTCAGTTACAGCAAATGAGAATACTCAGGTACTGGAAATGAAATGGGAAAATTTAAAACGTATTGGGCGTTTTCATCCCAGAATTGCGATGACTCTATACCGTAATCTAGCCAGAGTTTTAAGCCAGAGAATAGCAGAATTTACAGAGGAAAAGGATAGGCCTCATGATGAGTTGACAGGGACTTTAACAAAATCATATTTGTGTGAAATATTTCATCAGGAATTTAAACGTAGTAAATACTTTAATGAGCCTCTGTCTTTAATTTTATTGAATATCGATATCAAGCCACTGGATAATGTTATTGATAAAAAGTCAGATCTAAATGATCTGGTGGTTATAGCGGTGACTAAAATTATTAACGGGTTGATTCAAACACCTGATGTTCTTGCGCGCTGGGAAAAATGTAGTTTTATGCTGCTGATGCCAAAGACAGATACTGCCCAGGCTTATGAAATGGCGCAGAAAATTGAAGATGCAATAAAAGTTGCAGACATAACGGATTATGCTCATATCCATATGAATATAGCGATAACTGAAGCTCTGAATACTGATATGGGTAAAGATGCAATTATGCGCCTTGAAGAGAAGCGACTCAAATTTAAGCAGAGTCATAATAGCTCACTGATATCGCTTACTTAATCAATATTCCCGTATTACTTTATTGATCACATACAGACTGGAAATTCAGCCTTTTCAGCTGGTAAGAATGTCATAAGCTTCCTGATATTTCTGCTGGGTTTTTTCTATTACCGCAGCAGGCAATTCTGGTCCGGGAGCTGTTTTGTTCCAGTCCAGCGTTTCCAGGAAATCTCTGATGAATTGTTTGTCAAAGCTGACCGGGCTTTTACCGACTTCATATTGATCCAGAGGCCAGAAGCGTGAAGAATCCGGAGTTAATACTTCATCAGCTAAAACTAGCTGATTGTTTTCATCCAGGCCAAATTCAAATTTTGTATCTGCAATGATAATGCCGCGTTGCAAAGCGTATTCTGCAGCCATGTTATATAATGTTAAACTGACTTCTTTTAGCTGTTCAGCCAGCTCCAGTCCGATTAGATCAATAGTTTCTTCAAAGGAAATATTAATATCATGATCACCGACTTCAGCTTTTGAGGATGGTGTGTAAATAGCTTCAGGTAACTTTTCAGCAAGTTTAAGACCTGAGGGTAATTGAATTCCGCAGATAGAACCGTTTTCCAGATAATCTTTCCACCCTGAACCTATGATGTATCCTCGTACAATTGCTTCTACAGGCAGTGGTTTAAGTTTTTTAACAATGACTGACCGGTCTTTTAATTGTTCATAATCGTTTTGTGAGACAAAGTCCTGTAATTTCAAATCGGTCAGATGATTGACAATAAGTTTCTCTGATTTCTGAAACCAGAAATTGGAGATTTTAGTGAGCACTTCCCCTTTGCCGGGAACCGGCGTTGGCATAATGACATCAAAAGCTGAAATTCTATCCGTTGTGACAAATAATAAATGATTATCATCTATTTGGTATATATCACGGACTTTACCCCTGGCAATTAAGGGTAGATTTTGCAAATTTGTTTGATGTACGACCTGGTTCATATTTTTAAGGATGAGGTGAAAAAAATAGGATATTACACTTTTTGCTGATGAATAAAACTATTTATCAATGAGTTTATGGCGATTGTTTGAATTAAATAGTTAATTTACTATTTAAAACAGAGTAAAATACACGGTTTTTTTGATATTTGAACTGGAGTAAATTCATGGCTATACCTGTTGTCGCCGTTGTGATGGGGAGTGATAGTGATTGGCCTATCATGAAGCTGGCGGTTGAAATTCTTGACCAGTTTGCGGTGCCTTATCTTACAAAAGTGGTGTCTGCTCACCGAACTCCTGATTTATTGGCTGAGTTTGGAAAATCAGCTCTGGATAACGGTTTATCCTGCATTATTGCGGGTGCCGGTGGGGCAGCACATTTACCTGGAATGCTTGCTGCTAACACAACCGTACCGGTTTTAGGTGTGCCTGTTCCCTCGCGTTATTTACAGGGCCAGGATAGTATGTATTCTATTGTTCAAATGCCGAAAGGTATCCCGGTTGCTACGTTTGCAATTGGCGAGGCAGGTGCTATCAATGCGGCATTATTTGCTATTTCTATGCTTGCTACAGGAGACCCTGTTATGCAGCAAAAATTAATTGATTTTCGTGCTTCGCAGACTCAGAACGCATTAAATATGGTTTTACCCCCTGAAAGTAACTAATCATTATTATGTCAATTCTTCCTTCCAGTACTCTGGGTATACTTGGTGGTGGCCAATTAGGTCGCATGTTTGTCACTGCTGCGAGAACCATGGGCTATGATGTAATCGTACTTGACCCTGATAAACATAGTCCTGCTGGTAGCCTTGCGACGGAGCATGTATGCGCATCATTTACTGATACAGATGCACTTGATCATCTAATACAGCAATGTGCGGTTATAACGACTGAATTTGAGAATATACCTGTAGAATCACTGGAGTATTTATCCCGGTCGCTACCCGTTTTTCCATCAGCTCAATCATTGGCGATCGCTCAGGATCGTATTAAGGAAAAAAACTTCATCCAGTCATTAGGCTTATCAACTCCCCAATTTGTTGACATTAACTCAGCAACAGATCTGAATCGTATTAAGCACTTTACTTTTCCGGCAATTTTAAAAACAGCAAGACTGGGATATGACGGTAAAGGCCAGGTGGTTTGCCAGAATATTCAGGATGTTGAAAAAGCATTTGCTGAAATTAAAGTGGCCTGCGTGCTGGAACAAAAAATCAATCTATTTAAAGAAGTTTCTGTCGTGTTATCCAGAAATGAGCAGGGAGAAACTTTTGTCTTTCCAGTTGCTGAAAATAAGCATGTTAATGGTATTTTAGATGTGAGCATGGTGCCAGCCGATATTCCAGCCAAATTGACTCAGCAAGCATTGGCTGCGGCAGAAAAAATTGCAGAGGGATTAAAATACGTTGGTGTACTTGCTGTGGAGTTCTTTATTTCAACTGCCAATGAATTGTTGGTCAATGAAATAGCACCTCGACCTCACAATTCAGGTCATTTTACTCTCGATGCCTGTTATACCTCGCAATTTGAGCAACAGCTGAGAATGATTTGTGGACTTCCATCAGGAGACTGTCATTTGCATACTCCAGTTGCCATGTTAAATCTACTGGGAGATATCTGGCCCGAAACATCTACGCCTGACTGGGGTTCTGTTTTACAGGTAAGTAAAGCCAGTTTGCATTTGTATGGTAAAAAACAACCCAGAGTGGGAAGAAAAATGGGTCATATAAATTTTCTGGCAGATAATGTTGCAGATGCAAAACAAAATCTGGAGGCAATCAGAGTTAATTTGACTGAAGGTACCTAATTCCTGTTTTAGTCAAGCTAAACTTAATCGATGTTAATTTTGCATATTGTGAGTGATTGATATATAACATTGTTGATAGCTGGCTATTTTGTTGTCGAGTCCCTCCATTTTAATAATGGTGATGACGTATCAGATGTAAAAATGGCTTTTTACTACAATAAAAGATGGTACTCAACCATCAAACTGGAGATTGAGAGATGAAGAGAGTTTTATTAGCAGCTGCGATAGCTGCATCATTAGGTATTGTTTCAACAGCACAGGCTCAATGGGGAAACAGTCCATGGGGTGGTAATAATAATGGTTGGGGTAATAACAATGGCTGGGGCAATGGTAATGGCTCTGGTTATGGAAATGGTAACTGGAATGGTCGCGGTGATGGTAGTGGCTATGGTAACTACGATGGATCTGGTCGTGGTCAAGGTCGGGGAACCGGCCGTGGTCGTGGCGCAGGTGATGGTGAAGGCTCATTTGATTTCAGTATGAAAGGTCGTGGTAAAGGTAATATGGATGCTGATGCCGATATGGATACTAATACTGACTGGCGTGGAAATGGTTACGGTAATGGAAACTATTACGGTAATTATGATGGTCGAGGTGACTACCGTGGTAATTATTATGGGAACAGTAATAATAACGGCTGGGGTGGTAATCGTGGATGGGGCGGTAATCGTGGTTGGGGTGGACCCCAGCAATGGGGTGCTGCACCCTGGGGATATGCTCCTCAACAACAACCACCAGTACCCGCACCGGCTCCACCAGCAGGACAATAATAAGTTTAAAGCTTAAAAAGAAAAGGCAGCCAACTGGCTGCCTTTTTTGTTTGTGACTCGGCTATGGATCGTAATTTTTTAGGCCTGTTTTATGCCTCGAGCGACGGTATACACTTTGCCTTGCTTGATTTTTTCATAATGCCCGAAAACTTCATTAAAACCGCGTTTAAAAAATAATCTTAAACCAGTGATGGTTACTATATAAAAAGAGCCACCAGGCTTCAGATATTTGAGCGCATCAAACAAATAAATGTATAACATTTCCTTGCCTACCTTGGCGGGAATATTTGATACGATGATATCATACTGTTGTTCAGGAATTTGATCGAAACCATTACTTAGATAACATTCAGCATTATCAATATGGTTAAGCAGGCGATTCTTTTCAGAATAATTTACCGCAACAAAATCTTTATCGACTAAAGTTGTTTTCCCCTCTGGAGCCCATAAGGCCATGCTTAAGCCTAATATTCCATAACCGCATCCAAGGTCAAGGCAATTATCAGTCTCTTTTATATCCAGAAAATCAAGTAATAACTGAGAACCGGAGTCAATCGCTTTAGGCGAAAATAATCCCCAGGTAGTATTAAAAGTTATCGACTTACCACGTTGTACTGTCTGCAGTATTAAGTCCTTTCGAATCTGCTGATTAAAAATTTTAAGGTCTTTCATTGTGATTAATTTTTGAATATTAAGCTGATATTAAGGTGGTGTTTTGTAGACTTTACAAAATCTGGTGGCTTTGTAACAATGCCTCACTCGATTAGCAAGCTATTAATTTAAATTAGTGAGCCGTTTTTAATTTTTCAGGGGGACTTTAATGAAATTATCATCCATTATATTAATATCTGTGCTTACTTTTTCTGGCCATGTTCAGGCAGGTGATGTTGCAGCTGGGCAATCATCTTTTGCAGCTAAAGGTTGTATTGGTTGTCATGGTTCTGGTGGTGTAAGCATGGTACCTGCCTATCCATCTTTAAAAGGTCGATCTGAAGAATTTGTACTGGAAAATTTAACAAATTTTCGTAGTGGCCAACGTCAGAATCCCACTATGAATGCTATGGCTGCTGGGCTTTCTGATGCTGACATCGAAAATCTTGCGGCTTATATAGGTTCTTTATAATTAGTCAATAACTCTATACACTTTTCTATTTTGCCAGTGTACCTTCGAAAGTAATTTTTGAATATCCATGCACTAGGATAAATAGTACTTCCCGGCAGTAGCGGTAATAATAGTTAAACCACCCAATATAGTATTCATGCCAACTAGAAGCCGAATTTGATTTAAATTTTTTGCGGCAGCGGGTATATCGCTTTCATCAAGATGCCGTTTTAATTTCTTAAATGGTACGAAATAAACGTGTAGAAATATTCCTACCATTATACTTCCTAGAGTCGTCATAATATGTATGTGAACAGGAGAGTGGCCGAATCCTCCGTAAGGGCTGGTTAGCATTACACCTGTTAATGGTGCCAGGATTATGGCGACCCAGACCCATGGAAAAAAGCGTTCAAAAATCTGCCGCCATAATTTCAATCTGACAGGTGGCTCAAGCTGTGCGGCTGCTACTGGTCTGAGTATCATATAGGCAAAAAACATTCCCCCAACCCAGATAACTATTGATAAGACATGTAATGTCAGACTTATTCCCATAAAAACCTCTCAAAAAAATATCTCAGGATTATAGTGTTTTTACCACTGAACTTCAGTATTTGATTGATTAAGATGAAATATAATCCTATTTCGTGTACATTCGCGTCTAATTTTTTAGCTTAGGAGCTGGTTATGACTGATTTTCTTATTGCGCCGTCTATTTTGTCGGCAGATTTCGCACGTTTAGGTGAAGAAGTAGATAATGTTATTGCATCAGGTTGTGACGTTGTACATTTTGATGTGATGGATAACCACTATGTACCAAACCTGACTATTGGCCCACTGGTTTGTGATGCATTACGTAATCATGGCGTTACTGCACCAATTGATGTTCATTTAATGGTTAAACCTGTCGATCGAATTATTCCTGATTTTGCAAAAGCAGGTGCCAGTTTTATTACATTTCATCCTGAAGCTTCTGAGCATATTGATCGCAGTCTATCATTGATTCGTGAAAGTGGTTGTAAATCAGGACTGGTTTTTAATCCGGCAACTCCACTGGATTATCTTGAATACGTGATGGATAAAGTCGATGTGGTACTTTTAATGTCTGTTAACCCCGGGTTTGGCGGTCAAAGCTTCATTCCAGCTACTCTTGATAAATTACGTCAGGCCAGAAAAATGATTGATGAGTCTGGTTACGATATCCGTCTTGAAATCGATGGTGGTGTAAAAGTCGATAATATTGCGGAAATTGCCAAAGCAGGCGCTGATATGTTTGTTTCCGGATCAGGAATCTTTGGTGGAGCGAATAGCTCTGATGCTAATATCTATAATACGATAGTTCAGCAAATGCGTGATGAGTTAGCAAAAGTTTAACTTTTCAATGACTATGCCTAAACCACAAATGATCTTGATTGATGTGGATGGTACGCTGGTAGACAGCGTACCTGACCTGGCTTATTGTGTAGATGAAATGCTGAATCAGTTAGGTTTACCGGAGCGAGGAGAAGAGGCCGTACGTCATTGGGTTGGAAATGGTGTGGAGCGTCTGGTTAAAAGGAGTTTACTTAACCAGATGGATGGTGAACCGGATCAGGCTCTGTATGAAAAAGCGCTGCCAGTATTTCGGGATTTATATGCCGTGAATACTTCAAAGCGTAGCCATTTGTACGAGGGTGTAAAAGAAGGTTTAGATTACATGAAGGATAGAGGCTATCGTCTGGGCTGTGTTACTAATAAGGCAGCTGAGTTTACTTTGCCAATTTTGAGAGATCTTGGAATCCAGGATTATTTTGAAGTGACTATCTGTGGGGATGATACACCTCGTAAAAAGCCGGACCCTTTACCTTTGCTAACGGCTGCAAATCGACTTTCAGTGAAGCCGGAAAATTCTATGATGATTGGCGACTCTCAATCCGATGTTAAAGCGGCCAGGGCAGCCGGATTTCAAATTATATGTATGAGCTATGGTTATAATCATGGTGAAGATATCCGTAGCTATGATCCTGATGCTGTGATAGATTCCTTTACTGAGCTTCAACAATATATTTAAATTGATTCAAAATGAAAAATACTCAAATTATTAACGGAAAAGTAAAAAGTAGCTGGCGATGGTGATTGTTACCACGTTTTAACGCTTTATATCTTTAATTTACCCGTTAACTATTTGCTAGCTAATCATTATGAATCAGGAAAAATTTGAACAATTAAAATCATCATATAACTTTATCCCGCTTGCCAGAGAAGTGTTTGCCGATCTGGATACTCCGCTGAGTGTGTATTTAAAGTTAGCCAATAATCCATATAGCTACCTGTTTGAATCCGTCCAGGGTGGTGAAAAATGGGGGCGATATTCAATTATTGGCCTGGGCTGCTCAACCCGTTTAAAAGTCTATGGTCATGAAGTCACCCTGGAAACAGATGATCAGATTATTGATCAACAAACAGTCGATGATCCTCTCCATTATATAGAAAATTATCTGGCTTCCTTCAAGGTTGCTGAGTTTGATTGTCTGCCTCGTTTTAATGGTGGGCTGGTTGGCTATTTCGGCTATGATACTATCCGTTACATCGAGCCAAAACTCAGTGATTGCCCCAATCCGGACAAACATAATACACCGGATATCTTGCTTATGCTGAGTGAACAACTGGTGGTCTTCGATAATCTTGCTTCGCGTTTATATATTATCGTTTATGCTGACCCAGCTGAACCGGGTGCCTTTCAGAAGGGACAACAGAAACTGGATGAGCTGGTTGAAAAAATCCAGCAATGTCAGCTGGACCTGCCGGCAGAAGTTAATACAGGAGATGTGAAGGAAAAGGATTTTGAGTCTGAATTTACTCAACAAGGTTATATGGAAGCTGTCGACAGAGCTCGTCAGTATATTATTGATGGCGATGCAATGCAGATCGTGTTGTCACAACGCTTATCAATTCCCTTTAATTCTGAACCGCTGAATTTATATCGTGCATTACGAGGGTTGAATCCTTCACCCTATATGTATTATCTGAATCTGGATGATCATTTTGTAGTAGGGTCTTCTCCGGAAATTCTGGTTCGTCTGGAAGATGGTGAGGTAACAGTCAGACCTATAGCCGGTACTCGTCCACGTGGTAAAACGGCCCAACAGGATAAAGCTCTGGAACAGGAGCTACTGAACGACCCTAAAGAGTTGGCCGAGCATTTAATGTTGATCGATCTGGGTCGTAATGATGCTGGAAGAGTGAGTCAGACTGGTACAGTTAAGCTGACTGATAAAATGATTGTGGAACATTATTCTCATGTAATGCATATTGTTTCAAATGTTGAAGGGAAGCTCAAACCTGGTTTTTCTTCGATGGATGTGCTCAGAGCCACATTCCCTGCTGGAACCGTTTCCGGTGCTCCTAAAATTCGCGCTATGGAAATTATTGATGAACTGGAGCCGGTAAAACGTGGAATTTACTCCGGTGCAGTCGGATATCTTTCCTGGAGTGGGAATATGGATACTGCAATTGCGATTCGAACTGCAGTCATTAAAGATAAGAAACTTTATATTCAAGCAGGTGCAGGTATTGTGTATGACTCAGTGCCTGAAAATGAATGGGCTGAAACAATGAATAAAGGTCGCGCTATTTTCCGTGCGGTTGCTCTGGCTGAATCCGGCTTATCACCTCATGATCCCTGTTTGTCGACGGAGGTAGAAGCATCATGAAAGTTTTGATGATAGATAATTATGATTCATTTACCTATAATTTAGTGCAATATCTGGGGGAATTGCAGGTCGAAGTCGAGGTCGTGCGTAATGACCAGTATACGGTTGAGCAGGTTAGACAAAACAATGCCAGTCATATCATGTTGTCTCCCGGTCCCTGTACACCGAATGAAGCTGGAATATCTATGCCAGTCATAAATGCTATGGCTGGTGTAAAACCTTTATTAGGCGTATGTCTCGGGCATCAAAGTATTGGACAGGTTTTTGGTGGAAAAATCGTGCATGCTCAACAAATAATGCATGGAAAAACATCAATGATTTATCATAAAGGACAAGGCGTTTTTGCAGATCTTGAAATGCCTTATGAGGCAACTCGATATCATTCCCTGGTCATTGATAAAGAAAGTTTACCTGACTGCCTTGAAATATCGGCCTGGACACAAACAGCAGATGGTAAGCTGGATGAAATTATGGGGGTCAGGCATAAAACTTTAGCTATTGAAGGTGTGCAATTTCACCCCGAGTCCATATTGACTCAATTTGGGCATGAATTACTGCAAAATTTCCTGAATACCAAAATATAGTGTGAGCCATATGAATATAAAGCAGGCTATAAAAGCCGTTATCAGCAAGCAGGATTTATCTCGTGAAGAAATGACTGATGTCATGAAGCAAATTATGACGGGAGAAGCTACACCCTCACAGGTTGGTGGTTTTCTGGTCGGATTGCGTATGAAAACAGAAACAGTTGATGAAATTACCGCTGCAGCGAGTGTCATGCGTGAGCTGGCAACTAAAGTTGAAACCACAGCGGATTATCTGGTGGACACCTGTGGAACGGGTGGTGACTCATCAGGTAGTTTTAATATTTCAACGGCTTCAGCTATAGTGACTGCGGCTGCAGGAGGCCATGTTGCAAAACATGGAAATCGTTCCGTTTCCAGTCAATCCGGTAGTGCTGATGTGCTGGAAGCAGCTGGTGTAAAACTGGATATCAGCCCGGATCTGGTTGGCCAGTGTATCGATGAAGTAGGTGTTGGTTTCTTATTTGCGCAAAATCATCATAGTGCAATGCGACATGCTATTGGCCCAAGACGTGAAATGGGAGTACGAACTATTTTCAATGTGTTAGGCCCTTTAACTAATCCTGCTAGTGCTCCTAATCAGGTGATTGGAGTCTTTGATAAAGAACTGGTAGAACCAGTTGCAAACGTATTGAAACAACTGGGAAGTCGTCATGTCATGGTTGTTCATGCTGATGATGGTATGGATGAAATCAGTATTTCCTGTAGTACTTTTGTTGCTGAATTAAAAGATGGTAAGGTCAGCACATATCAGATTAACCCGCAGGACTTTGGATTCAATGTTGAAGAGATATCCAGTATTTGTGTGGATAGTGTTGAGCAAAGTTTAGCTATGATTAATTCAGTTTTTGAAAATGAACCCGGTGCTGCACGAGATATTGTTTGTTTGAATGCAGGGGCTGCAATTTATGTGTCCGGTCTGGCTCAATCTCATCAGCAGGGTATTGCGCTTGCCCAACAGGCAATAGCCAGTGGTGCAGCCAGTGATTTACTGAAAAAACTTATCGATAAAACTAACGCTTGAATATATGACCGATAAAGCAGATATACTAAATAAAATCCTGTCCAGAAAAAAACAGGAAATTGCTGATAGAAAAGCTGTTAAATCTCAATCTGATCTGGAAAAGTTATTAGCTGATGCTCCCCCGGTAAGAGGGTTTGTTAATAGTCTGAAAAACAAGCTCCAGCAACAGTTACCTGCCGTAATAGCTGAAATAAAAAAAGCTTCTCCGAGTAAAGGTGTGATTCGTCAGGATTTCAATCCGGTTGAAATTGCCCGGCAGTATCAACGTGGCGGTGCAGCCTGTCTATCAGTGTTAACCGATGTTGATTTTTTCCAGGGAGCTGATGAATATCTGATTGCTGCAAGAGCAGCCTGTGATCTCCCTGTGATTCGTAAAGACTTTATTATAGATGTGTATCAACTGGTCGAAGCACGTGTGATGGGGGCTGATTGTGTATTGTTAATCGTTGCAGCACTGCAACAGGATGAATTGATTAATTTATATCATAAAGCACAGGAACTTGGTCTGGATGTTTTAGTTGAGGTTCATGATGAGCAGGAAATGAAGCGTGCTTTAGAACTTGATTTACCGATGGTTGGTATTAATAATCGAAACCTTCGAACCTTTGAAACGAGTCTACTGACAACTTTACAGATGCAGCATCTGTTGCCTGAAGGTTGCTTCGTCGTGACTGAAAGCGGTATTCATAGCAAACAGGATGTCACCTTTATGCAGGACCACCAGATAAATGCATTTCTGGTAGGTGAAGCTTTTATGCGAGAAACAGATCCAGGAAAGGCACTGGCAGATATTTTCGGTTGATA
Source organism: Gammaproteobacteria bacterium (assembly GCA_050291745.1). GTDB lineage: Bacteria > Pseudomonadota > Gammaproteobacteria > JACNJF01. The sequence continues at coordinate 63,606 of JBNKKI010000048.1, read as the reverse complement.
ACTCAGTTATCTGGTTCCAAAAACAACGATAGTTTTTCCATGAGCCGTTATCAAACCATCTTCTTCAAGATTTTTGATTACTCTTCCAGCCATTTCTCTCGAACAACCAACAATTTTTGCAATTTCCTGGCGGGTAACCTTGATTTGCATACCGTCTGGATGAGTCAGGGCATCAGGTTGTTTGGCCAGCTCAAGTAGCGTTCTTGCAACCCGACCGGTAACATCCATGAAGGCAAGATTGCTGACCTTACGGCTTGTATCGCGTAAGCGGTCAGCCAGCTGCGCTGAAAGCTGGAATAAAATTTCAGGATTTTCACGGGCTAGAATCATAAACTGGTTATAATGAATTTCGGCAATTTCACACTCGGTTCGGGTGATAACCCAGGCGCTACGCTTAAGGTTTTTCTCAAATAGTCCCATCTCACCGAAAAAGTCCCCGGAATTCAGATAAGCAAGAACAATTTCATTGCAGTCTTCGTCTTCGATAACCACACTGACCGACCCCTCGATAATGTAGTAAAGGGTATGTGATTCGTCACGGGCATGTATTATAGTCTGTTTTGCTGGCAGGATTTTTTTATGGCAATGCTTTAAAAAATTTTCCAATGCCGGATTGGATCTAGGCTGTACTTTTTGTATAGGTTCTAGGCTCACGAACTTACCTGTAATTTTTAATTATTCGAATCGCGACAACATACCATAAATATACCTATTCACAAGAGATAAAAATGAAATCTAACGTTAAATGGCTTGATAATATGACCTTTGTTGGTAAATCTGCAAGTGGTCATGCAGTTGTAATGGATGGTCCCCCTGAATTTGGCGGTCAAAACCTGGGTGTTCGCCCGATGGAAATGTTAATTTTAGGACTGGGTGGATGCAGTGCATTCGATGTTATGCTGATTCTTAAAAAGTCGAGACAGCAGGTTGAAAACTGCGAGGTGGAGCTGGATTATGATCGTGCTGAAGAATCACCGAAGGTTTTTACCCGTATACATTTACATTTTACTGTGAGTGGTAAAAATATTGATCCAGCTAAGGTTGATAAAGCGATCAGTCTTTCTGCAGAGAAATATTGTTCTGCTTCTATAATGCTTGGGAAGATGGCTGATATCACACATGATTTTGAAATAATTGATACTGCAATCAGTTAATTTAAATATTTATGCCGCTGTTATGCCTTACATGTTAAAGACATTAAAGGTTAATATGAACGTTAACCCCATGATTTTAGAAATAATTAGAGGGGTTGGTAAGTTAATCTTAACGATTAGGTCAGCTGTAAAGCTTACAAAAACTGTGATTAAGTTAATATATTTGAATTATTAGGGTAGAAAATAGAGGAGTTATGTTGACAAAGGAGAATCTATATTAGATAATCCTAATATGCTGATTACGGAAGACGCCTCTCGTTTTCCCGGCATAACTCCTCCATCCTCCTTTGGTGGTTTTGGCGTGGCATTTTGCCACGCCCTTTTTTAACAATTTTTTCACTATTGTACAATCATTTTTTTTCATTAGATGATGTATTCAATAATAAATTTTAAATTTAAAGAAATATCGGTAGATTGAGCCTTGTCAAAGCAGGTTTAATCCGTTAGTATTCGCGCCCTTTCTTTAATGAAGATTATCGCTATAGAGCGAGTTAGGAAATTTTATGAAAACCTTTAGTGCAAAACCAGAATCAGTAAAGCGTGACTGGTACATTGTTGATGCTGCTGACAAGACTCTTGGACGACTCTCAACAGAGATTGCTCGTAGATTACGTGGCAAACATAAACCTGAATATACACCTCATGTTGATACTGGCGATTATATCGTTGTGGTAAACGCAGAAAAGGTTAAGGTAACTGGAAATAAAGAACAGGATAAAATGTATCACCACCATACTGGTTATGTTGGTCATTTGAAATCTGTTAATTTGGCCAAGTTACGTGAAACACACCCTGATCGGATATTGAAAAATTCAGTAAAAGGTATGTTGCCTAAAAATGCTTTAGGTCGTGCAATGTTTAAAAAATTAAAGGTTTATGCTGGCGAGAATCATCAGCATGCTGCTCAACAACCTCAAGTATTAGATATTTAAGAGAAAACTATGTCTACAGAACAGTATTATGGAACTGGCCGTCGCAAGAGTTCTTCAGCTCGCGTTTATTTGAAATCAGGTAGCGGCAGTATCACTATCAATAAGAAGTCAATCGAAGACTACTTTGGTCGTGAAACCTCTAGAATGGTTGTACGCCAACCTTTGGAGACTGTTGATTTGATGGAAAAATTTGATGTTAATGTCAGTGTTGCTGGTGGCGGACCAAGTGGTCAGGCCGGCGCTATTAGACTGGGTATTACTCGTGCATTAATGCAGTATGATGAAACATTTAGAGCTGCACTAAGAAAAGAAGGGTATGTCACACGGGATGCCAGAGAAGTTGAACGTAAAAAAGTGGGCTTACGTAAAGCTCGTAGAGCGACTCAGTTCTCCAAACGTTAACTTTTTACTTTTTTAAAAAAAACCTGCTTTTTAGCAGGTTTTTTTTTGCGTGGTATTTTTATCCAATACTTGAGTATTTAATCTTTGAAATCTGTAAATCATTGTAATTAAAGATTTTTTCTTGTTTTTTTGGCTGTTGGAGAGTAATCCATATAAAAATATTGTTTTAATTATTTGTTAAGAAAGTACATTTATACTATAAAAAATTATTATAATAGTCGAAATAAATCTATGTTAGTGACTATAATAATAAAATCTAATTTTTTTATAGTTTATCTATGTAAATATGACCTTAATACTAAACAATAGAAGTTTATTAACAGCAATCAGGATGATTTTATTGATAATAGGTCTGTTTTTTTTGTTTTTTACAAAAAATACCTATGCTCAAGCTAATTCTGATTATTTAAAGTCATTAGAAGGAGAAGCTTCTACGCTTCATTTGGATGGGCAAACTGAAAAATTATTGAGTAATAATACTGGAACCCCTAATAGTGATTCAGATTCAAACAAAGGAGGGGATATTTCACGATTGCAGCCAGGTTTAACACTGGAACAATTTGAGATTGCGATGAAAGATAATTATATTGGTAGTTTTTTATTTTATAAGAGATTGGCTGAAGAGCAGAAAAAAAGGGTGTATGCCTTTTATCAGGCTAACCCTGATCCTAATAAAATCAGGGAAAAAATTTTACAGGAACATAAAAAAGAGTGAGGAGTTATATGTATAAGCAAGTAATTATACTTTGTTTATCTGTTTGGATTTCGAGTGTGCAGGCACTGGAGGTGAAGTTAACAGCAGAAAAAGAATATGTTGAAGTCGTTCATCAAAGTAAGTTGATAAAAATTCAAAGAATTCAAGATCAGGATCATGTGCTGGAAGGGAGTTTTGCAAAAACATCAAGAAAGTGTCCACCTTTTTGTATTCAACCCATGGATGTCGCCGAAGGGGTTAAAACAATAGCTCAACTGGAAATCTTTGACTTTATGGAAAATGAGTTGCTGGATAATAAAGGATTATTGATTGATGCTAGAACACCAGCATGGTGGAAAAGAGGAACTATTCCCGGTTCTATTAACATCCCGTTTACTATTTTCCTGTTGGAAGCTGATGATCCGCAATTAATCGACACTATGAAAATCCTGGGAGTGAAAAGAAGGGGGGACGTTAGCGAAATGTCACGGGTTTTTGAAGATATTGGCCTGTTGGGAAGTGGCTTGAAAAATGATGACTGGGATTTCGGAAATGCTAAAAAGATAGTGTTATGGTGTAACGGTATGTGGTGCGGGCAATCTCCGCGAGCAATAAAAGGTTTGCTGGCATTGGGGTATCCTGCTGAGAAAATTCTTTACTATCGAGGGGGAATGCAAGTATGGCAGTCTTTGGGGTTAACCGTTCTTGTGCCAGAATAATAAGAAACTGAAAGATCCGGGTATTTCCATGTTCTGGAAAATACCCAGCTCTTTTTTTATGCTTTTGCTGTTACAGTGTTAACGCCATTTTCCCCACCAAGTAATAGTATATCTGCTGGTCTATGTGCAAATATACCGACTGTTACTACCCCTGCTAACTGATTTATTTGTGATTCCAGTTTAAGCGCCTCATTGATCTGTAAATTATGGACATCCAGAATGATATTGCCGTTATCGGTTATAAAGTTTTCACGCCACACGGGTTCTCCACCCAGTTTAACAAGTTCTCTTGCGATCATGCTCCTGGCCATAGGGATGACTTCTACTGGTAGTGGAAACTCTCCTAATACGTCGACCAGTTTAGTGTCATCAGCAATGCAAACAAAAGTTTTGCTGGCTGAAGCAACAATTTTCTCTCTTGTTAAAGCGCCACCACCACCTTTGATAAGTTGTAACTGGTGATTTGATTCGTCTGCACCATCTACATAAATAGATAATTCTCCTGCTGAGTTTAGATCGACAACAGGTATGCCATGTTGTTTCATTCTTTCCGAAGAAGCTTCGGAACTTGATACGGCTGCTTCAACTGAGCCTTTCATTTTTTCCGCTATAGCATCTATAAAGTGATTAACTGTAGATCCTGTTCCAACCCCGATGACTGAACCTGCTTCAACGTATTCTAGCGCTGCGTAAGCGGCCAGTTTTTTCTTTTCATCTGCTGTCATAATTATTCCTGTGTTTTTAGTTAGGAAATATTAACCATTGGCGCTTTAAATGTCATGGCAAATAAGTTCATTATTGGTGATTTTTCCAGGATTAAGGCATTCATGTGAATAATAGGGGAATTGAGAGGAATAAAGCATTGTTTTATTGCTTAAGCTAAAGCCTTTGCTGATAATAAGTGTTCAATATTGAGGGATACACATGCCAGTACCAAATTTTCTTGAAAAAGTATTAACAGCTCGAGTATATGATGTCGCTATAGAATCTCCACTGGATGCTATGCCAGGGCTTTCCAGGCGCTTAGAGAATCAAATTTTATTAAAAAGGGAAGATTTGCAATCTGTTTTTTCTTTTAAATTAAGAGGTGCATTCAATAAGATTTATCAGGTCGTAAAAAAAAATCCGGATTTAAAGGGTGTCATTACAGCTTCGGCTGGAAATCATGCTCAAGGGGTTGCTCTATCAGCTCGTAACTTAAAAATCCAGGCAATTATCGTCATGCCTGTAACTACTCCGGAAATTAAAGTTAATGCGGTTAAAGCTTATGGTGCCAGGGTGGTTCTGAATGGCGATAATTTTGATGAAGCCTATCAATATTGCCTGCAGTTAGCTGAGCAGGAAAACCTTTTGTTTATTCATCCTTATGATGATATTGATGTGATGGCTGGTCAGGGTACGATTGGGCATGAAATTATTCGACAGTATCCGGATGGTATTGAGGCGATTTTTGTACCTGTTGGCGGGGGAGGACTGCTTGCTGGAATTGCTGGTTTTATTAAAACCGTAAAACCATCCATTAAAGTGATTGGTGTTGAGCCGGAGGATGCGGCATGTTTAAGTGCTGCTATGCAGTCAAATCGCCGTGTTAAATTAAAAGAAGTTGGAATTTTTGCCGATGGTGTGGCGGTAAGTCAGATTGGTCAAAACACTTTCAAGATGATCCGTAACCGGGTTGATGAAGTGATTACTGTCTCTACTGATCAAATCTGCGCAGCTATCAAAGATACTTACGATGATACCAGGGCGATTTGTGAGCCTGCTGGGGCGGTATCATTAGCCGGTTTAAAAAAATACGTCGAGAAACATGGGGTAAAAGAAAAAACTTTAGTCGCCATTAATAGTGGCGCTAATATGAATTTTGATCGTTTGCGCCATGTCTCTGAGCGAGCTGAAATTGGTGAGATGAGAGAGACTTTACTGGCAGTTGAAATTCCTGAGCAACCAGGTAGTTTTAAAAAGTTTTGTCAGTTGATAGGTAAACGTCATATAACAGAATTTAACTATCGATTTTCTGACCTAAACAAAGCTCGAATTTTTGTGGGGATTCAAATGACCCAGGGGCTTGTTGAGAAAGAACAGATAATTAATCATCTTGTTCAAAAAAAATATGTAGTCCAGGATATGACTGATAATGAAGTTGCTAAATTACATACTCGTTATATGGTGGGCGGATGCCCTGGTAAAGGTGTGCAAAACGAATTACTGTATCGCTTTCAGTTTCCAGAAAAACCGGGTGCTTTATTGAAGTTTTTGACATTGGTTGGTCGTCGCTGGAATATTAGTTTATTTCACTACCGTAATCATGGTGCTGATTATGGCCGAATCCTGATGGGGTTTCAGGTCGATACGGATGAATATAAAGAATTTAATGAATTTTTAATGCAGCTTGGGTTTCCTTATTGGGATGAAACTAACAATGAGGCCTACAGATTATTTCTTAAATAATTAGTCAACATGAAAGCTTTTTAACGGGGTGATTATTTCTTTTTCAGTAATAATAAGATCCAGAGGAACATCCCAGTTTTGATGGGGTAGAGCGGGGTGTTCCTGGCAGCTATGGGCTATACCGATAAGAAAAGGTTTAAACCATTTTTTTCTGGATCTTCTAAATGCAAGGCTTCTATCATAATAACCACCCCCCATGCCCAGCCTGTAACCGTTTCTATCAAAAGCGACTAAAGGAACTAAAATTATATTGAGCTGTTTTGCGTGCAGACTATTATTCCAGTTGGCATCCGGCTCTAATATATTGAAACGGTTTTTTGTCCATGATGTTTCATTGGAAAGTGCTGCAAAGCGTAATTGCGGGGAGATTATTTCATACAGTTTTGGCAGGTAAATTAACTGTCTGTGGTTTCCAGATATCCACGGGGACAGTGATATTTCTCCCTGTACAGCACTGTAGCCAGCAATTTTAAGTCGACTGGAAAATTTCAGGTAACGGTTTAAATTAGTTTTTAATAATTGAGCGTTTCGCTGTTGTTGTTCGGCTGGTAATAAACGTCGAATCTGACGATATTTTTGTCTTATTTTTTTTATATTCATTGAAATTGAGATTACTAACCACGGTGCCGTCGCGCTCTATCAACCTTGAACCGATAGGTTCAGGTGGGATAAACGACCATTCATCAGGCTTCCCGATTTAACTCGGGCATGCACACCAGAATGACACAATAAATCCCGAAGTTGATAAATAGGCTCAAGGACTTTCTAGGTGCTAACAAACACCGCAGTCAGTAAATAAACTATACGCCAGTTTTTTAGATTTTGCACGGCTATATCTTTAGAATTTTTTTATGACCTGACATAGCTCATTAAATTTCCATTTGACGAGCTTTTTCTAAAGCCACTGATATTTTTCTTTCGAGATTTTTTAAACGGGGAGGAATACTCTCACTTAGATTTTCCTGCAGCTGGTTCGAATTGAGTAATTCATGCGCAATATTAAGAGCAGTAATGACAGCAATACGCTCTGAACCAATAATTTTGCCATGATCCCGGACTTCGCGCATTTTATTGTCCAGATATTCAGCAGATGCTAGAAGTGCTGACTGTTCTCCAGAAGGGCAGGCAATTTTATACTCTTTGTCGAGTATGGATATATTAATTGGTAATGCATTGCTCATGAGCTTAATTCCAGGGATCTTAATCGTGTTATCATTGCTTCAACCCGGGTTCGGGCCAGTTCTGTCTTTTCGATCAACTGTGATCGCTCAGACATGAGGTGGTCCTGTTGATGTCGCAGACTAGTGTTTTCCTGTTTAAGCTGTCCAACGGTAGCGATGAGTTCATCGATCTGATTTTCCAGCTTTTGCAAGTCTGACTCTGAATAAGTTTTATTATTTGAATCCATAGGGCATTTTTGGTGATCAATGATTAACTGTCAACTGGATATTACTATTTGTTAAAAGTTACTTATATCATAGTTTGAAACTTTTACATGATTATAAGAAAATTTTGCTGCGACACCAGTCAGTAAACTGTAATAATAGAAGTTTACTAACACGCCATGTTTTTAGAATAGAAAAAATATTATAACTGATGAATCTTTAATTATGTTTGATTTTGATAGCGTACAAAATGCTCTGGAAAAATTACAGAGTGTCACTGATGCGGCAGAAGCACATGGCACATTATGTGGATTAATGCTTGGTCAGAAGGGTCTTATTCAGTGGATAAAAGTGACTCTGGAAGTTGTTCCTGAACAAAGTGATTTGCTGGCACAGGAGTATCTTCAATTGCTGGAGGAAGTATTTGATCATACCAGGCAGCAGCTTTATTCTGACGATATGGCGCTGGAATTATTATTACCCGATGATAATGATGAGTTTGCAATACGCTTATTAGGTCTGGCTGGATGGTGTCAGGGTTTTTTATATGGCCTGGCGTTAAATGGCGAAGCATTAGTGGCTAGACTGTCTGAGCAGGGACGTGAGTGTCTGGAGGATTTACTGGAAATTAGCCAGCTTGGGCATGATGAAGAAGAAACTGATGAAACGGAGGTAGTCTTTTCAGAAATTGTTGAGCATGTCAGAATGTCTGTAATATTTATGAATGAGGATCTCAACCCTCTGATGGTTTCATCTCAGGTGCATTAATGGTTGATACAATAGCTTATAGCCTGTCACAATGTCTTTCCATAAACTTAACTCTGCATTGCATTAACCAAATTAGCCTTATCTCCCTTAATTTTTTCAGAATTACTCTGAGGGTATGTAAATGACACAAACAGAATTTAAACGTCGTCGTAATCAATTAATCAAAATGGTTGGCAAAGGTAATATTGCCATTGTCACTTCCTCTTCAGAGCAAACTCGAAATCGTGATGTAGATTACCCTTTCCGGCAGGATAGTGATTTTTTATATCTGACTGGATTTAATGAACCTGATGCTGTTCTGGTGTTGATACCCGGAAGAAAACACGGTGAATATGTCCTGTTTTGCAGGGAAAAAGATCCTTTGCAGGAAACCTGGCATGGCAGACGGGCGGGTCAACAGGGCGTAATTGATCATTATGGGGCAGATGATTCCTTTCCGATTGATGATATTGATGACATATTGCCCGGCTTGCTGGAAAACCGGCAAAAAGTATTTCATTTCATGGGGCGCTATCCTGAATTTGATCAACAGTTAATGGGCTGGGTAAATCAAATTAAAGAAAAATCTCGATCAGGTGCACATGTACCTTATGAGTATGTATCTCTGGATCATTTACTACATGATATGCGTCTGTATAAAAGTCGAGCTGAAATAGCCCTGATGAAGAAGGCGGCCAAAATTTCTATAGCTGCTCATAAGAGAGCCATGCAGCAATGTAAACCTGGTAAATATGAGTATAGTATTGAGGCTGAATATAATCATGAGTTCTGTTTGCACAATGCCCAACATGCTTATCCTCCAATTGTGGGTGGTGGAGAAAATGGCTGTATATTGCATTACACCGATAATTCCGATCAGCTTAAAGATGGCGACTTATTATTAATAGATGCTGGCTGTGAGGTGGAAGGTTATGCATCTGATATTACACGTACCTTTCCGATAAATGGTCGGTATAGTTCTGCTCAGAAGGATATTTATGAAATTGTGCTGGAAGCACAGAAAGCTGCAATAAAAAAAGTGAAACCGGGAAATCACTGGAATGATCCTCATCACGCTGCAGTACGGGTTATTACCAAAGGTTTAAGGGAGCTTAAAATTTTGAAAGGTACCCAGGCAAAGCTTATGAAGGAGCATGCATACCGGCGTTTTTATATGCATAGAACCGGACATTGGTTAGGCCTGGATGTGCATGATGTGGGTGATTACAAAGTTGGTGAACAGTGGCGCTTACTGGAGAAAGGTATGGTGCTGACTGTCGAACCGGGTATTTATATTCCCTCTAATAGTAAAGGTGTTCATCGAAAGTGGTGGAATATCGGTGTAAGAATTGAAGATGATGTACTGGTTACCGCTAATGGAAATGAAGTTTTAACAGCTGGTTTACCGTCATCGGTTAAGGAGATTGAAGCGTTGATGGCCAGTTAAAGAGGGTGTTGGTAATATGAAGCAACAATTTGATGCAATTGTAGTAGGGGCAGGCATGGTTGGCGCTACTACTGCATTGACTCTGGCCAGGAAAGGCTTTTCTGTTGCAGTGATTGAAAAACAGGATCTGGATTTATTAAATAGTGAACTACCAGACGAGTATGATTTACGGATTTCTGCCATAAGTCCTTCTTCGCAACAGTTACTGGATCAGTTAGGGGTTTGGCAGGAAGTGCAGCGGCTTCGCAGTTGCGATTATCTCAAAATGTTTGTCTGGCATCAGCATGGAAATAGTTCGATGCACTTTAGTAGTGAACAGATAGCAGTGAGTCATTTGGGCACCATTGTGGAAAATCGACTGCTTCAATCCGTGCTGATCCGGCATTTGAAGCATTTACCTAATGTAACATTTTTTGAAAACCGGCAACTTGAATCAGTGAGTCAATCTGATAATGAGGTACGGGTCACAATTAAATCAGAAAAATTGTTGCACACTACATTATTAATAGCAGCTGATGGCAGGGATTCCATTATTAGAGAGTTACTTCGCTTACCTGTGATGTCAGGTAATTATCAGCAAACAGCGATTGTGGCAAATGTGAGTACTGAAAAAAGCCACCAGAACACTGCCTGGCAGCGTTTTTTAGAGACAGGGCCTCTCGCTTTTCTGCCTCTGTCAAATGGCCAGAGTTCTATCGTCTGGTCGGCTGATTCTGTCAGGGCTGAAGAATTATTGCAGTTATCTGATGATGAATTTAAATCTCAGCTAACTGAAGCATTTGAGTATAAACTAGGTAATATAACTTCCATCGGGAAGCGTGCCGGATTTCCACTTAACTGGCATGTTGCAAATAAATGGCTCGAAGGGAGAGTATTATTGATTGGTGATGCCGCCCATGGTGTGCATCCGCTGGCTGGACAAGGAGTGAATCTTGGTTTTGCTGATGTTGCATTACTGTCGTATTTGTTGAAACCGGGTGAAGCAATTTATCGGCGAAGCGTTTTGCGTTCATTTGAGCGTCAACGTAAAGCTGAAGCGATTGCTGCAACACATTTGTTTACGGCGTTAAAAATGCTTTATGGCAATAAATTGCCATTCATTAGCTGGGTGCGAAATATGGGTATGGCAGTTGTAGATAATAATTTAAGGATAAAACGACGTGTTTTGCAAAGTGCAGTGCGAAACATGCAATAGCTATGATTTTAAAATATTATAATAAAAATTTATGGACAGAGTTTATGGCAATAATTATGCTTAAATTCCAGTGGATAAAATATAACAAAGTCATGAAGATATTTGTAAAGCTCATATTATCACTCTTTTTTATAAGTTTTGTGCAGCAAAGTGTTTATGCACAGGAAACTTATCAACCTGTTACTTTTAATGTTTCCAGTTTTACCATTAAAGGCGAAAATCCTCTGGGGGATAAAGCTTATAAAGTTTTACAGCCTTTTCTTGGGGAGCAGTCCGGCCTGGAGGGCTTGTCTGCAGCGGCGGATGCTCTGGAGCAGGCATTAAATTCTGCAGGTTATAGTTTTCACCGGGTTTCATTGTTGCCGCAGCAATTGACTTCTGGAACAGTCGAATTTCAGATAGTAAAATTCTCTATAGGTTCGATCAATATTACTGGCAATAAGTATTTTGATCAGGAAAATATTGAAAATTCATTACCTTTTTTAAAGCCGGGTACAACGCCAAATACCAGAGAATTATCCGGTCAGTTAAAAATGGCAAATAACCATGCATCCAAAAATATTCTTTTGAAATTTAAAGAAGGTGAAGCCGAAGATTCCATAGATGCTGAACTAAATGTTCAGGATCAAAATCCATCCCTTTTTTTTGTAACACTGGATAATACAGGAAGTGCTGATTCTGAAGAGTTTAGATCAACATTGGGTTATCAGCATGGAAATTTATTTAATCTGGATCACTCCTTAACTGCGACTATAACTGTGGCTCCTCAGGATACCAGTTCAACCAGTCAGATCGGTTTAAATTATCATATTCCAATGTACCAACATGGTGCTAATCTGGATTTTCTCCTGTCGGATTCTGAAGTCAATACGGGGGATGTGGCAGACGGCGCAGCAATCACCGGTAAAGGTTCAGTATTTGGAATGACTTATACTCGCCCTCTGTTATCCGGCAATAATTTAAATCACCAGTGGTCGGTCGGATTTCAATTTAAGAAGTTTGATAATGAAATAGAGCTGGTTGGTGGAAATCAGAGTAATTCAGTGGTGGAGAGTTTTCCTCTCGAACTGGGTTATGGCTTTAGTTATAACACTAAGTCGGGGGTTATTAGTGGGGGTTTGAAGTATGCTCTCAATATCGATTCTGCAATCGGTAGTACTGAAGAAGACTATGATTTAGCCCGGGCAGATGCTGAAATCAGCTGGAGCATGCTAAATTATAGTTTATCTTATGATCAGGTTTTTTCTGATAACTGGCTACTACATGCGGGATTATCAGGGCAAAGTAGTTCTGAGCTGCTAATCCCCGGTGAGCAGTTTGGTGTGGGCGGTAGTAATACTTTACGCGGATTTGAAGAGCGTTCTGTCACTGGAGATTCCGGAAGACAGCTTTCATTAGAAATATGGACACCGTCTTATAGTGGCTTTCGATTTTTATTCTTTGTCGATCAGGCGCAGGTTACTTTGAATTCAACAGCGGATATAGATGAGGATAAATATAATCTGTCTTCATCCGGTTTAGGCATGCGCTGGTCATGGAAACAGCAATTAAGCATTTCTGTTGATTACGGTGTAATCATAAAAGGTGGAGGTGCTGATACCACTATTAATCAGGATGGAGATGCGAAAGCGCATTTTAATCTGGTTTATCGCTTTTGAGGCTGACAATGGATAGAAAATCAAAAATTTTTCAATATTTACTGTTAAGCAGTTTACTACTGTGTAGCTTTTCCAGCATAGCTTCTACACAAGTTGGCGAGGTTGCATTCTCGCGGGGGGTACTCACGGGTCAGCTTGGTAATGATGCACCGCGAATTCTGGGTAAAGGTTTGCCATTGCATAATGGTGAAACCTTAAATACAGGCTCTACCGGCTTCGCAGTTATTAAACTGGAAGATGGTACAAGAATGACTTTACGTCCCAAGACATCTTTTAAAATTGTCAATGTGGATGTACGAAAAGGCAAGGAAAATGCTTTTGTGAAATTATTGAGAGGTGGCTTTAGAGCATTAACCGGTTTCATCAGTAAAAGAAAACCTGATGCCTTCAGGGTTAGTACTTCAGTAGCGACAATTGGTATTCGGGGAACAGATTTTGATGCACGTCTTTGTGAAGGCACGGAATGTGAGGAAGAGAATAAGTCTATCGGTAAAAAAGCAGAGCAGGAATCAACAGTTATTGGTCGTATAGCACTGTTACGTGGAAAAGGAAGTGCTATTGATCGAAATAATAAGTCCCGACCATTAACCACCGGTGCTGCGGTTTACGAACTGGACCAATTGCAGACAGGTATAAAGTCATTTGCAGTTATTGCTTTTAATGACAAAACCCGGGTTACCATGAGTTCAGGTACTGCTTTTAAAATTGAAGAACACCGTTATAGACCGAAGGTGGCTGATGAAAACAATGCTTTTTTCAGATTTATAAAAGGTGGTTTAAGATTTGTGACTGGTGCTATTGGTAAATTGAATAGAAGTTCTTTTCGTGTGGCTACACCAACTGCAACTATTGGTATCAGAGGCACTGGTTTTGATCTGGCCTGTGAAAATGATTGTGTTGATAACTCTACAGCAATTAACCCTATGCGTAATACCAGGGTGTCTGCATTATTAAATTACTTTTTAAAGCCTGTTTACGCGGCAAGTGGAAGTGGGATGTATGCCAGGGTATGGGATGGTGCAATAGAATTTCAGTATCAGGGCGGTAAATTATTACTGCAAAATGGTAAGGCTGCATTTTTAAAAAATGGATATAGCAAACCCATTATTATTCCAGCTTTTCCTGCACATTTACAAAAAATGGGGGGTGCTCCAAGACCGGATAAGGTCGGGGTTGATGATGATTTATTTGGTGGTGCTGATCAGCAGAAAATGAAGCCTGGTCTCTATGTGAATGTTCGTGATGGTGATGTCACAGTACAGGGACGTAACGGAAAAACAGTAAATTTAGGTAGAGGTGAAGCGGCACTGTCTGCTCTTAACGGGGCAACTGTCAGGTTAAAATTTGTTCCACCTTTTCAGAAATTTGATAAGGTTCCAGAGCCGAGTAAAGTAACGCCAAAGATGCGTAAGATGATTAATCTTTTCGGTGAACTAGGAAAACAGAAAGAAACATTTGAATGCCGACTGCAATAATGCAGAAATCGGGGGCGAAAAAATGAAACATGGTAACTTAGCAAAAACAATTGGTTTGATAATAGGAGGGCTATTTCTTAGCCAGCAAACTTATGCAAACCCCCAGGGAGCACAGGTTGTAAAAGGAACAGCTGTTTTTTCAAATCCCTCTGCCGATGTGCTGAATATTAATAATAGCCGTAATGCCATCATAAACTGGCAGAAATTTAATATTGGAAGCGGGCAAACCACTAATTTTATTCAACCTTCATCTACCAGCTCAGTTTTAAATAGAGTCATCGGCAATAACCCCAGTCAAATTTTGGGTAATTTGAATTCAAATGGACGGGTATTTGTTATCAACCAGCAGGGTATACTGGTAGGTGAAGGAGCAAATATCAATACGGCAGGTTTTTTTGGTTCTACGCTGAATATTACCGATAATGACTTTCTGAAGGGGAAACTTGATTTTGCCGGTGGTGGTCAGGGCAATTTTGAAAATCAGGGATACATCCATGCTGGTGAAGATGGCAGTATCGTATTAATCGCACCTGATATAGAAAATGGTGGTGTGATAGAAGTTGAAAATGGTAATGTGATTCTGGCTGCTGGTCAGTCAATTAGTATTAGCAGTTTACAGAATGCTTCAATTCAATTTGAAGTAACTTCTCCTGAAAATACGGTTACTAATCTTGGCAAAATTATTGCTCATAATGGGGCTGCCAGTTTATTTGCCGGTACCCTGAAACATTCCGGCTCTATTAGAGCAAGCGGGCTTGTACAAAATGCCGATGGTAGTATCAGTCTGGTGGCTACTGATAAGGTTGAAGTCTCAGGTAGTGTTGATGTGTCAGCTGAGCAGGGTGGTTATATCGAAATTCTTGGTGATCAGATTGAAATTCAACCGGATGCGGATATCAATGCTTCCGGGCATTCGGGTGCTGGAGAAATTTTAATAGGTGGTGATCAACAAGGCCTTAATCCTGCCATTAAAAATGCAACTTCCACTACCATTGCGCAGGGCGCTATTGTTCATGCCGATGGTATCGATAATGGTGATGGCGGCAAGATTATTGTTTTTGCTGAAAATGATGTTCATGTGCATGGCGAAGTCACAGCTAAAGGTGGTGCTATTGAAGGTGATGGCGGCTTTATAGAAACATCAGGTTTAAAACAACTGGATATCACATCCGTACCGGATGCATCAGCGCCTGCCGGGGCAAATGGTGAGTGGCTGATCGATCCCAATAATATTGATATTGTTGCTAGTGGGGGGGTGAACGATCCTACGGATTATTACTCCCCATATACATCTTCTGTTGACTCAACCACATTAAATGTTGGTTTAATTGTTAATGCTCTGGAATCCAGTACCAATGTGTCAATTACAACTGGTGCTGGTGGGACAGAGCTGGGCGATATTAATTTGACAGCCGGTGCCGATATTAATTTATCAAGTGCTTCAACACCAGGTAGTTTAACGCTTAATGCACATAATGATATCAATATTAATGCGGATATTACTTCAAGTTCTGGTCCAATAAATCTGACATTAAATCCTGATCTGGATGGTATGGGCGGTGGGCAGGTTAATTTTGCTAATACGACTATCGGAAGTGATTTTAGTAATGTTTTAATTGCTGGTGACTCGACTGTTTCAGGCGTATTGAGACTTGACTCATCAGATTACTGGATAATTAATGGCATAATGACGGTACCTGCTTCAGGCCGTATCGAATTTCTTAATGGTTCAGCTACAAATTTGGGTGGTAGTGGAGAATTAATTAATAATGGCGTTATTAGCAGCAATAGTG
Source organism: Gammaproteobacteria bacterium (assembly GCA_050291745.1). Lineage (GTDB taxonomy): Bacteria > Pseudomonadota > Gammaproteobacteria > JACNJF01. Next base: position 47,557 of record JBNKKI010000048.1, on the reverse strand, counting down.
GATGTAATTATAATGATTCCTGTTCTGCGCCATCTTTGAATATTCCGCTAACTAATAATGCTGATTTTTATATTGCTTCCGGATATGTTGGTGTAAATACTGATTTTAATAATTATGGAACTATAAATACTCAATCTTCAGCTACGCTTCCTTTTCGTACTGGTCTTGTGGTGGGGAATAGCGGCTCTGCTGTATTAACTTTACAGGCCGGATCAAATATTCAGGGTGTTCCTGATGCTTCATTAACTATTTCATATGGAGGTAAGCTGGATTTATTAACTGCAGTCACTATTCCTTCCTCAATGTTGCTGGTACTTGAACAGGGAATAATATCCAATGTTCAAAATTTAACTTTACCTGATAATTTTAATACTTATGGTGGCACCATTTCAGGTGATGGCATTATGACAATCCCATCAACTGCGACATTAGTTAATTCAGATGGAATTTTAAATTTGAAAGGAGCTGGTGCAGCCAATACCCTGACCATTAGAAATGATGGTGTTTTTAAATGGGAAAACCAAGTTAATAGCAGTGATGTTTTTTTATCTGATGCTATTTTCGATAATTACGGCCGCATGGAGATTAACCTGATCTATTACCCTGCAACTATGAATGGGGACAATAGTTCTTTCATCAATTATCCCCTTGCGGAAATTATTACTTCGTCAGGAAGTTTGCCTGTAACCTTTGATATATCTTCAGGCCTGATTAATGATGGATGGATTGAATTAAATGCACCATTAACGCTTTCCAGTGTTAACAATTCTGGACCCACTACTTTAACTCTTGCAAATGGTGCGGTGCTTGCAGGAGATAGCAGTTTTACTGGTGACGTTATTGTCGATTCTGGAGGTTCAATCAGTCCCGGTTGGCAATCTATTGGTTCATTAAATATTAACGGTGATCTCACGGTTAATCCTGGTGGGAACCTGATATTTGATCTGGAAGTTCCTGGTGACTCACAAGACCAATTAACCGTGTTTGGAAACATGATACTTAATGGTGGAAATCATTTTGTTCATTGGGAAGGTGATGTCAATACTAATATTATCGGTTCTCCCACGGTCACTTTTGCCAGGTGCGATTCTCAGGCAGGGACTTGTTTGACCGAAAGTTCACCTTTACAATTTTTTGAACCTCTGGCAACCACAGGTTCCAGTCTTGCTATTGTCCCTGGTCCAGGGGCTACAGGTTCATTTGATAATATCAATTTCAGCATTGGGTCAGTGGCAATGATTACTCGATGGATTGGTGGTAATGGTACTCCATCAACTCCAGAAGACTGGAATACAGCAGCAAACTGGAGTACAAATTCAGTTCCTTCAAGTAGTGATTATGTGCTTATCGATTATGTCAGTTCGGGTGACTATTATATTGAAATAACAAACCAGGTTACGCCGGCCATTGCCGGCCTTCAATCCGATGCCTACCTCTATTTGAAAGGTGATGGTGTATTGACCTTAAATGGAGAAAGTTCAACCACTTATAATCTTGATATTAATGGTGTCAATGCGTCTATAAAAGGGACAGGTACATTGTATTCTCATACAGGTGTAATTAATTATTTTCAGGGAAACGTTATCGGAATTCCTAACTGGGTTGAGTATGGGTATTTTTCATATGAACCTGTCGATGGCTTATCTGATTTAATCTTTGATGGAACAACTTTTAACAATAATGGCTTCATGCGTTTATTAAATACGGTGGTGGATGCAGATATTTCAACCCTAAGCACGGGATCAATTGTTAATAATGGATGGATACTGGCTGATTCAACTGTTGTCGCTAAAATGGATTTATCGACTAATCTTGCTTCTGGTTTCGTCGAAGTAAAACAGGGTACATTGTTACTGAATAAGGATCTGGACAATTATGGTATTTTTGATGTTGCCAGCGGTAGTACTCTTTCTACCGGCAATACAATCTTAACTATGCAGAATGGTAGTAATTTATCTGGCGATGGCGAGATACTCATCCCATCCGGGGGCAAGTTAATATTTAATTCAGGGTCGTTGATTGATTCTTTATTTACATTAACATTGAATGGGGGAGAGATTTACACTATTGATAAATTAATTCTACCGGATCTTAGTAATTTAAACAGTGGAACTTTAACTGGATCTGGAGGATATTTTTTACCTGCCTCTGCAACAATGAATATTGCCGGGGTTACACCACTTATATTTAATGATACTAATGTTTCCGTTGATGGCACTATTGACTGGTCTGGAAGTGGTATCGATAGTGATATTGTTTTGAATAATACATTATTTTTTCTCGAAGGTGGTTCTGAACTGAGAATATCGAATACTCATGCTGGAGCACAAATTGAAGGTGTAAATGGTCAATTATTTTTATTAAATAGTTCGACTCTTAGCCAGTCATCAACTCTTCAAACTAATATTGCAGTTCCGGTGACTGCTTTTGGAAATATTGAATTAGAGAATATATTTTCATCTTTGAGCTTTACCAATGTGAAAGGTCTGGTGCTTGAAAATGGTGGTGGTTTATATGGATTAGGCAGTTATAACGGTGATATTCAGGTTAAGTCTGGAGGTATTATTTCACCGGGTCTTCTAAATTCGGGGATTAATTCAGTTGGTTTATTATCGATCAATGGTGATTTAACTGTTGAAAGTGGTGCGGCATTTATTTTTGAAATGGAAGCTGATGGTTCTGATTTTGATCAATTGTCAGTTTCAGGAAATACGGATATTCAGGGAGGATATTTTTACGCGCTGTGGAATAATTACAGTACATTAAATGTTTCTTCTGGTGATACATTTGACTTTGTTTCTTCATCTACCATAAGCGGAGATTTTACTGGAATATTTAATGCCCCGGGTATTGCTACTTCTACTGGAGCTGTGGTGGGTAATGTCTATCAATATAGTCCTTCTAGTTTTGCAGGATCTGTTGTTTATTGGGATGCAGGCGGAGATGCTTTAAACTGGGATGATTCTTCAAACTGGAGTTCTGATGTATTGCCGACAGACGGTGATCATGTGATTATTGAGGCATCAAATTATCCTTCACTACAGACAGTCACAGCTATCTTGGGAGATATTCAGCTGGATAATCTGATTATTAGTAGTGGAAATTTACAGGTAACAGGAAACCTTTATTCACAAAATCTTAGGCAGTTGGCTAACTCGACAATTTCTGGAAGTGGGACATTCCATAATTTATTTCTAACCTTCGATTATTCTCCTTTTGCTTCTTTTTCAATAGATACAATAAATAACTTTGGTTCATTTATTCTAGAACCTTTTTTTGAGACAAGTGCTACTCCATATAGCCTGGCCAGCAATAATTTTAACAATTATGGTGGTACCAGTATTCTGTCAACTGAGCTGAGCTATATTAGTGCGCTAAATATTTCGGGTACCAATGGTTTTTCAAATCATGGTAATTTCTGGAAAACTTCAACCGGTAACATGGCTATTACCGGTACTTTTACTAATGAACTGTCCGGGTTTATTTATGCTGGTGGAGATAGTTTACTTTCTTTGCACTCTGATAATAATAATCTAGGAGGGGTCTTTGTTGATACCAATTCTACTTTTCAAATAGGGGATGGAGAAACAGGCGTTAGTTTAGTCTTGTTGGGTAATAGTGATTTTCAGGGAGATGGAACCGTTAAGGTTTCTATGAGTTCCATCCTCGATGTTCAGGTACCTACTGCATTTCAGCTTCCTATGACACTTGAACTCAGTAACGGCATGATTCTTAAGGCGCATAACCTGAGTATTCCTGATGTTTTTAATATTAATGGTGGAGGTACTTTAACTGGAGCGGGTACGCTTAAAACGGATGTTATTTCAAACGGTGTTATTAATATTAATGGTGGCTTGAGTATCATTAATCTTGATATGGATTTGGGTGGTACAACGCTATACTGGAATTCTGCTTATTATCTTGATGAGATAGTTTTAAGCGATTCCACTTTATCCATTTTAAACCGGATGGAAATAAATAATACTGATTATGCTCAAATAACAGGTAGTAATGGTCGCCTTGACTTAGGAGCAGATTCTTTTCTTACTCAATTATCATCTTTACATACTGCAATCACCGTACCTGTCACGACTCGAGGCACAATTGAAATTAATAACCCTGCAGGAGGTTTAAGCTTTAGTGGAGGAGCTATTACTTTGCAGGATGGTGCAAAACTTTCTGGTGTTGGAGTATTTACTAATGATTTTATAGTTGGCTCTGGAGGCTCGATTGATCCCGGCTCAAGTAGTGGTACCGGTGTATTAACGATTAATGGTAATGTTACCTTTGAAAGTGATTCTGTTGCTATTTTCGAAATTCATGATTATACATCTTTTGACAACCTGTTGGTGAATGGTAATGTGGCAATTAATGGCGGTAATTTGTATGTGTTATGGGATGGTATTGCATCGCAATTGGTTTCTGATTTTGATACCTATTTATTTATAACAAATACAGGTCTTATGACGGGAGCTTTTAGTACTGTATACAACCCTTTGGGTATTACTGCTTCATCAGTCATTACTTTTACTAATGCATATCAATATCAGGTAAATGGCATAGACACTTCGGCAATTGTTTACTGGGATGGTGGTGCAGATTCAACGCACTGGGATGATGCTTTAAACTGGAGTGGTGATGTACTTCCTGGTGATTCTGATCTTGTTATCATAGAAGGTTTTGATAGTGTTGATTTGAACTCAATAACTGCTAATCTTGCGGGCTTTCAAAATGATTCCACACTAACAATAGGTTCTGCTGGAAATCTTATTGTTTCCGGTAATTATTTTAGTCATGGTGATATGTTACTAAGTGATAATGCTTCAGTTTCTGGTACTGGTGGAACCTGGCATAATCTTTCCTATGCTTCGGTACAGGCGGATACAGCAAATATTTCAATTAGCAATATAAATAATTATGCCAGTTTGACCTGGCATAACAGTACTACAGCAGCATCAAATTTAAATATTTCGAGTGTTTTTAATAACTGGGGTAATCATTTAATTTATTTACCCGAATCCATTTCAAATAACCTGAACTATGGAGGAAATCTGAATAATCATGGATTTACTCAGAGTTTAGGTACTGCTGCTGATTTGCAAATCTACGGCACTGTCAATAACGATATCAATGCCGAATTTCAAGTAGATTCGGGTAATGTGGTATTTAATGGAGTGACAAATCTTGGTGGTCAGGTTAATGCTGATCCAGGGGCGAGCTTTGTATTTGAAACCGCTCAGCATAATTTTAATAATTCATTGCTGATCAATGGCGATTTATTCTTTAATGGTGGTAGCTATACTGGGCAACTATTTTTACCAGCTGCAAGCGTACTCGATATTACCGCAGCCTCTAATGATGTTATTTTCGAAGCATTAACACTTAGCTCATCGGGTAGTGTAAAAATTACAAATGCGACAAATTTATTTCAACTTAGCAGCAACTCAGACTGGAGTGTTCAAGGCGATTTAAATCTAATCCCTGGGGCCTCTATTCAGGTCAATAGCTCTTCTTCTCTTTCACTTGATAGTGGCGTTAATTTATCCGGCAGCACAGGTGGAGCATTATCCATTTCTGGTGGCACATTAAATGTACTCTCTACTCCAATCGATTTTAGTGCCGGAGCCATTGCGGTAGAAGTCATTAATGGTGGTTTAGCGCTATTTGATCAGAATGTTATTATGGCCAGTCTTGTGCTGGATGGTACGATTACCAATACTGCCAATCTGTCGGTAATAAATATGATCTGGGAAGGCGGTACGCTTGATGGTTCAGGTAGTACTTCGGTAAATGATCATACTGATTTAATGGCTTTATCAGCCATGCTGCTGGATACCCAAACATTAAATTTAATGAATATTGCTAACTGGAGTGGTTCGGCTTCTAATTTCAGTTTGTCAAATGCAACGATTAATAATCAGGCATTGTTTACTGATAGCAGTACCCGTTCGATTAATGGGGTGGGCAATTTTATTAATACGGGTAATTATGTTGTGAATACTGGAGGTACAAGCTCTATTGCAATTGTATTCGATAGTACGGGCAGCCTTGATATACAGGCAGGTACTCTTGCTTTGAGTGGTGGTGGCTCTCGAACTGGTTCAATAAATGTAGATGGCATTCTACAACATAATGCTGGCATACATACTTTAGAAGATGTGTTGTTCAGTGGAACAGGTCAATTTATACATCAAAGTGGAAGTACGGTGTTTTCTTCTACTGGTACTGCCGTTTACGGGGTGGATACCTCTATCAGAGGAGGAAACTTATCCCTGAGTTATAACGCCAGTATGAATAATCTGAAAATCAGTGGTGGTAGCCTCAGTAACACGGCGAATTTGAGTACCAGTAATTTTCTGTGGAGTGGTGGAGCATTAACAGGAGCTGGTAATACAACGGTGAGTAATCAAGCAGAGTTAACGGCTGCTGATTCGGTCATGTCTCTGGATACACAAACCTTACGATTGCAAAACACTACTAACTGGAGTTCATCCATAAATGGTTTTAATCTCTCTAATGGAATTATCAATAATGAAGGGGTTTTCACTAATACTACTACTTTGTCAATTGCGGGGACAGGCACCTTTAATAATTACGGTAGCTATATACTAAATAGTGCCGGAGTTAGTACGATGGGTATTTCATTCAATAATAATGCAGGTATTATCGATATTCAGTCAGGCAGTTTTGATTTAGCGGGTATAACCCTGGCACTGAACGGTGGATTACTATCAGGTAATGGAACCATAATTGCTAATGTTATTGCGGATAATGGTAGTACAGTTTCACCTGGTGTATCAGTAGGGTCGCTCACTATCGATGGTGATTTAAGTTTTCAGAGTGGTAGTGAATACAATCTGGAAATGGATTTCGGTACAGTCGATTTAATCAATGTAACAGGTGTAGCAACAATAAATAGTGGTGCATTACTTAATATTATAGGGCTTAATGGCTATAACGGAGATTTGGCTAATAGTAATAATGTACTGACTGCAGCTGGTGGTATAACACCGGGTTTTACAGTTATTCAACCATCTAATTTTACTGTGCTTGATCAATACATCAATGGCACAGCTGATAGTTTGAATATATCTATAACTGGTTTAAGTAATTTCTGGATTGCTGGCACTGATGGCGCATGGGAGACTGCCACGAATTGGAGTCGGAATGCAGCACCATCTTCCGGTGAAGATGTCTTTATTGATGATGGCTCAATAACTATTACAGTGAATTCATTAAATATTGCAGCAAATGCAATTAATAGCTTAACCGTTAATTCAACATCTAGTTTTAATCTGGCGGATAGTTCAGCGCTTTTTGTTAACGGTGATGCGATGATTGGCATTCTCAATCTGGATGCCGCAAATTTAACAGTGAATGGGAACTTAACTGCGGATACCGTCACGGTTAGTAATCCCGGATCAATATTAAGAGGTACCGGTCAATTAAATTTATCAAATTCTCTGACTTTAAATAGTGGATCTGTATCTAACTGGACGTCACTAAATATACCTCAACTGATCGTCCAGGGAAGCAGTCAATTAGTGAATACGGCTTATGCTCATACAGGAAATCTGGATATTACTAATGTAACTGATAAATTGTCACTAGTTGATACTATGATGACGACTGATAGCTCTGGCAGTATGACAGGAGCAGGCAGTTTGGAACTTAAAACCGGGTCAGACTGGATTATTAATGCAACTTCTTTTGCTATGCCAGTAGCAATGACACTGGATTTAACTGGCGGTAAAATCACTAATGTAGAAAAACTGGTTTTTCCCGGGATCGTAAATGCCTACCAGATCGATTTTGTCGAAAACGGACAAATTGTGATTCCGAATACAACCACCTTTAATTATTTTGCGGCTGAAGATATTGCCCCCGGTGTGCAGCTTGTAAATAATGGAAATTTTCTGATCGATTCCAATACGACTATTAACCTGAACGCACAACTTGATGATGTATTTGTGAATAATGGTGTTTTCAATATTGCTTCCAACTCTGTGGTCAACTTACTTTCAGACCTGGATAGTTCAAATGGTGAAATTACTCTTTCTTCGAATTCAGCTTTACTGGTTGATAACGGGGTTACGCTTACCCTGGGTGAAAATTCACTCACTGGAAATAGTCTGACAGGTACTGGAGACCTGGGTATCCATGGCGGGTTAATAGATTTTACGACATCTCTGGTTTTAGCAGATACTATTCAGTTTACATTGCTCGAAGGAAGTATTAATAATGCCCAGAATTTAACCATTGCGGGAAATTTTAACTGGGCTAATGGCACTATTAATGGAACAGCTAGTGGATTTACGACAGAAGGTTTGGTGACTCTGTTAGCCGGTAATTTGAATACTGACTGGCTTATTACAAGTACCAGTGTTGTTGACTGGACAGCTAGTAATGCCGGTGATCTGGTTATTACGGATGCGACTATTACGAATCAGGGTGAATTTAGAATGGCAGGTGAGAGTGCTCTTGCTACTAAGCTGACTAATCTGGCCACTAAGGATTTTGCTGCTTCATCGAATGCAAGTTTTATTAATCAGGGATTATTATTAATTGATGCTGATACTGACACAATAAATTTTGATCTGAATTTTGATAACGATGGCGGCAAAATTGGAATTATTTCAGGTGTATTCAGTTTGAATGGGAATGATCTTGTGCTTGATCAGACTGGCGATGTGCTGGAAGGCTTTGGAACTTTTTCCGGTAATGTCATCAATACGGCTGGTTTGGTAACACCAGGTAAAGTTGATCCTGAAGGCATAAGTTCTCAAATAGGTACTCTGAGTATATCCGGTGATTATACTCAGGGTCCCGAAGGTAAATTATTGATTAAACTGGATTCTACACAGGATGGTTTAAAGAATGATTCTCTGGATGTTGCCGGACTGTTTTCTGCCGGCGGTAAAATTATTTTTGATGTTATTAATGGTACCTCTATTACTCAGGTAGCCGCTTTGATTAATAGTAGTTTTAAACCGCTTACATTCGGTAGCTTTGCTGGAAAATTTTCTTCAGCAACCATTCCTGATGAGCTTAATTTTACTTTGGGAGAAGGTGGTATTATCACTATTACTACAGATAACCCTCTGATCAATGAAGTGGCGAACCAGCTGGAAGTATTACTGAGCAGTGATGATCTTGATTTTGATGAAATGGTAAAAGTAATGCATTTCATTGATCAAAAAGCCAAAGTTGCATTTCAGGAAGAAGAAGATGAGGATGAAGAAAAGCGGGCTCCAAGGTTAGTTTGTAAATAATCTTTATTATTTGATTATTGTTATATGTTATCTGATAAAGATTTTGATTTACTTTGTGAAGCCTGCGATTTACAGGATGTTACGCTGCAAAAACCAAATTGCTGGAAAATTGATTCAGTGGCTGAATCTAAATTTTCAGTTTTAACTGAATATGAGCTGACTGAATTATTGCTAGCACGTTCTGATCGGGATAGAGTCTCTTTAAATTTCCTGTCGGCGGGTGCTTTCAATCACTTTTTGCCAGCCATATTCAAGGTTGAAAAACAGCGAATAGATTTTAATTTAATGCAGCCGGATAAGGCGTTAAATATAGAAAATGCAAATATCGTAAAAGAGGTAGAAAACCATCTATCAAAATTATATGCTGCTGTTAACTGGCATGTTTCTACGGATGATTTTATTACGCTCTTAGTCAGGTTGCTTATCTTTATCCAACAGGATTTTATACAGCATAAACAAAATGCTGTGTCTAAAGTTTTAATTCCAGCGACCATAGCCCCTGTCATCCGTCAAGCTTTGCGTAGTCAACTAAAGTTTCACAATATCGATCTGGTGATTGTTGATTATGATAAAAATACCGGTCAAATTTCCCGGCAACAACTGGCGCAGTTTAATGACCAGGATATTCTCGCCATTGTGTTAGGCTATCCAAATTATTTTGGAATTTTAGAAGATTTAAGCGAGGTGCTACCCTGGGCCAGAAGTCATGACTGTCCTCTTATCGGCTTAACAACGCCTTTGTCTTTATCCATTTTGGAATCTCCTGTTAATATAACTTATGACGCTTTTGATTATCTGTTGGGGGATTTACAGGGGGTAGGCTTAATAGAAAATCAAACTGGAATTGCAGCCTCTTTTCTGGCTACAAAACATCATGTCTCCGGATTACAGATTAAATCAATCTGCTCTCAGAAAAATAATTCAAAGTTATCTTATATAAATGCATATCTTTCTCTATTGGGTTTAAGTGGTTTGCAGAAAAGTGTAAGAATGGCTAATGATACTTTGCATCAACTTGTCGAATCACTGACCAGTATTGATGGAGTTTCGAAAAGGTTTTCTGCCTCTGCTATAAATGAATTTGTCATTAAACTTGATCAGATAGATGTTGAAAAAGCTTTAAAAATACTATCCGGGCATAATATGATTTTTGGTTTTCTACTACAGGATGATTATCCTGAATTAGAAAATTCTGTACTGATATCCTGTACTGATCAACATACTCAAAGAGATATTGAGAAATTAGTTAAAAAGGTGGAAATTGTTTTTAAAAATTTATCAACAGCCGGTTGTCCTGTGAAACCAAAATTTAATGTTTAATATGACTTCTATTGTGTTTCATCACTATGGCTTCTAAAGGTGAATCGAATTTTCCGGTTGCTGGTGATAACAGTCATCAATTGAACCTGCAGGCTATTGCTGCCGCTCAATCTCTTTCATCATTGCAGGGATTTACAGAATTTAATCTATCCAAACCGGAATCTGCAATGCAGGGCGCGCTGGAATGTCTTTATGAAATACAACAAATATGTTGTTGTATTACCGGGTTAGATGCTGTTTCACTAGCTTCACTGACTGGCACACAGGCTATTTTTGCAAGCCTGAGTATGATTAGCAAATATCATCAGCGAAAAAAACAGTCCCGTCGACTTTTATTGTCATGTGTTAATCAACCGGAGCTTATTTACGCTGCTCAGCTGGCAGGGTTTGAGGTAATGATTATTTCAGTTCAGGACATAGAAGAAAGTTTAAATTCACAGGTGGCTGCAATTATTACCTTTATTCCATCTTTGCAAGATAAAGGAGTTCTAGCTGATTCATTGATGGCAAAGCTTGAAGCAATGGATGTATTAATTTATCGGCATGGCTGCGGTCAATATTTTCTGCCAGTTGATATTAATGAGGCTAATGCTCAAGTAGATGTACTGAGCCTTGATGTGGGACATTATTGTGAGCTTGATATTGATTGCTATGCCGTATTGTCGAATTCAAAATTAACTGATTACCTGCCGTTACCGCTTGTCGCAGTCACAGATAATAAGTACCATTTACAAACTCTTCAGCAAAACCCGTTGAGTATTGGCCCTTTAAATGTATCAGCAGGTAATCTGGAAGCAATTATTCAATGCTATGTGCATTTGCGGTTAAAGGGTATGCGATATCTTCAACAACAGGCATTAAAGGCTGTTGTTACGGTAAGCTATCTGATGAAAGAATTAACTGATGCCGGCTTCGGGGGAAACTGTCAATCACTTCAGGGTAGTGGCGAATGTGATATTACGATGGCTTATTCAGCACCCTTATTAACTGAGCTGGAAGAACTTCAGCAATATACTGTGTCGGGGATGAAAAGCGAAATTTTAGTGAACAAAGAGCAAAACTTGTTTTCTCTGAAGCTCAAACGATTGCATTACTTATCAAAAAAACAGCTCGATTCATTAATTCAACTGATCATAAAGTTATGCTAATGTTAAAGCTGAATTCGTAGATTTATGGCGATCCCTGACACAAGTTATTGATCTCACAAGGAGTTAAAAATACTTGCTTAATCTGAGGGTGAAGCTAAGATTTTTTATTCCACCGTGATATCAATTCATAAGCTTATGAACGCACTCTAATACTACGAATTCAGGTATATTTAAAACTACGAGTAAAATATGGCATATAGTGGAAACAAGGGAATAACAAGGCTAATTAAAGCAGGTATCTTTTCATGGCAGGGCTTTAAAGCTGCTTATAAACATGAGGAAGCATTTAGACAGGAATTCTGGCTTGCTATAGTACTTATTCCGGTAGCTTTTTTTATTGGACAAAATGGAATTGAAATGGCACTGTTAATTGGCAGTGTGTTACTACTGATGCTAGTGGAAATTCTAAATTCTGCGATAGAAGCGGTAGTTGATCGTTTTGGTGGTGAACAGCATGAATTATCCGGACGGGCAAAAGATATGGGGTCTTCAGCGGTGTTTCTTGCAGTCGTAATATTAATCCTTACCTGGGTGCTGGTGATCTTCTTTTAATATTGCTGATTTATGAGCCCGTCCTGGATTCAACTGATAATTCTGGTTCTATTTTATTAACCTGGATTCCGCCGTTGACTGCTCGCAATAGAGATTAATCCACTGTTTCATCAACCAATACAGTTGATGCGTATAATCACCCAATCGCTGCATCCCGCTACGAACTGAATTGCAGGTTTGAGGCGGCGTAACTCTTCGTTGTAATGTCCTGGAATAGAGGGCTATTCCGCGTCGTTACGCCTTGATCTCCACCACCTCTTCAACTCGTCCAACTGCGGATTCCAGGATTAAGGATATCTACTAATACTCTGAAGTCGATCCTCATGTTAAACTATTTCTTTTTTATTTAATCTATTATGACGCTTAAGCTGGTAAATTCATGATTGCATATCCCTCCATTGACCCTGTATTACTGGATCTTGGCCCTGTTAAGGTTCACTGGTATGGCCTGATGTATCTGGCTGCGTTTGCCAGTGCCTGGTGGTTAGGAAGAAAAAGAGCTACTCAATCAGATGGTCTGATCAGTGTTGCTCAGGTCGATGACCTGATATTTTATGGCGCGGTTGGCGTTGTGTTGGGTGGTCGTCTGGGATCAGTTTTTTTCTATAATTTTGACAGCTTTCTCAATAATCCTCTGTATCTATTTAAAATCTGGCAGGGTGGTATGTCATTTCATGGTGGGTTTCTTGGGGTCCTGGTGGCTATGGAACTTTACCGTCGTAAACTGGGTTGTCGTTTTTTTCAATTAACCGATTTTATTGCACCATTAGTGCCGATTGGCCTTGCAACCGGACGTTTCGGTAATTTTATTAATGGAGAACTATGGGGAGGGCCTTCGGATTTGCCCTGGGCTATGAAACTCAGCTGTGAAAAATTTCCAGCACATCAATATCAGGATTTTGCCGGGGCACTTTGTGCTTCTCCAAGGCATCCGACTATGTTGTATGAATTGTTACTGGAAGGCTTAACCTTATTCATCATATTATGGTTTTACTCATCTAAAAAACGTCCGGTTATGGCGGTATCAGGATTATTTTTGCTGGGTTATGGATTTTTTCGTACTCTGGTTGAAACAATTCGTTTACCTGATGCCCATATTGGTTATTTATTACAGACTAGCTGGTTAACAATGGGGATGCTTTTATCTGTGCCCATGATTATCATCGGTTTAATTTTTATTATCTTCGCTTATAAAAGAGAAGCTTAATGCAACAATATCTTGAACTATGCAAACGTATTATTGAACAGGGTGAATGGCTATACAATAGCCGTACTGGCAAGCGTTGTCTGACTGTTATTAATGCTGATCTAAACTATAACGTTGGCGCTAATGAATTCCCACTGGTGACGACCAGAAAAAGTTACTGGAAATCTGCAATTGCAGAATTAATTGGTTATATTCGAGGTTACAGTAGCGCTAAAGATTTTCGTAAACTGGGTACCAAAAGCTGGGATGCTAATGCGAATGAAAATAAGGTCTGGCTTAATAACCCTTACCGCAAAGGCGAGGATGACATGGGTAGAGTTTATGGGGTACAGGGCAGAAGCTGGAAAAAACCGGATGGCGGGGTTGTCGATCAACTCAGAAAAATAGTTGACGATTTATCTGCTGATATAGATGATCGAGGGGAAATTTTATCATTTTACAATCCGGGTGAATTTGACATGGGGTGCCTGAGACCCTGTATGCATACCCATAATTTTTCATTGCTGGGAGATACGCTCCATTTAACATCCTATCAACGCTCCTGTGATGTTCCACTGGGACAAAATTTTAATCAGGTACAGGTTTTTACACTTCTTAGCCTGATTGCACAGATTAGCGGAAAAAAACCTGGTATGGCATATCATAAAATTGTTAATGCGCATATTTATGAAGACCAGCTTGAGTTAATGCGTGATGTTCAACTTAAGCGAAAGCCCTATGCTTCGCCACAGTTACACATTAACCCCGATATAAAAACTCTGGAAGATATTGAATCATGGGTAACACTGGATGATTTTGAAGTGACAGGTTACCAGTGTCATGAACCTATAGCCTACCCATTTTCGGTTTGAAATAAATATCTGAAAAAATGTCATTATCCTGATCGAAGTAGCATTTTTAAGATAAATTATGTGCGTATTCAGGCTTTTTGATTTAATCTTATAATACGACTAATAACTTCGGGTTGAAGCCCCGGTTACCGTTAAAGACAGGAAATTGTAATGAATCATATTCAAATTGATGTGCAGTCTCAGTATATTGAGGATCAATCCAGACCAGAAAGTGATTATTTTGTGTTTTCCTACACAGTGACGATAATTAATAAAGGTGATCAGCCTGTTAAATTACTCAATCGGCATTGGGTGATTACCGATTCGAATCAGAATGTGCAGGAAGTTCGTGGAGAAGGTGTGGTTGGTGAGCAACCATATCTAAGACCCGGTGAACAATTTGATTACACATCAGGTAGCGTGCTGGAAACAGCAGTGGGTACGATGCGTGGTAGTTATGAAATGAGAGCTGATGATGGTTCTATTTTCGATGCGCCTATTGATGAATTTCTACTTTCAATTCCACGAGTACTACATTAAATACTGCAGCCATATATTTATGAGATGTAACAAATCATTAAACTAATGTCAGGATGAATCTATGGCTGTGTATGTGATTGGTGATTTGCAGGGCTGTTATGCAGACTTGCAAAACTTATTGAGCGCGCTGGATTATGATCCAGATTACGATCAGCTCTGGTTTGCTGGTGACCTGGTTAATCGAGGACCTGATTCTCTCGGTGTATTACGCTTTGTTAAGTCACTTGGTGACAAAGCTGTGACAGTTCTTGGCAATCATGATTTACACCTTTTAGCTGCTTATTATTCGAAAGCTAATCTCAAACCCAGCGATACATTAAATGCAGTACTGGCAGCTGAAGACAGACATGAATTGATGGATTGGTTAAGATGTCGTCCTTTAATGCATCATGATGTTGACTTAAATTTTTCTCTGGTACATGCAGGGATATATCCCGGCTGGAAAATATCTCAGGCCATAAGTTTAGCGAAAGAAGTTGAAACTGTTTTACAGAAAGGTGATTTCTTAAGCTTTTTTCAACGTATGTATGGTAATAAACCGGATATTTGGTCAAATCAACTGGAGGGTATGGATCGTCTGCGCTTTATTACCAATGTGTTTACCCGTATGCGTTATCTAAAATCCAATTTATCGCTGGATTTGACGGCAAAAGGAACGCCCAATAAGCTTAAAAATAGTAAAGTGATCCCATGGTTTGAATTTAAGCAAACTGCCATCAAGTTTAACAGGGTGGCCTTTGGCCACTGGTCGACGCTGCTTGTCGGACAATATGGTCAATGTTATGCACTGGATAGTGGTTGCATTTGGGGAGGTCATTTAACGGCTCTACGCATTGATAAACGAACTCCCGAGTGGTTTAGATTACCCTGTAACCAGCCCAGAAAGTTTTAAAATTTTCAGCGAGATATTTTTTATGTGCTGTTCCATTTATCAGTCGAACAGGCCTTTTGTCAGTTTAGCCTGAGTACTATTCTGATTGGATGTTCCTGTCGGCTAAAAAGTTAATTCGATAGTCATGCTCTACGAAACAGTGGGTTACCTTCCAATGAGACCAGTTAACTGTTTATTGCAGCTTAATCCATCAACCCTGGCGATAATTTCAGAAAATAATCCTACTGGTGCTATGGTTAATATGTTCTATACTTTCAGGAAGCCTGGTCATGCTAATCTTAAAATTTTTAATCGAGATTTGAATATGGCTATGTTTGGTTGCCTGGAGCATGTCAGATATTTTTGGAACAAAGTTTCAATGGTAGATAGATTCAATACATTTTTTTAGCGAATTATCAGGGTTTCACTAATGAGCATTAATCGTCGGGACATCATCCAGATGCTAAGGGATGAAAATGAGTTGCTGAAGACCAGGAATAAACAGGTTGGCAATAAGCTGGCGCGTGCTCAACAGGCTTTTAGAGCGCTTAATGATATAGAGCAGAATACACGTAAATTAACAAAATCTACGGATATTATGGCGTTATTCAGTCAGTTACTGGGTCTGGTTTTACATGCCTGTAATTCTGAAAATGGTTCTCTTGTTATGGTCGATGATAAAACTCAGGAATTAGAATTTGTTGAGGTTGTAGGAGATTCACGTGACGCCTTAATGAATCATCGCATCCCGCTAGAAACCGGTATAGTGGGGCATACAATTGCCAGTTGTCAGCCAATGCTTATCAAAAATGTGCATGCATCATCTAAATGGTCTTCGACTGTTGATAATTTTTTGAGTTTTCATGCTCAGTCATTGATGTGTGCACCGCTTTTTATTGAAAACCAGGTGATTGGTGCGATAGAACTTGTGAATCACGTTAAAGATAGTGTTTTTGATGAAAATGATTTAAATGTATTAAGGGTTGCTGCTTGCTATGTTGGAAAAGCTCTGGAACAGGCTGAAAAATTAATGCTTTCAATGGAGGTCAATGAGTTATGAAGCTGAATATACGAATACGCCTTAAAACGATCACTTTGATGATGTTTTTGCTGGCTTTTAATGTTTATGCAGACTCAGTTGACTATGAATTTATTGTCTCTTCCCGCTCAATCATGCGTACTGGCCCTGATCAAACCTTAGAAAAGCTGGTACAGGAACTTTATCCAAACAAACAGGCGCTCTGGCCCAGACTGGTAAAAGAAATACGAAGAATAAATCCGCATGGATTTAACCGTTACACTGGGAAAATAATTCCGGGTCAACGTATACAACTGGTTACCATTAAGACTTTGCGCAAAAGTCACATTTTAAACCAGTATGTGGTGGGTTCTGTTGAATCAGTGAAAGGATATGCTATTGCAACTGATACCAATGGACATGAGCGCGCCTTACTGGACAAAGCGGATTTATATGAAGGAGATCGTTTAACGACAGAAAAAAATGCAACAGTTGTCGTAAAAATGGTGGATGATGCAAAAATTTTCCTGAAACCGGATTCATCTGTGCGTATTACAGAATATAAGATGAAATCCGGATTTGAAAAAGGTAGTAAGAGTATACTCGATTTAATCAAAGGTGGATTGAGAACAATTACCGGTGCGATAGGGGCCAACCCCCTGAGTACTTATCGTTTCCATACTGGAGTTGTTACTATCGGGGTAAGGGGTACAGACTATATTATTATGTTATGTGATGAAAATGACTGTAAAAATACTTCCAGCAGGAATGATCCTGGAGCCCGTTTGCATGTGCTTGTACTGGATGGTTTGATCTCACTGCAAGATGAAGAAGGCTCGGTGGGTGAATTGATTATGGGCCAATATGCTGTGGCAACCCAGCAAACTAAAGTTATAGTGAATGATACATTACCGGTAGGTGGCTTACTGAATCCTGAAGAACTGGAAATCTATAATGAATTGACGCCTAAACTGAAGGAGAAAAAAGAAGGTGAATCCAGTCCTATCTGGCCCTGGATACTAGGTGGGGCCTTATTTGGTTTATAAACCGAGTCATACTCAGTTTTGCAGGTTAAGCTCACTGAGTCGAAAAGTACTTAATATTGAGAGAGTAAAATGAATTTTGCGAGCTTGTATAACTATTATGAACACCTGGTTTTCGATTATATTAATGGAACACTTGTAGATAAGTTTAAAGACAAGGATGAAGATTTTTTTCTGGATGTGGCCTGTTATTCGCTTACCCGATTACCATCCAGATATATCCGGCATGAAATAGATATGATTTATTATTTAGCACCAGGCGAGCATGAGGAAATGGAAGAAAGGGTAAAGACCACAGTTGAATCAGCTGCTAAATTTATTAATGATCGAATTATCGAAAATAAACGCAGCCAGGAGGCCGGTTAAGTGAGAGAATCTCAGGTCGGCTTCGAATTAACACAATTGATGATTTTTTAAGCTGGCTAGAAATACTCCGATTTTCAGATCATTTTCTTTAGAGCTGTTCTCTATTTGACGAAAATGATCTTAAATGCCATTCCATCTTTACCTTCATCCCTTAATTACATTTAAATCTAAATCAAGGGCTTACAGCTTACTAGTGTACTGTCCTAAACTGTATGCAGGTTATAGCGAGACGGGAAATAGTCATATGCAAGGCGTCATCCGCAGGGAATGGTATGCCCTTTTCAAGGATGACAACGCAGCAGATGGCTGTTTCCCGTCTCGCCCGAAGGGAAGCCCCCAAATCCCCCAATCCGGCGTTGCAGTTCTTGACAAGGGAGGCGCCATTGCCTGCAAACTGCGCCTTGTCTTGGGAAATTTGGGGGCTTCTATAATCTACATACAGTTTAGGAAAGTACACTAGGTTAAATGGCTATATTTTAGCAATATTATGTCCAAAGCTTTCAACCTGTTGCCAGTCTGTGAATTCTATTTTGCTATTAAGATCTGTTGGTCCTTTTGTAATCCACATAATCAGACGAATCATTTGACGATCCCAGAAGCTATAACGTTGATAATCCAGTTTTCCTGCAAAAACAGCTAGTGCTTCAGGTTTCCATGAAATTTGAGTGAGAAATTTTTTCAGATAAGGGTTGTTATGTGGCTGATTCTTATCTGGCTTTCTCGCTACCAGATTGACTGAGAAAAATGCATTCGAGGATTTCTCCAGAATCTTTTGATTTTTTTCGATAAAGTCATATACCGATTGATGGTGTTTACCATAGTGAATGCTTGCACCGAGGATGATCTTGTCAAAACTGCTCAGATCGCCATCAAATTGTTCCACAGGGTTTAAGCTAATTTGATGATTATGTTGTTCGATAATAGATTGCAGGAATTTACAGATTTTAAGTGTATGACCATCTGTCGTAGAATAAAGTAAAATAATCCGGCTCATTTTATCTAAAAGTGCACTGAATCTTTAAAGCTATATTTTAGCACTAAATCCATTTTTAACGGTGTTGATTTATTCGGTACTGATTAATAGAGTCTCTCAGTTTTTGTGTTTCTTTTCTTGCCGCCTCGGCAAAATCATTACCGCTACTGGCATATATTATAGCCCTGGAAGAGCTGATAATTAATCCTTCTCCATCACTTGTCTGACCCGCTTTGATAATTTGTTCTATATCTCCACCCTGTGCCCCGATTCCTGGAACCAGGAGTGGCATGTCTCCAACAATAGATCGTATTTTTGCCATTTGTGATGGCCAGGTTGCACCTACTACTAACAGGCAATTATCGTTTTTATTCCATTGACGGGTGATCATGGTTGCAATTTTTTCATACAATGGTTCCCCGTTAACCACTAAATCCTGAATATCTCCGGCACCGGCATTTGATGTCCGGCATAAAAAAATAATGCCACGTTCCTGATGTTTTAAAAATGCTTGAGCCGAGTCAAAACCCATATAAGGATTGACAGTGACCGCATCTGCAGCATACCTCTGAAAGGCTTCTTTAGCATACATTTCGGCTGTGCTACCAATATCCCCGCGTTTTGCATCAAGGATAACGGCAATATCAGGATAATTTGACTGGATGTAGTGGATTGTTTTT
Organism: Gammaproteobacteria bacterium; assembly: GCA_050291745.1. Classification (GTDB taxonomy): domain Bacteria; phylum Pseudomonadota; class Gammaproteobacteria; genus JACNJF01. The sequence continues at coordinate 27,737 of JBNKKI010000048.1, read as the reverse complement.
TCCAGCTGTTCTTCTGCATTTACGGCTGAAAAATAGGCTATCTGGGGTTTATAGGCACAGACCAGATCAGCAGTGGAATCGATGATGGCTTTATTAAAATTAAAGATAGCATCTGCGGAATTATTCAAGGTTTCGGGTAGTCTGGATAAGTCAGGGTCCAACCCGACACAGACCAGAGAATTATTCTTATTCCAGGCTGATTTTAATTTTTGTTTGAAATTGATTGTTGAATTCACTGAGCGTCCTGTAAATTTTTGATAAGAGGGTTAGAAAGACTATATATCTTATTTACTATCCATATCGATCAAACATAATTCTGTTTAAACAATGCTCTTTCTATGAGTTCAATTATGATATGAATTATTTTAATATGTAGTTCCTGTGTGCGATCAGAGTATTCACCACCCGGAGTGCAAATATCGACTGTAACAAGTGTACTTAATGTTGAGTTCTCTTTTCCTGTCAGGGATATAATAGCGATATTGTTTTGCAGGCAATAATTAGTTGCTTCTATAATATTGCGGCTTTCACCACTGGTACTGATAGCTAGCAGGCAATCTTTTGTACTGGCATGCGCCTGTAAATATCGAGAAAAAATATAGTCGTAACCATAATCATTAGCAACACAGCTTATATGTCCAGCATCACTAATTGCTGTGGCAGGGAGTGCGGCTCGTTCATTTCTAAACTTTCCGGTTAACTCTTCCGCGAAATGCATGGCATCACTCATTGATCCACCATTACCGCAGGAGAAAATCCGACCACCTGATTGTAATGTGGATATTATAATATTTGCAGCCTGTTCAATTTTGTTAATTGTTTTCTGGTTTTCAATAACAGATTCAATAGCTTCTTTTGCCTGATTTAATGAATTCAGGATGTGAGTTTGCATCGTTATTCCTTATGTAAGCCATAAATAGCAAAGTCCTGAATCTTACCATTAAGGTTTGCTGAGTTTGTGATGATGCCTTCCAGCGTAAATCCCAGTTTTTCGCAAACTTCACGGCTTTTGAGATTATCCCTGGCAGCTCGAATTTCTACTTTTTGCATATCAAGCGCTTCAAACGCATATTGAATCATTGCCTGGCAGCTACGATTTATAATGCCTTTGCCCTGGTGTCTTTCGGCTAACCAGTATCCTATATCAACTTTCTTTAATGATTTGTAGATCTTATTGAAGCCAGTTACACCGACAAGTTTTCCCTGTTCTTTAATACCCAGGTGAAAGAAGTTACCTTCTCCAAATCCATTAACAGATTTTTCAATAAAGTTCATCGTATCATCTACAGATTTAATGACTGGAGGGAAAGGTAGCCAGACAGAGAGATAGTCACGATTCTGATCTACCAGCTCAAAAAGTTCCTGAGCGAGAGCAGGGTAAAGCACGACCAGCTGTAGCTGATCATCTATTTTAAGCTGGAACATAGCATTACTCAAAGGGCTACTCTGTTAATCTTTATATATTATGTCTGGAGATTGCATCAGTTAAAGTCAGCTTTATCTCATCATTAAAGCAGCAGAAAATAATTTGATCAATCTGTTGCAAAGAATGTGATGTGGCTATGACTGTGTCAACTGCTATCTGGCAGGCCTGTGTGATCGGGTATCCATAAACACCGCAACTGATAGCGGGGAAAGCAATAGATTTGCAGTGATTGAGCTGTGCTAATTTCAAACTATTCCGGTAACAGGATGAGAGTAATTCAGCTTCGTTTTGCTGACCCTGCCGCCAGACCGGGCCAACTGTATGAATAACAAATTTAGCAGGTAGCTGATATGCTTGAGTGATTTTAGCATCACCGGTTTCACAACCCTTCAGTAATCTACATTCTGCCAGTAACTCCGCTCCTGCAGCACGATGAATTGCGCCATCGACGCCTCCACCTCCCAGTAGACTGTTATTGGCCGCATTTACTATAGCGTCAACTTCCAGTGTCGTAATATCGGCTTTTATAATTTTTATTTCCATAATCTTGAATTTTATTATTAGACGGTTCAGTTATTATTCATTTCCTGATAAGTTTGTCACACTATTATTTTCTAGCGTTATGATTAAATGACAATGAATCAGCAAAATCCCCTCTGGGTTCCATCAGCTAATCAATCTGCTCAGGCCAATTTAACAAAGTTTATGGACTTTGTTAAATCAAACATTGGACTATCTTTTGCAGATTATGACAGTTTGTATCAATGGTCAGTGCAACACAAAGAAATATTCTGGTCCATGTTATGGGCGTTCTGTGATGTTGCAGGTGAAAAAGGGCAGCGTATCCTGATCAATGGGGATAATATTGAAAAAGCGCTCTGGTTTCCTGATGCCCGCCTGAATTTTGCACAAAATTTATTACGTGAACGAAGCGATAATATTGCCATTTCATTTAAGGCTGAAAATAAAATTGAATACCAGTTGAGCTTTAATGAGTTATATGAACAGGTTGCTGCAGTGTCTGCCTGGCTGGATTCTCAGGGTATAAAATCAGGCGACAGGGTTGCTGCATATTTACCTAATATGCCTGAAACGATTGTCGCGATGTTGGCCACAACAAGTCTTGGGGCTATCTGGACATCGACTTCTCCGGATTTTGGCGAAGACTCGGTAATTGATCGTTTTGGTCAGACCCAGCCAAAAATATTATTTACGACTGGCAGTTATTTTTATAATGGCAAGACAATTGATATACGCCATAAGGTCAGGAAAATTAGACAGGGTTTAGCAACTTTACAGCAAGTCGTTGAAGTTCCTCTGGGTACTATTTCTTTTGATGAAAACCTGCTGAGCTGGAAAACGATTTTACAAACCGAACATGATGAGGATATAAACTTTGTACAAACGGATTTTAATCACCCGCTTTATATTCTCTATTCCTCTGGTACGACAGGTAAACCCAAGTGCATTACGCATAAGGTTGGGGGTGTATTATTACAACACTTAAAAGAGCAAAGTCTGCATTGTGATATTAAAAAAGGAGACAGAGTTTTTTATTTTACAACCTGTGGCTGGATGATGTGGAACTGGCTGGTCAGTGCACTTGCTTTGAAAGCGACAGTTGTTTTATATGATGGAGCGCCCTTTTATCCGGATGGCAGAGTTTTATGGGATTATGCTGACCAGCTGGATATGACTTTATTTGGTACTTCTGCAAAATATATTGATGCTTTAAAAAAGAATCAAATACATCCTCGCCAAACTCATCAGTTGTCTGCTTTACGCACTATTTGTTCTACCGGTTCTGTGCTGGCACCTGAGAGTTTTGATTTTGTGTATGATGAAATCAAAAAAGATGTCAATCTGGCATCGATCTCTGGTGGCACCGATATTGTTTCCTGTTTTGTACTGGGTAATCCATTATTACCTGTTTATCGCGGAGAGAGTCAGTGCCGGGGGCTGGCGATGGCTGTAGAAGTTTATAATCAACAGGGTGAAGCTGTTTACGATGAAAAAGGTGAACTGGTCTGTACGCAAACTTTTCCTTCTCAACCTTTATACTTCTGGGGTGATGAAACGGGTGAAAAATATCATCAGGCATATTTTTCAAAATATCATAATGTCTGGCATCATGGTGATTATGTTCGTCTGACAAAAAATGATGGAGTACAGATCTATGGACGATCAGATGCAACTTTGAATCCCGGTGGTGTGCGTATTGGTACGGCTGAAATTTATCGTCATGTTGAGCAAATTGATGAAGTTGTCGAGTGTATTGTAATCGGGCAGGACTGGGATAATGATGTGCGTGTTGTTTTATTTGTCGTATTGCAAAATGGATTAATACTGGATGATGACTTGATCACGACCATACGCAATACTATTCGGCAAAAATGTACACCACGCCATATGCCGGCAAAAGTGGTGCAGGTCGCGGAAATACCTCGTACTAAATCCGGTAAAATAGTTGAACTGGCCGTCAGGGAAATTGTGCATAATCGGCCAGTCAAAAATCTGGGGGCATTAGCTAACCCATCCGCTCTTGAGTATTTCAAAAATATCCCCGAATTACAGGTTTAATGTTACATCATAAGTCACAATCATATTTGTTAAGGCTTCAATAGTGACAGTAAATTCGGCAACTTTTGGCGATGGGCTTGAGAGAGGTTGCGAAGGGTTATTGATATGCCAGTTACGGGTTGGCATTATTTCACGGAGTTTGACTGTCTGAAGTTGTTTGCTACCATTGTTAATTTTTATCTGTTGACTGAGTAAAGTTTGTTTCTTGCTGAGTTGACGGAAATTTTTAGTCATTCTTTCAATCGAAATATCGAAAGCTTTACCGAGTTTGATTTCCAGCTCATCATTTACCGCAGTATGCTCAATTCTGTCTTCACCAATAAATTGTTTATTGCCTGATTTATCTTGTCCATACACTCTTATAGTGCCTTTAGGTAGTGCTACTCCCAGGGCAGGTTTAGTATTTTTAAAAGTTAAATATTGATCCGGTTTAGATTTTATTGGGGTCTCACCAAAATTATTGATATAACTCTGATCTTCCAGTCTTTTCTGAACTGGAATATTATTAGTGGCAAATAACTTGATCTGTTTTGACTGTTTATTGTTAATGGTTGTTTTGTGTGGAATGCTATAAAGATGATAGCCGTGTAAAGCCTGTTGAGGCACAGGGCTGGCCATTATTCTTTGCTGGGGAAAATTATCTTCCATCATTGCATACATAGCCTGCGGCCGCAGCATATTGACATCTCCGGCCAGTAGTTGCAGATTTGTATTTTGATAATCAATACCGCTTTCATTATTGAGTGTAATCCAGCTATCCAGCATGGCCAGGTTTTCCTTCTCGTTGAGCTGTAATACATAATCACTTTGCCAGCTAATCCCAGTCGTCAGATAAGTTATTTCAACATTCTTTAATCCTTCTACTTTTTGTTTTAATAAAAGTGACAGAGTTGGTGTGGTGCGCAGGTTGTCAGGAATTTCCCTGAATACCATATGAAAATTACTATCCTGTTTGAGTGCCTCAAGACTACCATCTTCCATTCTCAGGATAATACCGCCATTGGTTGAAAGAATTGTGCCTTCGCTCCACTCAATGGTTTCACCTGTTTCATTGGAACGACGTGCCAGACGGACACTTTTACCTAAATTTTTGTTAACTAATGAAGTCGGTGATAGCAGGTCAAAATCATAATTCTGTTCCAGCACGTCAAGCCCTTCGATGGCGACGGTTTGTGGCATGATTTTTTCAGCAACATCCATAAACGCTATGTTGCTGGTTGGGGTGGTTAAATTTATCTGTCGTTTATCTCTTACCAGTGCACGTCCTCCATTGTAAATGGTTAAACTAAGTTCAGTTTGATCTTCTGCGTTTGACCTTGATTCAGCACAGGCGTTGTTGAATAAATTTGATGCTAAAGCTGATAGTAATACGATAAACAAGATTTTCTTCATCAGATAATTCCCTGTATATTTTTGCCAAGAAGTTGCTAGTGATTGTAGAGTATAAAACTATTGTCCACAAAAAAGGCTGCATAGAGGCAGCCTTTTTGAGTTGTTGTAAAGCTTGTTGCTTAACCTTCTGCTTCTATAGGAATTAAGGTAAGCTCAACACGTCTGTTTTTAGCTCGACCTTCTTCTGTTTTATTGTCGGCAATTGGACGACCTTCTCCTCGACCGACTGTCATTACTCGATCAAATGGTATATTGCCATTATCAATTAAATAGTTTCCAACACTAGTGGCCCGGTAGTAGGATAACTTCTGGTTCGATTCTGTTGAGCCTACACTATCAGTATGTCCGGCCACTTCTATTAAGGTTTGATTAAATTCATTCAGAACTATAACCACTGAATCCAGTACTTCACTAAAATTTGGTTGTAGAGTTGATTTGCCTGTTGCAAATGTAATATTACCTGGCATGTTTAAAACAACCTCATCACCATTACGGGTAACACTGACACCTGTTCCTTCCAGTTTTTTGCGTAATTCATTTTCCTGCTTATCCATATATACGCCGACACCAGCACCAGTAACGCCACCAACACCTGCGCCGACAAGTATGGCTTTGCGACGGTCACGACTGCTTTTATCTCTCGCTGATACATAACCAATCAATGCGCCTATACCAGCACCTATAGCCCCACCTTTTGTGGCATTACTGGTTTTCGATTCCCCGGTATAAGGATCTAAAGTAGAGCATCCTGAAACAGAAATTGTAAGAGTGGCGATTAAAGCCATAGTAAATAATTTATATTGCATTTTATATCTCCAGATTAATGGGATTATTCTAACAATTGCAATTGTTCAAGTCACTGCGAATAATGCGTAAATTAATAACATTAAAATTAATGAATTTTATTGAAAGTATTCGGTCATACAGGGTCATTCCTGTAAACTTGCTACATTGTATTAATTCTATTTAAATTGACATTTATGAATAAACGATTAGTCCTCAGTCGGGTCTTGCCTGCTTTGATTATTGTGCTGGCGGTAAGTGCTTTTTCCTATATGAAGTCATCTGTACCTGATCGCAAGAAACCGGTCGCCAGGGAGAAAGTCTGGCGAGTTAATGCTATTCAGGTAGAGCCCGGTTCATTAGCACCAGATTTAATTCTTCATGGTGAGGTTCAAAGCCAGTCTCTGTTAAGAGCCGCTGCGCCTGGAGCGGGTCAGGTTGCTGAGGTTTTAGTGAGTGCCGGAGACAGGGTTTCAGCCGGTCAATTAATGGTCACGATGGATAGTCGTGATTTTGCTGCAGCAAATTTGCAGGCAGCCGCTGATGTAGCCGATTTTGAGTCACAAATTACAGAATCCAGACTTCGTCATCAATCAAATCTAAAAGCTGTAGAGCAGGAAAAAAAGTTACTGGAACTGGCGAATAAGGAAGTCAGGAGAATTGAGCGTCTTAAAAAGAACAATTTAAGCTCTGAATCCGCTTTAAGTAATGCCTATGAACTATTAGGTAAGCAGGAACTGGCATTATTAGCCAAACAACTGGAAGTTGATCGTTATAAATCTTCAGTAAAGCAGTTACAGGCCAGATTAGCTCGTGCAAGAGCGCGTCTGGCTGAAACCGAACTGGCGATAGAACGAAGTGAAATTAAGGCAGCTTTTGACGGTATCGTTTCTGAAGTGCCTGTATCAGCAGGTGATAGAGTGAGAGTAGCTGATTTGCTGATTAGTCTGTATCCGCTGGATTCTCTGGAAGTGAAAGCCAGTATTCCAGCAATTTATCAGTCTGAAATTCAAAATGCTCTGGAAAATGAAAAAAACTTAACTGCTACGGCAGAATTAACAGGAACTCAGTTTAAACTTGAATTGAATCGCCTGGCCGGTAAAGCACGTGCTGATGGTATTGATGTGTTTTTTAAGGTAACTGAGGGCACTCAATATTTACGTATCGGTAATTTATTAAAAGTCAAATTACAACGTACAGTTCAGCAAAATGTGATAGCTGTGCCATATCGTTCTATTTATGGCAATAACCGTGTTTTTCTATTGCGCGATGATCGTATGGTTTCAATCAATGTGGAAACTGTCGGACAATATGGCTCTGTGTTTGATGAACCGACTTTATTAATTCGTAGCGATAAAATAAAGGCTGGTGATCAAATAATAACCACTCATTTATCAAATGCAGTTGATGGATTAAAGGTTAAACTCGTCCATGACAAAAGCTGAATAAGGTGACCTGATAATGCAACATAAAGATGATTTATTAGGGATTTTTGCAAAGCATAAGGTCGCTCCTAATCTGCTCATGGTGATCATGATTCTGGCAGGAGTGGTTGCTTTAATAAAACTAAATGTACAGTTTTTTCCTACTTTTGAACTGGATGTTATTTCAGTTAGTACAAGCTGGAGCGGGGCCAGTGCTGAAGATGTAGAACGTGCCATAACTCTTCCGCTTGAACAACGTCTTAGAAGTATCGATAACCTGAAAGAAATGAGTTCATCTTCAGCGCCAGGTTTATCCGGCATTACACTGGAGTTTGATGAGGGGTCAGACATGATTCTGGCACTCGATGAAGTACGCAAAGCGGTAGATGATTTTACCAGTTTGCCGCAGGATGCTGAACAAATCAGGGTTTCACAGACTGTTCGTTATGAATCTGTTGCCAGAGTATTAATTAGCGGGCCGGATAATCTGGATGATTTACGCAAACTGGCCAGACAATTTGAAAGACAGTTACTGGATCGGGGTATAGATAATATAGCGCTGGAAGGTTTGCCAAAAGAATCAATTGTAATCTCAGTACCTTCCGAGCAAATGTACAATCTTGGTTTAAGTCTTTCTCAAATTGGTAGCCGGGTTGATCAGTTGAGTCAGGATTTACCGGCTGGCCTGGTCGGTGAGAATGATGGTACACGTGAATTACGCAGTTTAAATCAACGTAGAACCCCTAAAAGCTTTAATGATTTGCCGATAATGGGCGGTGAAGGAAACCGTATCAATCTTGGAGATATTGCCCAGATAGAAAGGCGTATTAAAAGCGGTAGTGAAACAATTACTTTGCAGAATAAAAAAGCAGCTGTACTGGTATTAAGTCGAAGTGAAAATGGAGACTCACTAAAATCTGCAGAAATTCTGCAAAAATGGGTTGATGACGTTACACCGACATTACCTCCAAACGTGACGGTTAAAGTTTTTAGTGAACGCTGGCAATTAATCAAGGATCGCATCATGTTGCTGGTCAAAAATGGTGCTGGAGGCCTTTTACTGGTGTTACTTATATTGTATGCCTTTCTGTCTACCCGCGTTGCTTTCTGGGTCGCGGTGGGTATTCCCATTTCATTTATGGCTACTTTAGCTGTGTTGTATATAACCGGTGGTAGCATCAATATGATTAGTCTATTTGCGCTTATTATGGCACTGGGAATTATTGTTGATGATGCGATTGTGGTGGGTGAAGATGCTCAGGCACATTATGATATGGGGGAAGACCCGTTAAAGGCATCCGAAGGTGGTGCCCGAAGAATGCTGGGGCCTGTTATGGCATCTTCGTTAACGACGATTGCGGCTTTTCTACCTTTGATGATTGTCGGTGGGCGAATGGGTAATATTATGATCGCAATTCCAATGGTTATAATCAGTGTTATCATTGCATCTCTGGTAGAAAGTTTCTACATTTTGCCTGGTCATTTACGGCATGCCTTTGTTGGTGTTCATCATGCAAAACCTTCTGGCTTTCGACTTTGGCTGGATAATACTTATGAGCATTTCAGAGATAGAAAATTTCGTCCGTTTGTTGCTCTGGCTATAAAATTTCGCTGGACAACACTGGCAGTTGGTGTGGGTGTTTTTATATTTGCGGTGGGTTTAATTGCAGGTAACCGGGTGGCGTGGCGTTTTTTCCCTGCACCAGAATCTACCACGGTTTATGCCAATGTAAGATTTACTGCCGGTACCGGGCAGCAGGCAGTTGATAAATTTCTGTCTAAAGTCGAACAGTCCTTGCTGGATACTATGGATTCATTTGATGAAAAAGTGGTGGATACCTACTACGTTTTACACTCTGCTTCCAGTGGTCAGGGGCGTTCTATTAAAGGTGAACGTAATGGTTCTATTTATGTTGAATTAACAGCTCCAGATAGCCGTAAAACTAAAAATAATCAATTTATCAGCGAATGGAGAAAAAAGGTTAAAATACCTGCTGGTATCGAATCATTTAGCATTGCTTCGCGCAAAATGGGGCCTTCACGTCATGATCTTGAAGTCCGTCTAACCGGTGATGATCCCACACAATTGAAGCTGGCAGCACTTGAACTGGCTGAAGCAATTAAAGATATTGCCGGAGTAAGTGCGATTGATGATGATTTACCTTATGGGGTTGAGCAATTGATTTATTCTTTAACGCCGGCAGGTGAATCTCTGGGATTAAGCATTGTTGACCTGGGCAGGCAGTTAAGAGCTGCTTATGATGGTGTGTTATTACAACGATTTCAGGATGGTGCTGATGAAGTTGATGTCAAGGTTCAGTTACCTGATTACGAAAAACGTAACTTAACAAGTCTGGATAAACTACCCATATTATTACCTGATGGGCGTTTTGTGCCTTTAAACAGCGTTGCAAGCTGGTCATCAAAACAGGGTTTTGAGGCTTTACGACATGCTGAAGGGGTACTGGCTGTATCTGTTACTGCCGATGTTGATGATGAGGTTAATAACGCCAGTCAGATAACAACAGATCTAAAGAAATCCACTTTACCTGATTTAGCTGGTCGCTATGGCATTGAATATTCTCTGGAAGGCAGTGCTGCCAGTCAACGTGAAGCTTTGGGTGATATGAAAATTGGAGTTGGTGTTGCTTTTGCATTAATTTATCTTGTCTTAGCCTGGGTGTTTTCATCATATGGCTGGCCTTTACTGGTGATGGTGACGATTCCACTTGGCCTGACTGGCGCTGTACTGGGTCACTGGTTGATGGGTATGGACATGACCATGTTATCGCTGTTTGGATTTTTTGGGCTTTCTGGCATCGTGGTGAATGATTCAATTATTCTGGTGATGTTTTATAAACACATTCGGGCAAAAGGAATGCCGATCAATGAAGCTCTGGTTGAAGCTGCCTGTCAGCGTTTACGTGCAGTTATATTAACTTCCATGACTACTGTTGCAGGATTAACACCGTTGCTATTTGAAACTTCACGTCAGGCTCAATTTTTAATACCAATGGCAGTTTCTATTGCTTTTGGACTGGCTTATGCAACCTTGCTGATTTTAATGGTGATTCCTGTTATGTTATCAATTTACGAGGATGTGGCTGAATGGATTAGAAAAGGGGATAGTAAAACGGTTATGGAAACCTCATAAAATGTAGAAACAAAATTCGAAACTAAAAAAGATAATAAAATACCAATTAAAGAGAGGAATAAATATGTGTGATGAATTTGGTTGTGGCACTGATTATAGCCATATGGCACCGATTGTCGTGCCACAGGATAAGCGTAGATCCTTTATTAAAGGGCTCATCAGTTTACCTTTAGCTGCCGTGCTGGCTGACCCGGTACTTGCCAGTGCAGCTGCCAAAGGTGTTGAGGATATCAGTATTAAAATGCCCAATGGGCAAAAGACTTCAGCTGTCGTCGCTTACCCTAAGCAGGATAATGCGCCTACCCTGTTTTTAATTCACGAATGGTGGGGGTTAAATGATCAAATCAAGGCAGTCGCTAAAGAGTTTGCAAATGAAGGCTTTCTGGTGGTAGCAGTCGATATGTACAATGGTAAAGTGGCCACTACCGGAAAAGATGCGAAAGCTCTGATGATGGGAATGGATAAAAATTTAGCCAATGAAGCGGTTGTAAGCTGGGTAAACTGGTTAAAATCTAACCCTAAAGGGAATGGCAAAGTTGCCACCCTGGGCTGGTGTTTTGGTGGTGGGTGGTCACTTAATACTTCTCTGCTAACCGCCGTTGATGCAACCGTAATTTATTATGGTCACCTGAATAAAACTGCGAAACAGCTGGCTTCTTTGCAGAGTCCTGTACTTGGGCATTTCGGAACACTGGATAATAATATCAATGAAAAAATGGTCGGTGACTTTGAAAGAGAAATGGATAAGGCCGGTAAAAAATATACCCATCACTGGTATACCGCTAATCATGCTTTCGCGAATCCCAGCGGTGCTAGATACGATGCTGATGATGCTGCCCTGGCATGGTCAAGGACATTGAGTTTTTTACATAAATATCTGGATTAATAATTTATTAATAAGCTTATAATTTATCTGGCTTGATGTGACTTCTCATAAAGGTCATTATCAATCTGTTTTAATAATATTAAGCTTGCTGATTGATGAGCTAAAAATATAAAAATACTTCTTTGAGGAAATAATAAATGAAACGTCGTGATCTTTTGAAAACTGGTGTTGCCACTGCTTTGGGAACGGCCACTGCAGTTGTTGCTGCGCCTGCTATTGCCAAAAAACGAATTGAAATAAATATGGTTTCTACCTGGCCTCGTGATTTTCCTGGTTTAGGTACTGGTGCTCAGCGTTTTGCTAAAAATCTGGAGCTTATGTCCGGTGGCCGTATGAAGGTCAATTATTTTGCAGCTGGTGAACGCGTAAAAGCATTTGATTCTCTTGATGAGGTAGCCTCTGGTAATTCTCATATTTATCATGCGGGTGATTATTACTGGAAAGGTAAGCATCCGGGGTGGGCTTATTTTACGACAGTCCCATTTGGTCTGACTTATACTGAATTTAATGCCTGGTATCGTTTTGGTGGCGGTGAAGCCCTGCATGATGAATTAGCGGGTGAATTTGGAATTAAAGGCTTACCTTGCGGTAATACAGGTGTTCAGATGGGAGGCTGGTTTCGTAAAGAAATGTCATCAGCCAGTGATTTTAAGGGCCTGAAAATTCGTATGCCTGGTTTAGGTGGCGATGTGCTGGCTAAACTGGGAGCCTCTCCGGTTTCTCTTCCCGGTGGACAGATTTATGAAAATCTGGTCTCGGGTGCGATAGATGCAACAGAATGGGTTGGTCCCTGGAATGATAGTTTTATGAAATTCTACGAAGCTGCCAAGTACTATTATTATCCAGGTATGCATGAACCCGGGTCTTCATTAAATATTGGCATGAACAAGAAATGGTGGGATAGTCTTTCCAAATCAGATCAGGCCATTGTTAGAGCTGCAGCGGAAACGGAAAATTCAATGATGATGTCTGAATACAATGCTAAAAATGGTTCTTATCTTACAAAATTGATTAATGAGCAAGGTGTGAAGTTACGGAAATTTAGTGATGATACCTATGATAGTTTCGGTGAGGCTGCTGAAGAAGTGTTCGCTGAAGTTCGTGCTCATAGTGCTCTTGCCAAGAAAATACACGATAGCTTTCTACAGGCTCGTCAGGAGGTTGGTGGTTGGGCTAAAATTGGTGATGTTGAATATATTCGTCAGAGAAACCGTGTGCTGGGCGTTTAAAGGCTAATTTTTTGCTAATAAAAACGGGGCCATAAGGCTCCGTTTTTATTTAAGTAGTTTGTTATTTTCGAAATTTTTAATTCATATTTAGACAATAATTTAGATGACTGAAAAGCTGTCCAATCATCCCGTTTCAATTGCGAGTAAAGTTCTGTCTTATGTAATGGTCAGTTCTGTTTTTCTCTATCTTTTAAATAATTACCTGGTGTACTGGCAGGATTTTTCAGGCCCCTACCATTTGTTTGAACATTTTGGCTGGTATGGAAATGACTCGGTTGAACTTTCAGATGAGCAGATTCAACAAAGCGGGTATCTGGTTTCCGGTTATCTGATCATATTATTATTTTCTATCTTTTACAGTATCAGAATAGCTTCAACTTCATTACGAGTTGAATCTGCCCGTTTACAGACTTTTGCTGCCTATTTCGTACGTGCTGCGTTCTGGGCGGTGATGTTAATCGGTTTTGCTGATATGTTGATATCATTTCTGCGCATAGAAAATTTCCTGGGATTCTGGTTGAGCGATGATTTACTGGCTCAATTGGGACGCCCTTCATTCCGAGGCACTTATATACATTATCCATTGTTACTGAGTGCTTTTGTATTTGCATTGATTTTTCGTCACATCAGTTTTTCCTGGCTGGCGCTGATGGTTGTATTAGCTGAGTTTCAAATTGTTTTAACCCGCTTCGTTTTTTCTTACGAACAGGCATTTCAGGGCGATCTGGTTCGATTCTGGTATGCCGCTTTATTTTTATTTGCCAGTGCCTATACCTTGATCAATGATGGTCATGTCAGAGTGGATGTTTTATATGCCGGATTTAGCCGGCAGAAAAAAGCATTTAGCAATATCTTTGGTTCACTTTTTCTCGGATTGCCTTTGTGCTGGGTAATTTTGATGCATGGTATGGGCGGTAAAGGCAATAGTATTAATGCTCCTTTATTGAGTTTTGAAATTTCTCAAAGTGGATATGGTATGTACGTGAAATATCTCATGGCTGGGTTTCTGGTTGTATTTGCGGTCAGTATGATCATCCAGTTTTGTAGTTATTTTCTGCTCAATGTTGCAACAATTATGCAACCATTAGACAGTGATGATGAGTCCCAAGATGATGCAGAATTACCTGTAGATATTGATATGAATTTACAGAGTGGGCAGGGAGAAAACTAATGGAAATTTATTTTCTACTGCTACTGATTCTTTTGATGGTGGTTGCGCTGACCTCTGGTTTTCCAGTTGCCTTTGCATTGCCAGGTTCGGCAATTTTGACTATAGCCATTGCCTCATTATGTGGATATTTATTCGCAGATGATACGGCTGCTTTTTTCTCACATGGAGGGCCGAATCAATGGCTTAGTGCGGGAGTCACAAACTTTCGAAGTTTATACTGGGTTGTCGAGCGAGACACTTTAATAGCCATTCCCTTATTTGTGTTTATGGGGATTATGTTGCAACGCTCTAAAATTGCTGAAGATCTTTTAGTTGCCATGGCCCAGTTATTTGGTCCGGTGCCTGGAGGTCTGGGTATTTCTGTTATTTTTGTGGGTGCATTGCTGGCTGCTACAACGGGTATAGTGGGTGCGACAGTGATCGCTATGGGGCTCATATCCTTACCAGCCATGTTACGCAATAACTATTCAAAATCCCTGGCCTGCGGCACTATTTGTGCTTCTGGTACTCTGGGGCAGATTATTCCACCGTCGATAGTATTGATTATTCTGGCCGATCAGTTATCCAGTGCTGCTGATCAGGCAAATACTGCAAGAAAAGCTGCATACAGACAAATAACCGGTGAGTACTCCATGCCGGGAAATTTTGATGTGGTATCAGCTAGTGCAGGTGATATGTTTATGGGCGCTTTTGTTCCTGGCCTGATTCTGGTGGGCCTGTATATGGCTTATATTTTTATTTCTGCTGTTATAAACCCAAAGCTTGCTCCACCAGTACCTTACGAAGGTAAATATGACAGACAGTTTGTAAAGACAGTTTTACTTGCACTGGTTCCTCCTCTGGTTCTGATTTTTGTTGTTTTAGGTTCTATTGTTTTAGGCATTGCTACAGTAAATCAGGCTGGTGCTATAGGTGCAGTTGGTGCTTTGCTAATGGGGAGTTATCGATTAACTCAAGGCAGTAAAACTGCTTACTATCCTGCTGCTATGGCTATTTTGTCAGTGCTGGCAATAGGCGTTCTTCTAAAGAATTATGATTTAAATATCAAAAATATTAGTAATGATGAGGATCGACTTGGTATTTACCTGGCGCTAATAGCCGTTTTTTTCTTACTGACTTCTGTGGTTTGGGCTATCTGGCGTACTCATAAAATTAATCATATTTTGCATGACGTCATGATAGAAACTGCAAAAACGACATCGATGGTTTTTATCATTCTTATAGGTGCTGCTATGTTGACATCAGCTTTCCGCGCATTTGGTGGTGAAGAACTGGTGAAACAATATCTAACCACCTTACCAGGTGGCTTCTGGGTACAGTTTATCGTGGTTATGCTGGTTATATTTCTACTCGGATTTTTTCTGGACTTTATAGAAATTGCGGTAGTGGTTGTGCCTATTGTTGCCCCCATTTTACTGGCTAACCCTGAAGCAAATGTTACTGCTGTCTGGTTTGGTGTTATGGTTGGTTTAAATATTCAAACCTCATTTTTAACACCACCATTTGGTTTCGCTTTATTTTATTTAAGAGGTGTTGCTCCAGCCATTGTTAAAACTCTGCATATTTATAAAGGTGCTATTGCTTTTATCGCTTTGCAATTAGCCGGATTATTTATTGCAGGTATGTTTCCTTCGCTGATTAACTACCTGCCAAACAGAACCTATTTAACCTCTGATACTGCTCCTCCTCCAAATAATCCACGATTGCAATTATGTCTTGAGGATATGGTATTTGACGAATATAACCGTCAAAAAAGCAATATTGAAACTGCTTTGAATCGACTCAAGCAACAGAATACCAGCTATTTTCCTGACGACTACAGTCAGAATTTACAGCAAAGTTTAAATGAAATGGGCAAAGTATTTGAGCTTGTTTCACAGGTGAATGTTGCGCACAAAGCGCTGGCTGATTTTATTATTGAATATGAACCTTTGCATCGTGATGTACGTAGTATTCAGAGAGATATTCGTAAATTCGATAAAAAAATAGATACAGTCGAAGATCAAATCCAGCAACTTGAGTATTCTGAACAAGATGAAAGTAGTGAAATTGAATTATTACAAAAAAACATCACACAATTAAAAGCGGAACAGCATCAATTATCCGCGAAAATTCCTGCGCACTGGAAACAGGCAAGAGAAACTTATCTTGATCTATCGAAGCAGGAAAAAATAGCTCGAAATAAATACCGCCGTCTGGTGGATGATAATTATCAGGTTATTCAGGATACTCAAACTATGATCCTGGCGACTGACGCCATGAGTAAACTTCAACCTGAGCTGGAAGCCTTGCATGCCATTATTCGTAATGCCGACGTTGAAACTGCTATGGAAAAAATTAAGGCTTTAGAAGATTCTCTATCTGCAATAAAAAATGCTCACACAATTAAGTCGCCATTATCTAAGGCCCGCCGGGCTTTAAAGAAAACACAGGATAGAGACAAAGCAGCCGGATTACTGATTAAGGCTATAAATATACTTGAGCAGGAAATAAACTGGCGCTCACAGGCGAAAAAACAATATTTAAGCGTTTTACAGCAATTTGATGAAGTCGTTAAAAATAATATCGGATTGAGAATGCAGCCTAAGTTAAATCTTAATCAGGCAGAGCAAATAGCGGGTTGTTTGTCTCATCATAAAGATATTTCACTGGCTTTTTAGTCTGTAAATAATGATGCAATTTTCTGTCTCCCATTTACCGGAAATTCTGTTTGGTTCAGGAAAGATAAGTTTACTACCTGAAGCAATATGTAAATTTGGACGGACTATCCTGCTAGTTACAGGTGGTAATTCCTGGGCTAAAGCCAAATGGTGGTTGCCTTTAATACAATCTCTTGAGACTGCCAATATTCGCTATCACCAGATAAAGGTGGATGGAGAACCCTCTCCAGATCTGGTTGATGAAGTGATAGCTCAGTATCATCGTCAGAGTATTGATGTTGTGGTTGCTGTCGGAGGCGGGAGTGCAATGGATGCTGCCAAAGCAATTGCCGGTTTACTTAAGATCAATAAGTCGGTAATGGATTATCTGGAAGGCGTTGGACCTGAACATAAGTATTGCGGGCCATCGGTTCCCTTTATCGCAGTACCAAGCACAGCCGGAACGGGTAGTGAAGCGACTAAAAATGCTGTGTTAAGTCGTTTGGGAGAACAGGGTTTTAAGAAGTCTTTTAGAGATAATCAATTGATGGCAAGCCTGGCTATAGTCGACCCTGATTTGCTGGAGAGTTGTCCACCAGCTGTGATTGCGGCTAATGGCATGGATGCATTGACTCAATTAATCGAATCCTATGTCTCAACTCGTCAGAATATATTTTGTAATGCATTATCTGAGCAGGCAGTTTTGAGTGCCAGAAATGGTTTATTAGCACTTTATGAATCATCTGGAAATTCTACTGCCAGAGAGAATATGGCTTTTGCTTCGATGGTGTCCGGTATTAACCTTGCTCAAACCGGGCTTGGATCAGTGCATGGGCTGGCTTCTCCATTAGGGGCTTTTTTTCCAATACCGCATGGCGTTGCCTGTGGCACACTTTTAGCTCAGGCTACGGAAACAAATATTCAGGCTATGTTACAGCGTGAACCGGAAAATCCGGCATTAAAATCCTATGCCAGATTATCGGGCATAATCTGTGATCGCCAGTTTAATGATGATAAATCAGCCTTTAAGGCATTATCTGATGTGTTATGGCAATGGACTGAAGTTTTGGGGATTTCTCGTCTCTCCGTTTTTGGTGTGGGACTAAAAGATATTGATCGTATTGTACGAAATGTGAGTCCGAGCAGTATGAAATCAAATCCGATAAAGCTGACAGATAATGAAATTGCAGCTATAGTACGTGCCCGAATTTAAAATACGGTTTATTCATTCATGAAACTGGCGTTACTTATCATAGCCATTGTCAGTATCCTGGCATCTGCAATATTTTTCTTTACTACTGACAAGTTTCAAAATAAACCAGTCGATATGCCCTGGCATGTGACAGTACTGGACGACAGTCATAGCGAGGTCTTTGGCATTCAGTTAAATACAACAACTTTGCAACAGTTGAGAAAACGTTTTGGTAAGCTGGATGGTATTGCTCTTTTTCAAACTAAACAGGGTGTTTATAGTCTTGAAGCCTATTTTGGAAAAATATCCATTGGCCCTTTTAGTGCAAGATTAGTTGCAAATCTGGATGCAACTCAAAGTGAACTTGAAAAGCTGCCTGAGTATGCTGTTAAACGTGTTCTTTCGGAAGATGGAACTCAACGATGGACTTTGAAGTCTGAAAAGCAGATAGAACAGGATTCACGCGTTATCAGTTCAATAAACTATATACCTGTTTACAGTGGTATGGATCAGCAGTTTATAAAGGAACGATTTGGTGAACCTGACAGGGTTAAAGTTGTGGATGAAACTACACAATTATGGTCTTATCCCGGGCTGGGTGTCAGAATAATGGTAGATAATGAAGGTAAGGAAATGTTTGAATATATGACAGTTGGGGCCTTTAAAACAATTGATGGTGATCTTTAATGGCTTTATCTGTAGCGATTATTGGTGCCAGTCATAAACCTCAGCGTTATGCTTATAAAGCACAGCTTATGCTGATGGATTACAAACACACTGTTTTTCCGGTATCGGGCAATGGCCGGGAAATTTTAGGGGTACAGGGATATAGTTCTGTTAGTGAAATAGAGCATCCAGTTGATACGATTACACTTTATTTAAATGCTGAACGGCATGAGCGAATAAAGCAGGATATATTATTATTAAAACCCCGCCGTATTATTTTTAACCCTGGAACAGAATCCACTAAATTGATGCAGGATTATCAACAGCATGGTATTAAGCCAATTGAAGCCTGCACGCTGGTCATGTTACGCACTGATCAGTTTGAGTAATTACATTCTCCAGGTATTAAGCTGTTAGTTTTCCCTGTTAAATAATAGGCGGCTAATCCAGCCCATTCGTGAGATGCCATAACCAACTGATTTGTATGGTCGAGTAAGGAAAATCCCGGGCTATAAAGTTGGCTGGGCAAAGTATGATGATCCACCGGATAAGGAATAACCTGCCAGTTTTGTTTACAGAAAATACCCATAGCTCTAGGGGTATGGAATGCGGTTGTAATCATAACCCAGGTTTCATTTTCCAAAGGATTGAGCAAATGCTTTGAGAAAATTACATTCTCCTCGGTATTTCTGGATTGATTCTCGATAAACAAACGTTCTGCTGAGATCCCTGATCGTAAAAAATATGATTTAGCAATCTGTGCCTCGGTTGGATGTCCTTTTTCAATACTGGCACTTCCCCCGCTAAACACAAGTTTGGCTTCAGGGTGTTGCTTAGCCAGTTCTATAAAGCTCGATAATCTTTCGTTAAATTCATTTGTCTCCAGTTGTTGCCATTCAACACTGGATTGAGGAATAATTGATCCCCCTAATACAATGATTCCATCCACTTTTTCAGGTAATTGAGGATTATGCTTATAAAGAGTTTCCAGTGGATATAACATCCAGTCGGCTACAGGAAAAATGCTCAGTGTTAATGTACAAACTACCAGCAAACTGATTATTTGAGTAGCCCTTCTGATTTTTCCAATGATAAGCAAAATCAGGCTTGAGCACAGTAAAATCACAAATAGATTATCGATAGCGAAAACCATCCAGAGTAATTTAGACAGGTAGAAAAATAGATCATCCATTGGAGTTGACCGGGTTTTTCGGGCTATACTGAAAATTATGAGTAGTATGAAGCACTTTTATTTTATCCCTTTAATTCTCTTTATGATGATTAATACGGTTCATGCACGTGAAATAATGTCAGATAAATTTTCTGATAAATTTGATCGGCACTTTAAAAAATATTCAAAACGATATTTTGGGCCTCATTTTGAATGGCGATGGTTTAAATCTCAAGGAATAGCCGAATCAAATTTAAATGAAGATGCAACCAGTCCAGTCGGAGCACTGGGTGTGATGCAGATAATGCCTGAAACATTTAAAGAAATCAGGCAGAAAAATCCTGCCTTTCTAAGTGTTGATAACCCTCGCTGGAATATTGCAGCAGGTATTTATTATGACCGTCTACTGTATCGCAAATGGCGTAACCCCTTGCCCAGTGAGGAGAGATTGTTTTTAGCTTTTTCAAGTTATAATGCAGGTTACGGCAGAGTATTGAAAGCAATTAAACTATTGAAAAAAGAAAATTATTCATGGGTGGAAGTTAAAAAAAAGTTACCTCCAGAAACTCAAGGATATGTCTCAAAAATAGCACAATTAATGGATTCAGTTAATCGTCATCGAAAAACAAATTCCAGACGTTTTTTTAATCTTTTTGAATAATCCTGGAATCCGCAGTTGGACGAGTTGATTGTGCGTTTGAGGTGGTGTAGATCAAGGCGTAACGACGCGGAATAGCGAGCTATTCCAAGGAGTTACAACGAAGAGATAATACGCCGCCTCAAACCTGCAATTCAGTTCGTAGCGGGATTCACCGATTGGGTGATTATACACATCAACTGTAATGATTTATGAAACAGTGGGTTAATCTCTATTGCGAGCGGTCAACTGCGGAATCTAGGATAATCAGGGGAATGATTAACAGATTTTTATCTTAGCGGATAAATACCACCCGGTAGACTGATTAATCGACTGAATATCCATCCGGTTTTACCTGAGCCTGTGATTCCGATAAAAGTCCAGCCATTTTGTTCACGAAGCGGAATGACGACATGCCCCTTTTGTAAAGTAGATATGATTTTAAAGCTCTTATCCGGACCCCGGCGGGTATTGGCTTTATCAACATTAACCTGCATGGCATTACCCAGTATGGACCAGTCCGTTTTTAGTAATTGCTGGAATGTGCTTTGAGCCAGTCTATTATCACTGGAAAGTAGCTCCATTAATGTTTCCTGTGCACCTTCATGACTTTTTAATGCAGCAGAAATATACCATCCTAAAGCAATTGAAATATCCTGTTCTACACCCTGGCCAAGCGCATATAGCTCACCTAATGCAAAATGAGAATTTGCATCCCCTGATGCAGCCGACTTTAACCACCAGTAAACAGCCTTTTCATCATTTATTCTCAATCCATATCCATTGTGATACATCCAGCCAAGATTATATTGAGCAGAGCTATAGCCATCTTTTGCTAATGGCTGCCAGATGCAATAGGCAATGGCAAAATCACCCTGTTGCATAGCGTTACTGGCTTGCAAATCAAGTTCTTTAATGTGCGTAGGAGAAGGCAGAAACTGAGCCTGTGAGAGAGGGCTTAGCAAGCAAAATACTAATAAAACATAACTTACATATCTCTGCTCGGTGACAGCTAATCTACGTAAGGAAATTCCAATATTAAACATAATTATGAAATAATTCTCTTAAGCATTTGAATTTTCGAAGAATATGCTAGTATAAACAAGTGATTTTACTTTTTTTTTATTCACTTGCAGGATATCATAAATGTACGACTGTATTTATAATCCTGGAAAAGTCCGTTTAATGTGAAAATGTTACAAAGACTTTCATGATTCAACTGATTTTCCAGAATATTCGGTAGTTCTCATTTTACTTATTCATTACGAATATTATATTGTAACAAACAGATAGTCGAAGTATGGATTGTTAAGACAGACAGCAGGTATTAAGCCGTGGCAGTAGAAAAAATTTCTCGTTATAAAAAAACGATGAATCTGCGTTTTTGTGATGAAGTGATGGAACAGAACTTTCAATCATTTCAGCATGATCGTGGCCGCAGTACAGCAATCTATTCATTAATTTCATTATCAATCATCAATTTCACTTTTGCCTTTCTGGAACACTGGATTCTGGGGATAAATTCACAGGCTCACTTATATAGTTATCTTTCCATTGCTGTAATTTCTTTATTGCTTGCTTTTTTTAGTATCGCAAGTAGTAATACTAATGCTATACGGTTGCGTATTCTTGTTCCGGGCATGCTGACTTTTATGGTATTAATCTGGGCTTTGTATATAGAAGAATACAGACTTTATCATGCAATAGAAATTATGCTGGTCGTTGTCTGGACAGGTAGTTTAAACGTACTTAATTTCCGCCAGTCAATATTATTAAATCTTTTTGCCATTTCAGTTTTTAATGTTGCTGCTTATCTTGCCGGGGCATCCACTTCTACTATCACCGCATTATCGGTGCTGATGATAGGAGCCATTTCTCTGGCATCTTACCTTTCTTATCTATTGGAACGGTTTCGTCGAGTCGCATTTTTAACCAGTCAGGCATTAGTTCAAGTCTATGAGCGCCAGGAAAACTGGGCCTATACCCTGATAGATCTGGACATGTCATTAAGCGGTATTAAGGAAATTAAAGAATTGATTAGCCGTTTAATGGAGCATGTAAAAACAGTTATACAATATGACTCTTTTGTGATGACGACACTGGAAGGAAAAGGGCCTAAACCGGTAGCGGATGAAAAACATGGTGATTTATTTGAAGAAGACGATAAAACACTCTGGTCGGATGATTTATTAATGAGGTTGTCTCAAACCCGGCAAGCAAAAGTAAGTTCTGAGTTTACCCTTAGTAAATCTATTTTCGGCAAGGAAAAAAAGAATTTTCAAAACTTTCGGATGGATATCCCCGTCTTTAATGAATCTAATCTGGTCGCTGTTATCAGCCTGAAACGTGAATCTGATGCTTTTGATGATCTGGATATGATAGCCAGTGTTAGTATTGCCACCCAGGCGATGATGATATTTAACCGTACAGCCAAGGCTTCCATGATGTCAGCAGGTTTGCAAAAGGCGATGGAAGCTAAAAAAGCAGCTGTGGTTATGCCTGTTCCAATAAATTCTGAAAAAGAATCGAGTTCACCTTCTACTGATATTGAGTTAACTGGTGAACAAACTGCTGTCAATCATAGTAATGAGCGTGATGAAACGGTGGTACCCAGTGATATTGTTAAGAAAATTAAACAGGAAACTGAAACTGCCAGAAAAACGATTACCTTGCTAAGCAGGGAAAATGCCGAACATGTTTCGATGGATCGATATAGAACAGCTGCTGTTGAGGGTGAGCCTTTATCCTTGTTACTGGTGGAAGTTGATGGTTTATCATCAATTCGGGAGAAAGATGGTGATCAGGCTGCATACAGGGTTTTTGCCGGTATAGTGAAATATGTATTTTCTAAAACGGATAAAGAGCGTGATGTGCTAGGCCGCTATGGTCAAAATGGATTTAGTATTTTGTTGCCCAGAGTCGATATGAATGCGGCTGAAAAATTTGCAGAATCATTGCGAGCGCATACAGAAAATATGAGCTTTAAAACAAACCTGGGAGAGCGTCGTGCCACTCTAAGTATTGGTGTTGCTGCTATTACTGATGAGACTGGTAATCATGAATCTATGGTGAAAAGAGCTGATATGGCTTTATTTGTCGCTAAGAAAAATGGCCGCAATTGCGTTAAAGTTCGTTTGTAGGATTAATGGACAGGTGTCGCGCATGATATTTGGGATGGTTGAAGATTTAAAAAAATTAAAAATTCAATGTATTGAGACTGAAAATCACTCTTTTGCGCTGATCTATAAAGATGATCAATTTTATTTGCTTGATAACTTATGTCCTCACAAAGCAGCAGCGCTTTGTGAAGGTGGTCTTTATGGTGATGAAATAGAATGTCCCTGGCATGGCGCAAGGTTTAATATAAAAACCGGGCATGGGCTAACTGCATTAGCTGGTAAGGGTGTTAAACTT
Organism: Gammaproteobacteria bacterium; assembly: GCA_050291745.1. GTDB lineage: Bacteria > Pseudomonadota > Gammaproteobacteria > JACNJF01. The sequence goes on along the minus strand of JBNKKI010000048.1, from coordinate 3,973 downwards.
TGGCCATTATCTGAACAGAATGGGCAATTATCAGTCAAGCTGGATTAATTCAGCATCTTAAGCCTGTCTCAGGCATATTTTGCAGGTCTGAGATTATTGGATGCTCTATACGCCGCTATCTTGTAGAATTAATTAAGTCTAAATTAGTAAAGTACGAGATTTACAATGAACCAGAATGTTGGTGGAAATGATAAGTTAATTCGAATTGTTTTGAGTATGCTTATTCTTGGAACGGGATTTTATTATCCCAGTTGGTGGGGACTACTTGGTTTAATCCCATTGTTAACGGCAATTTCAGCTATGTGCCCTCTATATAAAATTTTAGGTATTTCTACATGTCATCCGGATACCTGTGATTCCTGAATATAGTCAGGCTTTTTTAACGAATTATTGAACTAAAGAGCTTGTTATGTCGATTTCTGCAACTCAAAGGGCTGAATTTGAAGTCCATTTTCCATTTATTAAACAGGCAAGTGCTAAATTTGTAGAAAGCTTCTATAGTCAGGCCCAGTATATGGAAATACCAGCAGGTGTTTCTATTTGCGATGAGGGGCAGCATTGCTCTCACCTTGCTATGGTTCTGGATGGAACAGGAAGAGTTTATAAGCTATCTGCTTCCGGGCGTGAAGTGACACTTTATCGAATTTATAGTGGTGAAAGTTGTGTTTTGACTGCCTCCTGTATTATGAATCAGGATAGTTTTCCAGCCATGGCTATTACTGAGACTCTGGTTCGTGGCTTTTTAATATCCCCTGAAAGTGTCAGGCGATGGTTTTGTGAGGATGTAGAGTGGCAAAAATTCATTTTTGGTCTTTTGTCTCACCGTTTATCCAGTATTATCTCTGTGGTTGAAGAAGTTGCTTTTAAACGAATTGATGTTCGTCTGGCCGAGCAGTTTATTCGTAGCCTGGATGGGGATGATAATATTATTTTTAAAACTCATGCAGATCTGGCCGCAGATGTAGGTAGCTCCAGAGAGGTTGTGAGTCGGATTTTACGTGATCTTTCTCATCGTGGGCTTATAATTTCAAATCGTGGATCTATTGAAATTATCGATAAACAGGCAATTTTAGATCTTTCTTGCCAGTAAGTGATTTATTTATTGCTAATTTGTCTACTCAGTGACATTGTCACTGAAGTTACTCTTGTTAACTTATAAACTTGGTCCTATCTTAACTGGAGATTTAAATATGAAAAAGAATGTTGGAACTATTGAACGCGTTATTCGTTTAGTTGTTGGTGTTGTAGCATTAGTGGCTGCATTTACTACTCTGGGTGTCATGAATGGAGCTACCTTAGGAATTGTTGCGGCAGTGGTTGGTGTGGTTATGCTGGGTACAGCAGCGCTAGGTTGGTGTCCTCCTTATGCAATTTTGGGTATTAGTACCTGTAAAACTGAATCTTAATAATTATTCTGGCAGTCGCTATTGAGCCACTGCCAGAAATCTCCCCCGATAAAACTCTGAATATTTCTATCTAAAACAATATTCATCTGAATTAATAATAAGTGACCTGAACAAACAATATTTAAAACAGGCTTGAAATTCGCTAAGCTGTATTCTTTTGGTCACCGTAATTTATGAAACAAACCGTCGACTGGCATAGTCACTGGACACGTAAATCTCCAGGTTTTCACGAAGGTCAGGTAAATAGGTATCTCGAACAATTTTTAGATTTATACTCTATCGAACCAGGGGATACGATTTTTATGCCATTATGTGGTAAATCCGTTGATATATACTGGTTATCACAACATGACTATAAGGTTGTGGGAGTGGAGTTATCCGAAGTTGCCATTTTAGCTTTCTTTGAAGAGTCGAATCTCGATTTTGTGTCTTCCAGACAGGCAGCGTTTACGGTTTATAAAGCCCATAATATCACATTATATCAGGGTGACTTTATGCATCTTCAGGCGCAGGATCTTAGTGACTGCAAATTGGTGTATGATCGTGCTTCTATCGTAGCTATTGAGTCTTTTAATCGGCAGACATATAAACAAAAAATGTTACAGATTATTCCACAGGGAACGCCAATGTTGGTGATTACTCTGGAGTATGATCAGGATATTATTCAGGGACCGCCATTCTCTGTTCCTCTAAATGAAATTATCAGTTTGTATAGCCCTCCATACTCTGTAGAGATTCTACAAAAAAATGAACTCATTGACGAACGTCCAAAATGGCGTGAACAGGGGTTATTGTCATTCACCGAGTCAGCATACAGGTTAAGTGTTAAATGAAGTTACAAGGTTTTTTACACAAAATGCAGGTAAGCTTGCATCAACCGGTTGAATACCAGTTAAATTTAGCTGGTACAACTATACATCTGCATGAATATCTGGGAAAACGCCTTCGTCTCTCTTCGTTAAACACGATTCATTGTATTCATTGCGGGCGACAGACTAAAAAAAGTTTTGCTCAAGGGTTTTGTTATCCCTGTTTTCGCTCACTGGCGCAATGCGATATCTGTATCATGTCACCAGAAAAATGTCATTTTGATCAGGGTAGTTGCCGTGAACCTGAGTGGGGGGAGCAAAATTGTATGCAGGATCATTATATTTACCTTTCTAATACTTCCGGGGTAAAGGTGGGTATAACACGCCATACACAGTTACCCACACGCTGGATAGATCAGGGGGCTGTTCAGGCTCTGGCGGTCATAAAAGTATCTAAGCGATATTATTCAGGTCTTATAGAAACAGCTTTTAAGGAATACCTGAATGATAAAACTAACTGGAGAAATATGCTGAAAAATGATTACAACGATCTGAACCTGTTAGAAGTCTTTCAAAATGTATGGCCAAAGGTTGAAGCTAAACTGGATAATGATTTATTAAATGATTTAAACGTTGTTGCTGGGTCTGAACAGCAGCTTGAAATCAATTATCCTGCATTACGTTATCCAGAAAAAATTACCAGTTTTAATCTGGATAAGAACCCCGTCATTGAAGATACTCTGATAGCTATTAAAGGTCAGTATCTGATTTTTGAACAGGGTGTTGTAAATATTCGAAAATATGCTGGTTATGAAGTAACTCTGGAAATCCTATGAATGATAAAACAAAAGATAAAATAACACCGACCCATATAGCGGTACATCAAAAATCACGCCAATTTGAAATTCACTTTAATGATGGTTCCGAGTTTAATTTGCCGTTTCAATATCTGCGGGTGTTTTCACCCTCTGCTGAAGTACGAGTGGCCAAAAAACGCGGTGAAATGATTCTGGGTAAAGAAATGGTGAATATTGTTAATGTTGAACCAATGGGCTCATATGCGGTTAGAATTCTATTTGATGACGGGCATGATAGTGGTGTGTATTCCTGGTCAACACTAAAAAAACTGGGTGATGATTTTGAATCGAACTGGCAACAGTTTCAGCAACAACTTAAGGTTTTTAATGAAGAAAATAAGGGAGGAGGTCAAATTACAGTATTATTTTTCATGAATCTGGTTGAAGCGGCGGGTACTGAAAAGTTGGAAATGGATTTAACCGATGGTATTCATCAGGTTTCCGATATCATTAAGAAATTGATGGAAGATAATGAACAATTGAAAGAGTATTTAAATCCCCAACGTTTAACTATCACGGTAAATAAACAATTCTCAACAATTGATCAGAAGTTATTTAACGGAGATGAAATTGCTCTGGTACCTAAGGAACCTTAAATCAATTCATAATTTTATGTTACCCAGTCGCTAATATCTCAGCCTGAAATTAACCAGAATGAATCTGAGGCTCCCTTAACCTAGTGTACTGTCCTAAACTGTATGTAGATTATAGAAGCCCCCAAATTTCCCAAGACAAGGCGCAGTTCGCAGGCAATGGTGCTTCCCTTGTCAAGAACTGCAACGCCGGATTGGGGGATTTGGGGGCTTCCCTTCGGGCGAGACGGGAAACAGCCATCTGCTGCGTTGTCATCCTTGAAAAGGGCATGCCATTCCCTGCGGATGACGCCTTGCATATGACTATT
>JBNKKI010000047.1:0-19323 GCA_050291745.1 Gammaproteobacteria bacterium | reverse complement strand
TTACAACGAAGAGATACGCCGCCTCAAACGTGCAATTCAGTTCGTAGCGGGATTCACCAATTGGGTGATTATACTCATCAACTGTAATCGTTTATGAAACAGTGGGTTAATCTCTATTGCGAGCGGTCAACTGCGGAATCTAGGATCATTAATACTGGTTTAGAACCATACCAGTAACGGTCGGGAATATCCTGTGTAATACCAACGACAGACTTACCCCGATACTGTCTCCAACCGACAACATCATAGACAGAATATTCAGTTTCACCAGAACGTTTAGCAGCAACCCAGGTATGTATGGCAAACCATCCACGCCAGCCCCAGGCATCAGCACCATAAACCTGAACAATAGCTTCATTCGTCGTAGCCGGATCAGGCGCTATACCTGCAGATTCCCGACTCGCAGTACGCCAGTCATTATTGCTTGAGCAATTGACCAGAATAAGTGCCATAACTAAAACGACAAGATTTAAAATGGAGGCTTTCATATGGAAAAAGTATACGCATTATATTTTCAGTCAACAACTTAAAGAAAAAGTTCAGAAAATTTTGAAGCCTGTGGTAACAGTGATGTAATTCCAGGTTTAATGTCGTAATTAAAAAATCTGCCAGATTCAAGGAAAGAAAAAATGCTCTCCTAAATACCCTTTTTATATTGGGTATTTGTCGTCATGGCTATGTTACTTCTCAATTTTTCATCAGATCCCTCCTGCCCATTCAGCAGGCTTTCAAAAAGCCTGATAGTTTCCTGTTTATCAGATTTAACTCTGGTACTGGTAGAAATATTTCTTAAATCAATAAAGAAACTGGAAAATAGATTAGGTACATCATTAATGACTTCTGTATTCAAATAATTTAAATCATTATAAACACAGTGATAATCACCTTTTCCCTTATCAATAAAGAATGAAACATCTTTAAGATTCGTAATAGACGAAGATCTTTGACATTTTTGTATACAGCTATCATCAACTATATTTTTCTTACAACCAGTTACCTGATGATGTATACAAACTCGTGTTGTCATTAATACAACTGGATGGTAAATACTGTAGTAGAATTCAAAATTATCTGGCTTTTTTAATCTTGTTATCTGATTTTTATTGATTTCATTTGAAACAAAGGCACCAGAGCAATTAAATTTTTCCTTTAAACATAAAAAGCTAAAAGAATTAACCAGATTAAGATAGGGACCAGCGACCCAGTCAAGACAATGCTGACTGGCCTCGTAAGCAATACCAATATTATTAGTAACAATACGTTGTGGTTTTAAATGATGAAGAAATTCCACTGCTGCATCATAGTCCTGCCCGATTAAAATTGATGGAAACCAGGGAATTAGTTTTGAATTTCGATTAAACAGGTCGAGCAACTGCGCGATATTAGCACTCATGTTATTAGGTAATTGAAAATATATATCTACGGAACTGTTTGAACATAGCTGCACATCCTCAATTGAGGAAATTAATACCGATAGATGTGCACTGCCAACCTCATTCCGATGTTTTTCAACGACAGGGAAGTCTAATGGACTTATCCATTTATTTGAATTATTCAACTGCAATAGAATTTGATTTTTGATTGCGGTAATTTCCCTGAAAGGAATAATCAAGTCATCTGGCAGGTTTTCTATATTGATTGCCTGAATAACATATTCAGTATCATTAAGGTTTTTGAACCTTTTGCTAAATAATTCCTCATCAAGCTTTTGCGCCTTATTGATATTTTGTGCTGAGAGCTTTCTGAGTGCTGACTGAGAAACAACCGTAAAAGAACTTTCAGGTGTACATACCGACACATTTAAAGGTTCACCTGCTTTACCGGAAATTTGAATAGTAAGCTGACCTCTTTCAATATCCAGTTTATCGATTTTCTCTTTAACATGATTAATTATATCGGTTTTCTGATCATATAACTCTCTTTTGGCAGAGCTTAAATTATTATCTGAGAGTCCACCTTTTATATCCGCAAGATATATGGCCGAATTATCACGAGGATTATCTATAAATGAATCTTTACTGATAGTCCCCTGCAAAAATGAATCGGAAAAATCCCTGTTAAATACTTTCCGCAATTCTCCCTGATCGGTATTTACTTTATTTTCCTGGTAAAAACCCTGTAACTGTTTTCTCCAGGTATCCACCACTGTATAGACATAATGGTATTTCTTAATACGTCCTTCAATCTTAATTGAGTCTACTCCCGCATCATGCAGTACTTCCAGATCAGAAAATGCAGAATTATCCTTAATATTAAGTGGAAAATCCTTGCCTTCAGCTGTTGTTAAATACTGATCCCGGCAGGGTTGACTACAACGACCACGGTTTCCAGAATTACCTCCATGCACGGAACTCATATAGCAAAGCCCGGAAAAAGAGATGCAATTGGAGCCATGAACAAAAACTTCAATATCGACATTTTGCTCATGTGATGCAGCAGTAAGTCGGGTAATTTCTTGAATATTTAATTCTCTGGATAAATTAACCCGACTGACATTTAGTTTCTGCAAAAACTTGACCTGACCTTCGTTATGCGTAGTCAATTGTGTTGAAGCGTGAATTTTCAGGGAGGGGAAATATTTATTTAATAAATAGAGCAATCCCAGATCCTGAACAATAATTCCATCAATACTGGTATTAACCAGTTTATTGAGTAACTTAAAAAGAGCAGGAATTTCTGACTCAACGATAATAATGTTAAGGGTTAGAAAAACTTCACAGTGATTTTTATGGGCTAGCCTTAATATGCCATTAAGATCATTAAAATCGATATTCTTAGCGCGATTCCTGGCATTAAATTTATCCAGACCACAGTAGATTGCATCGGCCCCGGCTAAAATGGCGGCTTTAATCGAGTCTGTATCTCCACCAGGTGCTAATAATTCAATTGGATTTTTCAGTTGCATAAATGAAATGAAGATACAAAATTTTTAATACGGATAACAGGATAGGAAAATTGATATTATGCCTGAAATTAAAACCAACCACTAACTTCCTTATCTAAAGATGCTTTACAGGTTTTAAGTTGGCGAAGATACAAATCGGATTGCCTTTTAACCTTTCGAGCTACTTTCTTTAGCCAGCTTTTCCCTGCATATGTTTTACGTTTAAAACCTCCTCGTCCTTCGTGGTAAGCTAAATACTGTGAATAAATATCGGATCTCTTAATACCGAGCGTTCTGGTGGAACCATCCATATACCAGCCGATAAAATTAATTGAATCAGAAAAATCATCTCTAACGTCAAAAGCATGTCCATCATTCGTATACTCATCCCAGATCGGATCCTGAGCTTGCGCATAGCCATAAGCAGATGATTTCCTCGGTAAGGGGATAATCCACAGAAACCAATCTCTTTCAGGTTGGGCATAAGCAAAGAAACGAGACTCCTGATGCATAATAGCCATCATGCCGGATATTGGAGTATGCCACTTTTTTTGTGCATCCACTGCTGCTTCATACCAGTCAGTCTCACCATTAAATATTCGGCAAATATTACTGGTATCCTGAGGCTGATAAACAGCACAACCGGAAAAACTCATAACGAGCAGAATCATCAGAAAACGTTTTATTTTAATCTTCAGCATATCCGGGATTTACTGTATCAGAATTTAAATTTAGTAAGTTAATCAAATACTATAACTCTTAAGAAACCATACTCACCCATACTCTAATGCGAATAAAATGTACTACAAGGGTAGAATAAAATGTATTTTAAATAATACATTTTAACAGTATAAGTGATAAATCTCCCTCAATAAATATAATCAACTAAATAACCGTATTTTAATATAAGATATTTCTTATTTAATTATACTTCCAATGAATCAGATACTTAGTAGTAACTTATTCATCAGTTATTTTTTATCTATTAGATCTTACTGATAAAAAAAACCTGCTTAAATAAATTCTAGCTCCACTACTCATTTTTCGCCGTGACAATTTGTCGCATTGTAATGACAAATTGTTTTTCTACTATGGTCCCAAATAATCCTTAGGAGTAAAGAATGAAAACAAATCATCTATCACTGATAGCTATAGCCCTGACAACTATCTTAAGTGCCTGTAGCGATAGCGATAACGATTCAAAAACAAGCGATAATGATCCAAAAACAATTGATACCACAGTCAATCTTGCTGCCAAAGTGGGCACTGCCGATTTTGTAAGTGGTACGACTTATCCTGACATAGGCATTGGATCAACTGCAGGAAACCAGCAATTTTTAATCAATGATTTCCGCATGTATCTGAGTAATATCACTTTACAGACAGATACTTTAGAAGAAGTGGAAGTCACCCTGACCGAAGATGGCGTCTGGCAATATCAGAATGTTGTATTACTTGATTTTGAAACCATTGCTACTCCCGAAACAAACACTCAAATCATCGGCAGCTTCACTGAACCTGACTCAGGTACAATTAGTAAATTATGTTTTGATGTAGGTGTACCATTTGAATTAAATCATATGAACAATGCTGATGCTCCTTCACCTCTCAATGCATCAGGCATGATGTGGATCTGGCAGTCTGGGCATAAATTTATTCGTATAGATGGTATAGGTAACCCTGATGGCGATGCTGTTGGTTACAATCTACACCTGGGAAGCACAGGTTGTGTGAGTGATGCGAAAACAGAAGCACCTACCGTCGCCTGTACTTATGCAAATCTTCCACATATCTGCCTGGATAACTTCGATATAGATTCAAATCAGGTAGCCATAGATCTTGCAAGCCTGTTCTCTAATACTGATATAACTCAGGCAACTCCAGATACAGCAAAAGGCTGTATGTCAGGTAATAATGATCCTGAATGTCAAAATCTGTTTCCAAAAATGGGATTGAATTTTGTTTACGATGATGGCGTTAACACACCTCAAACATACGAGGCTGAAACTCAAACTATGTTTAGTGTAGAAACTAACTAACACTCTCACTGCAAGGATAGCAGGACAGGCAAGGATGCCTGATTTCTCAGGTATACCCTACATGCTTTTCAGAATTCTTTTCGTCATCTCCATTTTATTATTGCAAGCCTGTGGTAGTAATGATTCAACTTCATCTTCTAACTATCAATGGAAATTACCAGATGATTTCCCTACCCCTAGAGTCCCTGAAGATAATCCCATGTCTGCAGCCAGAGTAGAGCTTGGACGCTTCCTGTTTTATGATCGACGCATGTCAATAACTGAAACCAGATCCTGTGGTGACTGTCATGAACAACGTCGTGGTTTTACCGATAATAAAGTTACAGCCGTCGGCGTGACAGATGATCAGGTACACCCCCGTAATTCATTAACATTAACCAATGTTGCTTATAACTCTGTTTTCAACTGGGCCAACCCAAATTTCGTTACACTCGAAGGGCAGTCTTCCGGTGTTCTTTTCAATGAAACCCCCATAGAGTTAGGCTGGGCTGATAATGAAGATACATTACTCAGTAGATTTCAAAATGACAGCAGCTATCAGAGTAAGTTCGCTGCAGCTTTTCCAGATGAAGAGGAACCGATCACTATCACCAATATTGAAAAAGCAATCTCCAGTTTCGAACGAACTATAATTTCTGCAAACTCCGACTTCGATCGTTTTAACCGTGGTGATTCCACTGCTTTGAACGATTCTGCAAAAAATGGCCTGGAACTTTTCTTCAGTGAAAGACTTGAGTGTTTCCATTGCCATGGCGGCTTTAACTTCAGTCAGACCGTAGATCATGAAGGCTCAGAATTCACTCAAATTGAGTTTCACAATAATGGTATTTACAACATCAATGGCACAGGTGCCTACCCTATGACGAATACGGGTCTTTGGGAATTTACTCAGAAAGATGAAGATATGGGAAAATTCCGTGCGCCTACTTTACGTAATATTGCATTAACGGCTCCTTATATGCACGATGGAAGCTTCGATACCCTGGAGAGCGTAATAGTTGATAATTATGCCCGTGGTGGACGACTGATTAGTAGTGGACCCTATGCTGGAGATGGCGCTCTCAATCCATTTCAATCCAGCCTGTTACAGGGTTTTCTTTTAACTGAGCAGGAAAAATATGATTTACTGGCATTTTTCGACAGCCTGACAGACTGGGAATTTATCTGTAATCCTGCATTAAGTGATCCGTTTGGAAATATCCCTATGCACGAACAATGCAACTAAGCAAAAGATATGAAAATCTCTTTAGTTGCCTCTAGCAGTTTAGCTTTTATATCACTGAGTTTATTAACTCCGGCTGCATTCTCCTGTGCTACCTGTCTTTGTGGTGATCCTACTCTATCGACCATGGGAGCAGAAAAACCTTTTACCGGTCGCTTACGTTTTTCTCTGGACTATCTTGATAGAAGTGAAGTGAGTGGTATGAGCGGCGTTGATCGAACAGAACTGGATGAACAACGAACAACATTAGGCATTAGCTACTGGCCCGCTGAAAAATGGGCCATTGGAGTACGCCTGCCATGGACCAGCAAACAATTAACGGAAAGTAATCTTGCTCAACAAAACACTAATGCTATTGGTGATATGGATTTAGATCTGCGTTACTATCTGTGGCAGGATGAAATACATCGCCCTCGCCATTTGATTGGTATCCTGGGAGGTATTAGAATACCGCTGGCTGCTGAAGAAAAGATATCAGGGACTCCACTTGATGTAGATGTTCAACCTGGCGGGGGATTATGGTTAGCCAGTATTGGACTATGGCACGGTTTTTTTAATTTCCCGTGGATGGTTTACAGCAGCACTCAGATTAACACTGCTTTAGATGAGGGATACAGTCAGTACGATTATGGTTCTTCACTCAAATTATCTTCTACCTTACAATATGCTGTTAATTACCAGTTTGCCCTGCGTCTGGGCACTGACCTGCGCTGGAGTGGCCGTAATCAATATAATAATATTGAGGATAAAAACTCTGGAGGATTTATTGCATTTCTATCACCCGGAATTGTTATGACTGTATCACCTGATCTAATTTTACATACCAGTGTACAAATACCTGTAATAGATCAATTGAATGGAGAACAGGAAGAAAAAAATATTTACCGAATTGGATTGACTTATGATTTTTAAAAGCTACCTGAAAGCTCTGCTGATTTCGCTATTCGTATTATTACTACTTCCCGCCTGTGGAGGAAGCAGTAGCTCTAATAGTGAAGGTACTCGTGTTACTTTCAATGCAGAATTAAAACCGGTAGAAGATAGTACAGGGCTGGCTGTGCCACAATCTCAGGGTGTTAAGCAATTTGATAATAGTGAAGCTCGATCAATACGAATTAATCTGGGCTACCTGATACTCTGGAGTATCACCCTTGAAACAGAATGCAACGATGCTAACTTTACTTCTGCAACTCCCTGGCTGGACTGGTTTATCAGTAGCGCACAGGCACATGCAGTTGAAAATCCTCTGACACTGAATGTACCACATGTCATTAATCTGAATGCGGCAGATTCAGCAGCGATAACACTCGGAGAAATTGCACCGCCTGCTAACGAATATTGCGGGATGACGACAGAACTTTTAAAAGCTGATAGCGATACTATTGGCCTGCCTGTTAATCCGGATATGGTTGGATTATCTTTTTATATACAGGGTGAATACCTGGCAGATAATGGCAGTACCTGGAATAGCTTTGAAATTGATAGTGGAAAAAGCCTGCTTCCGGCACGCCGTCTTTTTGCTTTTCCGTTGTTATTAAATAGCACACAACTTAGCGATGAGGTGACTATTCACTTACCCTATCACGACTGGTTTGATGGTGTAGATTTTAACCAGATTAATAGTTCAACTCAGATAGATATGATTTTATCTAACATAACATCATCCATAACAATTACACGATAGTCAGTTTCCTCTATCAACCGACTTTTTCGAAAACCATACCCGGTGAATCATAAGGGCGTGCAACAAATCCTAAATGCTGATAAAAACTTTCGGAACCTCTTGCTGCAAACAGATGAATTCTACGAATATCATAACGTTCACATTTCTTCACCAGCAACCTGATAATCTGGCTACCAATACCCTGACCCTGCCAGTTAGGTAGCACCATGACATCATAGATAGTTGCATAAGCAACTCCATCAGAAACAACGCGACCAAAGCCAATTAATTGATCATTTTCATAAACTGACACAACAGCAAAACTACTATGAATAGCCTTGTTCAGTTCATCTGGACTTAGATTGAGCCTCTCACTCCAACCCGATTGGGTATACAACGGATAAAACTCGGTTTTGAAAGGTATCTTGTCTTTGTATTCCATCATGCTGCCCTATTTATCGATGTGCAATACCAATAAATATACCCTTTGATTGATTCAATTAGAATCAAATTTGTTTGCAAAAACAGAATTATTCATAATTTCCATATAAAGTTATTATTAGAAATCGTATCCACAGGATAATCAAAATATTCAATTATCACTGTGGCAACTTTTTTCGTTTACTTCAGTTTTACCTGGATTCCGCAGTTGGGCGCTCGCAATAGAGGTCAACCCATTGTTTCACAAACCATGACAGTTGATATGTATAATCCTGGAAAAATCACCCAATCGGTACATCCCGCTACGAACTGGATTGCAGGTTTAAAACTTCTTAACTTCAGTTCTAATAACTCTGGCAAAACTTTTTGAAACCGAATTCGGGCTTGATATTAACACTTCATACAGATATTGCAGTATTGCAATAGCTTTATTTTCATCAGGTGTTACATTCTCCAGTATTTTTGAAATCGTTTCTTCATCAATTCCACATTCATATAAATCTCTTTCATTTTGTGGTAGATATTGATGCTTGAGATAAAATTTTTCTACATCATGGAGCAGGGTTTGAGTTTTAGTCTTAACTCTAAATTTTGGAATTGACTCTTCTGGAGTTGATGCCCCCGGGGTAAAGCTAGAATCGAAATTTCTATCACTTGCTGGGAAACTATCAATCTCAATACTATGAGATGATTTAGATAAAAAAGCGGGCTTATCCAAATATTCCATACTTGCAGCTGCTGCAGGAGCAGGAGAACGTGTTCGAGTACGAGCAGGAAGTTGCGATGTAATTGCGCCAGCATAACCTTCCGCTAACATGGAAGGTACTTTGCGTATGGCGGGCTGACCATCACTTTTTTTATCTTCAGCCAAAATCACATCGGCAAAACAGGCTGTATTCTCTGTCAATAATTGATAGTTGAGCGCAATTTCCAGACTCTGAGCTTGATCAGTAAAATGCATTTGACGGGATGCCAGGGTTCTTGCCAGAGTAGATGGTGTTTGTTCTGTAGAAATATCAAATGGTTTATGCTCAAAATCACATTGCCAGATAGTCGAATAACCATTTTCATACTGAGCAGAAACTGATACCTCACCCTCCGGTAATTTATTAAATCTGGCCCCAATATAAACCGTATCACCGCTAAAGATAACCGGCATTTCTTCCGTATAAACTGGCGTCATTGGCCAGTTGATAGACAAGGAAGTAATTTTAGCTGAATACAGTCTTTTAAAATGGGTGGTGATTCTATCTGCCATGTTTTCATTGACTGTAACCAGCTCGACAGAACCTCCTGATGTTTTTGCCAGTTTATTTAGAATCTCTGTTGAAACCGCCCGCCCTACACCGACTGAAAATATCCGTTGTTTTTTACCAAGAACTTTCAATAATTTATTATAGGCATTTTCATCATTCCATACTTCACCATCGGTTATTAAAAATATATCGCTTTCCGTTTCTAAAAAACGATTACCCTGTTGTGCCATTTGGGTTAAAGCAGAATAAAGTTCGGTTCCACCCAGATCTGCTGTTATCCGATGATAGATATCTTTATCAATTGCTGAAACGGGTATCGGCTTATTATGTAGTTTCTCAATGCTTGAGCCAAACTTCCAGATCATTACTTTATCCTGTGGTCTTATCTGCTGAAGCATATGACTCAAGGCTAGTCTAGCCTGTGAGATTGATTCATATGCCATAGAACCAGAGCAATCTATCAGGATTTTAACTATTTTAGCTTTCGGCGAATAATTATCTACCGGTGGAGTGCACAGTGAAAGTAGTGAGCAATATTGTGCTTCCCGATCTCGATCCCAGAGAGCGGTGATAATGTCATTATTTTCAAGCTGTCTTTGAAATTGAATAATAAGATCTTTATTAAGCAAATCCGTTTCATGATTAAGTGACAGGACAAGCTCATCATTGTGTTTAAAGTAATTTAAACTATGCGAAGGAGAGGTACAGATTGACTGGCATAGCAGCCCCTCTACTTTTAATGAGAAACTAAAACCATGTTTTACCAGTAAATCAACTTCTGGCTCATGATGCGGTAAAAGTTTTGAATCACCATAACGTGGAGCCAGCACAGTTGGTAAGCGCCAGCGTAACAGATTACCTTTCCACTCATGTAATAAACTGTACTCATAATCAATACGGATTTCTGAGTGGGCGGGAATATTACCAATCTGCATCGAATAGAGGTTTGCTGATACTTCTTCAAGCAAAATGGCAGCATTTCCGTCAGTAATGGTTTCTTCATAGGATTCGGTAGCTGTTGCTCTTTCCATCACAACTGTTTGATATATTTGATCATCCATCTTAAGAGTCAAACCCAGAAACAGTGCATCATCCGGAACCGGAAAGGTATACACAGCCTCAATAGATTGCGGCTCCTGATTTTCAAAAACAAGACTCATCTTCATATGAGTCATCATGCCTTTAATATGACCACTGAAATCTGTGGACTTTAGTGGTATCGGATTATTATCAGAAAATAATCCAAAGTTATTGTTTTTATTATTCTCTACATAGGGTTGATTTAACTTAATTGTCATCATTATTCTCCTTGATATTTTTTAAGGTATGCATGCATATTTTTGCAAGCTCCCGTAGTTGATCAGCCGATAAACCCGCTTGTTCGGGTGATATAACCAGCTCAACGCCCTGCGCTAACTGAATGTGAGTTTTTACAGATAAGCTCCCGGTCTGTTGCTCAGGTACTGGTTTAAAAGTTTCAGGTTGACGAATCATTTGATTGATACGCTCCAATGAAAAACCGGCCTCCTGCCCTTTTCTAACCAGCATTAACTGTTCAAGGTGTTTACGTGTATAAAATGCCTGTCTTTTTACACCCTCTGGTTTATCTATCACTCCCTGCTGGACATAGTATCGTATCGAACGTACCGAAAATCCCGTTAACTCCGCGAGTCGATTAATATCAAACTGATCTATTTCTTGTGTGTTTTCATTAGCCATATCATCTTTATATACACCTTTACTGTATATTTCAACTGTTAATTTAAATTATTTATACAGAAACCCGGTAAATACAGTAATTTCCAGCAGTCAGTCACTTGTATAGCCTGCATCAGTGCCAGCTATATCTGTTTATCAGGATGGGGATATGTCAGGCTGTGTAGATACAGACTCTTCAACCTGGAATTCGTAGTTGGAGGAGTTGAACCTGCAATTCAGTTCGTAGTGGGATGTACCGATTGAGTGATTATACACATCAACTGTCATGGTTTATGAAACAGTGGGTTAACCCCTATTGCGAGCTGTCAACTGCGGAATCCAGGTTGAACCTGGAATCCGTAGTTGGACGAGCTGAAGTGTGCATTTGAGGTGGTGTAGATCAAGGCGTAACGACGCGGAATAGCGAGCTATTCCAAGGAGTTACAACGAAGAGATACGCCGCCTCAAACGTGCAATTCAGTTCGTAGCGGGATACATCAATTGAGTGATTATACACATCAACTGTCATGGTTTATGAAACAGTGGGTTAACCCCTATTGCGAGCGGTCAACTGCGGAATCCAGGTTCAATTTAGGGAATTAAAGAATGGGGATATAAAATCAGGAACAGAAATACTGAAGTATATTATCGGCAGAATCCTTCACAGGTTTTCCAAAGCTTATCTTACCCTGACCATACAAAGTCAGTTCTTCACGTCTTAAATAGATATTCTGTTCATCATTAATATTGACATAAGTACCATTTGTACTTTGATCAATTAATGTAAACTTTCCCCGCTGAATAACAATTTTACAGTGAATTCTTGATATGAGGGCACCTGTAATCTGAAAATCGCAAAGCTTATCACGTCCTAAAACTATCGGTTTACTTGATAGAGTTAATGCTAAAGTTTTATTTTTATAGCTAAGCAAGAGGTCCTTAAAGTGCTCAATTTTGGCGGGTAGAGCGAATATCTCTCCAGTTAGCATATCAGTGACTTCACCCTCCTCTTCCCAGAGCAGTTGAAATATATTAAATGCACTTTCCTTACCTTTGAAATCTACCCGATCAAATTTTCGGGTTCTTTCAATCAGTTCAGCAGAATGTAAATTATCAGCGATAGTATCGGTATACAAAATCTGTCTTGATTTTGCTATTGCAGCTACACGGGCCGCAACATTAACTGTATCACCAAAAATATCATCATTATCCAGTATTACGGGGCCATAGTGCATACCGATTTTTATAGAGATTCCCACAGTTAGTGGAGAGCGATCATCTTCCATCACTTCCTGGATAGTTTGAGCTGCCATGAGAGAAAGATCAACATCCGGAAAATAAACAAGAATTTCATCACCTATTGTTTTAACCAGATGCCCTTTGTGTCTTTTACAGATTGAAATTAATGTATTTAGAGATTTTGATATACGATCCTGAGCATCTAAATCACCCATTTTTTCGTACATCGCGGTGCTCCCCACAACATCCGCGAACATGACAACACACTGAATAGATTTTCCTGTCATCAACTATCAACCTTATAAATTATAATGAAATAGATACCCTGAAAAAAATACCTAAGCTGAATTATAGTTTAAATTCAGTTAGTTTTTCATACCTATATTAAAAGTTTTCAAGTTGGAAGAAAGTAAACAAAAGATGAAAAATAAAAGAAAAATCAGTGTTTTATAACTAATCTGATCATATTCAGAAAACGCTGCTCAATGCCCGGCTCTGGTTCCAGCCATGAATAAATAAAATGAAGCTACTGCCGAAATAAAGTCAACAGTAGCCCATTGATATTTAATATCTGAAAAACTCTAAATCATCCTCTACCATTACCACCATTTCCATTTCTTCCATTACCATTACCATTGGATGAATCGATAATTTCCTGATAGTCAAGCGGGTCCATATATTGTGGAACATAAGTTACTCCCTGTTGTTGCAGACTGGAAACAAAAGCTCTTAAATGATTACGTGAACCCTGTATCAGTTTTTCATATACCAGCACAATATCATCATTACCGTCTATCTGATCAATGTAATGGTTAATATCAATCATATCAATTTCTTCAATAGCAGCACCAACCATCAAAGCATCAATTAAGCTGGTAGATCCGCTCTCCACCAGAGCGTCATTTAATTCTTTCAGCGATGGATCAGTAAACTGCCCGATTGTGTTACCACCTACTGGATCAGTTAAACCATAACGATTAATCAATTCATAGATAGCATCTGTATGAGTTTGCTCACTATTGGCAATATTTACAAAAACAGCATAACCCCAGCGTTCATGTAATAAAGTATAAACATCATGAGCAAGTTTCTCTTCTTCACGCATATACATCAAACCATCAATTTCTTCCTGAGAAAGATCAGTTTGTGCAATGGTATCCAGTGTTTCCTGCAGTCTTCGTAAATTGACCGTTGTAGAACCCGTCTCATCCACTGTCACAATGGGATTTTCATCTTCCAGAGTTTCATCGCAGCCAGTTAACATAAGCATTGGCAACAAAAAAGCCAGCCATAACATCTTTGTCATTAATTGATTTTTCATTTTTCATTCTCCTGTTCATAAAGTATGATTTATTTACAATTTCCAGTTAAGATAAACACCTTATTTAACTGGACAGTAAGCTAAGTTTTCATCGATAAGGTAATTATGACATCGAGCTATTTCTCAAATATTTCAGTGATAAATTAATTTGTTACAAAATGTTTCAATGTTGAAAATCAGGAAGGCTAATGCCCAATACACAGCATAAGGAAAAAATACTAATCGTCGATGACGATGTACAGATTCAACAATTACTAACCCGTTATTTATCCGAACAGGGTTATAAAGTGGAAGCGGTAAGTGATGGTAAAGCAATGGATGCCTGGTTACAGAAGCAGCAGGCAGAATTAATTATCCTTGATTTAATGCTCCCCGGTGAAGATGGCTTATCACTGGCCCGTCGCATTCGCCATCAAATTAGCACCCCCATCATTATGCTTTCTGCTCGTGGTGATGAAATGGATAAGATAATTGGTCTGGAAGTTGGTGCGGACGACTATCTGGCCAAACCCTTTAATCCTCGTGAATTACTGGCTCGCATCCGTGCAGTTTTACGACGAGGGAGTAGTCCGATAGAGTCTCAATCGGCTGAAATAACAGAAGAGAAGGACAAAGCTGAAACAACTTCAACTGGCAATATAGTCAATTTTGGAGATTACTCACTCAATATTGAAAATCAGATTTTAGTTTGTAATGAACAGGAAGTAGATTTGACCAGTGGAGAAATGTCATTACTGATCATCTTTGCAACCCACCCCTTACGAATACTCAATCGAGATCAGTTGATGGATATGCTCAGCGATGGAGACTCAGATCCTTTTGACCGCAGTATTGATGTACGGATTACCCGCCTACGTCGAAAATTAAACGATAGTGGCAGTAAACCGCGCTTTATCAGAACTGTATGGGGACAGGGTTATAGATTTACCCCGGATACAAATCAACAATCATGAGCTTTTTTAAATTACCTAACACTCTATTTGCTCGTACTGCCTTAACGCTGACATTATCACTTTTATTATTATCGGTTTTTTATATTGCCAGCTCTGTTTATTTTGTCATGTCTCCAGTCGTTAAACGCTCGGCAGATGATCTTGCTGCATTACTGGTTTTAGCCGCAGAAACCTGGTATGAATTACCTGCAGAAACCCGTCCGGATTTCGTCGCAGAACTTAAAAAAACACATAATATCCAGTTAATAGAAACTGAACAACCGGAACAAACTGGTAATGAAATACCAACGCATATTTACTTAAATCTGTTAAAGGATTTTCTGCAACTTCGCCTTCACCAACAAATCTATATAGATCCCGAAATCAGCGATGAACCCTCTGATGAGGTATGGATTACAATATCAGTCAAAGATAAGTTTATTCGCTTTGGTATTACAGTAGAACGCGTTGGCGCCAGGCCGCCAAACGCTCTAATTGCAATGGCCATTAGCATTTTTATATTTGTTGTCGGTACGACACTAATCCTGGCAAGGCGTTTAACCAAGCCACTTGAAATGCTTTCCTCTGCGACCAGCATGGTGGGTAAGGATATACAAAAACTTATTCCTGAGAATAAAGGTCCGGAAGAATTCAGGACTGTGGCCCGTAATTTCAATCTTATGTCACAGGAAGTGAGAGAATTACTGGACAATAGAACAACATTGCTGGCTGGTATATCACATGATTTGAGAACACCACTCACCCGTTTAAGATTAGCCCTTGAAATTCACGCATCGACGATTGATTCAGAATTTAAATATCAGCTGGAAAGCAATATAGAAGAAATGGAAGAATTACTGGATCAATCTTTACAGCTAGCAAGAGGCATTACTAAAAAGGAAAAATTGAAAGAAGTCGATCTGATTAAAATGCTATCGATACTGTCATCCCAGCTCGAAGCACAATATCAACAACAGCAGCCGATGGCGCATAGCTGGATATCTTTTGAAGTAACTCAAGGCTTTGATAATAAACAAATTTACGCCTTGCCGGAACAAAGTTTACTGAGGATTTTACGTAATTTACTCGGTAATGCATTACGTTATGGCAATGATCAAGCTGTAACCATTCAATTTAGTCTATATCAAAATAACCCGCTTATCTCGATACTGGATAGAGGCCCGGGTATACCTGAGCAGGAACTGGAAAATGTTTTTCGTCCATTTTACCGGGTCGAACAATCCCGCAATATAAAAACGGGTGGCAGTGGACTTGGACTTGCCATTGTACAGCAATTGAGTGTTGCCTTCGACTGGGAGGTAAGCATGCACCCGCGTGATGGTGGAGGAAATGAAGCCCGGCTATGGCTGAAAAATATATCACGGATCTAGTAACCGAATAAATCAAACTATCGACACTAAAACAAACAATTGAAAGCAGAGACTCTCTGCGCTATTGTTTATGCAAATTTCCTTTTTTACTACTCTACGAAGATAAAACTATGACTTTACAAACCGGAGATAAAATCCCATCAGTGACATTATTTCATATGACTGAAGAAGGTGTGACTGAAATCACTACCGATGAAATATTTGCAAATAAAAAAATAGCCTTTTTTGCACTTCCCGGTGCATATACACCAACCTGTTCTGTCTCACATTTACCGGGATATGTGGTGAAATCAGATGAACTTTATGCCAAAGGTATTGATGGTATCGTCTGCCTCTCAGTAAATGATGCTTTTGTGATGGCAGCCTGGGGTGAAGTTAATCATGTTGAGGACAGGATTATGATGATTTCAGATGGTAATGCTGAATTCACTCTTGCCATGGGACTAGAGCTAGATGGAACAGCAAGAGGGATGGGCATTCGTTCACAACGCTATTCTATGATTGTCAATAATGGCAGAATTGAAACATTAAATGTAGAAAAGGCCGGAGAATTTGAAGTCAGTGATGCGGATACTATGCTCAAAAGTCTTTAGGATATTTATCAAATATCTACTGAAATCAGCATTATGAGTTTCAGAGAAGGTAAATTATTTTCAGACAAAATCATGCAATTTGTAAAGAATAGCTTTGCATATGTTGATTTTGATTATGATGGCAGACAGCGATTATTTTTTGATAATGCGGGAGGCTCTTTCCGCTTAAAAAAATCAATTCAAAGCTACGCAGAAATTTCCGCCATTCCCGATTGCCCTGAACGATTACATCAGACATCACTATATCTGCAAAACATACAGCAACAGGGTGAAGATGATTTTAGAATGATGTTAAATGTGGAAGGAGGTACTGTTTACACATCCTTAACAGCCTCTAAAGCCATGTTTGATATGGTAAGAGCTATCGCGGAAAACACGCCAGGTAGCAATATGGTCACAAGCATTCTGGAACACCCATCAGCCTATGATGCGATGGAATTATATGCCAGCAAAACCGGTCGACAGTTACGACTAGCCAAAAGTAATAAAAATACCGGCGGAGTTGATATTGAGGAAGTTGTTAAACTGATTGATCAGGATACGACTTTATTAACGCTGATCTATGCTTCCAATATTTCAGGTGCCAAACTGGATATTAAAGCGATAGTTAAAGCAGCCAGAAAAATCAACCCAAAGCTATACATATTAATCGATGCCGTACAACATGCCCCTCACGATATCATTGATTTACAGGATATCCCGGTAGACGGAATTAATATCGCAGCCTATAAGTTTTATGGTTGTAGAGGTATGGGATTAAGCTGGTTATCTACTCGCGCTGCTGCTTTAGGTCATGACAGGCTAGCTGGTAAATCAAATAATTTCTGGGATCTTGGAAGCTCTGCTCCGGCACAATTTGCCATGTTTAGTGAAATAATAAATTACGTTTGCCAGCTTGGCACTTATGAAACTGACAGTCAAAGCAGAAGAAAGCAATTTGCTAAAGGCATGGAAATGATTGCATTACATGAGAGAGCATTACTTTCAAGATTACTCAATGGCTCTGATACTAACCCGGGCTTACGTCAAATGAATCAAATAGAGGTTTTTCTCGATCATCAGGATTTAACCAAAAGAGATTTGATCGTCGCAATAAATTTTAAATATATTAAACCGGCCGATGCCGTAAAGGAATATGAAAGGCGCGGGGTGATTGTTTATGAAAGAGTGAGCAGTAGTATTTACTCTAAAAGAATGCTGGCGTCATTTAATATAGAAGGCGCCATTAGAGTTTCACCATTACACTGCCATTCAACACAGGATATTGATCAATTTTTAAGCATAACCAGATCAATGATTAATGATGCCGGATTTGGTAATAAGTGTTAAGGAAACGCTGATAACTTCATTATTCCTTTCTGGCTATGATTTAAATTCATACCTCAAAAAAAACCTTTAATTGCAGGCTAATCAGGGCTGGAAAAAAGCAGTAATCTATGTTTTAGTAGCATCTCTGAACACCTATAAAGCAGTATTTGTACAGGTTAAACTTAAATAATAAAAGGTGAATTTATGATAAAGCAAATTAAGTTAATATTTTTTACACTTTCTATACCTGCATTAAGTCTAATATCCCCCACTATAGTGCAAGCTCAAGATGCCGATGCATGCCCCTATAACTCCAGTAGATCTGGTCTTTGCGGGCGTTACCATTCAGAAATCAGCCCCGCTGAAGCCTATCTGAATACGGTGGTTAATCGTAAACATAGCAAATGGTCCAAGCATGGCCACTCTAAACATCAGCCTCAAGCTGTCATCCTGGATGTACGCAGTACTCCTGAATATAGAGCAGGCCATCCTGAATACGCCTATAACACTCCTTTTCCCTATATTTATCAATACTGCGATGAGCAGGGTCGCAAAGTCGATGGCGCCTGCTACAAAAAAACAGGCCAAATTGATCAACCTGTAGCTGACTTTGTAAACTATGTTGAAAGCAGAATACCAGATAAAGACACACCCATTTACACCCTATGTCGAACCGGTGTACGAAGTGTTGCAGCAGCCAATGCATTAACTGATGCTGGCTATACTCAAGTCCGCAATATCTGGGAAGGATTTGTGGGTATAAATCTAATGGCCCCATTTACTGATGAAAATGGAAATAGCACCACAATTGCAGTCGATCTCAACCATGACAATGTGGTCGATGACAACGATAAGAATGGCTGGAGAAATCATCAGGCATTACCTTATGATACCCACCTGTCGCGTAAACTGATCTACCAACCCGCCGCTGAAACCTACGACTGGGAATAAGCCTTAAGTCAGCCCTATAACCCCTATATCAAAAGGGGTTATGGGGTATTCTTAAAAACCTGCCAAAGTTGCAATATGAATATCATCCTGGGATGCGCCGATTGGGTGATCATCCTAGAAAAATCAGTTGAGCGTGAAAAAGATGCGTAACAGATTGATGTGCCTGATTATATCAAAAACACCGTAGTCACCTGATTGGTGAAGAGTGTGTTTTTGATATTATCAGGTGCATTAAGGTGTTATGTAGTCAGCCCTGAAAAAAGAATTGATACCTGTTAGCATCATCACAGCTTTCAGGCAGATAATTAGGACAAGCATATCATGCTCACCGCTCTCTTATAGGCCATGTTTCTGACACAAGCCAAGCATTTCCCTGTAATAATAA
>JBNKKI010000046.1:0-11534 GCA_050291745.1 Gammaproteobacteria bacterium | reverse complement strand
TGCAAACTGCGCCTTGTCTTGGGAAATTTGGGGGCTTCTATAATCTACATACAGTTTAGGACAGTACACTAGATTCCGCAGTTGACCGCTCGCAATAGAGATTAACCCACTGTTTCATATACGATTACAGTTGATGTGTATCATCACCCAATCGGTGAATCCCGCTACGAACTGAATTGCAGGTTTGAGGCGGCGTATCTCTTCGTTGTAACTCCTTGCAATAGCTCGCTATTCCGCGTCGCTACGCCTTGATCTACACCACCTCAAACGCACAATCAGCTCGTCCAACTGCGGATTCTAGGGTTACACCTTAATGCAGCTGATAAAATCAAAAACACACGCTTCACCAATCAGCTGACTACGGTGATAATTAAATGTATCAGCGGCGGAAGCTTTTCTGCATTTAAGAAAAATAATGGATTCTGGTTTGATGGTGGTGGCAGTAATTATGGCGACCGGTACCGGAGTTTATCGATAAACGACTTTGCAGAAAAAAAATGCAATTACTAAGAAATCTGTGATTGATTCGAGTTAAATTTTAGTTGAGATATATGTATTATGATACAGTAAGATGATCTTAGTAGTGTTAGCTTAACAAAGTTGACACTTTCTGAACTCAGTTATAAGTTTGGATGATCCTGGAATCCTCAGTTGTACGAGTTGATTGTGCGTTTGAGGTGGTGTAGATCAAGGCTTTACAATGAAGAGATACGCCGCCTCAAACCTGCAATTCAGTTCGTAGCGGGATGCACCGATTGGGTGATTATACACATCAACTGTCATGGTTTATGAAACAGTGGGTTAACCTCTATTACGAGTGGTCAACTGCGGATTCCAGGATGATAGCTATTTATGAAATATTCTCAGAATCAATGATAAAGCTGATGAAATATAAATAACGCAGTTGCAGGAATATAGTTTTTCATTGTTTGAATATTTCTAATAAAACTTATATTTATCTACTAAGGCGGGTTAGACTTTATAGCCTACCTTATGATCTTTATTTATAGTAGTACTCAAATGATCGCCAAAAACAATATTATTAAGCGAGATTCTGCTGAAATTGAGAATATTCTCCGCAAACACGGCTTGTCTCCAACTTCACAGCGTATAGCAATCGCTAATCTCATTCTTGTGGAAAATATCCACATTACCGCAGATCAGCTACATGTACGCTTAAGGGAAAATGGTCTGCTTATTTCGAAAGCAACTGTCTATAACACTTTAGGTATTTTTGTTATTTCCGGTCTGTTGAAGGAAATCTATATTGACTCTAACTGTACTTATTACGATTCAAATATCTCTTGCCATCATCACATCTATAATATTGATTCAGGCGAATTATCAGATATTTCTCAACCTGTAGATGTGAGCTTTGATCCCTCAATCCTCGCCAATAATACAATCATTGAAGAAGTAGAAGTGGTCTTTCGAGTTCGAAACCAGCTCTAGTCCGGTTATTCTTCTTTTTAGCATTGGAATAAGTTTCTTTCCTTGAGGGGTACGCTGCCTCTTGTTCAATATTTAGAATTAGACTCATTCTAAATATTTCTATTATATGTAATCCATGTTAACCACTTTAGAATTAGACTTATTCTAAAATACCACAATGTTTATAGTGGTTTCTCAGTGGTTGTCATTATTCATGACTGTAGAAGGTGAACATAAGGGCCTTGCATCATACTTGATTCATTCAATCGACGGTAAATCAGGGCAAATATAGTTTTAATACTCAGTGAAATTAAATTTAAATAGGTAAAAAAATGAAAATTTATAATAGAGCTATAACTATTGCTTTAGTTAGTAGTTTGCTGGTTTCGGTTTCCACAATGGCACAAGAGCCTATTACACCGATTCAGCCTGTTAAGAATGTAAACCTTGCAGAAGTTGAGTTAGGTAAAAAGTTATATTTTGATCCTAGACTTTCAAAATCAGGCTTTATCTCCTGTAATTCATGTCATAATCTGAGCATGGGTGGAACGGATAATTTAAAAACTTCTATAGGTGATAAATGGCAACAGGGACCTATTAATGCACCTACTGTACTTAACTCAAGTCTTAATCTTGCACAATTCTGGGATGGTCGTGCGGCTGATTTAAAAGCACAGGCTGGTGGTCCTATTGCCAATCCCGGGGAAATGGGTTTTACACATAAACTTGCTGTTGAGGTTTTGCTGTCAATTCCTCAGTATGTCGCTGAATTCAATCAAGTGTATGGTCACGACAAGATTACAATTGATCAAGTTACCGAGGCTATTGCAGAGTTCGAAAAAACACTGGTTACCCCAAATTCCCGTTTTGATCAGTATTTAATGGGGTTTAAAGATGCGATTACAGATGATGAACTGGCGGGTTACAAGTTATTTAAAAATAGTGGTTGTGTCGCTTGTCATAATGGTGAAGCAGCAGGTGGTAACTCTTTCCAGAAAATGGGCGTTGTCAAACCTTACAAGAGTAAGAATAAAGCAGAAGGATTGTATGCTGTTACCGGTAAAGATGAGGATCGATATAAATTTAAGGTGCCAACCTTACGTAATGTGGAAATGACCTATCCTTACTTCCATGATGGCGAAGCAGAAACTTTGACAGAGGCGGTTGATATCATGGGGAGACTGCAACTGGGTAAAAAGTTTACAGCTAAGGAAAACGCACAAATTGTCGCATTTTTGAAAACCCTGACAGGTGATCAACCTTCCTTTCAGATGCCTGTTTTGCCGCCTTCAACTGACAAAACGCCACAACCAAAACCATTTTAATTAATTTTATATCTGATGGATAAAGCGTGGCTGGTTAGCAGCCACGCTTTTTCAAGAGCAAAAGAAGCAGTGTTTATCTACTCAACTCAGGAATTCTGAAATGAAAGATGAACAATTGTCATACTTAAACCTGGAATCCGCAGTTGGACGAATTAATTGTGCGTTTGAGGTGGTGTAGATCAAGGCGTAACGACGCGGAATAGCCAGCTATTCCAACGAGTTACAACGAAGAGATACGCCGGCTCAAACGTGCAATTCAGTTCGTAGCGGGATTCACCGATTGGGTGATTATACTCATCAACTGTAATGGTTTAAGAAACAGTGGGTTAACCTCTATTGCGAGCGGTCAACTGCGGAATCTAGGTTAAAACCAGATCCTAGTCCCCGTCCAGTAAGCGACCAATACCACCCAGTACTGATCCTTCACCCTGACTACTACCACCAGCCTGTCCCGGTGCGCTGGCTATAATGCGATCGGCCATGCGTGAAAATGGCAGGCTTTGCAGCCATACTTTACCATGACCGCTTAATGTTGCCAGGAACATGCCTTCTCCTCCGAATACCATAGATTTTAGATTGCCAGCACGCTGGATGTCATAATCTATGCCTTCAGTAAAACCAACCAGGCAACCTGTATCAACGCGTAAAGTTTCACCGTTCAATTCTTTTTCTACCAGTGTTCCACCGGCCTGAACAAAGGCCATGCCATCGCCTTGCAAAGTCTGCAGGATAAAGCCTTCACCTCCAAATAATCCAGCGCCCAGCTTTTTGTTAAAAGCAATATCAATTTTGGTTCCCAGTGCGGCACAAAGAAAAGCATCCTTCTGACATGTGATTTTTTCACCAATTTTAGCCATATCTAGTGCAACTATATCGCCGGGGTATGGCGCGGCAAAAGCGACACGTCGTTTTGCATTTCCCTGATTGGTGAAATGCGTGGTAAAGATTGACTCTCCGGTAAATGCCCGTTTCCCTGCAGAGAAAAGCTTACCCATAAATCCCTGATCAGGTTCAGAGCCATCGCCCATTTTTGTTTCGAAGTTTATACCATCCTCCATATAGGACATAGCGCCAGCTTCAGCTACGACGGTTTCTCCTGGGTCCAGTTCCACTTCCACTAATTGCATGGAAGTGCCGATAATTTCATAATCTACCTCATGACAGCGCATCAGTTTTTTCTCCTTTTAAATGTGATTTATTAATTAAAACGCTGGGAATTATATCCAACCTTTAATTTGCAACAAGCAAAGAGTTGAGTTGTATCTGTATGTATTTCAATCAAATGAATTGTTCTACTGAAACTTAATCTCAATCGGCACCGAAGTTCAGGATTTATCCTGGTAGAAAATTAAATTCATACTCTAAAAAAGCCCTTAAAAAATGAAGTTTATGAAAAGTTAAAAAAATAATCACTTATTCATTAATATAGATTAATTGCTTCTATTTAATAAGTTTTCTAACGAATTAATCCTGTGCTTTAATTCGTTTTAATTGTGACAACCCGCTGTTCACTAGTAAAAACTGATTAACATATCTAATAATAGAAAAATAATATGATGAAAATTCAAAAAAATGGAGCTTTTTCACCCCGCTTTTTATTAATATCTTCTTTATTGATTTATTTGGCTGGAATATGTGGAAATACAGCTATAGCTGAAAATAAACATGAAAACTCAATTGAAACAGATATTGCTGAATACACTGATATTGGCAATAAAGGGGAGCGGGATCATCCTGTTACCTCTTTAAGTCAGCACCCTGATAGTTCTACAACTGATCATTCTAAGTTAAAAGAGCTTCAAGGACCCTTTAATAGCGGCCCGGAAGTGACTAAAGCCTGCCTGGCCTGTCATAACAGGGCTGGTCATCAATTCAAAAAGAATAAACATTGGACCTGGAGTTATACGCATCCCAAAACTGGCCAAAAGTTAGGAAAAAGTGTTCTTATCAATAATTTTTGTACGAATGCCAGAGGAAATGAAGGTATGTGTGCACAGTGTCATGCCGGTTATGGAATGACCGAGACTAACTATGATTTTGATAATATTGAAAACATGGATTGCCTTGTTTGTCATGAATCAACGGGGAAATATTATAAAACGCCCACGACTGCGGGTAACAAGGCCTGTTCCGTTATGTTTGAGGGCAAAGATCCTATTGACTGGACGAAAACTGCTCAAAGTGTTGCCTTGCCTGCTCGCAGTAATTGTGGTGGTTGCCATTTTTACGGAGGTGGAGGTGATAATGTGAAACATGGTGATTTATCTTCTGTACTGTTTCATCCCCCCAGAGATGTTGATGTGCATATGTCAGAACAGGGTGAAAACTTTGCCTGTGTTATCTGTCATGTGGGTGAAGCACATGAATGGGCTGGAAGCCGCTATGATATGAAAGCGACAGATAAACAGGGGACAGGAAAACCCGGTGCGCCACGTAATACAGCTACCTGTGAAAGCTGTCATGATCATGAGCCTCATCCTTTATCCTTAAAAGGTATCAAGCTGAATGATCATGCTGATCGCATTGCCTGTGAAACCTGTCATATAGCAGAATTTGCGCGTGGTGGTGTGGCTACCAAAGTCGAATGGGACTGGCGTACTGCCGGAAAGTTGAAAGATGGAGAAGGTTTTAAACTGGAAGGTTATGTACAGGGTAATGGAGAGCATCGTCACACTTACAAATCAATCAAGGGCGATTTTAAGTATGACGAAAATGTTATTCCTACTTATCGCTGGTTTAATGGCGTTTCTACTTATACCACCATTGATACGAAGTTTGATCCATCTAAGCCTGTTGAGATTAATCATTTAGAAGGTTCTTCTAATGATCCTGAATCACGCATCTGGCCATTTAAAGTGATGCATACCATACAACCCTATGACAAGGGAAACAATACACTTGTTTATATGCATCTATGGGGGAATGATTTTAATTCATTCTGGGGTAATTATAATTTTGGTAGAGCTATCGAAGCCGGTATGGAAAAAAATAATATTCCCTACAGTGGTGAATACGGCTTTATTGATACTTATTCCTATTGGCCGATTAATCATATGGTTAGTCCAAAGGAGAACGCATTAAAATGTAAACAATGCCATACAAAAAATGGTCGTTTAGAAGGTGTGGAAGGTGTTTATATGCCTGGGCGTGATACCAATGTCTGGGTTGAGAGAATTGGAATATTTGCTATTTTAGCAACCCTGCTGGGGGTCTTTATTCACGGATTAATCAGGGTCGTAATGTCAGCGCGGAGGAAGCACTAATGGCTACACATATGGTAAAAGTTTTTAATGGTTTTGAGCGCTTCTGGCACTGGACTCAAATGGTACTGGTATTAACACTGTTGTTTAGTGGTTTTGGTATCCATGGTTACCATGAATTGGCCGATTTTGATCAAATGGTATTTATTCATGTGTTTTCAGCTTTTGGTCTGATGATATTGTGGCTATTCGCCATTTTCTGGCATTTGACTACAGGTTCATGGCGGCATTATGTGCCGACCACCAACGGATTGTTCAAAGTGATCCGTTTTTATGCGTTTGGAATTTTTAAAGGAGAAGATCATCCTTATAGAAAACACTATTGGCGCAAACATAATCCATTACAGGCAATGGCTTATCTGGCGATCAAAATATTTCTGTTTCCCACAATCTGGTTTTCCGGTCTGGCCTACCTCTTCTATGGCTTTTGGTCACAGGGGCCGGCGACTAGTACAGCACTGGTAGTCATCGCAATGATTCATTTAGCAGCTGCTTTTGGTGTTGTGGTATTTTTGATTGCTCATCTTTACTTATTGACAACCGGACATTCTATTGTGGAACATGTGAAGCCTATGATTACCGGTTTTGATGAGGTTGAGCTGAGTGAAGCAGAAGAAGCCTACCTAAGAGAGAGTGAAAGTAGCAAGATAAAATAACAGTAAAATATTCACATAAAAAAATATAAATTCATCTGGCATCAAGCGTGTTGATTCGCCATAATCGCGCTCCGTATCCAGTTGAGATGATCTTTTTATGTGGTTCCGTAATTTACAGATTTACCGTTTATCAGAAACTTTTGAAGTATCACCTGAAGAGTTGCATGAAGCTCTGTCAGAAAAATCTTTTAAGCCCTGTCAGGGGCTGGATACTTTTAGAGTAGGCTGGACTTCACCGCTGGGTAAGCATAGTGATCAACTGGTACATGCCACCAATGGATGCTTAATGTTATGCATGCGCCGTGAAGATCGGATTTTACCTGCATCAGTGATACGGGATGCTGTGGAGGAAAAGGTCGATATTATTGAAGCCAGAGAAGCCCGATCTGTTGGGCGTAAAGAGAAAAACGACATTAAGGAAGAAGTGATCGTTGATCTCCTGCCAAGGGCCTTTACGAAATCCAGTCGGAGTTTTGCCTATATTGATCCCAGCAATAACTGGGTAATTCTGGATTGCACTACGGCTAATAAAGCTGAAGAAATCCTTAGTTTGATTCGTGATTCTCTAGGCTCATTTAAAATTAAACCATTGGCAGTGAATCATGCGCCATCATCTGTAATGACTGACTGGGTAAAAAATGCAACACCTGATGATCTACAATTTGTTGATGAATGTGAGTTAAAAGAGCCTGTCGAAAATGGTGGCGTAATACGTATTCGCGGTGTTGATTTAGGTAGTGATGAAGTTCAGCAACATCTCAGTTCAGGAAAAGTCATATCAAAATTAGCGATTCAGTGGCAGCAACGTATTGCCTGTGTGCTGGTGGATGATCTATCCATCAAAAGATTGAAATTTATGGATCTGGTGATGGAAGAGGCTGCTGATACTGTAGCAGATGATGAAGTCATGCGTTTCGATGCTGATTTTGCCTTGATGTCTTTAGAAATCTCCCGTTTTATTCCTGCTTTATGTGATTATCTTGGTGGTGTAGATAAAAATTAAACAGTTTTTCCATTGGACTCGAGCAATTGGTATTTGAACCTGGATTCCGCAGTTGACCGCTTGCAATAGAGGTTAACTCACTGTTTCATAAACCATTACAGTTGAAGTGTATAATCCTGGAAAAATTACCCAATCGATGTATCCCGCTACGAACTGAATTGCAGGTTTTAGGTGGCGTATCTCTTCGTTGTAACGCCCTGCACTAGCGGGCTATTCCGTGTCGTTACGCCTTGATCTACAGCACCTCAAACGCACAATCAACTCGTTCAACGGCGGATTCCAGGTTCAACTGGTTTTTCCGGGTTCAATTCATCCTGCAGTTTACAGAGTGGTGATTTGACAAGAGTCACCATCGTATATTCAACTTTTTAATTTTTCTCATATAAATCAAGCATTAAATGCTGGTTTTGATTTGTTAAAATGACAACTTAAAGCTATATATAATATATTTGAAAAAAATAGTTGAATGATGAAAGTAACCTTAACCTCTTGATGCAGCTGATGATCTCAAAACACTCTTTTGAACAATCAGTAAATTTAGCTGTTTCAAATTTTCCGGGAATTGTTTCTAAATTGTCCTCAGTTATGACTCCTGTATCGGCACAGGGGACGTTAAATAATCATGATGAGCAGACTTTAAATCTATACATAGAGATTTGATCTTTATTCACGCCAATATAGAAATTTAAAATGAAAATTAATCAATCTCCCATAGTTAAAGATTTAATACTTGTTGGTGGAGGTCATGCACATGTATCGGTTTTAAAGCATCTAGGTATGAAGCCTATACCCGGTTTAAGGACTACAATCATCACTCGTGATATTCACACACCTTATTCTGGTATGTTGCCTGGTTATGTGGCAGGTCATTACAGTTATGATGATTGTCATATTGACCTTGGACCTTTAGCTCGTTTTGCCGGAGCACGTTTGTATCATACAGTGGTAAATGGTCTGGATGTTAACAATAAACAGGTACTGTTATCAGGTCGACCACCTGTCAACTATGATCTGCTTTCTATCAATACCGGATCAACGCCTGGCAGTGTAAACATACCTGGTGTTGATGAATATGCCATTTCTGCCAAACCGATTGATATTTTTTTATTGAAGTGGCAAGCACTGGTTGAACGAATTCAAAAAACTCAGGGTGAATTTAAATTCGTTATCGTTGGTGGTGGAGCAGGCGGTGTCGAACTATCTTTATCTACCCAGTATCGTTTACAACAGGTTTTACGTAAGCAGGGCGATGATCCTGATCGATTAAATTTCACATTATTAACGCATAGTTCTCGTATTATGTTTATGCATAATCGAGGTGTGCAGGATCGATTTGAGAGAGTATTTGCCGAGCGAAATATTAATATAAAAGTTAGAAGTAGAGTGGTTGAAGTCAAGGTTGATCAAGTGCTGCTTGATGATGGAACAATCTTTCCTGCTGATGCCATAATCTGGGTAACCTCTGCTGCAGCACCCGGCTGGCCAGCAGAAGCTGGACTGGCTGTTGATGATGCCGGTTTTATCCGTATTGATGAAAATTTACAATCGATATCTCATCAAGGGATTTTCGCCGCTGGCGATATTGCATCAATGATTGATCCGCGACCCAAGTCTGGTGTTTTTGCCGTTCGCCAGGGCCCGATTTTAGCGCATAACTTGAGAGTGACAGCGACTCAGGGACGATTAAAGCGTTATCGGCCGCAAAAGAATTTTCTTGGGTTAATCAGTACTGGTGATAAATATGCAATAGCTTCACGCGGAGGCATGTCGTATGAATCTGTCTTGTTATGGAAACTGAAGGACTGGATCGATGTGAAGTTCATGCGTAAGTTTAATGACTTACCCGAAATGGATGAACAGGTTGATGCGCCTCAGCTTGCGACTGGTATAGCTGACGCAAAAGCGATTCAGGAGCTATCGACACTTGCTATGCGTTGTGGTGGTTGTGGTGCTAAAGTTGGTTCAACTATTTTATCCAGAGTGTTACAACGTTTACCTGATGAACAGCGTGATGATGTACTGATAGGTAGAAATTTACCTGATGACTGTGCAATGCTGGTAGTTCCGTCAGGTAAAGTAATGGTACAAAGTGTAGATTATTTTCGAGCGTTTATTGATGATAGCTATACTTTCGGAGCCATAGCGGCTAATCATGCCCTGGGTGATATTTTTGCAATGGGGGCTGAGGCTCAATCGGTATTAGCTATTGCTACAGTACCTTATGGCCGGGAACGTATTGTGGAAGAAACCCTGTATGATGTCATGGCTGGTGCTATGTCTATTATTCAACCAGCAGGTGCTGTGCTTGTTGGAGGTCATTCCAGTGAAGGTGCAGAATTATCATTTGGATTGACCGTAAATGGCTTAATTGATCCTGATAAAGTCTGGAGGAAAAGCGGTCTTCAAGCTGGGGATGCGTTAATATTAACTAAGCCCATTGGTACTGGTACCTTATTTGCTGCAGATATGCGTGGCAAAGCTAAAGGTCGCTGGATTGATGCCGCCATCCAGTCTATGCTGGTTTCCAGTTATCAGGCTGCTATATGTTTAAAACGCTATAATGCAACAGCATGCACAGATTTAACCGGATTTGGAATAATTGGACATTTGGTTGAAATGACAAAGGCATCTGAAGTTGATGCAGAACTATATCTGGATTCTTTGCCGTTACTGGATGGTGCTTTAGATACAGTATCTGTTGGCATATTATCATCACTACAACCCGCAAATTTTCGTTTAAGGCGTGCGATTATCGATATCGAAAATGCAGCAAAACATCCGGCGTTTCCCCTTTTATTTGACCCGCAAACAGCTGGTGGTCTGCTGGCATCTGTGCCAGCTAATAATGCTGAAGCCTGTCTCGTGGAATTGATGCAATCAGGTTATGTTCATAGTCGAATTATTGGTCATATAAAAGAAATGTCTTCTGAACAGACTTCTGTCCGGATTAAATAGGTATCTTTGATTATAAATCGATCAAAGGTCAACTGTGAGTAAAATGGACGTAAAATAAACTCATATAAAAAAACAATGGCCGATTTATCTAAAACAGGCTATATTTATGACTGACTCCAGATTTAAAAAGCAGGGATGATTATAAAAAAAGGACTTGTTCCCCATATTATCGATATAGAAGCATCCGGTTTCGACCCTCTAAGTTATCCGATAGAAATTGGTGTTGCACTGGATAATGGTGCTCGATATTCCACGCTAATACGACCGGTAGATCAGTGGCAGCACTGGGATAGAACAGCTGAAAACCTTCATCATATTCAACGTGATACTTTATTTGAATATGGCAAGTCAGTAAAAGAAGTTTCATTGAAATTAAATGAGCTTTTGAAGGGAAAAACAATTTATTCAGATGGGTGGGTGGTCGATAACCCCTGGTTGGTAAATCTATTTTTTCATGCAGGTATAAACCGCTCTTTTTTCATTAGTCCTCTGGAAATGATACTCAGCGAACAGCAAATGGATCACTGGCACGAAGTGAAAAACAAGGTGATTCTTGAAGCTGGCATAAAACGTCATAGAGCAAGCAGTGATGCCTGGATTATTCAGCAAACCTACATTCGCACCAGAAGCTTGCTGGACTAAGAAAACTTCATCTGCTGCTGTGGTGTTGTTTCGCGGAATATTTTAACCTGGATTCCGCAGTTGACCGCTCGCAATAGAGATTAACCCACTGTTTCATAAACGATTACAGTTGATGTGTATAATCACCCAATCGGTGAATCCCGCTACGAACTGAATTGCAGGTTTGAGGCGGCGTACCTCTTCGTTGTAACTCCCTGGAATAGCTCGCTATTCCGCGTCGTTACGCCTTGATCTACACCACCTTAAACGCACAATCAGCTCG
>JBNKKI010000045.1:0-9638 GCA_050291745.1 Gammaproteobacteria bacterium | reverse complement strand
TTTTGATTCTATATTTATGGTCTCATTGCTGATACCGTTTTAGTCTGTTGAGCATAACCATCAAAAAAATAACTCAAATAAACGGTTTGATAAAATAAAGTTTTCATAATAGGGTTACAAGGAAATGCTCATGGAAAGATGGAAAGATGGAAAGATTTACTCGCTCTCCCACACTAGCAATAACTGCTTTTTTGTTAATTAACTGCTCGATACAGGTACAAGCAATGGGATTTCTTGATTTTGCGAGAATTTATATATTCTCAGAAGTTGATGGCGTGGTACTAATGGAAGGTAAGCCTGTAAGTGGCGCCAAAGTTGTTCGTACTGCTGATTATAAAGATAAAATCCATACTAACACCGCCATAACAGATGATCTGGGTTGTTTTCATTTTGATGATATTTACACCTACTCAATGCGATTGTCAGAAACGGCTATTCTTCAGAAAATTATTATTTATTATCAGGATAATGAATATCTGGCCTGGGAATTAGTTAAACGTCATGAAAATCGGTATGGGGAACTTACTGATCCAGAAAAACCGGAAAAGCCAGTCATAAAACTCAACTTGAAATGTGAATTAACAGATGACCAGAAAAAGGAGCAACGGGTTGAGTTTTTCTTAGGAGATAGGATTATATACGGACTATGTAGCTGGGATTAATCAATCCTTATTAAAAATTTTCTTAAAGATAAAGTCGAAACAAAATTTACCATCATTAAATAGAAAGGATATCGTAATGAACTCACACCCTCATAAACTTACACCAAATGAAGCTCTTAGTGCTGCGGGCTCAATTTATGACTTTAAAAATGGCAGTACTGTCACGGAATCTTTTAAAACTAGTAAGGTTTCCAATCTTTTTGATTTCTCTAAGTCAACTGAAAAATTTTCTGCCAAGTCAGGCATGTTTGAATTTAAAAATAAAGCTGGCTTTGCTGCTATTGCCGCTCATTGATTCCAAAACACTTAGAGTGATATAAAGAGGTCTTACTATAAATGTCTAACGAGACACGGCGTCTCATTAAGATAACTGTAATGTTTATTTTGGTACAGTGAAGAACGATGAAAGTAATGATCAAAAATTTTCACGCATATAAACAACCGTATTAATAGCTTATGGAATGGTTTACTGAAATTGATCTTTATTGTGAACGAATTGATCCAGGTTTTTGGGCCGAGCCTTTAAATGCTATTACAAATATTGCTTTCATAATTGCATCTTTTTGGGCCTGGCATACGGCATATAAGCTCGGAAAGTTAGATAGCATAATAAAATTACTTTGTATTATGGCTGCAAGTATTGGCATCGGTTCGTTTCTATTTCATACCTATGCAAACTTATGGTCTTATTTTGCTGATGTTATTCCTATTTGGAGTTTTGTCGCCTTATATTTGGTGGTCTTAATAATTAGAACATCCGCAAAGTCACCATATCGAGTCGGTGGAATTGCAGCTGGTATTATAGCTATTATTGGCGCTGTATGGATTATAGGATCAGGCAGTGCTACCCAAACTAAAGCATCCCCTGATGTTCTAAATGGATCTGAGCAGTATGCTCCAGCCTTAATTGCTTTATACTTCTTTGCATTCATGAGTGTTCTTAAAAAAAATCCAGTTAGACTATGGGTTTTAAGTGCAGCAATGATATTTACATTATCGTTAATTGCGCGCACATTAGATTTACATTTATGCGAAACATTTCCCCACGGCACGCACTTATTTTGGCATTTATTAGATGGGTTAATGGTTGGGCTTTTATTACAAGGGCTTATTCGAATTGAAAGGAAAGAAACTAACCGCAAATATGATCATGTAACAGGAGGGCTCTAATCATATCAAGGGGTCTGACTCGTTAATCACGAGGTAATGAATGAGATAGGAAATTAAAGTTGAGCAAGGGAGAATTGAATGGCAGGTTTAGAAATCTTCGAGTCTGCCCCCTTAGTTCTATTAACATAGAATCAATAACTTACAGGTAATTATTATGCTCTTATAATTCACACAGAGCATTAACTTGACAGTACCACCAAACCGACTGTTGAAGTGAAATAATTAATAACTGCTTCAGGAAGCTGCCGTTTTGAAAAAATTCAATCGTGGTCGATGTCCCCGTCAAAATCGAAGCTTTCCAGGTTTTCACCTGCAAGGTCAGGGTCGGTTTCGTCATCATCATCTTCCATTTCAAATAGCGGTTTAAACTCGATGCCATAGGTGTCTTCGTTCTCGAGAATCTTGTCCCTGACCCTGTCTGCCACCACCAGATAACTGAGGTTTTCTACCAGTCGGAAAGCAAGAAATTTGCCTGCTTTTTTTTCATCGATGATGATCGAGTCATAAAAGGTGCCAAACTGATCATTTTCATCCAGTGGATAGCCTTCGGATTTCCCCTCATCAACTGCTGACACCGCTCCAATGACCTTAACAGCCCGATAGTTTTGATATTTCATTCCGGATGAGGGGTCGACGATGGTAACCGGGTAATCTTCTATGTTCTCAACACCGGCGCTATGGATGAGCTTGACGATATCCAGCCTTAGTATTGGAACGGGGTCATCATAAAACGCCAGTAGCTCGCCCGGTTTTTCAATATGCAGGGTCAGGTCCTGTGGAACGGGAACATCCCAGGGAGCAGGGTCGAGCCAGTTGTCGAACTCATCCGGTAGTTCAGGGCCTCCAATAAGTGCGCAATCCTCATCAAGATAAGACCACATTTCATAGTGTTTCATGATTCGATGCCCCTGGTTATTTTGGTAACTTGAAGTTGGCGGCAAAACGCCTTCAGAAATTTCTTAATAAGAGAGGCTTCCACTATACTCGTCAAAAAGGGAGTCATCAAATATAAGAACATCCGGATGGCAAATTGTCGATTATTCCAGTACATAGAGGGGAAGATCCCGGTAAAGGCCTATTACTTTTTATTATTTACGATTTTGATATCTCACTTGAGACTTTCTCAAAAGATATCCAGCTTCGTCCGTTTTTTCCCCACCCTTCCTAGAGGGCAAGAAGGTGCAGTAGCGTGCGAGGCGAAGGAGGGAACAGGAAGTCAAGGAACGGAGAACTGTAATTACTCAGGATTCTGTAAGACCAGACAGCGTGTGTAGTCGGTTGACGGTCAAATCCATTGCAAAAAAATATATAACGATCTTGACTCGCTTGACTATATACTAAATCGTCAGCATTTGCTTTACCAAAAATGGTTATGTCATTACCAACTTTAAAATCTTGCCGCAAACCTTTGCGGTAAATAGAATAAAGTAATGATGATTTTGAGCCTAAGAAAAATTTAACTAAACCTGCAAATATAAATCCACCAGAAATGGAAAGCAATGCTTGAGAATATTGTTGTGAACCGGATAAATGCAATGTGTAATATAAGCAATAAAAATATATGCTTGTAAACGCTATACTCAATGATAGAAATATTGTCCAGGAAACCATTTTATTAACTCCGAGATTTGTATATTTGTTTTAACGGTCAACTATTATGCAACTGTGTTGGATAAATACTCTATGGCTTTAAATAATCTAGAACTACTGTCAATTCGGATCTACGAATTTATGTGAATGTATCTGTTATTTATCTCTTGTCTGACAAGGATGGCATGCGTATTTGCAACTAGTAATGCCATTGCGCCTAACGAAATAGGTTTCACGAAGTTGGCCGCAGGCCAATTTGGCCCAGCCCGTGCCCCACCGGCAACCTGTAATCTCTCCCCAAATTGTTGCCGGGTTTTGGGGCCGGAGCGCAGTGGGAATAAATTTATTTGACAGCTCAGCGTTTTCACACTTCCCTATATAACAGCAACCAAAGGTTGGTTGCTCGTGCCTTGTTGCCATATCGCGAGAGCAGGACATCTAAAGAGGGCAGGTTCAGGCTATTGGTGCTGGTTTTCAGGGGAGGTGAAGCGATATTTGCATAATCCTAGAAAAATCAGTTGAATCATGAAAGTCTACGTAACAGCTTAATGCAGCTGATAAAATCAAAAACACAGTCTTCACCAATCAGCTGACTACGGTGTTTTTGATTTGCCGGCAATTGCTCCTGCATTGCTCTAACTACAGCCATCCCTGGCTTAGACCAGGCACATCAATCTGTTACGCATCTTTTTCACGCTCAACTGATTTTTCTAGGATAATGGTCTGGGGCAAAGGGCCAATAATTGATCATATTCCAGCTTGTCATATTGCAGGGTGTTTGTTTCTTTTTCCTGTACTTCATCAAATGGGAATTTGCCACCATCATCCAGTAGCTTTGAATAATTATAGGCACTCACCTATTGTTCACGACAACAATCATTCAACAGAAGTCAGATATAGCACCTGGCACCTGAGCAATGGCTAATGAATCTGGACTGCAAATTTTCTACCTGAGATGGCAGGCATTTGATTTTGTCATTCCAGGAAATATCAGATTCTGACATCTGTTTCAAAACCTGATCAAAACCATTTAATCCGACCCGGGAATAGAGCTGGCTGAAGAAATGGGGGGTTATGCAGCTCTGAAGCATACTGGGGAAATCAGGAAATAATGAATTTGTTTGCGACGCTGGGGATAACCAGATTTGAAGTGGCAGCGGATCCATTCCGCTGCCGTTGAAGGATTTGACTCTCGATTTCTAAGCAGTGGTACCTGAATATTTCGCCAGTCCCGGATTACCGCTGACATTTTTCAGTTTCGGGGTGTTGAGCTTTTTGATGCGTACCGTTGACTGTCTGCGCAGGTGATCGGCGACGACATCCCACACCGGCGCGCCAGGTGATTTTGAGCCCACCGTCGCCCATCCTGCCACTTTATAGTTTTTGCTCGCTTCGATAGCTGTGCCGTCGTCCAGACGCAAGTCAGAAATTCTTGAGCCCATACTGGCTGTCGGATCGCAGGTATAGTCCATGCCACCCACGCGTACCATATCTCCACCCTGCTGGTAATACGGATCCGCATTAAATAGATTGTCACAAACATCTTCCAGTATCGCCTTGATGTCCTTGCCTGACATCTCGCGTACATAGGTTTCAGGATAGGTCATGCAGGTTTGGTCAAGGATGTTTTCCATATAAATGGGCTCACCTGGCAGTACACTGGTACCCCAGCGAAAACCAGGCGACAGCGATACCTGCGCGTCCAGCTGCTGGACCAGTGCATCGCAGATGATCTGGTCGAAGGTGCCATTGAAATTACCGCGCCGGTACAGGGTTTCGCCTGCGGTTGCGAGTTTTTCCCTGAGCCATGGAAGATGGGGTTTACGTACTTCGTCAATATACACAGACATTTGCGCGTCGGCTTCAAGCAGGTTGGAGAATACCGGAAGCAGCTTGTAATGGTATCCCCTGACCTTACCTCCGCGTACATCCAGGTCCATTACGCCGACATACTTGCCATTGGAGCCGGCATTGGTCACCAGTGTTTTACCGCCAGGGTTAGTAACGACAGTTGGTGCAGGCATACCGTCGTGTGTATGACCGCCAAATATGGCATCGATACCGGTCACGATGGAAGCCATCTTGAGGTCTACATCCATGCCATTATGCGAGATAACGACTACTGCATCGGGTTTTTCTTCATCACGGATCTGGTCAACCAGAGTTTGCATAGCGTCATCGCGGATACCAAAACTCCAGTCAGGCATAAAACGACTCGGGTTGGCGATAGGCGTGTAAGGGAAAGCCTGGCCAATCACTGCAATACGTGCGCCACCGACCTGTTTGATGGTGTAAGGTTTGAAGGCATGGCCGGAATCTTCATTGAAATTTTCGTAATCTGCAAAGCGGTAATCAAATAGTGCTTCCTCAGAAACCTTGATATTTTGCGCGACGAATTCGCCATTAAATTCACCCACATTCTCGATCACTTCTTTGTCAAGATAGGTGAATTCCCAATGCCCTGTCATGACATCAACCCCCAGTAGATTGCAGGCGCCAACCATGTCCTTGCCACGGGTTTTGAATGCTGTACCTGAGCCTTGCCAGGTATCACCTCCATCGAGTAATAAGGAATTTCCGTCTCCAGCTGTAGCACGTAGTTTATCGATCAGGGTTTTCAGGTAGGCAAAGCCACCCACTCGGCCGTAGGTTTTGGCAGCCTGTTCGAATTCCAGATAGGTATAGGCATGCGATTCAATACCGTTAGCGGGCAGGTTGAATGCTTTGAGTAACTCTGCACCAACAATATGCGGTGCTTTACCGAAAGCTGAACCAATACCCAGATTAACATTAGGTTCACGAAAATATATCGGTAACAACTGGGCGTGTGAATCGGTGATGTGCAAAAGACGGACATTGCCAAATTTGGCTACTTCGTATAGATCAGCTGGTGACTTTTTTTGCGCCAGACCAGCTTTTGGAATCAGGCCTGCAGCGCTGGCTAATGCCATTACCTGTAGAAATTCGCGACGGCTTAGAGACATGAATACTCCTCATTAACATGGTTATTATGAAATTATTTTTAGGGACTCCAAACTGCATGGAGTCCCTTTTTGATGGTTCAAACAACTTTCGTCAGGAAAGCTTTGATTATTTAATGACTAAGCAAGGGCGAGGTAAATTCCACCAAATAGTATTGCTCCACCTGCATAACGATCAAGGTATTTAACTTTTGATACCTTAAGTAACAGACCTGCTCCTATGCCAGAAACATGTAACAATGCCGTTGCGATAGCAAAACCCAGGGTGTACGAAGCAGCTCCGCTACTGACTGGCATTTCTGCACCATGCGCATAGCCGTGAAATATCGCGAAAATTCCAACGATTACTGCGCTATATGCCAGGGGGAGTTTGAAAGCGCCGGCAATTAGTACACCCAGTATTAACACAGAGACAAGAATGCCTTCTTCAATAAAAGGTACCGGTACCCCGGTAAATCCCAGTACACCGCCTAACATCATGACCGTGACAAAAACCGTGGGAACCGCCCACAGTGCACGACCTCCAATCTGTGCAGCCCATAGACCGACAGCAACCATTGCCAGCAGGTGGTCCGCGCCACCTATTGGGTGTCCAAAGCCATGCGCAAGACCAGTGGTTTCTCCCACCCCGGTATGGGCAAATACAGCACCCGGTAATACAAATAGAATCAGTAATAATTTGGATAGTTTCTGGATCATTGGGTTTATCCTCTCGTGTAGTGTTGAATAAATATTGCGCGTTAACCCATTTGCATATAAGGCATTAACCTGACGTATAGTATGATAAATAAATAATTTATCATACTAGTTTTTCCGTATCCGGATTTCTTGATAAACCAGAGGATTACGTAGATCATGTCGGGCAAAAATTAAGTCAGGAGAAAAGTAATGAGTATGCAGCGGTTCACCATCACCCTGGAGGATTCACTTGCGCAACAATTTGAGCAGTTCCGGAAAAAGCAGGGATACAGTAATCGCTCGGAAGCCTTTCGCGACCTGCTGCGCGAGCATCTCGCCGGTGAGCGGCAAACCCGCGACCTGAAGGGAGATTGTACTGCCACACTCAGTTACATTTACGACCATCACCAACGCGACCTTGCTGCGCGCATGACGCAATTGTCCCATGACCATCATGACCTGACGGTTTCCACATTACATGTACATCTTGACCATGATAACTGTCTTGAGACGATCGTGTTGCAGGGTTCCCTGGAACGCGTACAGGCATTTGCAGATAGTGTGATTGCACAACCGGGCGTCAGGCATGGCAAGCTCAACAGCTTTCCCGTCGAAGCAGTCTCGCAGGAGCATCAACACGGGAAAATGAAATCACCGCATAGTCATGTACATATAAAACCGATTTCCTGAAGATCCTGGTGCTGCCCTGAGCTGTATCGTAACCGGGTTAATGAAGTACAATGCGGGAGTATTTGCGCTACTGAGCAAATGGGTTTGAAGCGCCGTTGCGCCACCAAAGTCATGCCCGATGATTGCGGGTTGCTCAAGTCGCCAGTGATCCAGTAGCGTGTCGAGTACATGGTTCTGGATACCCACAG
Organism: Gammaproteobacteria bacterium; assembly: GCA_050291745.1. Lineage (GTDB taxonomy): Bacteria > Pseudomonadota > Gammaproteobacteria > JACNJF01. The sequence continues at coordinate 1,679 of JBNKKI010000045.1, read as the reverse complement.
AAACGTCGCCATCCGACTTGCCGGATTGCCCGTAGCCGAGCGGATCGTAATGATAAACGCAGAACGAGTTCGATAAGCCCTTGATCAGGTTAAACGATGATCAGAGCGTAACCAAAAACTAAAACAGCTTTGCAAGCGGCCCTAAACTTTCGTCCCGTTAACTGGGGCTCTCAACAAAAAGCAACATCACTCTTATACCTTTAATCCGAATTCAAAATGATACCCTTTAATTCAGCCAGATTTTCGATTCTATATTTGGCAAGGGAAAAGTCGTTCGTTTTTGTGAATTCATTATGGATGATGACACAGTCAATGCCAGCCGCTACCGCCGATTGCAATCCTCTGGATGAATCTTCGACAACTATGGTTTCTTTTGCTGTAACCCCGAAACGATCAAGGCCTGCCAAGTAGGGTTCAGGATGTGGTTTGGCTAACTTATAATTTTCTCGGAAAAGAATAAATTCCATAAATTGTCTTATTTGACGCTCTTTGTGGATAATTTCAAAATCGGCCCGTTTGGCTGTAGTCACGATAGCCATGCGGACGTGGTTGGACAGCTCTCTGAGCACGTCAACAACACCTTCAATCTCAATGGATTCTGTTTGCAGATAATGTTGGTAGTAGGTGTTGCGAGCTTCGCGCACCTTGTCGATTGTATGCTCGTCAATGCCTGCTGACCGAGCTTGAGCCCAGCTTCCCAGACCCTGAGCCATATCGATAAGATACTGCTCTTTGTTCAAAGCAAATCCAACTTCAGCCAGGGCACGTTTAGCAGATCGATAGTACCAATATTCTGTATCTACGAGAACACCATCATGATCGAAGAGAATGTATTTTTTCATTGCCTTTTCTTAAAACCAACTTTCTAAGCCTGAGCCATATCCTGAAGTCAGCAATCTTGGTCTAAAACAATTTCAATATCAGCTAGGGCGCGTATAGTACCAGAGTTCTGTGTCTACGAGAATACCATCATGGTCGAAGAGTATGTGTTTATAAATAGTCCTTTCTTTCTCACGACTCACCATACAACTATCAGTATGGTTGAGGAAATGTTCATTTACTTATCCATAGGTAAACGGGTCACTTATATTAGCGTTATCAGTGATTGCCTCCTCCAAACTTACTCCATGCCAAACATGCGCGAAAATAGCAGAACTCAGTCGCCATTCAACAGTGATGATTATCTGAATTATCAGTTTGACGACTCCATATCAACCACAGCTGCAAGCTGTGCTTAAAGCTAATTTCCCTTGGTAAGATACCTGTACCAGCCGCTGCTTGTACCATTAGATAACGAATTGAATTATACGTTAACAGTTAAACCCATATTTCCTTTTTTACCATCTCTGGTGTCTTGCAAGTCAGTATGTTCATATCCATCGTTTCCTTGATGTTTCTGATGTCAAGCTCGACGTTCCAGCGTTGCTTATAGAGTGATTTGAGGGATTTCTTGCTATGGGTTTTAGGGCAGATCAGTGTGGTCATCATAATCTTTTCACCAGCCTTAAATTCATGCACTGTGATACTTTCTGGCGCTTCTTTCTTTTGATTCTATATTTATGGTCTCATTGCTGATACCGTTTTAGTCTGTTGAGCATAACCATCAAAAAAATAACTCAAATAAACGGTTTGATAAAATAAAGTTTTCATAATAGGGTTACAAGGAAATGCTCATGGAA
>JBNKKI010000044.1:0-15650 GCA_050291745.1 Gammaproteobacteria bacterium | reverse complement strand
AAAGCACTCTGTTGGATTTTTTGATGTTAGTGCTGAAAATGGGGAAATCCTGTTTCCGGATGGAGGAGCAAGTGAGGCAAGGAAAAAGCCATGGTGGAAACCTTGGTAATAGCACATAACAAATCGCTCGTGCGGGACCGCGGCACTGTTCGTGCCGCTTCGGTGAGTGCCACGACGCTCGCCTCTGAGGCTTAGCGTTATGTTTAAAGAGATATGAGCGACGAATTTATAGTCATGGTCAAAGCAAAAGGCGAGTACTCGTTTTATACGAGCACTGAGCCTGATATGTGGGTAATCGATAATGCTGGATATGCACAAGCATTTATCGACGCAGGCTATGACTTATCTTATGTGCCCGAAGACCATGAAAGATCTGAAACTGGGGTGTTGTCGCTGTCAAATATTGATACATTTCTAAAACGTATTGAATCAGAAAAGGTAGATATAGAACTCTTGAAAGAGCTTATTCTATCTTGCCTACCTACCGATGATTGGTGGTCTATAGAGCAATATATACCTCGATTGATCTATGATTTTGATTCAAGCACATACTGTTCTTATCATGATCAGCATATTTTCGATAAGTACATTCCAGATGTGTGGGTAAAAAATGATTACCCATTTAAGGAATTACCTCAAGCATATAAGTATTGGGTAATAAACGGAGAGGATCTTCTTGAGAAAGAATGGCAAACATAACAAAAAAGGATAGGTCGCGCGCAGCCGCGACCTAATCCAGTGTTGGACAAGCCCGGTAGTGGGCTTTATATAAAGTATATAGCTTGATCTGTGCCTGGGGAATGGAGTTGAAGTTGACGATAATCACTTTACGATAAATGACAACCTGTTAATGCGATATTATCGGTCAATTAGGAAATATTCAATTATATTTTTCTTTTCAATCAATCGCGTGTGTATTTCTGGTGATTCGGAATAGTAGATGAAGTGACTCATCATATGATAGTAAAGCCGGTAGTTCTGTGGTTTCCAGAGCTTTCATTAGTAAATCTATTTAATGACATTTACTGAAGGGCAAGTAACCAGTTGCATCTTCAGTCATTTCTTCTAATAGTCTCAGAAGTGATATATAACTTAAGAATGTACTGTCTTCAGGTCTAATTCTAACCGTCCTTATTGGAATAAAAACAGACAAAAAGTTACATTTTAAAAGTGATTCAAATCAAATAAATTTATCTGTGTTCTCAAGAACAAGATTTAGGGATAGTAGTGAATGAAGATGATATAGTTTAATAGTTTAAATTATTACGGCGTTTTATGCCGTATAAATTGCATTTAATAAACTACAGTGTATCCTATTGGTTTAGTTTATTAGCTAAAGACGGTGATTAACGCCGTAAATATTGAAAATGGTAACAGCAAATACTAAACAAACAATAGGCCAACTCTTACCCTATGGCATGATAGCGACAAAACAGTGGCTGTTATCCATGGGGCTAAGTCTTCATACCATAGATAATGCCTTGAAGAGTAAAAAGCTGGATATGCAGGCAACTGGTGTATATGCGCGTATTGGTGTACCGATAACCTGGCAGGGAGTTGTCAGTTCACTGCAAAATATATCGAACCAGGCTGTTGATGTTGGTGGGCTTACAGCATTGGAACTACTTGGTTATGGGCAATACCTTTCGAATAACAAGTCAAAAATCATCCGCCTGTATTCAATGAATAAATTACCAGCATGGCTTAAAAAATTGAAGTTACCAGTTACTTTTGAGTGGCATGGAACTAAAACATTATGGACTCCAGAAGTTGTAGAGGATGCAAAATACACGATAGAACACAGTTGGCGAGACGACTTACCACCGGTGAAGTTATCATGCCCTGAAAAAGCCATTCTGGAAGTGCTCAAAGATCTTCCTGACACTATAAGTTTTGAGCATGTAGATGAGTTGATGCAAGGAATGACCAGTCTATCACCGAAAAAGCTAACCGTTCTTCTTCATGCCTGCAGAAATGTCAAAGTAAAAAGGTTGTTTTTCTGGCTAGCAGAGAGAGCAGGTTATTCATGGGTAAATAAACTGGACTACAGAGAATTTAATCTGGGCAAGGGTAAGCGGGTTATCGCTGTTAAAGGTAAACTTGATAATAAATATCTCATCACTGTGCCGAAGGATTTGTATGGATAGAACGAGCACTTACTACAAACAGGTTCAATTATTGGTACAACTGTTACCGCTTATTGCTGAAGAAGAGTGCTTTGCCTTGAAAGGTGGCACAGCCATTAATTTATTTGTGCTGAATTTACCACGGCTTTCAGTGGATATAGATCTGGTGTATTTGCCGATGAATGACCGGCAAACAGCACTCAATAATATTAAACAAGCTCTGCAACGAATTACGCAGAGGATAAATGATGTTTTTTCAGACGCAGAAATTGTTGAGTCATTTAAAGATAAATCTGATGCATTACGTCTAGTGGTAACCCGTAAAGGAGTAAGAGTTAAAATAGAGTTATCACCGGTTTTACGGGGAACCGTTAATAAACCCGAAACACTGGAAGTGTGCCAAAAAGTAGAAGATGAATTTGGTTATGCTGAGATGGCTGTTGTGGCGCTCCCTGACCTGTATGCGGGGAAGATTTGTGCATCACTGGATCGTCAGCATCCCAGGGATTTTTATGATGTAAAATATTTATTAGACCAAGAAGGATTCACTGATGATATTCGTCAGGCGTTAATTATTTATCTTATCAGCCATCCAAGGCCCTTAGCTGAACTTCTTAACCCAGTACTAAAAGATTTTAAGCAACTTTATGAAGGTGAGTTTGTGCAAATGGAACAAGAGACCGTTTCACTTGAAGAACTTGAATTAACACGGGAGCAACTGATACGCCTGGTAAATGAATCACTAACAGAAAAGGAAAAACGTTTTTTACTATCATTCAAAAACAAATTGCCTGACTGGAGTTTGCTCAAATTACAGGGCGTAAAATATTTACCGGCAGTGAACTGGAAACTGATCAATTTAAAAAGAATGGATCCGAGGAAACATAAAGCTGCCTATGAAAAGCTTCAAGAGGTTTTGTCTGTAGAATAGAGAGTTAGAGTTTGATTTTATTACAGCTGATAGCCTCCAAACGAAAAGATCGAAGCAGGTAAGTAATTAAAATAAAGAACCCCGCAGCAAGCTGACGGGGTATTGTTGTTAACCTGCTAAAACAGTGCCAATTGATAGTCACTATGTAGTTTTTGATACTTTCCACCTTTCCCCTTCACATAATTCCCTATCATCGTTTCATCGCCATGTTTTCCAACTGTGCTCGCAAAATACCCATCACTCCAAAACTCTCCACCCCAGCGCTTTTTCTTTACATGCGGACAGCGTCGAAATATCTCTCTCGCCGTCAGGATTTTTATCATCTGCACTATCTTTTTAACGCTATAAGTCGGTACTGACTGAACTAAAAAATGAACATGGTTTTCATCCGTACCAATTTCTAAAAACTTTAGTCCATAGCGTAACTCTATTTCCAGGCAAATTGCTTGAAGCTCTTTGTCTACTACTCCATCAAATACAGCTCTACGATATTTCGCTGGAAAAACTAAATGGTACATCAATACAGTTACATTGTGACTTTTGTGTATATACTCACTCATTCACCTATTTTCGCAGCAAGCTGCGGGGAATAGAATCCCAAAAGATTTAATGTCGATACTGTGGCTATTCTTGAAATCCAGTAATATTGACTTTCTTTGTTCTAAAAAAATTAACGTCATCAATACTTATTTATGAAAACATTAGCAGTTATCTCTCACAAAGGAGGAACAGGTAAATCAACTCTTGCTATCCATATTGCCGTTCAAGCACAGTCAGAAGGCCGGGATACATTATTAGTTGACCTGGATAATCAGTCATCAACTGTAGCTGAGTGGGCCAGTATTCGAACAGATAAACAGCCTCTTGTTGTGACTGCTCAAGTCTCTGATATTGCCGAATTACAACTGCAGGCAACAGATGAAGGATTTGATTTATTAATACTGGATTGCCCTCCATATTTCAATGATGATACTGATCTAATAACAAAATTAGCAGATTTTTCAGTACTACCGACATCCCCTCGGTTTGCTGATATCTGTACTTTACCCAGGGGCATAGACAAAATCCATCAACCTTACTCAGTAATACTTAATTCCTGCACTCCAGATCCTGTGAATAAAACTTCGTTTAAAACTGAACAGGTTTTTCAGATCCTTAATGATGCTAATATTCCGGTATCACCTGTCCATATAACACGACTTGAAGCCTTTACCGAATCGCTTAATTATGGCAAAGGTGTTACTGAATTCCAGTCAAATAGTAAAGCGTCTAAGCAGATTAAGACGCTGCTTGACTGGTTATACACAGTGGCCTGAGTTTATGGATAGTAAACAAACCTTGATCAAGCTGGGCGCAGAGAGACTGGCTGAAGAGCTACTGAAACTAGCAGAGCATAGCCAAACTGCGGCAGATAGAATCGACTATATCACCTCATCCAGAACAGAGAATCTCGATAGAATTGAAGTTCAGCTGGATCAACTTTGCAATGGAGAATTTTATGATTGGCATTCTGTTGATGGGTACGCTTATCAACTATCACAGTTGCTTTCCAACCTAAAAGAGTCGATTGACGATCCATGCGAAGGTGTTAAGTGGGTGAGACATTTTTTTGAAAAAGATGGCTTGATCATGGAGTCCTGTGACGATTCTGGCGGTACTGTCGGCATGGTTTTCCTGGTCGAAGCAACAGACTGCTTTGTCTGGTTTTCTAAAAAATGTGAGCGCAAAGAGTTTGTCGCACAACAGCTAATTGAACTGGTACTCGACGACCAGTATGGCGTCCGGGATGAGCTAATTGATCATGCTGCCGATTTTTTGCCAGAACGGTGGTTACGCTGGTTGGTTGAACAACTGCAGCCAGGAAGTGAAGAGAGTGACTGGAATGCTACCCAATGTAACTTTTTACTCCAGTCACTTGCCAGGCAGATTAAGGATACTCAACTGTTTGAAGAGGTGACATTACAGAGGGAATTATCTTTCACCAGTTATCTCAGTATTGCGCAAGTCTATCTGGAAAATGGGAATGCAGTACAGGCTCAGGGTTGGATAGAGCGGGCTAACCTGGAATTTCCGTCGGAACACAGCTTCCATTCCTATGACTACCTGACAGTTCGCAGAGAGATCTACCGCCAATTGAACGATAATGAAGGAGAGGAAAGGCTAGCCTGGGAAATATTCCGTTCTCATCGCTCTGTAGAAAGACTGGAAGAACTGCTACAAACTCTGGGAGAAGAACAGCGAGAAACAGTCATTGCCGGAGAAACTACTCTGATTCTGGATAGCTCACAAAAAAGTCTGATAGAGAGTGATGCCTCCTTCCTGTTAAAACTGAACAATATTGATGCTGCAGAACAGTATCTGATGAATCGTATAGCCCTGCTAAATAATATCGACTATATCATACTGACCGAATGGGTAGTTCAGTTCGCTCAAAATTCATTACTTGCTTCATTAATCTATCGTCAACTTCTCAACGACATCCTTAAGCGCGGTTATGCCAAAGCCTATCATTATGGAGTCGATTACTGGTTTCAACTGCAACAACTCAGCCCACAAGTTTCAGACTGGGGATACTACTTAACTCACCTGCAATATCAACAGAAGGTGAACCAGGAACACGGACGTAAATATAGCTTCTGGAAACAGGTCTCAGAGCGAGGTGGCTAAGTGAGAGTGATTGAAGAGACGGTCATCGGTATCGTCAATCGAGTGACTTATCATAGTGAGTCTACCGGTTGGTCAGTATTGCGTGTCGATCCATTCAATAGTCCGGAAAGTCAGGTGACTGTGACTGTACACCAGACTAAGGTGTTTGCTGGAGCCACCATGGAATTTATCGGGCAGTGGTCAGATCACCCAAAATTTGGCAGACAGTTTAAGGCTGGACGGGCAACCGAGAAGAAACCGGCTTCCGCTGCAGCTCTTGAAAAGTATTTAGGCTCTGGGCTGATCAAAGGCGTGGGTCCGAAGACAGCCAAAAAAATCGTTAAACATTTTGCCGCTGAAACACTAACCGTATTTGAAAAACAGATTGATCGTCTGGTTGAAGTAGAAGGGATAGCCAGCAGGAAACTTAAAAGTATTGAGAAAGCGTGGAGTAAACATCAGGCGATTCGAGAAGTGATGATGTTTTTGCAAGGGCATGGAATTTCTACCCTGTTCGCCGTCCGTATTTACAAAGAGTATGGTGATAATGCCATTGAGAAAGTAACAGAAGACCCTTACCGGTTAGCTCATGACTTTTATGGTATCGGTTTTTTTTCTGCCGACAAGGTGGCGCTCTCAATAGGACTGGCTAAGGATAGTCGTCAACGGATTGTTGCCGCTATTCGACATGTATTGGCATCCAGTAGAGAGCAGGGTCACTGCTACTTGATGTATAGCCAGATTGAAGCAGAAACCAATACACTTCTGGAGATGGAGTTAGGGGAGCTGCTTGGGCGTTACCTGGAATGGATGCAGCAGGAGAATCACCTAAGAGTCCGTATGCTCCCGGATGCACAACAGACGTTGCAATCCTGTTATTATTCAAAGAGCCTGTACTATGACGAAGAGAGTACAGCGGCGAAGATGAGAGCTATGATTCGCACAGTCGATATTGATCAGCAGCGCGTGGCTGCATGGGTTCAGAAATACTGTAGCAGCAAACAGGTCAATCTGAGTAGCGAACAGGCAAGTGCGGTAGAAGGGGTGGTGCAACACCAGTTCTCCATTTTGACGGGTGGACCAGGTTGTGGAAAAACTACTGCAACATTAGTCATAGTACGGCTGCTGGAGGCTATCGGAAAACGCGTATTACTAGCCGCTCCCACAGGCCGTGCAGCACAACGCATGGGAGAGGTAATTGGGCGAGAGGCCAGGACATTACATCGCCTGTTGGAATGGCAGGGAGGGGAGTTTAAGAAAAATGAGGAGGTTCCACTTGAAGGAGATTTCCTGATTGTGGATGAATGTTCAATGCTGGATATCAGTATGACGGCTTCACTGCTCAAGGCAATCCCCGAGCATTGTCAGTTACTGTTTATCGGTGATCCAGACCAGCTGCCCTCAGTCGGAGCGGGTAATGTGTTGAAAGATAGTATTCACTCGGGCGAGATTCCTCTGTTCCGATTGACCGAAGTGTTCCGCCAGGCCAAAGAGTCACTGATTATTCGTTATGCCCATCAGATCAACAGGGGAGAGCTTCCATTAATAGCTTCTCCATTTAAAGATCCAGACGTATGGCGACGTGGAGATGATTGCCTGTTTGTCGACTCTGATGAAGCGACCCAGGAGCAGATTCGCTTTGTCACTCGGGTTAAACAGAATCTGGGTTGGCAGCAAGACCAGTTAGAAGCTCTCACGGTGGAACAGAGTCCCTATAACTTTCGTAGTGAAGAGCCTGTTACTCCCTATCAGGCAGAGTTTGAAGTGCCAAAGAAGTTTCAGCATGTCGATCTACAAGAGGTGGCCGGCACCTATGGAGCGGTGGATGAACTTAAATCGGTACTGAAAAAGATACACCCTTGGTCATCACTCCACTATGGGCTCTCTGCCGTCGATGTGGTGGTAAAGCTTTATCAGCAATGGATTCCAAAATATCAGGAAGACAGTGTAGAGATTCAGATACTGTCTCCAATGACGCGAGGTGCTCTCGGAACCGCCAACTTAAATAATGTGATTCAACAGGCCATTAATCCTGCATCAACGGATAAACCGCAGATCAAAGTGGGGGAAAGAATTTTTAGTGTGGGAGACAGGGTTATTCACCGTCGTAACAACTACGACCTGGAAGTATTTAATGGGGATATCGGTTATATCAAGTCGATCAACAATGAAAGTCTGACCATGGTCATCAACTTCCTACCTGATGGTAGAGAGGTGGAATACCTGAAAGAGAACATTGTAGAGCTGGATCTGGCCTATGCCATCACTATCCATAAATCACAGGGCAGTGAGTTTTCTGTCGTTATCATTCCGGTGCTGACTCAGCATTTCAAGATGCTATATCGAAATTTAATATACACAGGCCTGACTCGGGCAAAGAAGCTAGCTGTGTTTGTGGGTACTCGACGAGCTATGGCGATGGCTGTACGCCAACAGGATACGGCGCAGCGTCAGACGGCATTGGAGCGATTGCTGAAGGGTGATTAACCCAACTGTTTATCCAGAAATTGTTTGGTGATATCGAAAGATTTTGTGTAACCGCGAGGTAGCTTGAGGTTACGATCCTTTGCTGGAGTACTGATATATTCCAAATGAATAGAATCAACTGTGCAAGTTAATAATTTTTAGAATTCAGACCCAGATACCACCATCCATAACCTGGAGTATCTTTTACTAATCAATTACAACAGCTCAGTATAAGCAACTGCAAAAATCATATACCACAAATACCCTCTCTTACAGGTATTGAGATTTTTTCTGATCGCCATAGAGATATCATTAAGGTGTCGGATAGATACTGTTCAATACAATAATGGGGTTCAGATAGAATTCCTGGAGCGATAATTACCACTTGGTAATTAATAAAGTTGTCATTTAAGTGGTAAGATAGCGTACCAATTGATATAGGTGATGAGATGTCCAAAAGTTTTGAAGTTCAGGGGTTAATTCATTCCATAGGTGAAACAACCGAATATGGCAACAACGGGTTCACAAAAAGAGAGTTTGTTATCAAGCTCACCGGAGAAGACGAAAACAGTGCCTACCCTAATCATGTTGCCTTGGAGTTAATAAAGGATAAATGTGCACAAATGGACAGCTACAGTATTGGCGACGAAATAACAGCGCACTTTAATCTTTCCGGTCGGCTGTGGTCTGGCAATGGTAAACCTGAGAAGTGTTTCACCAGTTTACAGGCATGGAAAATTGATGGAATAGGCTCAGGTGCAGATGTTTCTGATCAAACGCCACCGTTAGCAGCGTATGAAAACCAAGGTAGTGCTGTGTCTAACTCCTTTGATGATGAAATTCCGTTTTAGGCGTTATCTAAGAATACGTCTGTAACATATTTCAATTAAGCTCCTGTTATCATGGGTTTTTTTATTTATATCCTCGAAAATGCTGTCAATAATTAGCCGGTCTTAAACTCCGACCTTGAGTTTAACCATAGAATAACTCATCTCTGCATACTTTGATCCTGGCCTTACAACAGATTTGGGGCGACAGTTAGGGGAATGATTAACCCAACTGTTTATCCAGAAATTGTTTGGTGATATCGAAAGATTTTGTGTAACCGCGAGGTAGCTTGAGGTTACGATCTTTAGCAATGGTTTTGGCAAGCTGGATCATTTTTCGGGTGGGAGGATTGTTGCCCCCACCGGCTCTCTCTTTTTTTGGGTTGGCCTTTGCAGCTTTACGAAACTGCTCTGGGTTTGCAGAGGCAACCAGCTTGCACATCCAGTCCGTCATCTTTTGCAGAAAAATATTGGCATCGGCACCTTCTTCAGCAATTTCACTCATCTGCTGCTCCCACCAGGCGGTCACGGCAGGGTCTTTAATACGACCGGGGACAGAATCAATAAAGTAACGACCATGCTCGGTAGAGAGAATCATCTTCCCCTTTAACTGAATAGTGTTACGATGTTTGAGGGTTTCTATGATGGAGGCGCGGGTCGCTTCTGTGCCAATGCCGGCAGACTCCTTGAGCACTGATTTCACCTTTGGGTTCTCGACATAACGGGCAATACCGGCCATCGCCTTGATCAATGTACCCTCAGTGAATCGGTTCAGCGGTTTGGTCTGCTTATCAATTACCTCTGCCGATTTACTCATAACGGCATCCCCGTTTTTGACGAGAGGTAGATCGGCGGACTCCTTTTTTTGCGGAGGAAGAACACTTTTCCAGCCTTCTATTAGGGTCTTTTTTCCTTTGCCGGTAAATTTTTCCTGGCAACACTCAATCTCAATCTCAACAGCCTGGTACTCATGATCAGGCAGAAATTGAGCGACATAGTGACGGGCAATGAGACCATACAGGTTGCGCTCTATTGTTGAGAGTCTGGAAACATCTGGTCGCTTAGCGGTGGGAATAATGCCGGTGTGAGCCGTGACCTTGCTATCGTTAAAAGCCTTCGACTTTCGGGAAGGGTCAACATGCTTCACCAGTTGAGGATTAGCTTCGCCAATCGCCTTCAGGATATTATTAGCATCGGCATGTTGTCCAGATGCCAGGAAACCGCAATCGGTACGTGGATAGGTGGTTAGTTTGTGCTCTTCATAGAGTTTCTGTGCAGTATCCAGAACTTGTTGGGCTCCGTATCCCCATCGTGAGTTTGAAACTGTCTGTAAGGCAGAGAGAGAAAAGGGCAGGGGGGCGCTCTCACGTTTCTTCTTACGTGATGCGCTGCGGATAGTTCCAGGTTGTCCATTTATCTTTGCACAGACCTGTTCGGCAACCGATTTCTTCAAACAGCGTCCGTCAGGATCGGAGTCATCCTCAGAGGTAACCCACTGGGTAGTAATAATTCCATTCTCATGGTCAAACAGCGTCTTGATAGTGTAGTAAGGAAAGGGGACAAAATTCTCAATCTGCCGGTCTCGTTCAACAATCAGGTTAAGGGTCGGAGTCTGCACACGTCCAACGCTGATCACCCCGTCTCCACCCGCCTTTTGATAGCACAGTGTGAAGGCACGAGTCACATTCATGCCCAACAACCAGTCGCAACGGGAACGGCTCACCGCAGCGTCGTAGAGTCCTTTGTAATCCTTGTTGGAACGAATCTGTTTAAAAGCTCTGCGTATACCATTTTGGGTGAGATCCTGCAGCCACACACGTTGTGTAGGGCCATTCCATCCCATCTCTAATAATATTTCATCAATCAATAACTGTCCTTCACGGTCTGGGTCACCGGCATTTGTAACTTCAGTGGCTTTCTTTAGTAATCCAGCAATAATAGTCAGCTGTTGTTTGGCATCGCTTCTGGGATTCAGTATCCACTGCTGTGGGATGATGGGAAGATCCTCAAGTCGCCACACCTTAGTCCCTTTCTGGGTGGTGGGTACGTTCTCTGCAAGGTAGCTATCTGGCATTGCCTGTTCATACATATGCCCGAAGGCCCAGGTGATGGTCCAGTTATCACAGTGAATGCATCCATTCCCTTTGCGGCCACCTCCCAAAGCATCGGCGATAGTTCTTCCTAGTGAAGGCTTCTCTGCAATAATCAGTTTCATTTCGAGGTGGTAGAGTATTCGCTAAATAGTCATTATTTTACTGGGTGGGTTGGTGGCTATGTCCGAATTGTTAGCGGCTGCCTCATTAAAGTTTTCTACAGACGCCTAAAAATCGCTCAGACAGTGTCGTTTTGAATGATACTTCAAAACGAACAAAAGGGAAGGAAAGTGATGCTGATTTGTTGACTCTTAAACCTCAATAATATGGAGCAGCGATCACATTATGAAGCAGTACAGCTAAACGGCGTTTCAGATCGTAAGTAGATTTAACCTAAATCCGGAAGAATCTTCGGCATGATGTAAACCCGTCGAAAGAATGCAGTTCGTATTCGCCAACTGATTAGATGGAGGTTATTTAATAGCGGTCATTCGTGAAAGATTATGATTTGGGGTGATTACCATTTCAAGCAATCTGAATTTTCCATGGTATGACGCCGAAATGGACTTAGCAGCCGTTCCCTCTTTTTCTAAGAACAGCTCTAAACGACACGAACAGGTCAATATGGAGTTTTTAATCTAGTCTAAACTTAACGAGTTGAAACTGATGTCTTCCCCTAAGATTTCAAGAAGAGTAAATATCTTTTTGCAAAAAATTTTTTTTTAATTATACTTATGATAAGGGTTGAGTCATACCTGCGGTCAGCATCGTACTTCCGTTGAACAAAGCACTCTTGAACTTAAACAATCGCATTGCTACAAAGCGAAGTTCCTACCAATTTAAACTTATTTAACCCTGTGTCGATGGGAGTACGCGGATATTATCCGGACACATTTTATTAAATAGGTTTAATATCATGTCAACAACCTCAACATTTCTACCATTAAAGCAATTTCACATTGTTGAAATTCGTGACCTACAGCCTGAAAAAATCAAGTTATCTGCAAAAAAAGTCAGGCGAGATAGAGAAAAAATAGCTTATAACACTATACTAAATGCTTTAGCCAAAGCATTAGGTTTTAAAAGTGGTTTTTCCGGGTATCAAAAATCTTACTATGAAGAACTGATTCCTTTTTTAGAAAAGCACAAATTAAATAAACGAACTGACCTACTCGCACCAAGATTGAAAGGGGAAACTTTTTTTAAAGATATAACCCATCAAACCCTTTCAGAGAGGTTATTCTATTCAGGTCAACCAATTCCTAAGCGAGTATTCACGGGATATGACTTCGACTATATAAACACTATTAGTGACGGCCATTACTACCTGAACTCTACCCTATGTGGATTTACTAAAACGGGACCTTTTGGGTTAAAGAATATTTTAGATATGAGTCCAGTAAATATTCAAAATAATTTGAATATTGCTAGAAACAATCCATTAGAAACTATAAAGGAAAACCAAGATTCATATTATCGAAATAGAACGTTAATCGACATCGTGCTAGGCGGCATGATGTTTCAACTCTATCCTTCATTTCAGCTTGTTGGGGATGCTCTTATTGAACCTGCTAAGCAAGGTCTTGAGACACAATTATACCTGGGTAATACAGACACTGAGACACTCTCTTCTGATAAAGAACTATACGCTTCAATGTTCAGTCTTTTTAGAGAACGAATTGAGATGAGTAATGATGGGTGGGTTAAAGTTATCCCTTTTAACAAGAACCTGATTTTTTTAAAAGGAAAGAATGGTGAGTATGATTTTGTTTTCAAAAATCAGAGAGACAAAGCTTTTGAACATCAAATCTTTGGGGAGTCATTAAAAAGAGCAGATATACCCTCATGTATTCAGGACTATCATTTTTTCCGTTGGCATTATTTTGAATATGAAGGGTTTCGCGTAAGAGACGAGCATAAGTCAGAAAATTTATTTTATGATTCTGGTAAAAAAACTGCAGATTACCCAGGATCAGACAAGATACTTTTTGACTACCATCTATATAAAGGTAACTTCAAACCCCAAAATAATAAAAGCAACCAAATAGTTCCCGGATATGAGTATGTTTGTCTTAACGGCAAAAACCTGATGATATCAAATTTAGTAACTATCGAACAATTCAATCAATTTCTCAACACGGATGATTACTCCAATTACAGGACGGGAGATAAATTCACATCGGTTAATAATGAGCATGATCCGTCATTTCCTGTTACTACAACCTGGTTTGATGCACTCGCTTACCTAAACTGGATAGAAAAAGAAAAAGGTCTAAGAGTTCGCTTGCTTAGGGCTGATGAATACAATGAACTAAGGTCTAAGTACAAACCAAATGATGATCTGAGTTTATATAGAAATACAGATTTGGAATTTGTTAATACTCAAGGAGTTATCTACAAATCACACCCTCCATATATGACGGAAGATGATTTTCAAAACCTTACATTAAGATTTAAAAATACGCCAAAGCTTATTAATGGAAAAGGTAATTTAAAATTTATTCACTCCAAAAATTTTGCAGAATGGCTTCTTGAAGGAACATGTATTCGGTCTGGAAACTTAGCCAGTTTTTACGGTGATTCACACATTCTTCGCTGCTCCCCTCCCAAAGATTCAACCGGGAAATACAAGGGTACGAAAATCGGATTTCGGCTTTGTTACGATCTTGATAGCAACAAAACAACGTAGCCATCAGTTCGTATAAGCAAGAGCAATGACAAGCTATTAGCTTTTCATTTAAATAATTCAGTCTTAGGTAACCCCTCTGCATTTATTACAAAGCAGACGTGGTTACCTAAGCTAGATAGGATGAATCATGAATATTTCCCCAACTAAAGATATAGTTATAAATTGGCATATAACCGAGGCATGCAACTACTCATGCCAATATTGCTACGCACACTGGTGCAAACCGAAACACAGAGAACTCATACATGATGAATTGCAAATAAAGCAGCTTCTCACTGAGATAGCTCGTTACTTTTCTTCTGATAATAAATCAAACATTCTAAATCCTCATATGCGATGGAAATCAATACGCATGAATATTGCTGGAGGAGAGCCGTTACTCTATCCAAAGCAAGTGTTATCTATAGCAAAATCGTGTAGTAATTTGGGGCTATCTACTTCCATTATTAGTAACGGTAGCCGATTAACTCATGAACTAATCTGGGACCTTGCTCCTTACTTAACAACGTTAGGTTTAAGTATCGACTCAGGCATAAATAAAACCAATGTAAGTATCGGTCGAATTGAAAGTAATGAAAATAAATTAGATACATCCAAACTGCTAGAAATTGTAAACATTGCACGGATTATTAATCCAAAGATGAAAGTAAAGCTTAATACGGTAGTGAATAGCCAAAATTTCAATGAGGATATGACTGGTCTGATCAAACAATTCGAGCCTGACCGATGGAAAGTTCTACAAATATTACCAGTAGTTAATTCAGGTTTAACCATTACACACAAGCAGTTTGATTGTTTCGTTAAAAAACATCAGGCGCTAAGCAGCATCATGAGTATAGAAGACAATGATGCTATGATAGAGTCTTATATCATGATTGACCCACTTGGCAGGTTTTTCCAAAACATTTCTGGAACATCCGAAGAGGGTTATACGTATAGCTCATCAATCCTGGATATTGGGGCTGACCAAGCATTAAGGGAAGTAAAGTTTTCTACAGATAATTATATTACTCGATACTCCAAGGTGGCGGCATGAAATACAGCGCCAATAAAGACATACATAAAATTGTACATAAGCTAGTAAAACGGGGATGGTCATTTTATTGGGGAAGTAAACACGGCCGCCTTAAACATCCAAAAGGAACGCCAACCATTACTGTTCCTTCAACACCAAGTGATAAACGTTCTTTGGCAAATTTTGACAGTTATATACGCCGCTTTAATTCTTAACTAGGAATACCAGGGATGGTAATTACTTTTATCTAATAATTGGTATATAAACGACAGCAAAGTCAATGAACCTCTGATTTTTTTACAAACTGTCGTAGAAGTAACCGGTTATGGAAATTCACACCAGTTCACTATCCGGTACATAACAATGCGGTCAACGCAGACCCGAAACTCGGTGCGCCTTTTCGCGCATGCCTTCGGTATTATTGCGCGAAAAGCCACCCCAAGTTTGGGTCTGGTTACCGCTAGCGTTAGTTGTATAAGGAAATCAATGAAAAGAAAATTCCAATTCAGCTATACTTTTTTCCTACTTATTTGCTTAACCATATTTCATACCATTGGAGATTGGAGGGTTTTTGGTGTTGGCGTATCGTCGCTTTTTTTACTATTGTCACCTCTAATTTCAGTGCCACTAATATTTTTCAATGTCTATTTGGCATATAAAGCTAAAATCTTTACCACATATAACGCGGTACTTACTTTTTTCAATGTTATTTACGTGGCCTACTATGTGTTTTTTTTACTTCCGGTATTTATGGCTATTTAGTGCCCAAATAATGAATATTAAAACAACTAACAATAACCTCAAATCGACCTCTCTAACGCTCGGCGATTTAGGTTGGCGATATGCAAATACAGACA
>JBNKKI010000043.1:0-39777 GCA_050291745.1 Gammaproteobacteria bacterium | reverse complement strand
TGCAAACTGCGCCTTGTCTTGGGAAATTTGGGGGCTTCTATAATCTACATACAGTTTAGGACAGTACACTAGATTCCGCAGTTGACCGCTCGCAATAGAGATTAACCCACTGTTTCATATACGATTACAGTTGATGTGTATAATCACCCAATCGGTGAATCCCGCTACGAACTGAATTGCACGTTTGATGCGGCGTATCTCTTCGTTGTAACTCCTTGGAATAGCTCGCTATTCCGCGTCGTAACGCCTTGATCTACACCACCTCAAACGCACAATCAGCTCGTCCAACTGCGGATTCTAGGGTTACACCTTAATGCAGCTGATAAAATCAAAAACACACTCTTCACCAATCAGCTGACTACGGTGTTTTTGATTTGCCGGCAATTGCTCCTGCATTGCTCTAACTACAGCCATCCCTGGCTTAGACCAGGCACATCAATCTGTTACGCATCTTTTTCACGCTCAACTGATTTTTCTAGGGTTAAAAGTTAGAGATAGCGTGAGATGCGTGACTAACTTTAAAAAAATTGAACATGTATTCCTTTTTAGTTCAGTTTGTACCGAATTATATTGCTTTTCCAAGTAGAGGAATAAAATCAGAGTCGACAATATAAATCCTGTTCTCATTAATCAATGAGGCTTAGATTTAGCTATCAGCCTGGTAATTTTCATAAATTTCAGCCGACAAAAAACTAAATGATCAGTTTATAAATACCAAATCCAGGCTGCCTGGTGACTATTACGCTATAACCTCGCAAAAAAAGATGCTTGAAATTGACTGATATACTGTACTATGTCAATTAACAAAACGATGCATAGGATCAATAGCAGTCCGCTCTTTCGAAGTTAAGCCTGAATGGTGAAGCAAACGGGGGTGCAGTAAAGCTCATAACTTTTGAGCTGCAATCTCATGTGCACCACTGAATTCAAAATCTGTTTTAGTAATGGTGATAGCAAAAACAGAATAATATTTTTCACCATATGAGAAAGAGAACGCTATGAGTAAAGGTACAGTTAAATGGTTTAATGCCGATAAAGGTTTTGGTTTTATTACTCCAGAAGATGGAGGAAAGGATCTGTTTGTTCATCATTCGGAAATTCAGGCAGGCGACGCCTACGCAACATTAAATGACGGCCAGTCAGTTGAATTTGAAATAGGCCAGGGTCAGAAAGGTCCATGTGCGAATAAAGTTCGCTCGATATAAAAGTTATATTCTTAACAATCGCCTACTGTAAAAAAGCTAAAAACTTTAGTCTGAAATTGACTTCAGCTATTACTTTTCGCAGAGGCGGGTGTTGGGAATTAAATCCACGCAGAAATAAATAATATTTTTACTGAGGTCTCTCTGTTGCTATCAGTTCCAGATCTAGTGGTTGTCCATTACGTAACAAACTGATTTTTATTTTATCTCCAGGTTTGTGGCCCGCGATATTTTCCAGCACGTTTCGTACACGGTATACTTCCTTGTCATTGATGGCTGTAATAATGTCACCGGTTTGTACTCCGGCAATATCTGCAGGACTATCGATAAAAACACCGACAATAAGTACCCCGCGAATATTGGGATTGCCTGAAGCCATGGCAGCTTTTGCTGTAATCTCCGTACCCTCTACACCAAGCCAGCCTCTGCTGACTTTTCCTGTATCAATAATTTCCTGCATGATATCCACGGCTATTGAGGCTGGAATAGCGAATCCTATGCCCTGTGAGCCACCAGACTGACTGAATATTGCAGTATTGATTCCAATGAGATCACCGTTGGCGTTAATCAGTGCTCCCCCTGAGTTGCCAGGATTGATAGCTGCATCGGTTTGGATAAAGTTTTCAAAAGTGGCTAATCCGACCCGATTACGTCCAGTAGCACTGACTATTCCCATCGTGACAGTTTGTCCTACATTGAGAGGGTTACCAATAGCAAGAGCGATATCGCCAACCTGGACAGTATCCTTGTCATTGATTATTTGAATACTATTTAATGAATCCAGTGGAATATACAAGACAGCGATATCCGACTCTCTATCCTGTCCAATTAAAGTCGCTTCACTGCTACGTCCATCAGGTAAGGAAACCAGAATTTCATCGGCACCATCAATGACATGCTGATTTGTTAAGATGTAGCCTGATCGCGTCATGATGACACCGGATCCCAGATTTGTTTCTGTTTTTTCGCGTTTTAATTTTTTTATCTGTTCTCCAAAAATTTGACCTAGAACCGGGTCTTCAAGTAATGGATGTATTTTCGGTTGAATTTTTTTACTGGTGTATATCGTGACGACAGAGGCTGAAGAGGATTGAACTGCATCAGCATAAGAAACGGGGCCCTTAGAGGGGAATCGATGGGGCGCTGTTTGTACTTCACTTTGCCTGCCGGGTATTATCTCAGCGATTTTTGCAGGATCAAAATCAGCCTGCCATAACAGATAAGCAGCTGCGATTAGTAAGCCTAAAAAGATTGACTGGATTATAAACAGGAATAGCTTTAATGTTTTCATGGCTTTACTTTATCATACTGGTCAGAGATTTTGCGAAGGAGATAATAATGCAATTAGATGAACTTTGTCATTTTTGTGATGACTATCTTTCTATTAACGAATTTAATGATTTTTGTCCGAATGGCTTACAGGTTGAGGGTAAGCCCAGGATTAATCATCTGGTGACAGGAGTAACAGCCAGTTTAGCGCTTATTGATGCTGCTATAGAGCAGAATGTGGATGCTATTCTGGTTCATCATGGCTATTTCTGGAAAGGAGAATCTCAACCTCTTGTGGGTTACAAAGGCAATCGGATTCGACGTCTTATGCAAAATGATATTAGCTTGCTGGCTTATCATTTGCCTCTGGATTTTCATCCTACTGTTGGGAATAACGCTCAACTGGCACTAAGAATGGGGTGGTTAGTTACCGAACAACAGGATAGCTTATGGATAGGAGAGGTTGCACAGCCCTGCAGTGTCGATGATGTGATGGATGAGCTTGGCGAAAAAATTGATACCAATCCTTTGCTGATACAGGGTGGAGAAAGACTGGTTCATCGCATTGCCTGGTGTACAGGTGCTGCTCAATCTTATATCGAAAAGGCAGTATCAGCCGGTGTAGATTTATTTATTTCAGGTGAAATTTCAGAGCAGACCGTGCATGTGGCAAGAGAAGCTGGAATTCATTATATTGCTGCCGGGCATCATGCCACAGAAAGATATGGTGTACAGGCGCTGGGGAAATTGATAGCTGATCGTTTCAGTATCTATCATGAATACATTGAAATTGATAATCCTGTATAAACTCTTTTTATTTGTTTGGAAATATCCCTTATAGAGGGGGTTGTTTAACTAACAAAGCTGAAATTGATACAAGTCTTATAAAAACTGATTATCACTCGACTAAATAAGGAAATTAGGATATTCTTGCCGCCGTTTTTTTGTCGGTTTGTCACTTTAATCTAAGGTATGGCAGGCTATCTTACAAATTTTAAGTTGGAGAGTGATTCAGATGACATCTGATGGTATAGATAAATCTCGTCGACGTTTTCTCACTGCAGCAACTACTGTTGTTGGTGGAGCAGGCGTTGTAGCCGTCGCAGTCCCCTTTCTTGCAAGCTGGAATCCAAGTGCCAGAGCTAAATCAGCAGGTGCACCGGTAGAAGCAGATATCAGTAAACTGGAAGCAGGGCAGCAAATTATTGTTAAATGGCAGGGCAAGCCTGTTTGGATCGTTCGCCGTGATGAAGAAGCTCTTGCTACATTAGCGAAAATCGAGCCTGAATTACGTGATCCGGCTTCAGATGAAAGTATTCAGCCTCCATATGCCAAAAACCAGCATCGATCAATTAAACCTGAATATCTGGTTGTAATCGGTATTTGTACACATCTGGGTTGTTCACCAACCTATCGACCAGAGATTTCGGCTGACTGGATGGGCGGTTTTTTCTGCCCCTGTCATGGTTCCAAGTTTGATTTCGCTGCTCGTGTACATAAAGGTGTACCTGCTCCGACTAATCTGGTTATTCCTCCACATAAATATGTGGCTGAGAATGTCGTCTTAATTGGAGAGGATGGAGAAGCATAATGAGTAAAGAAAATAATTTATTAGGCTGGATTGATGCGCGTTTCCCTCTTACTAAAATGTGGGAAGATCATCTTTCTAAATATTACGCACCTAAGAATTTCAATTTTTGGTATTTCTTTGGTTCATTAGCTCTACTTGTACTGGTGCTGCAAATTGTGACCGGTATTTTCCTGACTATGCAATACAAACCTGACGGTGCTATGGCATTTGCTTCCGTAGAATACATCATGCGCGATGTCGACTGGGGCTGGCTAATTCGTTATATGCACTCTACAGGAGCATCCGCATTCTTTATCGTCGTCTATCTGCATATGTTTCGCGGATTGATGTATGGCTCCTACCAGAAACCACGTGAATTACTGTGGATTTTCGGTATGTTGATCTTCCTGGCACTAATGGCTGAAGCTTTCATGGGTTATTTACTACCCTGGGGTCAAATGTCCTACTGGGGTGCTCAGGTAATCATTTCACTGTTTAGTGCTATCCCGGTTGTTGGTGATGATCTGACTCTGTGGATTCGTGGTGATTTCGTTATTTCCGATGCTACTCTGAACCGTTTCTTTGCATTACACGTAATAGCTGTACCATTAATTCTGGTTATGCTGGTTGTTATGCATATTCTTGCTCTACATGAAGTGGGCTCAAACAATCCGGATGGTGTTGAAATCAAAAAGAATAAAGATGAAAATGGTATTCCTCTTGATGGTATTCCTTTTCACCCTTATTACTCTGTTAAAGATATTGTCGGAGTCGTGGTATTCCTGATTCTGTTTAGTATCGTGGTGTTCTTTATGCCGGAAATGAATGGTTACTTTCTGGAACATGCTAACTTTCAACCCGCTAATCCATTCAAAACTCCGCCACATATTGCTCCAGTCTGGTACTTTACACCTTTCTATGCCATTTTACGTGCGGTTCCAGATAAACTGATGGGTGTAATAGGCATGTTTGGTGCCATTATCGTGTTATTCCTTTTACCCTGGTTTGATCGTGGTAAGGTGCATTCTATTCGCTATCGTTCAACAGCCTTCAAAGGATTGTTAATCATGTTTGTGATCAGCTTTATCGGGTTGGGTTATCTAGGTGCTTTACCGGCTACTGAGACACGAACCTGGTTTGCCAGATTATTTACATTAGGTTACTTCACTTATTTCTTCGGTTTATGGTTCATTAGTAAGAATGAAAATACCAAGCCTGTACCAGAGAGGGTTACATCATGAGAAAGACTTTAATTCTGTTAGCTGGAATCATTTTCCCTGTTGTCGGCCTGGCTGCAGGAGAGGCAGCTATTTTTCCTAACGATGATATTACTGTCGACTGGAATGATAAGGAAGCTATGCAGCGTGGCGCTCAAATGTTTACTAATTATTGTCTGAGTTGTCATTCAGCCGCATATTCAAGATATAACCGTGTTGGTAAAGATCTGGGTATTTCTGATGAGTTGATGAAACAGAACATGATATTTACAACTGATAAATATGGTGAGCCAACTAAGGTGGGATCTTTAATGAAAACCACAATGAGTCCCGAGTATGCAGAAGCAGCATTCGGTACAGCTCCACCGGATTTATCGCTGGTAGCCCGTTCTCGTGGTACTCACTGGTTATATAATTATCTGCGTGGATTCTATATTGATAAAACTCGTCCTTTAGGTGTCAATAATGGCGTTTTTCCTGCGGTTGGTATGCCTCATGTGCTGGCTGGACTGGAAGGCCTGAAGAAGATTAAGACAGAAATGCAGGATGATGGTAATGGTGGTCAGCATGAAGTTATCGTTGGTTTTGAGCAGGTCACTAAAGGTAGTATGACTGCTGAAGAATACGATCGAGCTGTTAAAGATCTTGTGGCATTTCTGGATTACCTGGCTGAGCCTTATAAACAAACACGTCAAAATGTAGGTACTGGTGTGTTAATATTCCTGTTTTTCTTCCTGATTCTTACTTATCTATTGAAGAAAGAATACTGGAAAGACGTACACTAACTCCACATTAGGATCAAACCAATTATGTCCGCTGTTGCAAACAGAAGATCGGTGATGACTTGTTTTTCATCACCGATTGACCCGCAATGCCATCGTAGTCGCATTGTTTTAGCCGAAAAAGATATCACTGTCGAAATATTTGATGTCGATATGGATGATTTACCTGAAGATCTTTTAGATCTGAATCCATATGCCACGGTTCCTACAATGGTTGACCGGGATCTGGTATTGTACGATGCTCGTGTTTTAATTGAGTATCTGGATGAGCGTTTTCCTCATCCACCATTGATGCCGGTTGACCCTGTATCCAGAGCCAAAAGTCGTTTGGGTTTATTCCGTATTGAAAGTGACTGGTATAGCTTGTTACCTGATATTGAGCATGGTTCTGAAACTAAAAAATCTCAGGCTAAAAAAGCATTGACAGAGAGTCTGGTTAATTCGATAGATGTTTTTGCCGCTATGCCTTACTTTTTATCCGAAGATTTTAGTTTGCTGGATTGTAGTATCGCACCAATCTTATGGCGACTACCTTACTACGAGATAGAGTTACCTCCATCTGCTAAGCCGATTACTGATTATATGAAGCGAGTATTTTCCAGACCTTCATTTCAGGCTAGTTTATCTGAACAGGAAAGGGATATGGTAGAGTAACAGGTTTCAACTTGTTGGTTATAAAATGTAAAAGCCGGTATCATTAGATATCGGCTTTTTTTATGTTTTTCGCTCTTTTTTCAGTGAGTATTTATGACTTCTAATAAACCCTACCTAATTCGAGCCCTGTATGAGTGGTTAGTTGATAATGATGCAACACCCCATATTTTAGTGGATACTACTTTTGCTGAAGTGATGATTCCTCCAGGTATAGATAAAGATGGTCAGGTTGTGCTCAATATTGCTGCTCGTGCTGTGCAGGGCTTGCTTATTGAAAACACACATATTTCTTTTACTGCCCGTTTTGGTGGTGTATCGCAAAATTTATATATACCAATACCGGCTGTCATGGCAATTTATAGTATGGAAGATGGCCAGGGTATGATGTTTGCTGAGGAAACAACGGCTCACAAAAACAAACCTTCAGAGAAACCTTCCGAGGCCAGAAAAGCACTTAAAGAAGATCCAAAACCTCCACAGAAAAAGAATAAACCCGGTTTGAAAATTGTTAAATAAATGAGCTGAATTGTATTTACTATCTATCTGTTGATTTGATCTAGACAGGTTGAAATTTAGAATTAAGATTGTTGCTAATAATTTGATTGATCAGTACTGAAAGCGTCTGGTATCCATTGGTATGACAGCTCTCTTAAATTATCCTGAGGTGTAATGAAGAGGGCATCAAAACGATAGTTATGTTGTTGATATTTTTTATGACTCGTAATGAATGTTAATGCTGTTTTTTTAATTTTCTGTTGTTTGGAGACGGGGATACTGTAAGCAGCGCCTCCAAATGAATTATTGTTTCGATATTTCACTTCGATAAAACATAAGTTATTTTTATCTAACATGATTAAATCAATTTCTCCCAGTCGACAATGGTAGTTTTGCTCAACCAGAGTTAGTCCATTCTTTTGGAGCCAGCTTAATGCTTGCTGTTCAAAGAACAATCCCTTGTCTTTCTTTGATGTCCACATGGTTTAAGCTTATTTTTTATTCGACTGATTCAACACTTGATTTTATGACTTCTGCCCGGCCTTTCTTATAAGTGGCCAGAATCAGTTCACGGTGTACCCGGCCATTTTTATCGACTGTAATCGTGCCACTATTGAGGGTAACTTTTTCTTCAGGTGTTATCATTAACCTTCTTAATGATGGAATTAACTTATAAGCGTCTATTCCCAGAGCAAAGAAGCGGGCATAGCGCTCATTTTGTTTTGGCCACAAATGATTAATGGCTGCAAAGTCCGGGTTAGTCTCATTGGTCAAAGCCCAGGGGGTATCGACAAATAATATTTCATCCAGGTCTCTATCAGCATCGGGATCGCTTTTGCTGGATGAAATGCCGGAGGTTGCGTATACCGGTAAATCTTTGGCGTGATGAAATTTTAATTGCGGTTTAATCAGGCGAGCCTGTCGAGGATTACCTGAAATAAAAATCATATCGACATCCTGCCTTCTTCGCGGGATAAACTCTGATTTTTCGCCAGTAACCTGATCCAGTATTGAATGACGCCGATCACTGCTGGTGAGGTTGAGTAATTGCTTAATAGAAGGGGAATAATCATTTTTTTTGGAAGGATATCGGCTGCTATCAACAACCTGTCCACCGAGCGCTTCAAAGCGTTTGGTGAAGGCGGTTTTTAACCGGTCACCAAGATTACTGTCAGGGGTAAGCGTGACAGCATGGTACTGGCTGCTGATCAATGCGTAGTCGGCTATTTGCTCAGCTTCATCTTCAGGTCTTAGACCAAACTGATACAGGTTTTTAATACCTTTAGTTTCATCATCAGCATAATTAAGAGTCAGGGTTGGCACATTTAGAGAATCATTGAGGAGTAGTTCATTGACCAGCTTTTTATCCAGTGGTCCTACAACAAAATCGGCTCCATTTTGAATAGCCTGATTATACTGCATATAAAACTCCTGCGGGTCATTGCTGATATTAACGACCTCCAGTTCCGGCTTTTCTTTGTTATCTTTATAGTATGCATATAGAAACCCGTTTTGAATTGCTTCAGCAAAATTTTTCAATTCACCCGATAGTTGAAGTAGTAGTGCGATGCGGGTGGGATTGATATAAATGAGCTTACTTTCTGCAACGAGTTGTTCGGCAAAACTGGTGCCAGCTTCATGACCTGCGTAAATTTGATGCCATTTCTTAATCCAGGGTTCTATTTTTGCTGGTAGCATGTTGGAACGACGGGCAATTAAATTTAATTCTAACCATCCTCGAAGTGGAATTGTTTGTTGTTGAGAGAGAGCCTTGAGGATGTTTTTCTCGCTGATTCGATTTAATGCATCCCAGATAAAATTATGATTTTGCATCTGCTCTTCTTCCGTGTTCAGATATTGGCCAATTTGAATACGTAAAGTGGCGGCCTCCAGTGGTTTTCCGATGGCAAGAATGCCTTTTGAGCGGATGTTTAGCGCGAGAGCCTTGTAACCGGGGTCTGTTATATTTTCAATATCAGGTAGATTGGCAAGGCTCTGATAGGTTTTACCATTTTCGAAATAAATCCCGGCTAGTAAAATATCCCTGTAGATGAACTCGCTTTTCTGTAAATCATCATCCTGCAATGCATTGTAAAAAGCCTGTAGCTGATCATATTGCTGATTTTTATACAGCATTAGAGCAACTTTTTGCAAATACATGGAGCGATCAGCCTGAATCGAATTCTCAGCCAGATATTGATACATACTGAGCGCAATATCCCAGTTAAATTGCTGCTCATAATATTGCGCAATTAGTTTTGATTCAGGGGTAAGTTGAGTGGAAGCTCCGGCTTTATAAATAGAGCTATCTGTCTGGCATGAAATGATAAAAATAGCAGAGCTTAATATAATGCTAAATTTAAACAGTTTTTGTAAAAGTTGTTTATGCATAACTGTAGTTAAGTAGATTGCAGGTTGTCTTAATGAGTCTGTTAGAATAAGTGATTAGTTTACATGGTTAAAGATCAAAATGTCAGGCGTACTTTATATAGTTGCAACACCAATTGGTAATTTGGATGATATTACACTAAGAGCGATCGAAGTCTTACGGACTGTTGACCTTGTTGCGGCCGAAGATACAAGGCATAGTCAGCATCTTTTGTCTCATCTTGGTATAAGTAAAAAAATGATATCGCTGCATGAGCATAATGAACATGAACGTATTCAACAAATGCTGAATTTTCTGAAAGATGGGCAACAAATTGCTTTAGTATCGGATGCAGGCACCCCGCTTATTTCGGACCCCGGCTTTCCTTTGCTTAGAGCAGTGATCGAAAATAATTTCAAAGTGGTACCTG
The DNA here is from genome assembly GCA_050291745.1 of Gammaproteobacteria bacterium. Taxonomy (GTDB): domain Bacteria; phylum Pseudomonadota; class Gammaproteobacteria; genus JACNJF01. The sequence continues at coordinate 29,790 of JBNKKI010000043.1, read as the reverse complement.
TTCCGGGAGTGAGTAGTATTATTACAGCGCTCAGTGCTGCAGGTTTAGCGACAGATCAATTCACTTTCCATGGTTTTCTAGCGCACAAAAACGCTGAACGAGTTGCAAAATTACAGGCTATTCATGATCTGGCTGGTACCCATGTTTTACTGGAGTCGACACATCGAGTTGAACGTTTACTGCAGCAATTGAATGAAATCATGCCTGATGCACAGATAGTACTTGCTAAAGAGCTTACCAAACGGTATGAAAACTTTTTAAGGGGTAGTGCGATTCAATGTCTTCAATTATTTGAACAGGATGAATCCCTGAAAAAAGGTGAATTTGTGGTTCTTATTCATCGTCAACAGGAAGCTAAAAAGGATTCGACAGAGGTGGATACATTAAAGTTATTACATTTATTAATAGCAGAAATGCCCATGAAAAAAGCAGTGAAACTGGCCGTAGAAATCACTGGTCAGAAAAAAAATGAACTCTATCGACAGGCACTTGAGATCAGTGGTAAATAGAAGAAATCATTGAGGCTGTTTTTTATTATTGATTTATTTATTGTAAAAATCACCCTGTCTCCCCCTGATTCAGGGGGAGTCTAATTGTGCTTTAAACCTGCAATTCAATTCGTAGCGGGATGCACCGATTGGGTGATTATACTCATCAACTGTCATGGTTAATGAAACAGTGGCTTAACCTCTATTGCGAGCGGTTAACTGCGGAATCCAGGTTAATGATGTAAACTTCAATTATTTCTAATACGAGCCATTATTTTGGCAGGATCTGGCATTATTAATAGATTAGTATTACCGACATTTTTACCCAAACAGTCGATTCTGTTTATTGTAACAATTGTATTCCTGCTAAATACGCTGGTGATTTATGGCATTTTGAATCAGCCGGGAATGGGCGTTAAGTTTGAGCTGATTGATGGTGTTATTCATGCCTCTATCCGCGATGAGGGAGCCGTCATATCTCGTCCATCGGGGGTAATAAGTGGTATTGGGGTTAATGGTAATCATTTTGAGCTGGAGTTGAATGATTTTCTGGAAGAGCCAGATTTGTTTGCTCAATATGCTGAATATAACCGGTTTATGCAGCGCCAATCTCAATTGTTTGCTTTGCTAAAAAATCCTCAGGTCGATCTGTTGTGGGTGGATGGCTCTGTCTCCAGAGTAGATGTTCGTAAAACTGAGTGGGGTGATTTACCTGTATTATTCTGGATTCAATTACTTGTTGCCACTATTAGTCTGATTATAGGATCGGCTGTCTGGTTGTTTAAACAACGGGATCAATCAGCCTTTTACTATTTTCAGACAGGTGTATTTCTCGCTGTAACAATATTTCCCGCTGCAATTTATAGTAGCCGTGGACTAGCACTGGATGGCGACTTTTTACGATTACTTTCTGTTATTGATCACCTGGGTCTTTACCTGCTAATAGCTTCGCTGGTATCTCTGATATGGAGTTACCCCCAACCTCTTAAAGCGATTCCGGTTCCTGTCATCATATATTCTTTGATGTTTCTCTGCTGGCTGGCGGACACTCTACAGTGGTTTAGCAGTCTTGATGTCAGTACTCGAATCATTCCTTTACTGATGTTGCTACTGGGGTTTCTATTGCTGTTTATTCACTGGAATCGATCAGCCGGGAATGCTTTATACCGGCAGTCTATCAAGTGGTTTCTACTGGTAATTCTGGTTGGTTGTAGTTTGTTTGTAGGAGTCGTGTTTGTGCCGCCATTGTTCGGTTTATCACCACTTATTTCTCAGGGGCTGGCATTTATTGCTTTTCTCAGTATTTATATCAGTTTGGCAGTCGGAGTCGTTCGTTATCAGTTATTTGATTTAGACCGCTGGTGGTTTAATGTATGGATCTGGATCGCCGTTGGCAGCATGCTTGTTGGCTTTGATATTCTATTTATTTCATTGCTGAATTTATCGAATGAAAAAGCATTATGGATAGCTCTAATTGTGAGTGGCTGGCTTTATTTTCCTCTACGTCAGTGGGTCTTAGTTCGCCTGCTCTCTGATAAAATTTACTCTATTGAATCTTATCTGCCGATGGTGGTGCGAAATATTGCAACGGCTCGAGGGTTTGAAGAATTATCTGCCGGTTGTCGAGTTTGTCTCGAGTCTGTGTTTTCTCCCTTGAGCAGTACGATGCATACTGAATTTGAGCCGATGATTGCCATTTATGATCATGGTTTGAGTATGCATATCCCCTTTCCACGACTTAAAAAAACACTGGAACTCAAATGTCCCGGAGAAGGACGCCTGTTATTTCATAATGCTGATATTGAAATAGTGCAAGCGCTGATGAATCTTTTTGAGCAGGCTTATTTAGCTCTCGAAGTGCGGGATGATGCAACCAGGCTGGAACGAGAACGCATAAAACAGGATATTCATGATACTTTGGGGGGGCGACTATTATCAATCATGCGTCAAAATGATGAGCCACTGAGTGCTAAGATTGCAACATCTGCCTGGAGAGAGTTACGAGATATTTTAAGTGCTCTGGAAGGTAAAAATGCACCCTTAATACATGTGCTGGACCAATGGCATAAAGATGCTCTGCAAAAATTTGAAAATATTGCGGTAGTACTGAAATGGGATATTTCTTCTGATTTACGTGATAGAGAGTGGGAGATCGATGGTAATCAACGCTTAAACCTTGGACAGATAATCAGAGAGTCACTGACTAATGCTATGCGACACTCGACAGCTAGTCAGGTTACTGTGAATTTTTCAGTACAAAATGAAATAATGTTTATGACTATCTGTAATGATGGTGTTAGCAGTAAGCCAGCAGAATGGGTGGCTGGACGAGGTTTACATCATATTAATAAACGAAGTGAAAAACTGGGTACTACGGCTAAATGGAAGATGCTGGATGATAGCAAGGTTGAACTATCCCTGAAATTAGCAATGAAGAAGGTGGGTAATGGATAAAATTTTAGTGGTTGAAGATCAGACTGAAATCCGCGCCTGGATAATCAGATTTGTTGCAGAGGTTTTTCCTCAGGCTGTTTTTATTGAAGCTGTCAGTGTTGAACAGGCACGACAGCAAATTGAAAATAAAATCGATTTACTGCTGGTTGATTTAAGCTTACCCGATGGGCGAGGTGATGAAGTGATTAAGCTGATAAAACAGAATAATCATGATATTCCCTGTGTGGTGATTTCCAGTTTCGAAGATGATGACTTCCTATTTCCAGCGTTGAAAGCGGGAGCTGATGGTTATCTATTAAAAGATCAGGCTGAGAATGAATTAAAGAAATTATTGATGGGTATAGTCAATGGCCAACCACCTATATCACCTGCAATAGCTTACAGGTTATTTGATTTTTTTCGTGAACCGCTTGATGAAGAAACGGTGGTTAGACTGACAGATAGAGAAAAAGAAACGCTAGGTTTGATTGCGAAAGGTTATAGTGCAAAAGAATGTGCTCGTATGATGTCGATTAGTCATCATACTGTGTCAGGTTATATCAAAGAGATTTATCGTAAGTTGCAGGTGAATTCCCGAGCTGAAGCGGCACTTGAAGCTGCTCGACTGGGCTTGAACTAAATCCAGTTTTTTATTGGCTTACCCCCCTGTTCAAGGGGTTTAAGCGCCTGATCAGGCAGTGTAAATTGGAGTTTCTTTTATTCAGGGGTGAGCAAATGTATTTACGAATTAAGATTCCTTTAAAGATATGCCTTTTTCTACTGGCCGGTATTATTTTATCGGCCTGTGGTGGTTCAGATAGTGATGCCTCTGGAGATGAGGATACTTCCACTTTAAGTGGTACAGCAGCTACAGGTCTGGCACTGTCAAATAAGACAGTCACTGTTGTAGATAGTACAGGGGGTGAAGTAATCACAACAACTGCTGCAGATGGAAGCTACAGTGTAACTGTGACAACCTCTACGAAACCATATATGTTAAAGGTTGAAACTAATGGTGAGCCGCTATTTTCTTTTGCCGCACAATCAGGCGTCGCTAATATCACACCTTTAACCAATCTGGCTATGCTTGAAGCGAATAAAAATGGAACAAGCTATGAGCCACTGGCAAACCTGTTTAATTCTTTTAAAGATCATTATACAGAAATTACCGAAACAGCTCTTCAGCAAGCTAAAGGGAAAGTTAACGCTAATATTGCTTCTGTGCTTTCCGGTGAAGGGCTGGATAACGCGATAGATTTTTTTAGCACCTCATTTAGTGCTAATGGCACAGGTATTGATGCAGTACTGGATGCTGTTGATATTGAAATAGGAAGTGGTGGGGCTGCCAGTAATATTACGATTACTATTAATGGTTCATCTGCCTTTTCATTTAATCCGGATATTGCATTTGAGGATTTTTTGCCAGGTGGGAATTCAAATGGTGGTAATGGTTCTGGAACTACTGAGGGCTGTTCTTCCAGAACTACCGCGTACGCCGATACTGCTGCTTTCTTTGCTGATGTGGCAGGTGAATATGTGATTAATTCAATAACCGGTGGAAATGGGAGTGTGCAAACCGCTATAGAATCTAAAAATTATGTTGAATTACAGATACAACAGAGTGGCTCTGTTTATGTGAGAACCTGTGATGATCCTCAGGATAGTGCTAGTTGTGGCTATGATATGGGATACGCGGCCAGTTTGCAGACAACCGGTACAGCTTATGATTTACTTGATCATGAGACAAATATTTATTTTGGCGAAGAGGCATCTCGTAAAATAAATCTTTTTTATGATCATTCAAGTTGTGAATTGATATTGGAGTATAGGCCTCAGTCTCCTAATTCACCCCTAAACTGGGCTGCCTTGCATTATGACCCTGCAGCAACAGCAACATCTGGTGGTTCAGGTTCAGCAACTCTATCTGGAACCTGGGACTTAACCATTACTGGTACTGTTGGGGGTATTGCAATACCTGTTACAACTTTGAATGATTTTCCCGCTCAGGCAGTACCGACTGCAAGTAGTGCAGGTCAGTCTGAAGAAGCTTTTAATCAATCATTTGGTGCTGTTGGCAATGTCAGTAATTTTAATTACAGTCTAGTATCTTCAAGTGCAACTCAGGTTGTTGTGAATGTGTCGGCGACTGTCACTATGGAGGCTCAAGTTGTTCAGGGTGTCAGTATTCCCGCCCAGACCTTTAATTATGATTTAACTTATACCTATAATAAGCAGTAATATCAGGAAGTTATTAAAGCCCGCAATATGCGGGCTTTTTTTTGGCAGGATTTCAGGTATCATGCGCTTCAAGTCAGCCAGATAATCGCTGGCATCTTTATGATGCTGGAGGAAAGTCCGGGCTCCATAGGGCAGAGTGCCAGCTAACGGCTGGGAGGCGTGAGTCTACGGAAAGTGCCACAGAAAATATACCGCCGGATAGCTTGCTGTCCGGTAAGGGTGAAATGGTGCGGTAAGAGCGCACCGCGCTATTGGCAACAGTAGTGGCAGGGTAAACCCCACTCGGAGCAAGACCAAATAGGAGAGCAATGGTGCGGCCCGCACTGCTTTCGGGTTGGTTGCTTGAGAATCATTGGTGACAGTGGTTCCAGATGAATGATTATCCACGACAGAACCCGGCTTATCGGCTGACTTATTTATCTTAAATTTATCCATTTCCCTGAATTTTATTTAAGGGGTGGATAAATTTTTATAGATAGATAAAACTACTCTTCAACCTAGAAAAATCAGTTGAGCGTGAAAAAGATGCGTAACAGATTGATGTGCCTGGTCATATCAAAAACACCGTAGTCACCTGATTGGTGAAGAGTGTGTTTTTGATTTTATCAGGTGCATTAAGGTGTTACGTAGACTTTCATGATTCAACTGATTTTTCTAGGTTCAAAGCATAAATTGCATCGTAAATATCTCTCAAAATAAGCCTCTCTTAATATTCTACTTTAACTATGTTGTGTTAATGTTTGTTTTATAAAGACATTAATTATTTTTAATAAGAATCTATCCTAAGTCGTTGTTGTAATTAAAGAAATTCCTTTCCTGATAGCCCATTTTTACTTGACATGTGGCAATTCTGAGCGATACTGTGTGCAATTGTGGGGAATTGTGCCGTAAAGTGGTTTTTAAAGGGCTGAATAAGTGCTTAAGTTTAGAGGGGCTTCAAATTTATCGTTAGACGCGAAAGGCAGGATAGTATTACCTGCCCGATATCGGGAGCGTTTGGCTGAAATTTGTGATAGTCAGTTAATTGTTACTATCGACCCTGATGAGCCCTGCCTATTGATTTACCCTCTTAATGAATATGAAATCGTTGAAGAAAAGATTAATGCTCTATCCGGTCTCAATAAAAGAGTCAAATTGATCAAGCGTAAGCTAATCGGTTTTGCCACCGATATAGAGGTTAATAATTCAGGCAGATTGTTACTTTCAGGACCTCTGAGATCTTATGCCAGACTGGATAAAAAAGTTGTACTGATTGGTCAGGGCAATAAATTTGAATTGTGGGATGAAGCATTGTGGGAGCAGCATTGTCAGGAACAGATTGATGACGATGAAGAAACACCAGCTGCTTTGGCGGAGTTGAATATATGACCCGGCAAACCTTCTCTCATCAACCGGTGTTATTTCAGCAGGTAATTGAACAGTTAAATATTAAAGCAGATGGTGTGTATGTGGATGGTACCTTTGGTCGAGGAGGTCATTCGGCAGCTATTTTAGCCCGCCTTGGTGATAATGGCAGACTTGTTGTAATGGATAAAGATCCTGAAGCGATTGCTTTTGCTCAAAAAAAGTATGCAGATGATTCTCGTGTAACAATTATTCATGATGACTATTCTCAAATGGCTGAGTGTATCGAGCAGATAGGCTTACGTCAGTCAGTTGATGGAGTGCTACTGGATCTGGGCGTTTCATCACCTCAACTTGATAATGCACAAAGGGGATTTAGTTTTCAACAAAATGGACCGCTGGATATGCGGATGAATCCATCAAAAGGGATATCAGCATCTGAATGGATTATGACAGCAAAAGAAAAAGAAATAGCCGACGTCTTATGGCAGCTTGGTGAAGAGCGTTACTCCCGACGTATTGCTAAAAAAATTATTGAGTTCAGGCAACAACAATCTATTACTGATACGGCAACCCTGGTAAATATTATTAGTGATTGTGTGCCAGCCCATAAAGAAAAAAAGCACCCTGCAACTCGTAGCTTTCAAGCTATCCGTATGCAGATAAATCATGAGCTGGATCATATTAATCGAATGCTGGATAAGATTTTCGATGTACTTGCTGTGAGAGGGCGATTGCTGGTGATCAGCTTCCACTCTCTGGAAGATAGATTGATTAAACGTTTTTTTAAAAAGCATTCCACAGCTCCTGCTTTACCCAAAGGTTTACCGCTTAGAGATAGTGACTTAAAAGTTCAGATTCGTTTGAAGAGTATCGGCAAAGCTATTAAGGCAACAGCCGAAGAGATAAGTCAAAATTCGCGCTCTCGAAGTGCGATTTTAAGAATTGCCGAGCGAGTTTACTGATGCATCGGCTGTACTGGTTGTTGCTGTTGGTTATTCTGGTAACTGGCAGCTCGATGGCTGTTATTTACGTAAAGCATGAAAGCAGGGTACTGTTTTCTGAATTAAGGTTTAAACAAAAAATACAGGATGAGCAGCTTATCCAGTGGAGTCGCTTACAGATTCAAAAAAGTACTTTAATAACACAGGCAAATGTTGAGTCTATTGCACGTAAAAAACTCGATATGGTAATGCCTGGAAATGTGCAAATAGTGACGATGAACAATCATGAGTGATAATAATTCAACATCTTTCTTTGCTGGCAGGCACTACTTTGTGCTTGTTGCTCTGATGTTATTGTTTTCTTCTCTGGTAGTCCGCTCAGCCTGGTTGCAAGTCTATAATCAGGAGTTTCTCCTGGATGAAGGTAGTCAGCGTCAACTAAGAACAATTCAGACACCTGCTTATAGAGGGAGCATACTGGATCGCTTTGGTTCACCCCTGGCTATTAGTACACCGGTTGATTCTGTATGGGTAAATCCTCAGCAAATTTTACTGGATAAACCCGGCCTGAAAAAAGTAACAGAGATGTTGGGTGTGAACTATAACCTGACGCTGGAAAAGCTCAAGCAACGCGCCAACAAAGAGTTTGTGTTTATTCGGCGTAGAGTTGAGCCTGAACTGGCTAAAAAAGCAGTGAGCGATGTTAAGGGGGCGTATTTACAAAGAGATTATAAACGCTTCTATCCAGCTGGTGAGGTAGTCTCCCATGTGGTGGGTTTTACTGATATCGACAATATAGGTCGCGAGGGTCTTGAACTGGTTTATCAGGACTGGTTAAAAGCTAAATCAGGTCAACGTAAAATATTACGAAATCGTAAAGGAGAGGTTGTAGAAAATATATCTCAGGTTGTTGCGGCTCGTCCCGGTAAAGATTTACAGACCAGTATAGATATGCGTTTGCAATATATTGCTTATCGTAGTTTGAGTAAGGCACTTAAATATCATGATGCAAAATCTGCTAGTGCTGTTTTACTGGATGCACGCACGGGTGAAATTTTAGCCATTGCCAATCTACCTTCTTATAATCCTAATCAACATAAAAATAAATCTGCGGCAGCTAGACGAAACCGTGCGATTACAGATGTTTTTGAACCGGGTTCTACTATTAAGCCTTTTACTCTGGCTGCAGCCCTGGATCTGCATTTATATAACTCTAAAAGCCGTATTAACACCGCACCAGGTTATATGAAAATTACTGGCTATCCCATACGGGATTTTCGCAATTATGGAGTGCTTGATCTAGCCGGAATATTACGCAAATCCAGTAATGTCGGTGCCTCCAAAGTGGCGATGTCAATGACATCAGAAGAATTCTGGAGTGCATTCACTAATTATGGTTTCGGTGAACCAACCGGTATTAGTTTTCCTGCTTCTTCTTCAGGATATTTCAGTGACTATCATGACTGGCAACCACTGGATCATGCAACCATGGCTTTTGGTTATGGTTTATCAGTTTCTACTCTGCAGTTGGCCAAAGCTTATACCATTTTTGCAAATGACGGGAAATCACAGCCTGTTAGTTTGCTGAAACTTGATGCTCCTCCTCCATCTACACAGGTTATGAAAGCTTCAACCGCCAAAATGGTATTGAAGATGATGGAAGAAGTTGTCGGACCCAAAGGTACTGCAAAAAAGGCTGCAATAAAAGGGTACAGGGTAGCTGGTAAATCTGGTACAGCTAAAAAAAATTCTGATGGTGGTTATCTTGAAGATACTTACACGTCTGTATTTGCCGGTGTGGTGCCAGTTACAAATCCTCGTCTGGTGATGGCAGTGATGATTGATGAACCTAAAAAGAATGGCTATTACGGAGGAGCGGTCGCGGCGCCGGTATTTCATGAAGTAATCTCTCATGCGCTTAGATTAATGAATATTTCACCAGATGATTATGCCGAGACCAGACAACTGATTGCTAAAAAAGCTGGGCGGGAGATTCTATGATGACTTCAATCTGCCGTCAGACAGAAATTACGCTGGATGTATTATTACAGGGCTATGTTGCTCCCCATTATCTCAGTAAGCTGGAAATATTAGGCCTGACCAGTAACAGTAAAGAGGTGAAAAAAGGATATTTATTTGTAGCTTTAGCAGGAATAACCAGACATGCAATAGATTTTGTAGGAGATGTCGTCAATTCAGGTGCGGTTGCAATCATTTATGATGCTGGTGATACATATAGTTTGCAACGTATTGCTTTATTAAGAAAGCAGTATTCTGTTGAATTTATTGCGGTAGAAAATTTAAAGGAAAAAACAGGTCTTATTGCAAGCCGGTTTTATGCTTATCCAAGTCGCCAGTTTAAATTAATAGGGGTGACTGGAACTGATGGAAAAACTAGTGTGACTCATTTACTGGTTCAGGCATTCAATCAACTTGGAAAACTAGCTGGAAGTGTTGGCACTTTGGGGTACGGAGTATCTAATAATCATCTGAAGATGACTCATTTCACAACACCGGAAGCGATAACACTTCAATCTATTCTTTTTGAACTATCACAGGCTCACTGTGAATATGTAGTGATGGAAGTATCATCTCATGCATTACAACAGCATAGAGAATCCGGAATTGAATTCGATATTGCTGTGCTAACTAATTTAGGTAGTGATCATCTTGATTATCATGGTGATCTGGAAAATTATAAAGCAGCGAAATCCAGGCTATTTGAGAAGCAGAATTTATCGGGTATGGTCTTAAATCTGGATGATGAACTAGGACGTTCACTCAATGATAATTTTAAAGGAGTCAAAGTAGCGGGTTACAGTGTTAATTCAGTTCTATCAGATGAAGTCCATCGACCGGAAAATAGTATATCACTGGTAACAGTTGAAATGGCGGCAGAGGGATTACGTCTTTTAACTTCAACACCTGATGGCTTACTGGATATTCAGACTGGCTTAATCGGTGATTTTAATATTAATAATGTTTTATGCTGTATTTCAGTTCTTTATCAACTGGGTTTTTCAATATCAGACATTGAAAATAGTATGCAGGGCTTAAGACCTATTCCCGGACGTATGGAATATTTTCCTTCTATAAACCAGCATGCAGCAGTAGTAATTGATTTTGCACATACAGAACAGGCTTTATCTGCCTGTCTTAACTCTCTAAAGTCTTATGTTGAAGGGAATATTATTTGTGTTTTTGGCTGTGGTGGGGATAGAGACCAGAGTAAAAGACCCAAAATGGCAGCAGTAGCAGAAAGTCTGGCCGATCAGGTTATTGTTACAGATGATAATCCAAGAAATGAGTCGGCAGAAAAGATTATGCAGGATATTTTAGCTGGTTTTGAACAGCCTCAAAAGGTTCAGGTTATTCATGACCGTGAACTAGCAATAGAAACTGCAATGGCTAATGCTAGTGAAGAAGATCTGGTTGTTATTGCAGGCAAAGGGCATGAAAAAATTCAAATTATCGGTAACCAGAGATTACCCTTTAGTGATCATTACGTTGTCAGACAGATACGTAACAGGGGGACTGTATGATACATCTGAGCAGTCAGCAATTATTACAGATTTTTCCACAGGAAAATTCATGGCCACAATTTTTTGATATTACTTCAGTTGTTATTGATAGTCGTAAATCAGTTAAAGATAGTTTATTTGTTGCCATTAGAGGTGAAAATTTTGATGGTCATCAATTTATCAATAAAGCTGCAGAACAGGGTGCTGTTGCAGCTATTGTTGATCATATTCAGGATGATTTAACTATTCCACAGGTATTGGTGAAAGATACACGTCAGGCATTAGCTGATCTGGCGAATTTCTGGCGAAATAAATTGAATCCTTTAGTGGTTGCAATTACTGGTAGTAATGGAAAAACAACTGTTAAGGAAATGCTTGGATATATTTTAAAGGGTCAGGGCCAAACCTTGATGACCAGCGGTAATTTCAATAATGAAATTGGTGTGCCGCTCACTTTGTTTCAATTGTCCGAAGGTGATCAATACGCTGTGATTGAAATGGGTGCCAACCATATGCAGGAAATATCCCGATTAGTTCAAATTGCCGAACCGGATATTGTTTATGTGAATAATGCCATGCCGGCACATCTTGAAGGTTTTGGGTCTTTAAAAGCAGTGGTTGAAGCAAAAGGTGAAATCTATCGTTTTTGCAAAAAAACTGCCTTAGCTGTTTTTAATGATGATGAAGCTTCAGTGAATTACTGGAAGTCGATTTCCCTGGCTCACAAAGAATTAACTTTTTCAAGTCGTCAGAAATCCGATGTAACTGGAAAAGGTACTCAATTATCTGAAGGTTTACAATTGCAGGTGAGTTATCAGGAACAGCAATTTGACTCACAGTTAAAAGTCTATGGTGAGCATAATGTTCAGAATGCGCTGGCAGCAGTTACTTTAGCTATCGCCTGTGGACTGACTGCTGAGCAGGCCTGTCATAATTTGAATAATTTCAGTGGTGTAAAAGGCAGGCAGCAATTTATTACTGGTGTAAATGGAAGTGTCATTATTGATGACAGTTATAATGCTAACCCCGGATCTTTATCGGCTGCCATCAGGGTATTATGTTCTCTGGATGGAACGCCCTGGATAGCGCTGGGAGATATGGCTGAAATGGGCGATGAGTCATTGCGACTACATCAACAGGCTGCAGTTGAGGCTAAGAATGAAGGTGTTAAACAATTCTTCGCCTTAGGTGAATTGAGTTGTCAGGCAGCAACCGTTTTTGCAGAAAATGGATTCTGTTTTGACAAGCATGACGAGATGGCAGAATTTCTCGCTTCCCGATTAGATAAAAATATAAATTTGCTGGTAAAGGGTTCCCGTAGTGCAGCGATGGAAAAAGTAGTCAAAAGCCTAAGCTTAATTACCGGATCTTCCGAATCAGAAGGAGTGATACATGCTGTATAGTCTCGCGACCTATTTAACTCAGTTTTATAGTGGTTTTAATCTATTTCAATATCTTACCTTTCGTACCATATTGGGTGTGTTAACGGCTCTCATGATCTCTCTACTGGTTGGTCCCCGTATGATAAGGTATCTGAGTAAATATAATATTGGTCAAAGCATTCGAGACGATGGCCCCGAATCTCATTTTAGTAAGGCAGGAACCCCGACTATGGGCGGGGCACTGATTTTGATTTCAATTATTATCAGTACGTTATTATGGAGTGATTTATCTTCTCGTTTTGTCTGGGTAGTGCTATTTGTCACCGCTGGATTCGGATTGATAGGCTGGATTGATGATTATAAAAAAATCGCACTGGGCAACTCGAAAGGTCTGGCTTCACGTTATAAATACTTATGGCAGTCCGTGGTAGGTTTTACGGCGGCTTTTATACTCTTTAAAACTGCTCAGGTACCAATAGAAACGCAATTAATTGTTCCTTTTATTAAATCTCTGGTGTTTGACCTGGGCTGGATGTATGTGGTTCTTGCCTATTTTGTCATTGTAGGGAGTAGTAATGCAGTTAATCTAACTGATGGACTGGATGGTTTAGCTATTTTACCAACGGTACTGGTTGGTGGTGCATTAGGTGTTTTTGCTTATGTAACAGGTAATACTAATTTCGCTGGATATCTCGGTATCCCATATGTACCGGGTGTGGGTGAAATGGTTGTTTTTTGCGGTGCTCTGGTAGGTGCCGGATTAGGCTTCCTGTGGTTTAACACTTACCCTGCTCAGGTTTTTATGGGTGATGTGGGAGCGCTGGCATTAGGTGCTGCCCTTGGTGTTGTTGCCATTATTGTCCGTCAGGAACTGGTTTTATTTATCATGGGCGGAATTTTCGTTGTTGAAACTGTCTCCGTTATTTTGCAGGTTGGGTCTTATAAGTTAACCGGGCGTCGAATATTTCGTATGGCTCCGTTACATCACCATTATGAATTAAAAGGTTGGCCTGAACCTCGAATTATTGTGCGTTTCTGGATTATTACAGTCATCCTGGTTCTGATTGGTCTGGCGAGTTTGAAGGTACGTTAATGCAAGCGATGACTAATCATTTAACAATGCATAAAGATCAACATTATCTGGTTGTTGGTCTGGGGATGACTGGCTATTCGGTAGCCTGTTATCTATTGCATTATGGTTATAAATGCACAATACAGGATGATCGGAATCAGCCTCCTTATTTATCTGCGCTACTGGAAAAATTTCCAGCTGCAAAAGTGATTCGGGAAAAATTGTCAGAATCTCTGTTAACTAAAATAGATTGCCTGATTGTTAGTCCGGGATTATCCATCCGTTCATCTTTTATGCAAAGCATAGCAAAATCAGGGAAAAGAATTATTGGTGATATTGAATTGTTTGCTGAGGCCGTAGATAAGCCGGTTATTGCAATTACAGGCTCGAATGGAAAAAGCACTGTTACCAGTCTGTTAGGAGAAATGATAGAAGCTGATGGTAAAAGAGCCGGAGTTGGTGGAAATATAGGTGTACCTGCTCTTGATTTGCTGGCAGAAGATAATGATTTTTATGTACTTGAATTATCCAGCTTTCAACTGGAAACAGTTTCCAGTTTGCAACCGCTAGTATCAACAGTTTTAAATGTTAGCGAAGATCATATGGATCGCTATGATGATCTGGAAGATTATCAGCAATGTAAAAAGTCAATTTATTCGAATTCAACTTTTTGTGTCAGTAATAAAGATGATGATTTAACAAAATATTCAGCAAATGATATTCAATTTTCATTAGTGGATAAATCAGCTGCATATAGTTTGCTTCAATCAGATAAAACCATGCTGGCGGTTGATGGGGAAGGCTGGATTGACATTTCCCAATTAAAATTAAAAGGGCGTCACAACTGGGCGAATTGTCTGGCAGCAATGGCATTGGCAAACCAGCTTGGTATTTCCAGAACTGCAATTATTGATGCGTTAAAATCCTATCCGGGTTTACCCCATAGAAGTGAATGGATAGCCGAGATAAATGACGTGAACTGGATTAATGATTCAAAAGGGACAAACCCCGGTGCAACTAAAGCTGCTATTGAAGGGTTTGATCAACCTGTAATTTTACTGGCTGGTGGACAAAGCAAAGAAGCCGATTTATCGGTTTTATGTGACAGCCTGAAGCAGCATGTGAAAACCGTGTTTTTATTTGGGCAGGACGCTGATTTAATCGAACAAAGCTGGCAGAACTGTGTGTTAATTCAGCGAACTGAAGATATGTCACAGGCAATTAAGTTAGCCAGTCAACAGGCTGTAGCTGGCGATATTGTTCTGTTATCTCCTGCCTGTGCCAGTTTTGATATGTATAGTGGTTTTGCCGCCCGAGGTGATCACTTTCGTGAACTGGTGAGGAGCATGATATGAGTTCTCAGGCAGTTCGGTCAGCGCAGATATCCAGAGTTAAGGAAACGGTGATTCCTCAGGCACTGGATAATCAGATTTTACTCATCTATGGTTTACTGGTTGGCATTGGTCTGATTATGGTGACTTCTGCTTCTATCGGGGTAGCAGATGTGCAGATGAATGACCCCTTTTATTATGGGAAACGTCAGTTCCTACGATTGGTTCTGGGTGTTTTATTGATATGGATGGCTTATAGAACACCTACTAGAGTATGGAAAAACAATGGTATGTTATTGATGCTTAGTTCGCTTTTTCTGCTGATTTTAGTACTCATTCCCGGTATAGGTCGCACTGTAAATGGGTCAACAAGATGGCTTGATCTGATTGTTTTTACTGTTCAGGTTTCTGAAATAGCAAAATTATTTTTAATTGTTTATTTAAGCGGATATTTAATTCGCCGTTCAAATGAAATTCAAACAGGGCTTATGGGCTTTATTAAGCCTATGATAATTTTAGCTATGGCCAGTGCTCTGTTATTACTCGAACCTGATTTTGGTGCAGCAGCAGTATTGTTGATGACAGGGTTAGGCATGATTTTTCTGGGTGGTGTGCAATTTAAACAATTTAGTCTTTTTGTTATTGGAACACTCAGTATCATGGTAATGATGGTAATAGTTTCTCCATACAGAATGGCCAGAGTTACTTCATTTCTTGATCCATGGGCAGATCCATTCGATAGTGGCTTTCAGTTAACACAATCTCTTATTGCAATAGGTAGTGGTGGTATTTTCGGAACCGGCTTAGGTGGCAGTATTCAAAAACTATTCTATCTGCCAGAAGCACATACTGATTTTTTATTTGCTATTTACGCTGAAGAAATGGGTTTATTGGGCGCTATTTTTCTTATATCCATTTATGCCTGGTTTGTTTTTCGCTGTTTTCAAATAGGTAAAATGTCATTACTCATTAATCGACCTTTTGGCGCTTATCTGGTGTATGGCGTGGGATTACTGGTCAGCATACAGGCTTTGATAAACATGGGTGTAAATATGGGGGCATTGCCAACCAAAGGTTTAACCCTGCCTTTTATCAGTTATGGAGGAAACAGTATTCTGATTATGTCTTTTGCTGTTGGCATGGTATTACGTGTGAATTATGAAAACTGTATTGCACAAAATACAATTAAACCAGTCAAAAGGCCGGTTAAAAATAACCTGAGATCAAGCCGGGTGAAGAATGATGGTTGATATGAAAAGACCAATCATGGTGATGGCTGGTGGTACTGGTGGACATGTTTTTCCAGCCCTGGCTGTTGCCAGTTACTTACGTGATCAGGGTGAAAAAATTATCTGGATGGGTACACGATCCGGGCTTGAAGCTCGACTTGTGCCTGCAGCTAATTTTCCTATTGAATGGTTAAGCATTGAGGGTGTTCGTGGTAAAGGGGTAGTGACAAAAGCTATGGCACCATTTAAATTATTTGTAGCCTGTTTACAGGCAATTAAACTATTACGTAAGCATAAACCACGAGCTGTACTGGGAATGGGTGGCTTTGCTTCAGGACCAGGTGGAATAATGGCCTGGCTATTACGCATACCACTTATTATTCATGAACAAAATGCAGTACTGGGCCTTACCAATAAACTTTTATACCGGTTTGCAAGTTTAAAGTATTTTGCTTTTCCTCAGGCTGCCAGCAATATAAAGAATAGTATTGTAGTAGGAAACCCGGTACGTAAAGAGCTGTTAGAAATAGCTTTACCTGAAAAAAGGATGTCCGGTCGAGACCAGAAAAATATTAATCTTCTGGTGATAGGTGGAAGCCTTGGCGCAAAGAGCTTAAATGATACAGTTCCTCTGGCGATTAAAAGTATTGAGAGTTCTGTAAGGCCAAATATACGTCATCAATGTGGGGCTGGTAAGTTAGAAAACTGCAGGAAATTATATGAAAACTTTTCAGTGGATGCAGAAGTTACAGAGTTTATTGATGATATGAAATCAGCTTATGAATGGGCAGATCTTGTTATCTGTCGTTCTGGTGCGCTGACTGTTGCTGAATTAGCAGCAGTTGGAGTTGCATCTATTCTTGTACCATATCCTTATCATGTTGATGAACAGCAATTATTTAATGCTTATTTTCTAACTGAGGCAGATGCTGCAATCGTTAAAAAAGATAAAGAATTTAGTGCAGAATTTTTAACTGATTATCTGCTTAATATTACAGAGCATAAAGATCGGTTAATGCAGATGGCATGTAACGCTAGAAAAGTAGCTTATACCGATGCGACTTATCAGGTTGCAAGCGGAATATTACAGGAGGCTTTGTGATGGCCCAATCCCCAAGACAGTTAATGCGTCGTATTAAAAATATTCATTTTGTGGGTATAGGCGGTGCTGGTATGAGTGGCATAGCCGAAGTATTTCATAATCTTGGTTATCATGTCACTGGATCTGATATTAATGATAGCCCGATGGTTAAATATCTCAGTGGACTGGGTATTGAGATTAATATCGGACATCAGGCTCATCATATTGTGAACACTCATGTGGTCGTAATTTCAACTGCAATAGATGAAACTAATCCTGAAATTACTCATGCGAGAGAATTGCGGATTCCAATTGTTCGCCGGGCTGAAATGCTGGCTGAATTAATGCGCTTTCGGCAGGGAATTGCAATTGCTGGTACCCATGGCAAAACGACTACAACCAGTCTGGTGACATCGGTCCTGGTAGAAGGGGGGTTAGATCCAACTTATGTAATAGGTGGCAAGTTAAATAGTTCAGGTCGTCATGCAAAGCTGGGAGATAGTGATTTTCTTGTTGCAGAGGCAGATGAAAGTGATGCGTCATTTTTATATTTGCAACCTTATATTGCGATAGTAACGAATATCGATCATGACCATTTATCAACTTATGAAGGTGATTTTGAGCGTTTAAAAAATACCTTTGTTGAATTTTTACATCATCTACCTTTTTATGGTTTAGCCATTGTCTGTATTGACGATGATGTTGTTAGAGAGATATTGCCACAATTATCCAGACCTGTACTGACATATGGTGAATCATCTGATGCTGATGTAAAAATTAGTAAAATCAAGGCTGAATCAGCCAGGACTCATTTCAATGTGAAATTTCCAGATGAAAGCACGATAAATATCGAACTTAATATGGCTGGTAAACACAATGTATTAAATGCAGCCGCAGCTCTGGCTGTTGGCTGGGAGCTTGAAGTCACAAAACAGCAAATGCAAACAGCACTATCTGGTTTTGAAGGTATTGGTCGACGTTTTCAAATAACTGAACAATTAAATTTTAATGGCAAAATAATTCGTCAAATTGATGATTATGGTCATCACCCTAATGAGATAAAAGCAACCTTAACTGCGATTAGGGCTGCCTGGCCTGAGCAACGTCTGGTCGTTATTTTTCAACCACATCGTTTTTCTCGAACCAGAGATTTATTTGAAGATTTTTCCAGTGTTTTATCAGAAGTTGATCAATTGATATTACTGGAAGTTTATGCTGCGGGAGAAAAACATATTAAAGATGCTGATGGAAGGTCTTTGAGTCGTGCAATAAGAAACAGAGGGCGAATCGATCCGGTATTTGTAGAAAATTTAATTGATTTACCTGAAATTTTAGAGACTGTTATTGAGCATAATGACATCATGTTAACGCTTGGTGCGGGTAGCATTGGTGCTTTTACTGTCGATTTTTTAAACCAGTTCAAAGCAGATTAAACAGGATGATGAATATGGCCCTGCAATCAATGCTACGCGGACAGATCAAGCACAATGAATCAATGGCTAAACATTGTAGCTGGCGTGCGGGTGGAAAAGCAGAAATATATTTTGAACCGGCTGATAAACAGGATTTAATTCAATTCTTATTGGATGCTGATAGAAGTATCGCTATGACATGGATTGGTTTAGGAAGTAATTTGCTGGTAAGAGATGGCGGTATAAAAGGTTATGTTATCTCTACTTTAAATAAGCTAAATGAGTTAACTGTACTGGAGAATGGCAAGCTGTATGTCGAAAGTGGAGTGACCTGTGCCAGGCTGGCACGTTTCTGTCAGCAAAATAATCTGGATGGTGCTGATTTTCTAGCCGGTATTCCCGGCACCGTAGGTGGGGCACTGGCAATGAATGCAGGCGCTTTCGGATATGAAACCTGGCAATTTGTCGAATCAGTCGAACTTATAAATAGACAGGGAGTGGTGATTAAAAAAGATAGCTCAGAATTTAAAGTTTCATATCGAACGGTTGAACTGACTGAAGGTGAATGGTTTAGTGCAGCTGTTTTAAAATTTCCTCTGAAAAAGGATAATAAAGGATCGAAAATTAAATCTTTACTGGCTAAAAGAAATGCTTCACAGCCAATAGGGCTTCCTTCATGCGGTTCTGTTTTTAAAAATCCAGCGGGAGATTATGCTGCAAGATTAATTGAAGCCTGTGACTTAAAAGGTTACTGCATTGGAGGTGCATGTGTTTCTGAAAAGCATGCCAATTTTATCATAAATGAAAACAATGCAACTGCTTCAGATATTGAAGCATTGATAATTAAAATTCAGCAGGATGTGAAAATAAAATTTAATGTGGAGCTAAATACGGAAATTAGAATTATCGGAGATGCGTTATGAGTTTTAAACACTTAATTCCTGTTTCAGATATTGCAATAAAAAGTGGCAGAGTTGCTGTTTTGATGGGTGGAAGCTCAGCAGAGCGTGAAGTTTCTCTGGTATCAGGACAGTTTGTTTTACAGGCACTTGTCGATGCGGGTGTTGATGCTTTTAAAGTTGATTTACAGGAAAATCCAGTTAAGCAATTACTGGATCTCAAAGCTGATCGTGTTTTTAATATCCTGCATGGTAGAGGTGGTGAGGATGGTGAGGTTCAGGCCATACTGGATGCCTTGAAAATACCATATACCGGTAGTGGAGTTAAAGCCTGTGCAGTAACTATGGATAAGTTAATGACCAAAAGGTTACTGAAAGGTTGTGGAATAGGGACACCCGATTTCATGGAAATTAATTCTAAGGAAGACTGTGAAAAAGTATTAAATGAAATGACTTTGCCTTTGATCGTAAAGCCAGTTTATGAAGGCTCCAGTGTTGGTATGACAAAAGTCTCAACTAGTGATCAGTTAGAGCCTGCTTACGAATTGGCCGCAGCTTATGGAAAAGTCATAGCTGAACAATGGATTGATGGACCTGAGTTTACCGTGTCATGGTTAGATGGAACTGTGCTGCCATTTTTTAGAATAGAAACTCCTCATGATTTTTATGATTATGATGCAAAATATCAGGCAAGTGATACTGCTTATATATGTCCCTGTGGATTAGATGATGATCAGCAGGCTCAATTATTGAAACTGGTTGTTGAAATAATTGATATTTGTGATCTTCGACATTGGGGTCGCGCTGATTTTATGATGAATAGTGAGGGAGAATTTCTCATTATAGATGTAAACACGGTGCCGGGTATGACAGATCATAGTCTGGTACCTATGGCTGCCAGAGAAGCGGGGTTAAATTATCAACAACTGGTTTTAAAATTGCTTGAATTAACATTAAAGGAGGAAATTTAAAATGATACGTTCATTGCCTCTTCCTGCGTTATTTATCGATAATAAAGCTGTATCTCGTAAAGATGATTATTCGACTAAAAGAAATAAAGCTAGAAAAAAGACTAAACCACAGGCGAGTAAAAAACAGGTTCATGAAGCGATTGAACTACAGTGGTTACAACAATTTCTAACGGTTAAAACGGCAGCAGTTTTATTTTTTATTGCCCTGCTATTAAGTGTTCCTTATATATTGCCAGCGGAACAAATTTTACCGATTGATAAAATTAAAGTGTCGGGTGATTATAGACAGATAAATATGACTAAAATCAATCAGCAACTTGATAGTTTTTTAGGTAAGGGATTCTTCTCTGTTAATATTCAATCTTTGCAGCAAGATATCAGTAAACAACCCTGGATTAAATCTGTTTCGGTAAAACGAGTGTGGCCAAATCAGTTACAGGTGGATATAACAAAAAAACAGGCTGTTGCGCGTTGGGATGATGAACATTTATTAAGTCAACAGGCCGTTATTTTTAAAGCCGATATTAAGAAGTTTTCAAACTTACCTTTGATTAGTGGTTATGCCGGTCAATCTACTGAGCTGCTTAAACGTTACAGAGTGTTCTCGAATAAATTTTCAGAGCAGGGAATTCTGGTTTCAGAATTGATTGAAGATAATAAAGGTGCATTAACTCTGATGTTAAATAAGACGCTGAAAGTGAATATTGGTAGTGAAAATAATGAAATGAAAATTGATCACTTACTGGCTATTTACCCTGATTATATTAAGCCAAGAGTTGATCAGATTAAGTATATTGATTTCCGCTATAACAATGGCTTTTCCATAGCCTGGAAAGATGAATTTATAAATAAGTCAGACGACAAAAAGCAACGGGGCAACAAGAATGTCTAAAAAGACAGAAAATAATCTTATCGTTGGACTTGATATCGGTACATCCAAAGTTGTAGCAATAGTTGGAGAGGTAACGGTAGAAGGTGATATTGAAATTATCGGGGTTGGAACCCAGCCTTCACGTGGACTTAAAAAAGGTGTCGTAGTAAATATTGAGTCAACTGTTCAATCGATTCAACGTGCAGTAGAAGAAGCTGAGTTAATGGCAGGTTGTCAGATTCGATCTGTATATGCTGGTATAGCAGGTAGCCATGTTAAGAGTATTAATTCACATGGTATTGTTGCTGTTAAAGATAAAGAAGTGACACCTACAGATGTAGCCAGGGTTATTGATGCTGCCAAAGCGGTTGCTATACCGGCTGATCAACGAATTTTACATGTGCTTCCTCAGGAATTCCTGATTGATAATCAGGAAGGAATTCGTGATCCGATCAGTATGTCAGGCGTACGTCTTGAATCTAGAGTACACCTGGTCACGGGTGCTGTTAGTGCTGCTCAGAATATTATTAAATGTGTGCGCCGTTGCGGACTGGAAGTTGATGACATTATTCTTGAGCAATTAGCATCAAGCGCTTCAGTATTAACCGATGATGAAAAAGAACTAGGTGTCTGTCTGGTTGATATAGGTGGCGGTACTACTGATATAGCAGTGTTTACAGATGGGGCTATTCGACATACTGCTGTTATCCCGATTGCTGGAGATCAGGTAACTAATGATATAGCGGTTGCATTACGCACACCGACTCAATATGCGAATGATTTAAAGATTAAATATGCCTGTGCATTAAGACAACTGGCATCTGAAGAGGAAACTATTGAAGTACCTAGTGTCGGTGATCGTAAACCGCGTCGGCTGGCACGCCAAACTCTGGCCGAAGTTGTTGAGCCACGTTATGAAGAATTGCTGAGTCTGGTACAGGCTGAACTTAGACGCTCAGGTTTTGAAGAAATATGTGCTGCGGGTATTGTTCTAACCGGTGGAAGTTCCAAAATGGAAGGTGTCATTGAACTGGCAGAAGAAATTTTTCATATGCCGGTCAGACTGGGGGTCCCCCAGCATGTCACTGGTCTCGTTGACGTAATCAGAAATCCAATCCATGCCACAGGTGTGGGTTTATTGTTGTTTGGACTCAAGCAACAAACCAGTTTTTCCAGTCAGCAGCTGGAAGAAAATTCTGGAGACAGCTTATGGAAGAAAATGAAAAGCTGGTTTCAGGGTAATTTTTAATTGTTATTGTTCTTAAAAGTAAGAGGAGAAAAATTATGTTTGAATTGATGGATGCATTTTCACAAAATGCGGTAATCAAGGTAATCGGAGTCGGTGGGGGTGGCGGTAATGCCGTTCAACACATGGTGGATTCCGGTATAGAAGGGGTTGAATTTATGTGTGTGAATACGGATGTACAGGCACTCAAAAAAATGGATGCTAAAACTTCTATCCAGATAGGTAGCAGCATTACCAAAGGCTTAGGCGCTGGCGCTGATCCAGGCGTTGGAAGACAGGCTGCTATGGAAGATCGTGAGCGTATTCAGGAAGCAATTGCCGGTACCGATATGTTATTCATTACAGCTGGTATGGGTGGTGGAACTGGTACAGGTGCTGCTCCGGTCATAGCCCAGTTAGCGAAAGAAATGGGTGTTTTAACTGTTGCTGTTGTGACTAAACCTTTTGGTTTTGAGCGTGGTCGTAGAATGGCTCTGGCAGAACAGGGTATTAAGGAATTACAGGATTCAGTTGATTCACTCATCACTATTCCTAATGATAAATTGATGCCTGTTCTGGGAAAACATACCACTGTACTTGAAGTTTTTAATAAAGCGAATGATGTGTTACGTGGTGCAGTTCAGGGTATTGCTGAGTTAATTACCTGCCCGGGGTTAATCAATGTGGATTTTGCTGATGTTAGAACTGTTATGTCCGAAATGGGTATGGCGATGATGGGTTCTGGTGAAGCAACTGGTGAAGATCGTGCCAAAGAAGCAGCCATTGCCGCTATTTCTTCTCCACTACTTGAAGATATTAATATTTCAGGTGCTCAGGGGATTCTGGTTAATGTGACAGCAGGTCTGGATCTGGCTATTGGAGAACTGGATGTTGTTGGTTCAACGATTACTGAAATGGCTTCTGATGATGCAACTGTGGTAGTAGGAACAGTAATTGATTCTGAAATGACTTCAGGTGAATTACGCGTTACATTAGTCGCTACAGGTCTAGGTAAGGAAAAGATTGCCGCAGTACCTGTTCCTGAAGCCGCTACACCTATTATCAAGCCTGCCAGTAATGGTGAGATTAAATACAGTGATCTTGATACGCCGATTTCTATGCGTGGCAAGAAAGTTGTTGGTGACCCAGTAGAAGTTCCTACGGATACAAATAGTATGGAATACCTGGATATCCCTGCGTTTTTACGTAGGCAAGCTGACTAGGCTTAGTACTTCTCTTACACCTTGTTAAGGTCATGGATGATCTTGACAAGGTTAATTATTTTCTACCTGACCTACACTGAAAATTGCGAATACAGACAATGGAATTCGCATAGACAGCTACTCATTGCTAAGTTCTTAGCAATACTCTGACATGTCTCCTGCATTCAGTTTAACCTGGATTCCGCAGTTGATCGCTCGCAATAGAGATTAACCCACTGTTTCATAAACCTGGAAAAATGAGTTAATCATGAAAGTCTACCTAACACCTTAATACAGCTGATAAAATCAATCTGTTACGCAACTTTTTAACGTTCAATTGATTTTCTAGCTTTAACCTAGATTCCGCAGTTGACCGCTCGCAATAGAGGTTAACCCACTGTTTCATAAACGACTACAGTTGATCTGTATAATCACCCAATCGGTGAATCCCGCTACGAACTGAATTGCACGTTTGTGGCGGCGTATCTCTTCGTTGTAACTCCTTGGAAAAGCTCGCTATTCCGCGTCGTTACGCCTTGATCTACACCACCTCAAACGCACAATCAGCTCGTCCAACTGCGGATTCTAGGTTTAACAGTGCGTCTGGCCAGCTAATAAAGTAGCTATTGATATACCGGGTGTTTACCCAGCGAGTGACAGTTTAAACAATATGCCGAAACAGATCCTGCCAGATAATAATTTGGTGGATCAAGCTGTAATGCATTTCTGGCATTGATTATATTCTGACGAAATTGATTAATATTAAATGACACAATATTATGATTAGAACTCAGGTTCTGTTCTCCTAATTCATGGCTCAGCTCTTCCATCTTCTCTAATATCGATATGGCATTTAAGCGCTGTTCTTCTGGTACCGGTATTGTATCTTGCAGGCTGTTATCCAGAAGGCCTGTATACCAGGCAAACTGTTGCATGGTACTGGTGAGTTTTTCATTTGAAATATAATTAAAATCAGGCGGATAGGTCACTTTTCTAACATTTTCCAATACACTGCCAGAGCATCCGAGTAAAATCATAGCAGTACCGAGTACTGTCAATCTTTTGATAAGAGCGATTTTCATGATTTGTTCCTTTAATTGATTCAGCTGATTTTCCGGGTTTATAACTATATTGTAGCTCAGCTTTACTTGGGTGCTGAGTAAAACAGATAGCTTTCAGCAAATTTTATTCTCAATTAATGCTAATTTCTGTTGTCTGCTGAGAGATTTAATTTTCATTTCTCTTTTGGTGGCATGGCTGCGGGATTCAGCGGTTTCCTGATAAACCAGCTTTACCGGTTGACGTCCCCGGGTAAATTTTGCCCCAAGATTTGAAGAGGAATCATTATGTTCACTGATCCGCCTGTCCAGATCATTGGTGATACCAGTATACAGGCTGTCATCTGAACAACGAACTATATACACAATCCAGCTCATTGCATGGGGTGAATTGCTTGTTCATTTAAGGCTGAAAATTGTTCACGTAATTCGAGGATATGTTCTTCCCAGTAGCGCGAAGTATTGAACCAGGGAAAACTATGGGGAAAGGCAGGATCTTCCCATCGACGGGCTAGCCAGGCACTATAGTACATAATGCGTAATGTGCGAAATACTTCGATGAGATGCAACTCAGACATATCGAAATCGTTAAATTCAAAATAGCCATCCAGAATTTTATTCAACTGAACGCCCTGTTGTTCACGACTACCGGATAATAACATCCAGATATCCTGTACGGCTGGTGCCATTCGAGCATCATCGAAATCAACAAAATTCGGGTTATTATCGCGCCATAGCATATTACCGGCATGACAATCACCATGCACCCTGAGATAACGAATCTGACCGGCTCTTTTAATAGCGTTTTCCAGTGCATTTAGAATATCCCTTGTTAAGCTGTCATAAGCCAGTTTTAATTCTGAAGGAATAAAGTTTTCACTGATAAAACTGGTGCTGTCGTAGCCAAAATTTTGAATATTAATCGAAGGCCTGTATTGAAATGACTTCCTGGCACCGGTTAAATGCATTCTTGCCAGTAAACGTCCTAGAATGAGTAGATTATCCTGATAATCCAGTTCAGGCGCATGTCCACCTTTGCGTTCAAACAGTGAAAAATGAAAATCCTGATATTTATGTAAACTGATACCCTGTTCATTTTTTAAAGGAGTAACAATGGGTAACTCCTGTTCAGCCAGTTCATAGGTAAATTCATGTTCTTCCAGAATCTGATTGATAGACCAGCGTTGCGGACGATAAAACTTGGCAATAATAGGTAGATTATCTTCTATGCCAATTTGATAAACACGATTCTCATAGCTATTAAGTGCCAGATTTCTACCATCACAAAGATAACCCTGAGATTCGATAGCATCCATAATGAAATCAGGGGTGAGTTTTTCGAATGGATGATTTTTTATCATTAATTTTAATATCGTCAGTGATCAGGGCTTAACGGAAAAGCACAGCGGGTTTAACAGCGGGAGCAATTATCAGGGTTAATGTGCTGATAATTTATGTAACTCTTCTAGAATAGAGTCGACCAGTTGACGCCCTTGAGCACCCATACCCCGGCTGAGCACTTTGGCTTCTCTTTCACCATTAATCATTTTTCGAATAATGCCACCCAGATTCCTCATATCACCACCAGCCTGTGTCATTTGCTCAGCCATCTGACTGATTAATTGAAGTGCTTCAGTGCTGCCAGTGGCTGCCTGATGGATCATATGTGCTAATCCTGGGGCTGCCATACTGGCATCAGCGGGTTTATTTGGGTCAGGTAAAGTCGCAGGGTTTTGAATACCCAGTAATATTGCTTCAGCAATAGTACTATCTTCTTCATCAAGACCCTGTAAAAGGCTTTCACTGCGTTCGCCCTTAATAATACGCCGAATAACCTTGACTACATCACCCCAGCCATTTTTTTCACTGACGGCTAAAATTTCTTCGGTTTGTGGCATCAGGGCAGGGTTGCTGATACTTTGTACGACCTGAACTATGACCCCGGCATGTGATTGAATGATTTGCTGTTTACGATCAAGCATAGTATTTTGTCCGATTACAGATCGCGAATTTTATCAGCCTGAATCTGTAAACTTTTCAATGCTGATTCTGCTTCTGCTAATTTTTCACGTTCTTTTTCAACCACTGCTTCCGGTGCACGATCAACAAAATTTGCATTACCCAGTTTACCTTTAATTCGATCTGCGTCAGCCTGATATTTCGTCATATTTTTTTCAAGTCGTGCTAACTCGGCCTCTTTATCAATTAAACCAGCAAGAGGGATTAGTAAATTCATATCACCAACCAGTGATGTGGCTGACTCTGGCGTATTTTCACCTGGTTGCAGCCAGGATATAGATTCAAGCCTGGCCAGGGAGATCAGTAAGGATTCATTGTTTTGCAGTCTTTGTTGATCCAGTTCTGCACCATTTTGCAGTAACACAGGTAAAGCTTTAGCGGGTTTGATATCCATTTCAGAACGTATTTGACGTATACCCATAATAAAAGTTTTTACCCAGTTTAATTCTTCAATCGCATCATCATCAATTAATGAATCGTCCGCTGAGGGGTAAGGTTGTAGCATAATCGTGTCACCACAAACACCTGCCAGTGGCGCAACTTTTTGCCATAACTCTTCAGTAATATAAGGCATAATCGGGTGTAGTACACGTAACATGGATTCGAGTACAGTCACCAGCGTTTTACGTGCCCCACGCTTTTGTCTGCTACTGCTACTATCTGAATATAAAACTGGTTTTGATAATTCTATATACCAGTCACAATAATCATTCCAGATAAATTCATAGATTTCTTTCGATGCCAGATCAAAACGATACGAATCGATATATCGGGCAACTTCAGTTGAAACCTGTTGCAGGCGAGCGGTTATCCAGCGATCTGCCAGAGACAGTTCAACCGGTTCATTATTATTGCCAGTATCTTCCCCTTCCGTATTTTGTAAGACATAGCGGGTGGCATTCCAGATTTTATTACAGAAATTTCTATAACCTTCGATACGTCCCATATCAAATTTTATATCACGTCCGGTAGAGGCCAGTGAAGTATAGGTAAAACGTAAGGCATCAGTACCATAGCTCTGAATACCATCCGGGAATTCCTTACGTGTCTGTTTTTCAATTTTGCTGGCCAGTTTGGGCTGCATCATGCCACTGGTACGTTTTGTTACAAGGTCTTCCAGTTTTATACCATCAATTAAATCAATAGGATCAAGGACATTGCCTTTTGATTTTGACATTTTATGGCCGAGAGAATCACGAACCAGGCCGTGAACATAAACCTCTTTAAAAGGTACCTGTCCATCCATAAATTTCAGGCCAAACATGATCATTCTGGCTACCCAGAAAAAGATAATATCGAAACCGGTTACCAGTACCTGAGTGGGATAAAAATCTTCCAGTCTGGGTGTTTTTTCAGGCCATCCTAAAGTTGAAAAGGGCCAGAGTGCAGAAGAAAACCAGGTGTCCAGTACATCCTCGTCCTGGCGTAGTTCTATATTATCCGCAATATTATGTTTAGCTCGAATTTCCTTTTCATTGCGGCCTACATACAGATTATCTTCATTGTCATACCAGGCTGGTATTCTGTGTCCCCACCAGATTTGAC
The DNA here is from genome assembly GCA_050291745.1 of Gammaproteobacteria bacterium. Lineage (GTDB taxonomy): Bacteria > Pseudomonadota > Gammaproteobacteria > JACNJF01. The sequence continues at coordinate 1,525 of JBNKKI010000043.1, read as the reverse complement.
GACTGATACACCAGTCCTGAATATTATTCATCCATTCATAATATATATTTTTAGCATTATCCGGAATAAATTTAATTTCTCCAGATTCAACTGCATCAATAGCCGGTTTCGCCAATGGTGCAGTTTTTACATACCACTGATCTGTCAGAAAAGGTTCTATAACAGTTCCAGAGCGATCACCACGAGGAACCATTAACTTATGTGGTTCAATTTTTTCGATAAGGCCCAGCTCTTCAAGATCGGCCACCATTTGTTTACGCGCTACATAGCGATCCATACCAATGTATTTTGCAGGTAATAAATCTCCTTCTTCAGTCAGGTTTTGACGGATACTGGCATCCTGTGTGAAGATGTTGATCAGACCACCATGGGGCTGACTTTGAATTGCTGTTTCCTTGTTATGACGTTGCCAAACATCGTAATCGTTAAGATCATGTGCTGGTGTAATCTTGACGCAACCTGTACCAAATTCTGCATCGACATGCTCATCAATGATAATTGGAATATGGCGACCGGTTAATGGCAGTTCAACAGTTTGTCCAACCAGATGCATATAACGTTCATCACCCGGGCTGATGGCAATGGCACAGTCACCCAGCATGGTTTCTGGACGGGTGGTGGCAACAACCAGGTAACCTTCCTGATTACTGAAAGGATAGCGTAAGTGCCACATATGACCATTCTCTTCTTCAGAGATAACTTCCAGGTCTGATATAGCGGTATGAAATTTGGTATCCCAGTTAACCAGGCGTTTGCCTCGATATATTAAACCTTCTTCAAATAATCTGACGAAAACTTCCTGTACGGCATCAGATAAGCCATCATCCATGGTGAAGCGCTCATTGTCCCAGTCCAGAGAAGAACCCAGTCGACGTAATTGAGAAGTAATATTACCGCCTGACTGTTTTTTCCATTCCCAGATTCGTTCAATCAATTTATCCCGGCCCAGATCATGTCGTGATAAACCTTCCGCTTCCATCTGTCTTTCAACAACCATCTGGGTGGCAATACCCGCATGATCACTACCAGCTTGCCAGAGTGTTTTATCGCCACTCATGCGATGATAGCGAATCAGGGTATCCATAATGGCATTATTAAAACCATGACCCATATGCAGGCTACCAGTCACATTAGGGGGAGGTATCATGATGCAGTAGCTTTTATCTCCATCAGCTGATGGACTGAAGTAACCACTTTTTTCCCAGTGTTGATACCAGTTTTGTTCTATAGCATGTGGGTCGTAGGTTTTTTCCATGAGTCGTCTTAAGGTTTAGAAATTCAAAAAAACCGATTATACATGGCAGATATATTTTTTGTCAGACTGTATATCGTTCAGAGTTGCTTTTTTGCCGGCAAATAGAGTAAATATGTTTATATAGTTTGTATCTAGTGTACTGTCCTAAACTGTATGTAGATTATAGAAGCCCCCAAATTTCCCAAGACAAGGCGCAGTTTGCAGGCAATGGCGCCTCCCTTGTCAAGAACTGCAACGCCGGATTGGGGGATTTGGGGGCTTCCCTTCGGG
>JBNKKI010000042.1:0-10698 GCA_050291745.1 Gammaproteobacteria bacterium | reverse complement strand
AGGGAAGCCCCCAAATCCCCCAATCCGGCGTTGCAGTTCTTGACAAGGGAGGCGCCATTGCCTGCAAACTGCGCCTTGTCTTGGGAAATTTGGGGGCTTCTATAATCTACATACAGTTTAGGACAGTACACTAGGTTCAACTGATTTTTCCTGGGTAAAGAAAGTCGAACTTCTCTTAAGCTTGTCAGGTAGAATAACGAAAAAAATTTTAAGAATAAGATTTACAATTATTTGTAACAGGTTAAGCATTTGCATAAGCTCCACAATCACAAATTATAATGACCTTTTATTAACTTACACCAAACCACATTTTTAGTATGAATAAAAAAAATCTACAGCAAGAAGCTTTGACTTACCATGAGCAACCAAAACCCGGTAAAATAGCTATCGAAATAACCAAACCGACAGAAACGCAAAAGGATCTTTCGCTGGCTTATACGCCCGGAGTCGCAGAACCTGTTAGAAAAATTGCTGCGAATCCTGATGCGGCATACCGATATACATCAAAAGGTAACCTGGTCGCTGTTGTGACTGATGGTACTGCTGTATTAGGACTGGGTAATGTGGGTGCGCTAGCGGGAAAACCCGTCATGGAAGGAAAGGCTGTATTATTTAAAGCATTTGCTGATATCGATGTTTTTGATATTGAAGTAACAGCAGATTCGACAGAAGAATTTATTAACACTGTCGCCAATATCGCCGGTGGTTTTGGCGGCATCAACCTGGAAGATATTGCAGCACCCAGATGTTTTGAAATTGAACAGGCATTAACCGATAGACTGGATATCCCAGTTTTTCATGATGATCAACATGGCACTGCCATCATTATCGCGGCTGCTCTTTTAAACGCGCTGGAAATTCAGGGTAAAACACTGGAAGATGCCCGTATTACCTGCGTGGGTGCCGGTGCTGCCGGTCTGGCATCAATGGATCTGTTAATCTCCTTAGGGGCACAACAGGACAATATCACACTAGTTGATAGTAAAGGTGTCATTCACTGCGATAGAACTGATGTCAATAAATACAAGCATGCTCTGGCACGGGTAACCGAAAAAAGAACACTGGAAGATGCTATGGAACGTGCTGATGTCTTTATAGGTGTATCCGGGCCGGATATTTTAAGCGCACAAATGCTAAATTCAATGGCTGATAACCCAATTGTGTTTGCACTATCCAACCCTGATCCTGAAATCCTGCCTGAACTTGCTTTTAAGACCCGTAATGATCTTATCATGGCGACAGGAAGAAGTGATTTTCCCAATCAGGTTAACAATGTACTGGGCTTTCCCTATATTTTTCGCGGCGCACTGGATGCACGGGCAACCCATATTACCATCGAAATGCATATAGCGGCTGTCAATGCATTAAGAGAGTTAACCAAGCAACCTGTACCCCAGGAAGTTCTTGATGCCTACGATCTGGAATCACTTGAATTTGGTAAAGATTATATTATTCCAAAACCATTTGATCCAAGGTTAATTGATACTGTACCTGCTGCCGTAAAAGAAGCTGCTTTTGCCTCAGATGCTGTGCATAAAAACCTGTAATGAACGCCTTAGAATAAGATCAGAGTGAAGTTCATTGCTCTCTTATTAAGTGGTTTTATTTCGCTTGCCATTGCTGATGTAGAAACTGACTCTGTTAAGCCTATATCAGTTGAACAGGCTTGTCTGAAAATTAGTCAAAAGCTGTCCAGTATTTCATTTAAAGAGTGTCATGCTTTAAATTTACAAGCTGAAAATTTTCGCTCAGTTAATAACTTCCCGATCTTAATGAAGGAATACCCGCCCCTTAAAGGAAGAAAAAATAAAGGTCGGATATTACTGATAGGCGGTATGCATGGAGATGAACTGGTTTCAATCAGTATCATCTTTAAATGGATGAAGACACTGGAAAAGTATCATTCAGGTTTATTTCACTGGCAGGTGGTTCCTTTAATGAACCCTGATGGTGCTTTAATCAGTAAACAAAATCGACTTAATGCAAATGGTGTCGATCTCAATAGAAACTTTCTTTCTGCTGACGATGAAGAAACTGCTTTATCTTACTGGCAGAATAAAACCAGAAAAAATGCTCGTCGCTATCCTGGAAAAAAACCACTCAGTGAACCGGAAACACAATGGTTGAAAGAGAAAATTGATCAATTCAAACCGGACGTTATTATATCCGTACATGCTCCTTACAGTCTGGTGGATTATGATGCCCCAAATCGTAGCAATGCACCTGACCACATCGGTTATCTGCATAAAAACCTGATGGGTACCTATCCGGGGTCACTGGGAAACTATGCCGGTATTCAACTCGGCATTCCAGTTATTACACTTGAATTACCTCATGCGGGAATAATGCCCAACAAACAGCAAATAAGCCATTTGTGGACTGATTTGATACGCTGGCTCATTAAAAATATAGCTTCCGAAAAAAGCTAAAATTCCACATTTAACGTTTACAGAGCGGCCTCTCATCCGGATTTTCTACCGCATCGGCAATAGTATCAACCAGCTTGCCTAACTCATCGTGACTAATAACACTCAATACCCGGTTTAAAACATCTGGATCAACTTTTGCCATTACTGAACGCCCATCATTTAAAGACACAGCCAGACCAACATTATTCGTTTCATTCCCCCCCTCATCCTCCATAACCAGAGATTCATTTAATTCCATCATTTCATCATAGAAGTCTTCAATTTCTTCTGAAAGAGTTTCATCCAGATCATCTGCAATATAGACAACAAACGCTTCTACATCAGTTTCATCAATACCTTCTTTAACTAGTTTTACCTGCTTAGTTTGTAAAAATTCCTTAAAGCGGATACAGGGCTCTTCATGGAAAAAAATATATTCAATCAGCAAATCTTCATTCATAGTCGGGGTCATAAATTCATAATAATAAATACAAGGTATATAACCTTGCCCTTTTTATGATATTTTATACATATTTTTTAAATTAGTAAGGATTATTATTGTGTCAGTATATCCATATCGCCGTCCAAGACGTATGCGCAGGGATGAATTTAGTCGTCGTTTAATGCGTGAAAACCTGTTAACAACCAACGATTTAATTTATCCGGTATTTGTAATTGAAGGTGAGAACCAGATAGAAGATGTAAAATCCATGCCGGGAGTTCAACGAAAAAGCATTGATTTACTGGTGAAAGAAGCACAAACCTGCTTTGAGCTTGGCATCCCGGCGATGGCTATTTTTCCAGTCACACCTGCTTCAGCCAAAAGCGACAACGCCAAAGAAGCCTATAACCAGCATGGCCTGGCACAAAGAACAGTTCGTGCCATTAAACAGGCTGTGCCTGAAATGGGTATTATTACCGATGTCGCACTCGACCCATTTACCAGTCATGGTCAGGATGGCTTACTGGATGAAAATGGCTATGTAACCAATGATGAAACTGTCGAAGTGCTTGTTAAACAGGCATTATCTCATGCTGTCGCTGGTGCCGATATTGTAGCGCCTTCCGATATGATGGATGGACGGGTTGGAGCCATACGGGAAATTCTGGAGCAACATGGTTTTGTTAATACAAAAATACTGGCTTATTCAGCAAAATATGCATCCAGCTTTTATGGCCCTTTTAGAGATGCTGTAGGCTCTGCCGGTAATCTGGGTAGTGGAAATAAATATTCTTATCAAATGGATCCGGCTAATAGTAATGAATCTTTAACTGAAGTTGAAATGGATATTAATGAAGGCGCAGACATGGTGATGGTAAAACCGGGCTTACCCTATCTTGATATTGTTCGCCGTATTAAAGATGAATTTCAATATCCGACTTATGTGTATCAGGTTAGCGGAGAGTATGCCATGCTAAAAGCAGCAGGGTTAAACGGCTGGATTGATGAAAAAGCCTGTGTCATGGAAGCCCTGCTCTCTATGAAACGAGCTGGAGCAGATGGAATATTAACTTACTATGCAAAAAATGTGGCGGAGTGGTTAAAGTAAAAAATGGATAAATATGCAGTTATTGGTAACCCAATAGAACATAGTATTTCTCCTGAGATTCACAGGCAGTTTGCACAGGCCACAAATCAGGATATAGATTATTCCGCTCTTAAGTTTGAGACCGATTTTTTTGAACAGCAAATTCTTAAACTAATTGAATCAGGTTATAAAGGCGTTAATATCACAGTACCATTTAAGGAGAAGGCCTGGGCTATTTCCGACAAGCTCAGCCCACGAGCGAAAGATGCTGGTGCTGTTAATACACTTATTTTTCAGGAAGATGGAATATTAGCAGGTGATAACACGGATGGCATCGGTCTGACCAGAGATTTGATCACTAACCATCATATTTTAATTCAACATCGTAAAATTCTGATATTAGGGGCCGGAGGTGCAGTTAGAGGTATTATCGGGCCTTTACTGGCTCAGAAACCGGATCTCATCACAATAGCAAATAGAACTCTGGAAAAAGCTGATTCACTGGTTGATCAATTCTCACAAAACTTAAGTGATAACATAGAACTGCAATCGAGTTCCTATGAAGATCTGGGTAAGGAGAAATTTGATGTAATTATTAATGGCACTTCGGCAGGTTTACACAATGAAGTACCTGATATTCCAGATGAAATTCTTGGTATAAACTCAGTCTGCTATGACATGATGTATAACGTTAAACAACCGACAGCATTTGTACAGTGGGCAATAGATCGAGGCGCATTAAGGCAGTTTGACGGCCTCGGTATGCTGGTAGAACAGGCAGCTGAAGCTTTTTTTATCTGGCGTGGATTGCGTCCGGAAACTGAACCGGTAATTGAAAGCTTACGTCGCTAGGCCGGAGACAACATTAATCTGCCATCGATAGACCTGTTGTATCAGGTGGTGGCGGTAAATCTTCATTTTTATGCTCTAACAAATTGCTACCCACCGGTGCGATATCAAATTCACTGATATCGATAACAGGTTCTTCGACTTCAACTATCCTGTGCTGCATAAGACTGCCAACCGGCGCGATATCAGCAGCCAGATCTTCAATCTTATCCATTTTAGATGCTATCGGAACCGACAGTAATGCCTGAGGTATAATATCTGACTCAGGATATTTGCTGACATAATCAGCCGCCACTGTTGAAACAGCTACAGCGGGTTCAGCCACAGTATTTGAGGTTTTCTCCAGTTCAACATCCACATGACCGGCAGAAAGATCAACAACTTCACAAATAGCACCAGCTTTTTGAAAAGCACCACGATACTTAATCATGGTTATTTCATCCGCCTTGCGCTTGATTAAAACTCTTCGACCGGAAAACATTTGAGTAAGCCTGTCTTCATCTGCTTTGAAGATTTGAGCTATTTTCTGTTTTACCGACTGTAAATCTGCACCATCAACTATCTGTCCACTGAAAGCGATTTCATAAATTTTTTCACTCATAAATGATCCTCTGGTTGATATATTTTTCAGAGTTCTGTTTTTTTTCCTGAAAAACTAATTATAGTCTATAAGATAATAGAATAAATTATCCGGTCAGAAATACGTTAGCATACACTATTCCACAATAACTAAAATAGGGCTCTTATGGATACAATGCGAGCATTAGTCAAAGCCAAAGCTGAAACAGGTATCTGGTTACAGCAGGTTCCTATTCCTCAATACGGTATTAATGACGTTTTAATCAAAGTCAAAAGAACCGCAATTTGTGGAACAGATATACACATCTATAACTGGGACTCCTGGGCTCAGAAGACCATACCTGTACCAATGGTGGTTGGTCATGAATTTGTCGGTGAGATTATTGCAGTTGGTAGCAATGTGAATGATTTCAAGCCCGGTCAAATAGTCTCCGGAGAAGGCCATGTTGTTTGCGGTCGATGCCGTAACTGTATGGCGGGGCGACGCCATCTATGTGCCTTTACCAGTGGTATAGGCGTCAATCGCCAGGGTGCTTTTGCAGAATATGTCGTCCTGCCCATGTCCAATGTGTGGGAACATCGTGAAGGTATCGACCTGGATATTGCTTCAATTTTCGACCCATTTGGTAATGCAACCCATACCGCATTGCAATTTGATTTGCTCGGTGAAGACGTTTTAATAACCGGTGCAGGTCCAATAGGTTGCATGGCAGTGGCTGTCTGCCGACATGCCGGTGCACGCCATGTAGTAATCACTGATATCAATCCATGGCGACTTGAACTGGCCAGAAAACTCGGAGCCAGTCGCACTGTTGACGTTCGCCACGAAAACCTGACAGATATAAAACAAGAACTGGATATGCATGAAGGTTTTGATGTTGGCCTGGAAATGTCCGGCAATGCATTAGCATTTAACACCATGATTGAAAATATGTGCCATGGTGGAAAAATAGCCATGCTCGGTATTCAGCAGAATGATGTTGCCATCGACTGGGATAAAATCGTTTTCAATATGCTCACCATTAAAGGCGTGTATGGCCGTGAAATGTATGAAACCTGGTATAAGATGTCAGTGATGATCGATTCCGGCATGGATCTTTCACCCATTATTACCCATCGTTTACCGATTGAACAATTCCAGCAGGGCTTCGATGCTATGCTTTCCGGTGAATCGGGAAAAGTTATTCTCAACTGGGAGAGTTAAATGTACACAAATTTTAAACAGCATGTTAAGCAACAACTGGAATCCATTCGGGCAAAAGGTCTGTACAAGGAAGAACGCATTATCACATCGGCTCAGGGCGCCTTTGTTAATGTAAAAAACGCTGCCCCGGTAATGAATCTATGCGCTAACAATTATCTTGGCCTGGCGCAGCACCCCGAAGTACAGGAAGCGGCCAAAAATGGCTTGAATGACTGGGGATACGGGCTTGCATCAGTCCGCTTTATCTGTGGAACTCAATCAATACATAAATTGCTTGAAGATAAATTAACACAATTTCTGGGAACAGAAGATACTATTCTTTACCCATCCTGTTTCGATGCCAATGGCGGCCTTTACGAAACCCTGCTCGGCCCGCAAGATGCAGTAATCTCCGATGAATTAAATCATGCCTCAATTATCGATGGAATCCGCCTATGTAAGGCTACCCGCTATCGATATCACAATAATGATATGGCAGATCTCGAATCACAGTTACAACAGGCACAACAGGCTGGAGCCAGATATAAACTGATCACCACTGATGGCGTATTTTCTATGGATGGCTATATTGCACAACTCGACAGGATTTGTGACCTGGCTGAAAAATATGATGCACTCGTTCACTTTGATGATAGCCATGCAGTAGGATTCATTGGACAACAGGGTCGTGGTACACATGAATATCGCAACTGCATGGATCGAATTGACATCACCACTGGAACACTGGGCAAAGCACTCGGTGGAGCAGGCGGAGGTTACAGCAGTGGTAAAAAAGAAATTATCGAACTATTGCGTCAACGCTCCCGCCCCTATCTTTTCTCTAACACCCTGTCACCTTCAATAGTTTCCGGTGCAATCAAAGCGCTGGAAATACTCAGTCGTTCAACCGAGTTACGGGATAAGCTTCAACAGAATACAGACTTCTTTCGACAGGGCATGATACAAAGAGGTTTCGACATTTTACCCGGCACCCACCCTATCGCACCGATTATGCTATATGATGCAAACACAGCCGTCGAATTCGCCAGTCAAATGTTACACAAAGGTGTTTATGTTATCGCCTTTTCTTACCCGGTAGTACCAGAAGGAAAAGCACGTATCCGCACCCAGATATCGGCAGCTCATAGCAGAGAAGATTTACAAATAGCCATGGATAGTTTTAATGAAGTAAAAAAGGCAATGCTTTTATAAGCTTTGAATACCACCGGCTTATCAGTTTTTAAAGTGCCATAATTGATTTCAATTTTGTGTTTTTGAAATGTGTTTGTCAGCATGAAATGGGACATTTTTAGATAATAGATTTCCCGCTTTTTTCTTGTATATCCTAATACCACGATTTATAGTCCGTATATATGGAGAAAATACAGCGAATTATTTTCGTGTTAATTACAATGTTAGGCGGAGGATTCAATAGACAAATGGAAATGGAAATAAAAGACTGGATAACAATTGGCTCGGTTCTGGCGGTCATTCTGGGGTGGTTTATAAATAGCCATCTAAACAGGCGGCATGAAGTCTTTAAAAGGAAGATGGATCTAAGGTTTGGAATGTATGAGTCTTGTACTGCAGTTTCTCAGCTACTAGAAAAAATAATTCAATCGAAAGATAAAAGTAAAGAAGCACTGGATCCGCTGGCATCAGATTTTGTGAAGAAATTGGAGTTGTGTCAAGTTCAAGTGCATATGTATGGAACGCAACGGGAGATTGAATCGATAGTTAAAGTTACTGAATTTGCGCAAGGCAATAAACACAACGATATGAAAAATGAGTTTGCTGCTTTAATGCGATCTATCCGCGATAGCTTGCGTAAAGATCTAAAACTACCGAAGTTGACGTTAAATGATGAAACGTAATAAAGCCTAACAAGGCTAATCCAGCCGACGCGCCAAAGGCGCGCGCGGCTGATTAGCGACGTTATAACTAAAAAGAAAATTGGTCAGGTTGTTTCATTAAAAATAATTACAGATATTTGAAATCTCGGTTTCAAAACAAACAGTAAAAAGCATGCGGGTATAATCATTATCAGGCGAGCTTTGAAATAAAACGGTTTCGGTAACAAAAAAGCATTTGAGTATCGGCAATCGTTAAAGAGAAAAGGCTTACGAAACTAAGTCCTTGCTTTTATTCGCGTAGAGCGGTAGTTTTCATAAATCGTAAAAAAACCAAAACACACCCGCTTCAAGGGTCTGAGGCAACATGCACATTAGCAGTTATAACAAGTGGCTCAAAACGGACTCGCGGCACCATAGTGCCGCTCACGTTACCAAAGGCGGCGCGAGCCGCTTAGCCGAGCGTTATACGCTACGAAGAATATTTACAGGGGGGAAGTAAATGCCAAAAGAAAAGAAACTGGAATTAGGTGCGATCAACATTACGATGCATCCACATTCACCGATCAAGTATGTGGAGCTATTTAAGAAAGTTAAAAACCTAAGAAATATTCAACATATTCATTCAGATAAATATGGAATGCTTACATCTGTAAATTACCTCGATAAGAAAAAGGGTGAAACTAGTCCAATTACGGGGGATTTATATCGATTCACAAATATTAATGTAGACGGCGACTGGTTTAACATCGATACAAATGATAAAGCGGAGGAAGATGAGCTGGGAGAGGTAAAAATACCCCGTAATTTAAAACCCAACTCTTCGAGATTTAGCTATTTGTTCTTTCCGGAAGGCCATCTAATGTTTTATGAGTGCTACTACGATGGTCATTCATTAGGCCCAAGTAATGCGGTTCGATTGGTTGAGCGATTATTTAATCAACAGGATATAACCGACAAATTTGGAAGAATAGAAGTTACACATGTTCCATGTGTTGATGCGTTATCGAAAGCCTTGGGAATGAAAAAGCTTGAGAAGCTTGATTTACACATAAGTAGGCCAAACCCTGATGACCAGAGTGATGCGGAGAGAAAATTTCTAAGAAGAATGAATAAGCTTAAAGTTGCTGAGCAAAAGCAAGAATATAAGGCTATTTCAGGTGAGTCCATAGAATTAGATGAAGAGCTTAAAACGCTAACTAATATCGCAGCTAAAAATGGTGAGGTATCTGCAAAAGGAAAGGATGAATTATCAAAGCCTGTATCTTACTCCACTTCTAAACACCCTTGGACGGACAAACTTTACTACGATCCTAATATTGAATCACCGTTCGATATGTTTGTGCTTAAGGCTATGGAAGTCAAAGATGAGATATTGTCATGGTTCAAGAAACCGGGATAGTAAGTAGGTACTGGAAATCCTATGGTGGGTTTAAGGCTCTTTTTACTAGTGGTTATTTCTACGCCTCTATAATCATTACTATTTTCTTATTTCCTCACTGGCTGAATGGTGAGTGGTGGAAGATTGTGCTTTCTGTCATGCCTAACGTTCTAGGTTTCTCTCTGGGCGGTTATGCGATGTTTTTGGCCATTGGCGATGAAAAGTTTAGGAAGCTTATAAGTGGCCCCGAAGATGATGGCGAGCCATCACCATTCATGGAAGTCAGTTCAGCATTTGTACATTTTATCATCCTGCAGGTTGTAGCAATATTTATGGCCATATTTGCTGATGCGTACAACTTTTCCCTTTCGCCGGATTGCTTTTTGGTCAAAGAGTATTACGAATATGTCAGGGGCTTATCAATAGCGGGAGCCTTTATTGGTTATTTTGTGTTCATATATGCACTGTCGTCTGCCTTATCTGCCACGTTTGCCATCTTACGGGTATCATCTTGGTATGATCATTTTTCGGGTGAATGATGGTCGCGTATAACAAGGGCGGTCGAGAGGAAATTATAAGACACCCATTGATTGAAAAAGAAAAATCCTATTGATAAGAAAATTTAATTTTCAACATTCAATGGGTAAATTATTAGGACTTACTTCTAGTTGAAGAAAATAATACTAAAAATGGTGCCATTGACATATTTCAGGCAACAGTAAATCAAAGCCAGCTTGCCAGGCTTATTTTTAGAGGACAGTGAGTAAAATATTTAGCATTTATGTTTCAGGAAATAACTCAATACACTTATTGATACCCTGTGACCAACTTTTTCCAAGTTCATGGCAGGCTTTTCTGACCTGATGTGCACAGCCCACCAATGATGTAAATGGACTTTCAAAATCTTTTGTTAAATACA
>JBNKKI010000041.1:0-45723 GCA_050291745.1 Gammaproteobacteria bacterium | reverse complement strand
CCCTTCGGGCGAGACGGGAAACAGCCATCTGCTGCGTTGTCATCCTTGAAAAGGGCATGCCATTCCCTGCGGATGACGCCTTGCATATGACTATTTCCCGTCTCGCTATAACCTGCATACAGTTTAGGACAGTACACTAGATTCATCATTTCTCGCCTGTCACTTCCCATTAACTTTCCATAATGTATTTCAATCATGCGTACTGATGTTCCGCAATTCTCAGCAATTGATTAGCAAACTCGATTGAAAATTATTTACTCTGTTATTACAACCATATAAAAAATGGGGTCAGATCACAGAATATTATAATATTTGAGAAAATTTTGATCTGACCTCTGTTTCTATTTCAATTCTCAAATGCCCCGACGTCCGGGGTACTTTGTGAACGCGCCTTTCCAAAGTAGTCCTCTTCCAGGCCCTCAATCGGCACACCGCCGTCGTCTGCCTGCGTTCCTTGAGACGGTACAAAATCTTCCGGGGACGATGGTGCAGCACCGTCAAAAAGTGTCGTGGTGCTGATAATGTTATTGGATTCATCATTGCTTCCTGTGAGACCCAGTTCGGCTACTCCGCCGGTCGATACAACCAAATTGTTTTTTGCACTGGACATGGTCGCACCATCCATTCTTAATAGTGTAACCTTACGGTCAGAACTCGAATAACAGGTATTGTTATAGAGATCGATGTTCACAGGTGCTGGTTCAACACCTCTCTGGGTTGCTCCAACGCAACGTACATCACCGGTAGAAGTCGAAGTATCAAACAGATTATTGCGTACGGTGACGGATTGAGCCCAGAGGACCACCATCACTGCATTTGAGGAACCCGCTATAAATTGATTCCGTTCCAGCACAATGTCACGTAAGCGTTCATCATTTGCTTCGTTCTGCGGACCGATGGCCAGGGGCCAGGCCTCGACCCCGGCGAGAAAGATATTGTCCGAAATCTGAACCCGTTCAGTGTACTGTCCATTGCCAAGCAGACCATCATCAAACTTCGGACCGTGGAGCTTCAAAAGATGCTTGCCAATCGCCGCCTTGCTGACGATGTTGTGGCTAAGCAGCCCTTTTTCGATGTGAGGCATACGCCAGACATGCTCAGCCGCAGTAGAATCCTCGAAGGAACATCCCATGGCTGCCATGCGTCGTCCCACCAGATACACACCGTTGCCCCCGTTGCCGCCGACGATGTCTCGAACGTCTAGCTCAGAAAGCGCTAGCCCATCGTGCAAATCATGAGTCCCTTCCCCCTGTTTGTTCCAGTAACTTAATATTGAATCACCGGCCGATACTGCACTGTGAACATTCCTTATGGTGAGCTTATGCAGCAACAGGTTATTTGTCTGAACACCCAGCCCTATCGCACCTGCAGAGGTTTCTTCACCAACGATTTGCAGATCCGTGATGCGCCAGTCATTGGCGGTAAGGGGAGTCCGATCTCCGAAGCTGATACCAGTTTTGGTAGGTTTGAAGACTGGATCGTCACCCTCTCCAAACGCGCCGATGAGACCCGGGCCGGCGGCATTGATGACAAGCGGTTGGGGCATTGACCAGGTTTCACCTCTGCGAAAGAGAATCCTTGTTTCGGCCTGAATGTACGAATTCACTGTGTTGATATCATCAGTTTGTATTTGCTGGCAACCGGCTGGCGCACCACTAAAGTCAGCGGCTTGAGAAATACAAATGGATGCGTCACCGGAAAACACTTCATCGGGATCAGTCACCACAATCGTGGTGGTCTGGGTGGTCTCCTTGCCGTCAGATCCAACTGTTGTTGCTGTGGTAACAAAGGTACCTGGCGTCTCAAAAACGTGGGCCGCGATTGGACCGGTGTGTATATTCTTGTCCCCGCCGGTTGTGGACCAGTTCCCTGCGCTCGCGTCTCCAAAATCCCATTTAACAATCCTTGTTCGAAACGCATCCCGATCCGTATCAAAAGTGGGCTCAAAAAAGACATAGAGAGGCGCTACGCCTTCAGTGCGTGATGGCAGAAGGCCGCCACAACCTTCCGTTTGCTCATCGACTCCCAGACAAGGTGACTCCGTCACGTTCTCGTTGTCATTCAATTCGCTGTTTCCGTCCGTCGACTGACATGCAGTAAAGCCGAGCAACACGGCACACAACAAAATCACCCTGGTCAACAAACCTGCGATGTTCAAATTCGTAGAAAAAATTAAATTCATTGTTCCCTTACCATCCATTCTGTGAAATTTCCGAATTGTTGTATGAGATTGTACAAAAATAAATAAAATACATATAGCATAGAATCTTATCGATATATTACTCAGAATTATGAAAGGCTCGTAAGGGAAAATATCGCATCTTACCTTAACCTAGAAACATCCTGACCAGATGCGTCCTCTTCGGAATCAACTTTTGAGCGTCGTAATGAACAATATCGGCAGTAGGGAATTCATGGGGAATTCATAGTTAGCCACAAAATTAAATTTGAAAGTAACCTTTCTTTTTTGTACTGCCATATTTCAACCTGGATTCCGCAGTTGACCGCTCACAATAGAGGTTAACCCACTGTTTCATAACCCATGACAGTTGATGGGTATAATCACCCAATCGGTGAATCCCGCAACGAACTGAATTGCAGGTTTGAGGCGGCGTATCTCTTCGTTGTAACGCTCTGGAATAGCTGGCTATTCCGCGTCGTTACGCCTTGATCTACACCACCCCAAATGCACAATCAACTCGTCCAACTGCGGATTCCAGATTGAACCACGTGCATAGACTGAAGACAGGCACCCCGGCAGACTAAGTAAGGTAGGCAAGGCAATCGCAAGGTTATAATCCACGAATAACAGCATGACAATCGACGAAATATACCGACTTCATCTCACGTGTTAACTCATCTTATAGATGGACTCTGCTCTGAAATAGGGGCAGAGTCTTTTTTAACTAGACTTGACAAAGGGAATCATACCAACGCCCTGAATCATCGGGAATTTGCGGCACGCAGCAGAGCAAATTTTCCGCGTGAATGCAATTATTATGTGATTTTATGGCAAGCATAAGGAGACCAGTTAAAACTCCGAGTATGAGGAGCGAAAAATGGATGTTCTAACTCTAGCCCTAAATATTCCAATGTACTTTGCAATGCATCTTTTCCTTTGATGTTAGTGATACCCGTGGGAGTTACCACTGTGTGGCCAATGCCATGTTTCGTTATTAACGCTGACGGCTCTTGATTTGGGAGAAATAGATACGTAACCTCAGATTCAATATCACCCCCCCACATAAAGCAATTATAAAAACCAATAATTGCTTTACATTCTCTTGATAGTGCTTCGACATACCCAAGAAAGGTCTCAGGTGGAAAATCATCTGTATCAATGGTTTCTATTTCTTTTAATTTATTTATAAGTGAACTTAGGCTTAGTGATGCAGGAAAAGAAAATTCATACCATGAAATAAAATCCTCTTCAAACCAGCTTTCGCAGTGTGTTCCTGGCTCGGAAAAATGGCTAGCTACTAATATACCAAGTTCAGGAAACGAATGCGCAACCTCAGAGCTGTAAAATTCATAGTTACACTCTCCCTTTAGCAGATAGAGATGCCCTAATAGTAAGGGAGATGCGCTCAGCCGTTGAAAGAGCTCAGGTCTAGGCTCCGCAAGAATTTCTGCTGCATACCATGTCACTTGCAACGATCTCCTCTCACATAACATTCTAATTGGGCCCCAAGTTTGCGGCATTTAATTACCGCAACTTGGGTCATATCCTGCAGAAATACACATGATTTTTTTAGCATGTACACGACCACTTTCCATTGTCATTTCCTTACATCCTAAAGAAACTAGCATATTCTTTGCCCACAATCTATCCAAATGGTTGTACCGAGATAGGCGGAAAGTTTACGGATATTGAGTTGCTTTCAATTATTTTTTGACTACATTTTGGCTCATCGTAAACGCCACCCACCAGATATGCCATAAGAAATTGAGAATGGTGATCTGATGGGATTCATCGCAACACCTTCCTGAATATCATCAGGAGGTAGTCGATGCCTGCGGGTATCTCCTATTAAATTTTACAAATTTTCGGCTGAGTCGACTGCGCTCAGTTAAGGCTAACTTATCAATAACGCCTGCTGGAAACGGTCATTCAAATCCCGAAGTTTTTGCTTGTTTTGATGTAACCTGCTACCTTTTAGAAAAACTTAGCCCGATTTCTACATTGTCCTGTATGACAATGACACGATTATTTGAATGTAAGGCGACTCCGCAATATAGTTGCATGAGAGTTCTTTATTTTAAATTCGTTTAATCAGAGACCATTCGATATTGCTTATTGAGGGATTCGTTAGATGATTTACAGATCTTTAATTTATGACTGGCTGGCTTTCTTATAGCACACTCAGTTTGTGTTATGCGATGTTAAATGGAACAATAGCAGCAGACTAAAATTTTAAATATGTCCTTAAACAGTGATTTATGTTTATGATAGAGTGATAAACTTAGAAACAGATTGTTATATTTTTACAATCAATAATTATCATGCTTTAGTTTTAAAATATTAAGTAGGGTTAAAATGAAAAAGGCATTATTGTTTTATATCTTATTATTCGCCATTAGTACAAACGCTACAGCAACTAATAACAAAGTAACTTTAAAAACAGTTAAAGGTTACTGGACCAGTGTTCTTTCAGGTAATTCTGATAAAACCTCTAAACTAACACTTATCGCATACCCCATGAAGAGGCAGCCAGGTCGAGATAAAGCTACCATTGTCTATGAAGTTCAAAACAAGGGTAAGAGTCGTAGCTGTGAATTTCGCATGTGGCGAGATATGAATGAATCAGCTTACGTATTTACCTTTGATAATAAAAAACCACGGCCAAAGTCTAAAGCCTTAAAAAATTGTGGCAGCCCAGAAAAAATTTACTTAACAGTAATTGAGCAGAAAAAACTTGAAGCTACCATCCAGCTAGCTTCCGGCGATCGCTACAACTTAAAATTGAGACCAGCCTCACCGACTGCAGCCATCACCTATGATGGAACTCCAGCAAAAGTAACATCCGTTGCCGTAAAATCTACCTCTTCTGATAAAGCTGTAAAGAAAAAGAAGAAACATAGCGTAAGCAGAAAACCTGGTCAGGACCCTGCTTATTCACATCTCAAAAAATATTGTCAGGAAATGGATATCCATAATGCCGACTCAGTTTTTAACTGTATGTCAAACATAAAGGTAGGCAAAAATTCTAAAAGTAACTTTTATAACAATATGAAGAAAAGCAGTTGTTCATCAATAAGACAACAGCTTTTTAATTCCCTGATTAAAGGTGGATTCAGTAAGGAAGATGCGGAAAGTAAATTGCCTGGTTGTCAAATACTGTCTGAAGCCGCCTCAAGAATAAACAATCGGGTACCGTGGGCACAGTGCGTTAATTATGAAGCACAGAATGAGGCGTTTACCTCAAGATGTATTACGCAATTTATTGTCACCAAATTCGGGAATGCTGAAAAGCATTTGACAGGGGCTACTTGTGAAACCTATCGGAAATATTTGAAGGAAGCAGTTATGTCTGCCACAGAAGATAATCAATTACCAGCAAATTGGAAACAGCACAGCTGTGACAAAGATTGGCATTTGTACCGTGATATTCTTCAGCGTGAATCAGTGATAAATTTGTGTGGACGGCAAAACCTTCATGTATCCAGGGAGAAAAAAATAAGAGACTGCCTTGTCGAAGCTAAAGTCAATGTTGATCCACTCAACTGCGATGAATTAAAACAGGAATTTTCAGCCATTATGAAATCTATAATTGGCTTCGCTAATCCTCAACCAATCCGGGTTGATTGTAAACAACTACTGCATACTGTTAAGATTAACAGCGATGCTTATAAAGAAGAAGAACGTCTTAAATATGAGGCCGAACAAAAAGCAGAATCAGAATACTACAGTGCTATTTCTAAGCAGGTGGAAGCCGGAGAAAAATTACATCTCGAAAAAGTTAAATCTCTACCTCGAACACTCGACAGCCTGGAAATAGTTGTCGCCGATGATCGTAAGAGAATAGCCAATAAGCCAAAAGATTATTATGGCGGCTTTTATTCCCGTTTTCATGCAAGAGTTGATTTACTCAACGATGTCGCTAAGCCACTAATCGCATTGATAAACAAGCAGACGTCACGCCCCGAACTGGACGCTATAACCAAACGTTACAGGTTCGATGATGACTGGCAAATAAAAAAAACCAATCCCGAAATTTTGAAAAGTTATGTCGCTAAGAGAGATAGTTTCGGACCGTTTCAAAAACTTCAGAATAAAGATTATCTGAATGCTATTTACTGGAAAGATATTGACTATCTGAGGCAGAAAGATAGAAAAATATTGGGCAGGCTTGAAAATCATCTCATAAGACAAAATCATTTTGGCAATAATTTAACGAGTCTGATGGGGGATGTCGCAACAGCATTTGGTGCCAATGTGCCTGATCAAAAAAAATCCAGGATTGAGGCATTCCACCTTACACAAACATTTCTGAAAACTATTGCTAACACATATTTATCTAACTATCAGGATAAATTTCACAGTTGCCTGAGATCAAATCATACGACTTATACACATGTCATTCCTGCAGAGGACACGATTATTTATAAAAATGCTTACGGTATAGAGCAAAGTCGAATAAATGGAAGTCCAGAGATTAGACACAAATACAAAATTAATAATGAGTTCGCTCAATTAGCATATCTTATTGACGTGGAAAAAATAAGTCCAAATACTTACTCGAATACCAATAAATTTTTTGGTATAGCCAAAATGTTGGGTGTACAAAATTCAGATAATTTTGAACCTGCTCTAAATTCCCTTAATCAGACAAGAATAACTGTCCTGAAAATGATGGACTCCTACCAGTGCAACAGTGAAATTATTAAAACTTTTGAAACAAGTCTTGTTGATTCTTTCAGAGAATATTTTCAATCAATATACATACCTTTAAATCTTTGAATTCGTTTAAACCTGGATGCCGCAGTTAACCGCTCGCAATAGAGCTTAACTCACTGTTTCATAAAGTATGACAGTTGATGGGTATAATCACCCAAGCGGTACATCCCGCTACCAACTGAATTGCACATCAGGTATGCTTAGCTGCTAAAATGCTGCAATCTAATGTATGGAGCAATAAAAGACTATGACAAAACTTCAAGCCATCATTGGCCATGCGGAGCGACACTGTCAGCAACATGGAAGCCGTCTCACTGATAAGCGCAAGTTGATTCTCTCCGGGCTGGTTAAATCAGGGCAAGCGCTTTCAGCCTACGAATTGATTGATTATTGCAAAGGTGAATTTGGTCAAACACTTCAGGCAATGTCGGTTTATCGTATTCTGGAATTTCTGGAACAGGAGCAACTAGTGCATAAGTTGACTTCAACGAATAAATTTGTGGCTTGCTCTCACATAGCCTGTGATCATCCCCATGTCACACCACAATTTTTAATTTGTGCCACATGTCAGAAAGTGCAGGAAATTAGTATTGATAAAAAAGTACTGGAAGAGTTGCAAAACAATGTTACAGCAGCGGGCTACCGGTTATTGAGTCAACAACTGGAAATGAGCTGTGTTTGTCAAGATTGTGATAATGCACAGGAGAAAAATACCGACCAAAACTAATTTTTACAAGGAATTCATTCAGACTCAATCGGACCCTCCTACTAAAATATTGAGGGCCTTCGGTTTTATAGAAGTTCGAACTTTTATTTAAGCTGGATTCCGCAATTGACCGCTCGCAATAGAGCTTAACCCTCTGTTTCATAAACCCTGACAGTTGATGCGTATAATCACCCAATCGGTGAATCCTGCAACGAACTGAATTGTAGATTTGAGGTGGCGTATCTCTTCGTTGTAAATCCCTGGAATAGCTGGCTATTCCACATCGTTACACCTTGATCTACACCGCCTCAAACACACAATCAACTCATCCAACTGCGGGTTCCAGGTTTAAACCTAACACAGTAACCCTCATGATTCTTACGACAAACTGCATTGAATATATGACTTTAGATTTGAGTCTTCCTCGCAGTCGTACGAGTAATCAGCATGATCTACAGTAGATAATCCTATAAAAATCAGTTGCTACGTATAAGTTTACTTACAGGCACTAAGACTCTTCACCATGCTATTGATTAACTGTGTATAGTGTTGATTGCCCGGTGCATAACTGCTACCAAGTGGGTCCATGACGCCTATGGTTGTTACTTTTGTATTGGTAAACACATTGTCCACCAGGCCCGGGTTAAATTGTGGTTCGGTAAAAACACATGTCGCGCCAAGATCTTTCACTATTTTCTGGATTTCCTTTACACGCGCAGGGCTAGGATCTTGAGCATCACCCAGTGAAATAGCGCCAGCAGCAGATATTCCAAAACGTTTTTCAAAGTACTGATAGGCATCGTGAAATACGATAAACCCGGGTTGACCCAGACTTTTTATCGTAGCCTGAGTTGCTATTGTAAGCTGATCTAGCCTGCTGGAAGCAGTACTTGCATTCCTGGCATATACAGATGCATTTGCAGGATCTTTTTCACTGAGTACTTTGGCAATAGCCTTGATCCAGGTTTTTGCATTAACTGGATCTAGCCAGGCATGAGGATCGGTGCCTTCGTGACTATGATGATGTGTCTCACCAGTAGCTTCATCATCATGGTGTTCTTTGTCATGGTCATTATTATGCGCTTTATCATGATGCTCATGAGCTTCAAATGTCGCCCCTTTTCGATAGGGGTAGGTCGTTGTACCCGCCAATTCGAGCACCTCTATTTTCTGTGCGGAACCAGCCACATTATCTAGCGCTTTTTCCAGCCAGGGAGTGAGTCCTTCTCCAATCCAGAAAACAATATCTGCTTCAGAAAGCGCTTTAGCCTGTGAGGGTCGCAGTGTGTATTCATGAGGTGAAGCTTCAGCCGGAATGAGTAAATCCGGTTGTCCCACCCCCGTCATGACTTGTGAAACCAACGAATGTAATGGGGCAATATCAACGGCCACTTTGGGCACTTCGGCATTTGCTGAAAAGGCGGCGACGAAGCTTATAAAGCTCAACGCCAGAGCGGGAAGGTTGCGGATCATATGAACTCCTTAGAAATAGACTAGTAGGAATAAAAACAGATATGTTATAACATAACATAAATTATTTAGTAACCCTTTTAGCTTTGTTTGCGCATTAAACCCGGAAAAATCAGTTAATCATGAAAATCTAAGTAACACCTTAATGTAGCTGATAAATTCAAAAAAACGCTCATCAGCAATCAGATGACAACGGTATTTTTGATTTCCCGGCAATTGCGCCTGTATTGCTCTAACTACAGTCATCCCTGACTTAGACCAGGCACATTAATCTATTACGCATCTTTTTCACGCTGAATCGATTTTTCCAGGTTAAACAGTCAGCAATAAATGAACCCGGGTTTATTTTTTAGAGGCAATATTCATGTTAATCGAATGTAATCAATTATCGGTCCACTTTGGCAAACGTCAGATTTTAAAAGATATTTCGCTAGCGATTAATTCAGGTGAGATTGTGACAGTTATCGGGCCTAACGGGTCGGGTAAATCTACCTTGTTTAAGACAATAATTGGCGCAGTTCCTCTCTCGTCCGGGTCGTTAAACAAACAGCCGGGATTAAGCATTGGCTATGTGCCACAAAAGTTACATATCGATGAAACCTTGCCGATGACGGTAAGTCGTTTTATGAATTTGCCAAGTAGCCACAGTACTTCAGCCATTGCGGAAGCACTTAACAATGCAGGCGTGGCAAATCTTGGTAAGCAGCAATTGATGGATTTATCCGGTGGACAGTTCCAGCGGGTGCTTCTTGCCAGGGCTATATTGGGGCACCCTGATTTGCTGCTACTGGATGAAGCAACTCAAGGTCTTGATCATCGTGGTTCAGCGGATTTTTACCGACAAATTGCCTATGTCAGAGATACGCTTGGCTGTGGCATTATGATGATCAGCCATGAACTGCATGTCGTCATGCGCCAAACGGACAGGGTTATTTGTTTAAATCAGCATATCTGTTGCCAGGGTAAACCCGAGATCGTTGGTGAATCCCAGGAGTACCAATCGTTGTTTGGCCTGGAACATGATGATGAAGCCGCGCTTTACTTGCATCATAACCATCATGATCATGAGCACAAAGGAGTTATTACCAGTGTTAGATGATTTTTTAGTACGTGCTATGTTGGCCAGTATTGGAGTAGCAATAGCAGCAGCACCGTTAGGATGTTTTGTCGTGTGGCGACGCATGGCATATTTTGGTGATGCAACTGCGCATGCTGCCGTACTAGGTGTTGCGCTTTCATTGACACTATCCACGCCTATTTTTGCTGGTGTACTGGTTGTCAGCCTTTTAATGGCGATCATCGTATCCAGTCTGAGCGGTAAAGGCTTTGCAATGGATACCTTGTTGGGCGTCATGGCCCACACTTCGCTTGCATTGGGGTTAGTGGCTGTTTCATTTCTATCGGGCATCAGAATTGATCTGATGTCATACCTGTTTGGAGATATTCTCGCTGTCGGTAAAATCGACCTATGGGTGATCGGCCTGGGTGTTGTGTCAGTAATTGTCCTGTTGTCGTGGCGTTGGTCAGGTTTATTATTATCCACACTAAATCCTGATATGGCATTGGCCAGTGGCATTAATCCAAAGCGTGAGCAGCTTGTATTGACGATTTCCCTGGCGATTGTGGTTGCAATAGCGATCAAGGTAGTGGGAGTGTTACTTATCACTGCAATGTTAATAGTACCTGCCGCTACGGCGAGACCATTAAGCAAGACACCGGAAATCATGGCGATGATTGCCGCCATACTTGCTGTGCTTGCTTGTGTTTCCGGGATTAAGGCATCTTATCTTTTTGATACGCCCACAGGGCCAACAATTGTATGTGTTAGTGCTGCTTTGTTTATTTTAATTAGCATACTTGGTCGACTCATACCCAGATTATTTAGACTCAATAAATCAGCGGCGGAAAATTGATGGGACGCGCTTACTTCAACCTGGATTCCGCAGTTGACCGCTCGCAATAGAGATTAACCCACTGTTTCATAAACGCTTACAGTTGATGTGTATAATCACCCAATCGGTGAATCCCGCTACGAACTGAATTGCAGGTTTGCAGGATATCGAGTTATCTCGTGTTCGCTCGCCGACCAAGTCACAGTTTACAGGTCTAGAGATTTATCATAAAGCGTGAATTCAATTTGACATCCCTGGACCTCGTGTGATTCAGCAATTACCATCGTCATCATTGATGCAATCACAGGAAACCACTACTCATTTCGAGCAATCCAGACCGGTATTGACCTGAAGATTTTGCATTATGGCTTTGGCGGCATGTGGGTCGGTCGAACTTTGCACGTCTATTAACTAACCTTTCACTTTTAACCCTATGGAAGATTGAATCCCGTAGGGGTTCTTTCACCCTTTTTATCGAAGAATTATTTATTATGAAAATTAAACTGAAAAACTTGAACCTGGAAAAATCAGTTGAGCCTGAAAAAGATGTGTAACAGATTGATGTGCCAGGTCTAAGTCGGGGATGACTGTCGTTAGAGCAATGCAGGAGCAATTGCCGGGAAATCAAAAACACCGTAGTCAACTGATTGGTGAAGAGTGTGTTATTGATTTTATCAGCTGCATTAAGGTGTTACGTAAACTTTCATGATTCAACTGATTTTTCCAGGTTAAACGAAGACTAAAACCGTTTAAATTATTAACGTCCCCAAGGCATGTGATGAGAGTGGTTCCGAACAGAGGAAAAGATCATGCTAAACAGGCTTAAGTTAGTGCCATTCAGCTACATCCCCTTTAACTTACGGCGTGCGACCTGACCCTGTAATTCCCCTTATGCCTATAAATGTTCTCTGCCTCCTAAAATGTTAGCTCTTTAAAGCCCTCGCCAAATTTCAAGATTAAATGCTGAGCTTGAATCTGTAGAGCACGCTACAACAGCGAACCCTGAAGAACTAGAAAGAGTTGAATGTGCAATAGGCCAGCAAATTTCTTGCTCATTAGCTCTCTCGATAAGAAATGCACCATTAACTATAGACACTGAATAAACGTTAGCATCCCCAGTTTGTGGCACTGTAACAGGCGATGCAAAATCGCACACGTCTGCTGTGGCGCCTACGCTTGCTTCTTTCCTTAGTGGCATTACAATATTGGTCGCATCAAACATATAAATCTGTTTACAGGCCCCTGTCACAGCGTCATAAACACCAAAGACAACCTGATCAATAAGATCATTTGCCAAGTTAGCATTGAAATCTGGAATCAGCGCTGAAAAGCCAGCTCCATCCGTGTCTAGTACAGACATTGATAGTGTTCCCCGGATCTGATTCTGCAATGTATAGGTAGCTGAAAAGCTCTCAGCATTATTATCTGTCCCTGCAATGCTTAATTGAGATGCTGCCGTTGACCAGATATAGTCACCTAGATCACCCGCAGCAGATTGTGCAACACCACTTTCGTTGTGATAAACATAAGAACCGGTTAAATCATTGTCAAAGCTAAGCGTTGTAAAACTAGTCGATCCGCCTGCGGTGACTTCTCGATAACTGCTATTGACTAAGCTGTTAGAAAGTTGGGGAATATCTCGTTCGAACCGAGTCAACTCAGTACCTGGACCACTTCCTTGAAAAACGCAGTTTGCCTCTATCAGATTACTTGTCGAAGTAATAATGGTGCAATTGTCAGAAATATTACTATTACTCATCGAAAGGGTTTGCCCATCTAATACCCAATCCATAGTAAAGCTGGTTTCAGTACAGTTACGTTTAGCTGAATCTTCGGTAGCAGCCCAATAGTTTGAACCACAATCATTAAACTCTGTTACAGTTAACGTTTGATTGGCTGAGAAGGTGTAAACTCCATTGACATCACCAAACTTAGCATCTCGTGATATCCAGCGACCATCTAATATTGTGTTCGCATTTACTGTCAGCAAAGTTTCATTAAAATGATTTAACGCATCCATTTCAGACAGCAATGAAGAAACGACAGGAATATTCAACGCTAACAACCCTGACTGAAAATCAGGACTACTAAGGTCCAATCCATCTAAACCAGCAATCGTAGAAAGGCTTTCGGGTAAAGATATTCCATTAGCTGGATTTTGATCATTGTCGAGAGACTGCAGAAAAACCAGAGTATTTATGACTCGTTGGTCATTAACATCAGTTGTATTAAACAAATCAAGCGGCGTAATTATAGAGCTATCATTAGCAGTTGTTACACTGCCAAATTGAAGTCCGTGAAAGCTGAATGTTGTCACTTCTCCGGGGGCAAAATTAAAGCCACCATTACTATCTGTTATTCCCGAATAACTAGCTGAACTATAACTCATTCCCCTTACACCAGAGTCTACTAAATAAGCAGTTTTGGTATTATTGGTTTCACTACCACCGCCGTCTGAACCCCCATCACCACCGCCGCAGGCGTTTAACGCCAACAAAAAACTGAAAGCCAACAAAGTTGGTTTTTTGAATAAGAACATACAAGGCCCTCCCCCTCTGATTCTATTATTTTGACCCTATTTAAAGTATAATACATGAAAAAGATGCGAATGAATAAACAACCAGGCCAACCACAATTACAGGTTTTCGTCCATATTTATCTGAAAGCGGTCCAACAATAAGCATACTACAAGCCCAGCCAATCAAATATATACTAAGGGTAAGCTGCGCTTCACCTGTTGTGATAGCAAAACTTTTTGCTATCACAACAGGTGAAGCCAGATACATATCCGACGACAATGACCCTATAGCCACTAAAGACACGAGCATCACTATAATCCATGATTTACGATTACTCATCAGCTAAATATAGGAAACATCGAAAGTTTGGTTTTTATTATGGAGTCGTTCTAGTATAAATAAATACTGGCGACCGCCAGGGATGGTGGGAGTGCTGGGAATGCATGGAGCAATTCCTTTAATAATATTATGGTTCCTATTTTTAGATAGTGACTACGTGGCTTCGGTTGGAATACTGCTCGTTGCCATCCATGGCCTCCCAGCATAAGCACATCCATGTGCTAATACTGCTCGCTGCCATCCATGGCCTCGATAACCGCTCCTGCGTTATTCTACCTCCTGCTTCCATGCAGTCGTCCCAGCATAAGCACATCCATGTGCGACCGCCAGGGATGGTGGGAATGCTGGGAATGCATGGAGCATTTCCCAGTGCAAATACTGCTCGCTGCCATCCATGGCCTCGATAACTGCTCCTGCGTTATTCTACCTCCTGCTTCCATGCAGTCGTCCCAGCATAAGCACATCCATGTGCGACCGCCAGGGATGGTGGGAGTGCTGGGAATGCATGGAGCATTTCCCAGTGCAAATACTGCTCGCAGCCATCCATGGCCTCGATAACTGCTCCTGCGTTATTCTACCTCCTGCTTCCATGCAGTCGTCCCAGCATAAGCACATCCATGTGCAAAAAAAAACCTCATATAAAATATGAGGTCAATACACAAACATCAATAACAGGAGGATAGAGTGTTTAAGTATAGATCCCCTCATACAGAATACTGAGCATCAGTTCTCATTTTGATAATTCTGCCGGATATGCTGATTTATAAGACCAGATATCAGTGTCATAACCCAATTCTCTTAATTTCTCACCACGATCACTGATATACCTCTGAAAACCTGGTTGAGTTAAGTAAGCTTCTTCAAGCACATAGGCAAGCGATGATTGAAAGTGAAAGGTTTTAAGAAACCCATCCATTCGATGTACCTCTTTACCCTGCTGATCAAGTATAACGACAGTTGGTGTGTAGATAATATTCAATTGTCTGGCGAATTCACGCTGTGACATCTTTTTACCATCAGGACTGATAAGCAAATCGTCTGAGCTGATATTGAGTTGAATATTGTTCATTTTATTAACCAGTTGACGGGTAGGAGCATCCTTTAAAATTTTCGAATGCATCACTTCACAGTCACTACAGACTGAAGATTCAAAATAAATTGCCAGTGGCTTATCAGAATTTTTCAATATTAAACTTAAATTGCTTTGATCAAGAAAGAAATCTTCTGAAATTAGTGGTGTTGAGTTAGCGACTTGATCGGCTAACAGGTAATCATTAAAACTCATCTGACTTTCCTGTTTCTGTGCAACATAGTGTAAAGCCTGCTTAAACTTTTCAGGCGAATAATAGCCATTAAGACGTAAAATGACTTTACCCTGCTCGTTCAGAAATAATATTGTTGGTGTATATTGAACTTTTAAAGCTTCAGCAAAAGTCTTTTCAGTGTAACTACGACCACCAATAGAGATAATTTCACGATCACCCCACATGTTTATCGATATGCCATCGAAATTTTGACGTACATAACTTTCAATTTGTGGATTTGTAAAATTTTCATCAACCAGTTTGGCACAATAAGGACAACCCTCCTGATGAAAATAAATCATGACACGCTTATGCTGTTCAGCTGCTTCATTGACATCTTCTTCAAACTCAAGAAAACTGTTTTTAAACCAATCAGGCGTTTCAGAAGTTTTTGCACCCAGATATTGACCCTGCTTTACCGTTTCAGCAAAAACCGGAATAACCATTACATAAAGAAGAGTAAGTAAAAACGGGTAATAAAATGTTACAGAGGACTTCTGTTTAATAGTCGAATAAATATTTGAAGATTGCAAAATAGTTAAGATAAAAGTTTTTTTAGAAATCATTATAAAATTCTCACTATTGATACATTTCGACTATAGCTTACATTATTAATTCCATTTCCAGCTAATTCTGCTTAATATCTGCTAACCGATATAACATGATTACTTTGTTCATCACTTAAATAGATGTCCCCGTCCTGAATATTGCATTGTAACTGCATAGAACGTTTCACCATTGATTCTAAATTTAATGCATTCAGGTGAAATATTTTTAAGTTATCAAAGCGCGTAAAATTATCCTGCTGTTGTTGCCACCATATTTTGGCTTTACGTTCATTGTAGGTATAAATAATTACCTGTTTAGAACGACCACAGGCTTTACGAATTCTTTTATCATCTGGTTGCCCAAGGTCAATCCATACCTCAATCTCATCACTTAGTGTTTTTTGCCATAGATCAGGCTCATCACTGGTGCTTAAGCCTTTGGTAAATACAAGCCGTTCACTGGCATTAAGCATAAAAGCAATTAATCGAACCATGAAACGAGTATTATTCTCTGAAGGATGTTGAGCAACGGTTAACTCATGGCTTTGATAATAATGCCGATCCATATCGGCAATATTAATCGATACTTTATTGATAGTTGAACTTAGAGCCATAAAACCTGATGATCCAGTAACTGATGAGATTGCTCATTAGTATGAACGCGCAGAGACTCTTGTCAATGTACAATCAACGGCGTTTATAACTGCTTATTCCTAAGTTTTTGAAACATAAATGCAGCTCCCATCAAAATACTACCTATACCCAGTAAGGCAAAAACTTTGTGTAGATTACTAAAGTCATTCATATCGTATAGCAGGACTTTAACTGCAGTTAAAATATACAGTGCAATTGAAAGACGTAACAAGCCTTTATACTGCTCAGACAATGTAAGGAACAGAATAATGACCGCATGAATTAACATAGTAATAGAGGTAGCAACGGCCCATGGACTAAACAGAAAATTCAGCGCACCAAGATAAGCAGCTAATACAATGCCATGAAATGCCCAGTACTGGGTATTATTTTTAAAATATTTTTTATTAAAATAATTCAATATATATGACTTCCTATGGGTTAATAACCATACACCTCCAACACTGATTAGACTGCAGACAACAGCAATCAAAGTATTATCAAGAGTCGAATTGCCTACAAAGGAATTTAAGAAAACGATCAAAGGAACAGCTGTTAAAAGTGACCAGGACAACAAATATGACAGGGATAAACTCTCTCGCATAACAACTCGTACCCTTTTATCCTGAGTAATCTGTAAGAAATATAAACCGCTCAACAAGATAGAGATTGTTATTTGATTTAACAAAGCATAACTCAATCCGCCAATTATGAATGCATAAAAATAGGGACTATAAACATGCAGGTGATAATAAGATGAATGCCTGAGAGAGCTTGAAGATAAAGATAGCGTTTTCTCAACATAGTGAAAGATACTGACGACGGTTAAACCGGCTAAAAGAGAGACCAGGCCTGCCAGTTGATGCACTTCAAAAGGTGAATTACCGGCAACAACACTTAATGAAATTAACACCGTAGAGACCATTGCAATAAAAAACAATAATGTTAATTCTTTAAGTAAAATTTCAATTTTCAGTTTTTTGTACATTAGCCAGCTTATAGCAAAAGAAATCCAGAAAGCCGCAGCCAGATAGTCGGGATACAAGCGCAAGATACGCGGCAGGAATAGTAGAGGTATCAGGCAATAAACTAAAATCCGTAATTTACAGGCTAAGATATACCATCCCTCTTTAGTATTGAGTCGCTCATACATCAATTGCATCGCCCAGCTACCTAATAATACTTCGACAAATACTATTTTTATCGGCCAGGGTTGTGCAGAAAAATGGAAATTTCCAACAGTCAGATAACTTAAAAATATACCTGTACCAAGTACAGCAAAATGTAACCAGGCAAGTTTTTCTGTCAATGGTAAATGTTTCTTTAAAGCTCTATGCAACAGGTAAAACATCGGTATAACAGCTGCAGGAAACATCCACTCAAATGTTAGTAGTGATATTGAGTATAAAAAGAAAGTGGTGATAAATAAGGATAAACTTTCACTAATCAGATAGGCATGTTTTCCTTTTTCATCGTCATCAGTCTTTTCGGTTTTTTTGATTGCCCAGAAACTAATCATAAACAATCCACCAATCACACAAAAATCAATCCATATATTATTGAATTGTAATGCTGCTCCCATTTCAACATGTCGATTAAATATATTGGATAAAGTTAATACAATAAGAGCCACCGGAGTATAAAAAACGAGCTCATGAATGAAACGGGCGAATTTAGCGCCAGCTCCTTTCAATTCAAGGAAATTAAAATAAAAATGTAGTGCCCAGGCAAAAAACAGAAGCTCGATTGAAGCGATAAAAGACATCAATGGCTGCTCAGAAATCACCAGACTTTGACTGTCATAGCATCCAAGCATTATTTGCACGATATAGGCGAATAAAAAAGCAAATCCGGTAATTTGTGCAAATATTAATTTATGTCTGGCAACTCGATAAAAGCTCCAGACCATTGGAATAACAGCCAGCACAGCCATTGCAGCATTAAAAAATATTGCAATTGATATACTGAGCGCTAAAGCGCCCCAGAAACTGAATATTTCATTCTGAATAAATGCAGCTTTCAGTTCAACCTGAGTGGCTTTATCTTTATAGAAATAAATGATGCGATAGGCTAGTAAACTAAGTCCGCCAAATGCCAGTAAATTTATCCAGTGCCAGGCAATGCCGGTAGAGTTCATAAAAATAAAGGCATCAACAGCCTGCCATAATAAACCGGCCATAGCGATCACATAGATTGCATAACCTTCAACTCGAATCAGCATGTGAGCATAACGAAAACCAATTGTTAACATGGCAAGTCCTTGAACTGCCCAGACTATACTGACAACATCTGCTGGTGATACCACAAATACTGCAGTAGCAACCAGAAGCCCTATAAACAGGAGATACATGGGTGCCATGATACTTTTCATGAGACGTAATAATTTGACGATGAGTGCAAGTACAACAGCATGGGCGACAAATACTCCAGCAAGTACAGCAGGAGCTGTTTGCACTAATAACATGGCATAAATAAAGTAGAAAACATTGGCAACCAGAATGGTTAAATCATGCTTTGACAGAGATTCTTTTAATGAGACGCCATTGAAGGACCAGTAATAAGTATAAAGATAAAAGAAAGCCGATAGCAAAGTAATGGATGAAACCGGATAGATCGCTTCGCTAATGCCTATATATTCAATGACCGACAGGCTTAAGATAAAATTAATCTGAGCAAGAGCAGGCCATTTTATACGATGAGATAAATATAAATTGGCACAGGAAAGAATAAATAAATACCCCAGAAAGACTAATCCGATTGAGTCAACATCACCGATAACAAATGGCATAAAAATACCACCAACCATCGTTACAGCTGAAACAATCCGGGTTTCAAAAATAATAGCCAGTGCAAAGGAAACGGCGGTAACGGCTAACAATAATGCGAATCCAATTGGCTCACTTACCAGTTCATAATATGGACCAATAAAATAAGCTGTTAGATAATTAAATATGACTCCCAGTGCAATAACGCTGGCAGCATAATCGCGAAAGTCAGTTTTCTTTACTGATAATAATATTCCCGAACCAATGATACTGAATCCAATAACAAAACCTGTAAGTGCTTTCAGGGTATCGTTAAATAGTGAATTAAAGGAATACTGCAATAGATAGCCAAAGCCAAACGTTAAAGTTATCAGGCCTGCAACCGTCATTAGAAAAACAGGTGCTTTTCCCTGTTTCTGATAATGATGATAAAGGTTAACCAGTCTTTGAAAAAGATCATGAAATGGTGATTTAAAAGCGGTAAAAGTATTTAGTAACCAGCCAATAATAGAATTGAAAAAATTTGAAAGCATTAACTCTACAAAACCTGGTTGTTTTGGCTTTGCTGGCTCTACTGGTTCTTGATGATAATCTCTGAGTTCATCAGGTTCTTTCAACTTTTCAGTTTCTGTACGCTTATTTGGCAAAGTAACGGAAACAGAGCCTTTTTTAATTTGATTCGCAGTTTGACTATCCGCAACTTGTTTTTCTACCGCTTCATTGTGTAAAGCAGTTGCTACCTGTTCCGGTGTTTCATCAGGTACATCCAGTTCAATAATCAGAGAATCCACAGAATCCTGTTTCTGTACAGAAGCAGCCTCTTTTCGAACGGTTTGTTCAGTTGCAGACAGTTCAAGATTAGACATCAGTTCACGAATAGATATCAATTCAATTTCCATTCGTTCTATTTTGTCAATAAACTCTTCACGAGTATCGGCAATCGATTTTTCAAGACCATTAATTCTGGCCAGATAGATTAGTTTGTCATCCGTCATTTAATTCTCTGTACCCTGCTCTCTTATTATTCATTAACACTGTATGGATTCTTAGAATTTAAATACGCCAGCAAAATTGCTCGTTTTTTGTGCGAATTGACCCATTGATAAATTTCCTTAATTCGATTGTAATCAGTCATACCTAACTTCTGTTGATAATTTTCTGACAAGGTTTCCTGTGTCTTATTCAATCGGATTTTACGTTGATAAGAATCTGTAAATATTTTATTGATACTTCTATGTAAATTATTGCTTTTCAAATATTCCCATTCACCTTTATCAAGCCAGATAGTTTGACAAAGATGGCAGTAATCAATTCTTCGATCTGAATTATGGTTAATTCGATATTTGTGCATGATTTGGCCGCAATCACACACAATCGCATTTTTTGTATCTGCCTCCATTGAATCTATTTCACTATTTTCAGACAGTTCCTGATGACTTATTTCTGATCTTTCTAAAAAGCTTAAATAATCACTTAATGAAATAGAGGTCGCTTTACAATGCTCACAGCTCTGCCCTGCTAAATGCTCAGCCAATTTAACTTTATGTAAATCACCATGACAAATTGGACAATTCATTTCATCTCTCCCTATTAACTCAATCTGATTTTTTTACTGGTTTTCCGGATGCTGTCTTTTTTACCGATGTTTTTTTTAATATCGGTTTTTCCGTTGAATTAGTCACAGTAATAGTTTTTTCCAGGTCACTGATCTGTTCACTCAAAGCTTTAACCCGTTCCCAGATATCAGAATCCATGCGTAACTTATGATGCATGGCACTGGTAACTGGTAGCAGTGAAGTATTGATAGCATCAGCCATAGATTTTAATACTTTATCCATTCCGGGTACCGGTTGATTAACAACTTCAACATTCATTTGTGCTTGATCCAGCCATTGAGTGATGCTTTTTAATTCACCGGCAATAACATCAAAAGATTTGGCATTATCATTACCGGTAGCCATGGCCTTTTGCATCATTTTTAATTCATTAGTAATTGCATCGAGTGGCTTAGTCATATCTTTACTCGATGACATAATGTCCTGTATACCTTTTAGATTTAAACTAATCGCTGCAACCTGATTGGCAAGCTTGGTTGCTGTATCGGTTTCATCACCGCCCATGCTCTGAATCCGCGCATAATCCTGTTTAATCTTATTCCAACGTTCCAGTTGTTCCTTATCCTGGTTACCATTCAATTCGGCTAGTTTGAGTAAATTTTCCTCAGCACCTGTTGTTAATGTTTGCGCCTCGCCAAGGTAATGATCACGAATTAAATTATTCAATTCATCATCATTCATAATGCCATGAATTTTTTCAGCCATCTTATTCATATTACGGTAACTACCCTGTAATTTAAAAGATGGTTCAGTACGATATTTATCATCCTGAGCAGCTGATAAAATATATTGAGCATTCACCTTCAAAATCATATTACGAACTTTGAATAGTTTCTTTAATACGCTAACTATTTCATTGACTTCCGCACCACTGTAATTATGCTCAAGATCAGTGTTGGCGATATTTTCTCCTTCAGCCATACGAATAAATTTATATACATCCTCCATATTACGGGTCGCTAATGGCGCAAGAGTTGCATTTGAAGTCAGCCCATTCTCGATATAACTCATCGCAAATTGCTTTTCACGACCGCTCAGGACATCACCCAGGTTATAAATATCCGCACGGTTTGACAGCATGTCAGGAATTTTAAAACTCTCTCCAGATTCCGTATAGGGATTACCAGCCATGATTACACAGAACTTTTTACCACGAAGATCATAGGTTTTACTCTGCCCTTTCCATACACCGTCGATACGACGGGAACCATCAGCAAGAGAAATAAACTTCTGTAAAAACTCTGGATTGGTATGCTGAATATCATCCAGATATAGCATCACATTATTACCCATTTCAAAGCTTAAATTTATTTTCTCAAGTTCCTGTCTGGCTGTTGCGTTAGGAGCCTGTTGAGGATCAAGAGAATCAACAGAATGACCAAGAGAGGGACAATTTATTTTCATAAAAATTAACCCCATGCGGTTAGCAACATATTCCATTAAGGTTGTTTTACCATAACCGGGAGGAGAAATTAGTAATAGCATACCCATTAAATCAGTACGCTTATTTTCACCCAGAGTACCCATCTGCTTCGCCAGATTATCACCAATTAAAGGCAGATAAACATCGTTAATTAATTTGTTACGAACAAAAGAGCTAAGCGGTCTGGCTTTAAAATCTTCTAGCCTTAACTTACTCCGTTCACGATCAACAATAGTCTGGCGTAACTGTAAAAATGCCTGATACTGCGGTACAACATGATGTTGATGATGATGTAATCGACGGGTAAATTCATCCAGCGCGACAACCATTGACTGATCCTGGATTAATGAGTGATCACCCATTAAATCCGTGATAGTAAGTTGTAATTCAGCTGAAAGAACCTCTATCTTTAGAGAATCATCAATTAAAATAATCGCTATAGCTTCCGGAATAAAACGTGATAATGCTTCCTGTTTACTGTAGACAATATAACCTTCCAGCCATGTTTCAACTAACGCCCACTGCTTATCTAGAAAACCTTCCAGCTCTTTTAGGGTTTTTTGATATGCGGATAAATGTTTAATTTTCTTTAAATGATCCCGTAAACCATTAGCCAGATTCATACCATAGGAACTGCATTTAAAAGATATCGACTGTTGAGTTAATTCATGTGATAGATACTCGGCAGCTAATTCACATTGCTGAGCATTCACATCCAGCGTGAAGGATTGAAAATAGGCTAACATCAAAGGTTGAACTTCCTGCCTGATTTTCAGATAAGCTTCTTGAGTATTAAATACTTTCGATAGTAACTCTGCACTTTGTGAGCGTAAATGCCACAAATTATCAGCCACAGCAGCTTCATCTAACTGGTGATTATTCCAGAATAACAGTGCCAGAGCCCGTACAACAGGTGGATAACGAAGTAAGCCCGCCTGTCCTCGTATTTTCAATAATGCCTGTAATATTTTAGACGCATCAAAATCATGAATACCTTTTTCGTAACCTTCCTGATATCGTGTAGAACTATATTTCTTTATAATCTTTAATAAAGCATCAGGGTCATCAATATTCGCTTCCAGTGTCTGCATATCCAGATTCTCATGACTGGATTCTGCAGCCTGTAGAATAGAAGCCACAAGATACTCGGCTCGATACACTTCATTAGACTCAGAGATAAAAGATTGATTCCAGTAAGACTGTAATTCAACTAATTGCTGGTCTTTAATAATATCAAAATAATCCGTACCGGTTAGATGCAGTGCCAGTTCATCCTGCTTAGGGACAATGGTTAAATCTACGGCTCGGGTATTGACACTAAAGCGATGTTGCCCCAGTTTAATGACATTACCGCCATCTTCAAAAATATCCTGTTTATCACGCTGAGAACGTACAGATTGATCTTTGGCAAACTTTAGCCGACTATCAATATCATCAGCCCGAACTGTGTCACCAAGTTCACGTAACTGCTGAGATAAATCACGACATTTTGCAACCATTGCATCGGATGCAAAAAATGTATTTATTTCATCCGGGTCTGTAAATCGTTCAGTGCGACGTAATACACCCTGCAAAATTCGATCAGCTGCATTTGAAAGATTCTGAATACGTCGTTGACGATCATCGAGTAGTGCCTGTTTATGTGACTCAAAAGACTCATAAATCTGTTCCCTTTTGGACAGAATATCGGATAAAAACTCATCATGCTCACTAAAACGACTTTCAAGCTCTTCCAGCTGAGAAAGTAAACGGGTTAATTGTTCATCACTTTTCTCAGGAGTAGTTGATAAACTGAGCGCATTGGTAATACTCTGAGAAAATAGTGTAAATTGAGCAGAGAACTCAGCGACAGATTCTGCAGAGCCCAGAGTTTTATGGTGATTTCGGGCAAAAGCTTTTGTCTGATTGAGTTTGCCATAAACTTCAGAAATAGATTCAAGAATAAAAGTTCTGACAGTCGCATCATCAACTTTTAAAGTACCCAGTAATTCAGTTAATAAGTCTAACCCTGCTCCCATTTTTTCCAGGTCATCTAATACTGGAGATAAATCATTTACCGTTTCAGTTGTTGGTATCAACGCCTGCAATTCATTAATACGTTGAGTAAAGTGATCGAAAGCATTATCACTACTGAGAAATCGAACAGTTTTATTGCTTAGTTCTAACTGCTTTTTTTCAAGTTCCTGGTCAAGTTCAGCTATTCTCGCAGTATTGATATAGCGTAATTCTTTAATGGTGACAAGATGGCCTCGAAAATTACGAATCTGAGCTATCGCATCGATAAATTCAGAAGGTGATTTCCATTCATAACGAGCAATATCATTAAAGATCTTTTTCTGAGTTATTTCAGCTTCTCTAATCGCTTCATTTGCTTTGGCACGAATACTTTCAACCTTTTCAAATTCATCCAGTACCAGTTCAGCCGTTTTACGTATCTCTTTTACCTGATCACTAAGTCCATTTAACTGAGCATCTTCGAGCCAGAAATAGCTATCAAACAACTTATCACAGTCTTCTATCAAATTTTCATACAATAATGCAGTCGCTGTTTGTTCTCTAATAGCTCGAACTAAACTATACAGCTCAGAAATAGCACGTACTAATTCAGCATTACCTATCTTTCCTAAAAAGGACTGGCTTTCAGGTTGCTTACTGGCAAAATCATCACTAATAAATGGAGTCCTCCATAATTGCATAGGATGATTACGAGATGGTTCTTCCGATTCGGCAGAAAAAATAATGGCATGCCCATTATCAAAGCGACAGAAACCATGTCCATATAGCGGTGAAGATAATTCTTTACGAATTAAATTATAATTGAACAGGGCAAGTTTACCTTCCTCAGCACGATAAAACAGATACATAACATCTTCACCATTCGGCGAGCGAATAAGACGTTCATATATCATGCCATCAGCTTCATCTCCAAAATCCTTAGTTTCACCACTTTGTAAATAGTACCCTCCCGGATAGATAACACCATGATCTTCCGGTAATTGAATACAGGTTGTCCCTATCGCATCGATTCGATTAACCTGATTATTTAAGGTATTGAAAATTAAATAACGCCAGTTATGCTCACGATAAGGTTTCACTTTTAATAATATGAGCGAACCTAGTTTTGCATATTGAATATCTGCATCAGCTAAAGATTGATTTTTATCCTCTACCGATTCAGTATATATACCGAGTCCATCTTCAGTATTATTTTCAACTTTTATAGTTAAATCACCGCCAATAGTTTCGATAAAAATTTCATCTAAAATACTGACATGTGGATGACGGCCACTAATATGATCTTCTCGGGTGGTAGTTATCCATTCAAAATCATAGCGTGGTGGATTTTCCAGTTCTCGTTCACCCCTATCATCGATATATTTAACTGTTCCATCATTTTCCAGTGACCAGCGAAAAACTCGACTGTCTTCAATTTTTTCACCTATCTGAAAAAAAGCTAATAAGCGATTATGTGTTTTCCGTAATTTTAATAAATGCGTGTGCTTGTAATAACTGTATAACTCAAAGAATTCTTTTTTAAATTTAGGATCATCTAGAAAAGTACCGGAGACATCTACCGGGTCAATACTAAACCCATCAGCATTTTCCTGTAATTTATACAAACCGAAAACATCCTTTACCGCTGTTTCAGTTTTGAGCCCTATAAAAACATTGTAACCAAACAGGAGAAAATCATTAACCTGAACAATATCTCTGGCAATACAGTTATTGTCTGTATGAACACGAACTCTACCAATGACTTCCATTGAAGTTTCGCCAAATTCCAGCAGCCGATTTTGATTCAATTCACGTGCTATTGAATCAAGGCTGCTTGCCTGTTCTTCAAGCCGCTTACGAATTAATTCATAAGCGCCGCCATCGGCAACAGCCTGTTCCACCTCGGTATCTTGCTCAGGTTTAACACTTACCATTTAAAAATCCATTAATTATCAGGAAATAAATCCCTAATTCCGAATGAGCGGTATCAGGGTTCCATTGGAATAAAAAGAATTACTCTTCATTTGTCCAACTATCCATCAATTTTTTAACCATATCCTGTTGATCCTGAGTGCCGTTTTTCATGACTTTTGATAAAAATGCACTAACAGTCAAATTTTGTATATTGCCACTGCCTGATCCAAGACCGGAA
The DNA here is from genome assembly GCA_050291745.1 of Gammaproteobacteria bacterium. Lineage (GTDB taxonomy): Bacteria > Pseudomonadota > Gammaproteobacteria > JACNJF01. The sequence continues at coordinate 19,463 of JBNKKI010000041.1, read as the reverse complement.
ACTATCTCCTTGATATCACCAATAAAACTCTCATCACCTTCCATATGGTTTTCTATAGCTTTAGTGACGATTTCACTTTTCTTAGCAACACCATCAATTGATTTACCCACAGCAAGAGCGTTCACAAATTTATCAAAATAATCCCCATTTCCACCAACTATATCGATATTGGCATCACGCAGAGCTGTCGATAATACTTCCGCCTGATCATGAGCAATTTCAACATTTGATTTAATACGTTGCATAATCTGTTCATGTGTTAAATCAAGATTCATACGGTATTCTTCATGACTACGGGTATTTTCATCCATTTTTTGCATGGCAATAAATTTCTTTTCAAGTCCCTGAGCTTCAGCATCAAAACGATCAGCAATTTTGCTAGCCTCAGCCTCACCCATAATTTTTGTTGCACCAGCATCGGCCTCTTTAACTTTAGCTGCTGCTATACCGACCTTTTCATCACCAATGGCCTGAGCCAGCAATCTTTCTTCCAGTACTTTTGCTTCCGCCAAACCTGATTTCTCATCGGCATCAGCCTGAGCTTCCTGCACACGTGCTTTTGCAAGCCCCGGGGCTGCATGTATTGCTTCAATACCATCAGCTTCTTTAATTTTAGCCTGGGTATCAAGTTCAGCGGCTTTCAAGCGACCGCTAGCCAGTATTTCAAACTCTCTGGCTTTATGAGATGCTTTCTTCTCATCAGCTTCAGCAGCTTTAATTTCTTTAACAAGTGCTTCCTGTGCCTCAGCTTCAGCATTGATAATTTTCGCTTCCTTCTGGCGCTGAGCTTCTGCAACCATTCTGACTTTTTCGATTTCCTCTTCTTCAATTGCCACAGATTTTTCGACGATAACGCGATCTCGAATCACATCTGCAATATTTTTCTTTTCTACTTCAAGCGCTTTTTCTTTTTCAATCACTTCAAGTTCGACAGCACGTTCGCGTTCTACGACTTCGAGTTCCTGAGCCCGTTTAACCTGTTCAGTTTCAGTTACTACCACACGCTGACGATTCAAATTAGCCACTTCAACTTCACGCATTCTATTTTCTTCAGCTATTTGAATTTTTTCTTCCACTGCAATTCGAGCCTGTTCAGACTTGAAACGTTCTTCTTCCTGAATTTTTAGAGTTTCAGCTTCTTCACGAGCAATTACAGAGGAAACTTCACGCTGCTGTTTTGCCATCGCATCCTTTTCCTGCCTTTCCAGCTCAAGAATCGTTTCACGTGTTTCAACGTCTTTCTTCTTGATTTTCATTTGTTCTTCACGCTGAAGTTCATTAGTACTAACATGTTCAACAGCTGTTAATTCAGTAATCTTACGTATACCCTGCGCATCCAGAATATTATCGCGATCAAGACTTTCAATCGGAGTTTGTTCCAGGTAATCGATTGCTGCATCTTCCAGTACATAACCATTTAAATCCTGGCCTATAACTCGAATAATATCGTCGCGGAACTTATCTCTTTCCTGATAAAGATCGATAAAATCAAGCCGTTTACCTACAGTTTTCAGTGCTTCTGAAAATTTAGCACTAAATAATTCTTCCATGGTTGTCTGATCTGATGCCCGATCACAACCAATTGCCTGTGCAACTCTCAAAACGTCTTCAGTGGTCTTATTAACCCGCACGAAAAAGGCTACCTTAATGTCTGCACGAATATTATCCATACAGATTAAACCATCCTTTCCACGTCGATCAATTTCAATCGTCTTCAGGGAAATATTCATTATTTCCATTCTATGAAAAACAGGTATAACAAGTCGGCCAGTAAAAGTCACATCCGGTTCGCTTCGAGTTGTATTAACGATCATTGCATTACCCTGATCAACTTTTTTATAAAAACTAGCGTAAATTATAAAAGAGCCAAATATAATGATTGCAATAAAGCTTAGTGCTAACATAAAGAATTCCATACTTATACTCCCATGTATAAACTATCTGGATTTAAAGATTTCAAAATTTATTGATTTAAATTGTGTTCAAATTCCTGATCAGTAATGACCTGGTAGAAATTTTTTTCAGCATCGAAACTGATCGGCCTGACAATATCGCCCTGCTTTATCTGCTTTGCCCCATCGCTTCGTATACTAACTATGAGGCTGGCACCATTAGTTTGTATTTTACCCTGCCCAAATGTTTCATCGACGGTTTGCGAAGTAACTTTACAGATACTTCCCAGATAATCTTTATTCGACTTTGCATTATTCTTTGCTGATAATTTTCTTAAAGGCGCTACTATTTTAGTAGTGATTGGTATCGCCAGAAAAAAACTGGCTATCATGCCAATTGTACCTACCAGGATCTTCAATAATTCGCCAGGAATCAGCGGTAAGCCATAGGCGGATAATATATAGGTAAAAACCCAGGCCCAAAATATCAATACGGTAATAACAATAGTGACTGGAACACCAGTAAACCCTAGCGTATGTAATAACCCTACAAATCCAGGAATTTCAATATCGCTATCCAGATCAAAATCAAGATCTATATCACTATCAAATGAGATGATATCTATATCTATCGCCCCCAGAATTGTAAAAATCCAGAACAATAACAAAATAAAAATTATTGCCGTATAGATACCTGTCGGATATCCACTGATTAGTTGCCAGAGATTATTAAAATCCATCACTATCTCCAATTTTTACCAGAAGCTGCTCAAAAAAAGCGCTATCTGTATGATTAATTTCCGATTGATATTAGCACATACGACATATTATGTCATCAATCCTGATCATAAATCCGTTCATCTATTGAGCTGTTATTACCTTCACTTTTCTATCTGAAGACATTACCCATAAATAATACAAACATCCCAGCGCAATCAGAAACCATAAAGCTACCCAGAAAATTTCAGGTAACATGGTTTGATTAGAGAGTGAAGCCCCATCGCCTAAATCACGACCATCCAGAAGGTATAGTGGGCTACGAATTGCATCCAGTAATACAAAAATACCAACCAGCTGGATAAAAGACTTTACGCTAATCCATAATGACTTATAGAGTGGCAATCCATACATAAGAAGCAATACGATTAAAATAATGACAGTGGAAATATCACGCGCCCACAGAATTAATGTGACTAACAACATAGCAACCATGATAGATACCATTATTTTTGAACTGACTGGAGATAATTTATCTGCAATCAGGTAAATCAATAATCCCCATAAGGCACTTCCCATATAACCGGCAAAAGTTACAATAAAATGAATACCACCGCTGGTTGTACATAAACCGGAGCCTCTAAAATGCAATGAAATATTATGAATAGAGCCTCCGGTTATCAATGCTGCTATACCATGGCTTATTTCATGAAAAAAAGTTTCACTCCATAAAAATGGTAAATTGACAAAAGGAATATAATCTAAAATAAAAGCTGCAACTATAAATAAAATAAGTTGCAGCCGGGGTGTTAGTTTCATGCCCCGATTAAACCGGCGATCAAAAATCCAACTACAATATAAATACTGCCTTCAATCACACCCACACTGATATTTTTCTGCTGCCCTACTTCTTCAGCAATATTAACCTTATGCAGAACGGCCAGACGAATCACAATAGAGATTAGCGTCAGCAAAACAAATAAACCCAGTGCGACAGAAAACCATAATAAAAATACAGTAGTAAATGCATCCGGATCATATTCAACTGCAATAAAAGCAGACGTAACAGCAATAGCAATACCTATTCGATAAGCACTAAAACGTAAAGCCAGGGCAACATTATCTTCTTCAATTGCAGTATGAAGCTGAGTTCCATTATGACGATTTTTATAAACCGAGGAACGATATACAGTAGCCAGAGCCATAATGATCTGAGAAGCAATAAAACTGACTACGACTGCTATCAAGCTCATCACCAGGCTTCCTGCTACCCAACTCATTGCCCCTTTAATAATAATAGCCGTAGCTATCATATTACAGGCATCAATGATACTGGCTGATATATTGCCCTTCATAATCTGATCATGAATTGACAATCCAGGAAAAGAAATTCGGTCAAAGATAATGCGCGTAATCCACATTAATAAAATGCCAATCACACCAAATAAAACAACATTCATTATTTCATTAGCCAGACTATAACCAGCATCGCCAGAAACAACACCCATCAGCATAATACTGACAGCGACCATGGCTCCTGCTAAAGAGACACCAAATGCCTTATTGTCATTTTGAGATATCTCATGCGTAGCAGAAACACTTGCAACAGTTCCTGCTAGAAAACGCATTGCACTTAAAAGAACTAAGGCAATCACAAAGTCAACCAGATAATAAAGCGCTAAATCCAGGTCTACATTAATAAATTCTGATAACATTTAAAGTCTCCTTATTTGCCTGAGCTAGAGCTTCGAGAACTGGAATATGATGAACTTCGACTACTTGATCCATACGAACTGGAACGACTAGCCGATGAACTACCGGATGTTTTAGAACTACCATAACTGGAAGATCGGCTGGCACTGGTTGAATAGCGTGCTTTAGTCGCTGTGGTTGGGCGGTTATATTTTGTCGGATGACTCTGACTTAAATTATAGTTACGGGTGACATCGGTGTTTGATCCCCAACGATTGCGACCATATTGATTGTAATAACTATAATTTGGATGATTTGACCAGGAATCATAATAGCTACGACCGCCAAAAAGATTTCCGAACATACTGTACATGCCATACCATTCCCAGAATGATCGACCACTACTATCCTGTTTCCAGCTACCATAAGCCGGGTTACCGATTAAGGCATTGGAACGTTTTGCTGTAGCCTGCTGAGAAGCTGGTACATCAATGACGGCTAGTTCTCCATCAGATAATGATGCCAGCGTATTAACCACATCGGCCAACGAGTTATTAAATTCTGTTACATCGGCGGCGGAATCGATTAACTGCAATTCCTGTAAATTATAATTTGCAGCATCAGTACTGGTTGGTACCAGGTTGACATTTGCCAGTCGTTTAGTCAGCGAGGTATAGGCGGACCCGCTAGAGGTCGCTTCTTTAGAGAGGAGATTAGCAACATCGGCATAATCCGGTTTTAGATCCGTAAGCTTCACTGCATATTTTTTAACCAGTAAAGCATTGCTCAATCGTTTATTATCTAATTGTGTTTTCAGATGATCAACATTAGCTTTTACCAATTGATGTGTTTCACGCAACTGATCTTCAAATCGATTGCCACAGCCGGAAAGCATTGCAGATATAAGCGCAAACGCAATCCATACCCCTATCAACCGATAGGTATTAAATATCCGTCCGGAATCGGGCGAAGAATTTGTCATTGATATCTCCTTTCAGGTTTCTATGAAACCAGTGCTTTTACTTCATTAGTACTAATATTAGTGTTCTCTTTACTGATAGTAATTAGTGCTTTTACATCAGGCACTATATCAGCAGGCGGATTATAGACTATTTCATCGGTATTACGATCTATGTAAGCTACGGTAATGCCATAATTTTTTGAAATAAGGCGTGTCACAATTTCCGACCAGGGTAAATCCTTAATATTAACGTCAAAACGACGATATTCATCACCTTGACTACTAAACATATTTTCAATAATTTGTTCCGAACCAGGTGTCACAAAAGCACGCACAATCATTTCAGGATAAGCCCGAATAGGACGGATCAGGATATCTGCACCAGCATGTTTCAGGCGATCACGGTTAGTATCTTCAACACATTCTGCCATCACTCTGGCTTCAACCTTTAAATCTTTTAAACGATGTAAAATATCAAATGTTCTACCATCTGAGCTTTCTTCATCTTCATCCTTGGCCAGGACAATGATATTACTGGCCTGATCAACACAGACAGCCGCTAAATCTTCAGGATTGCTGGCATTACCATGATAATGCACCACATTTTCCAGGCGAGTAATAAAATCAGGTAACCCATTTGAGAATTGACGGGTTAACAGATAGATTGGAGTATCTATATAAAACTCAGAACACCGGAACTGTTTAATAAGACGTTCTAGATAACGTTCACCGGATTGAGTCGGGGTGTTTAAAATAACGATATGATTGTTCATGTTCCAGCTCCACTGCCCTTTAGTTTTTTTATCGCGAACTTCCATGCGAAAATCAAAATAATCTCCTACGACTTTAGCAAGAATAAAAATCCCACCAAAGTATAATAATAAAATTGTAGCGAATCTGCCTTCGGTGGTTGCGGCAGAAATATCTCCATAACCGACTGTGGTTGCAGTGGTAAAAGTTAACCAGGTTGCATCTCCCAGACTGAGTTTTTCGTAATACATCATTAAAGCAATATGTAATACGAAAAGCACTAATAACAACAGAGTGGATTTAATAATCGAATGAATTAAATTAAATTGCACCACCAGTCTTAAGCGCTTTTTTCTCCTTGTTAGTAATTTTAATATTGAATACATAACTCAGTCATTATTTATCAAATGTAAAAATTCATCAGAGTTTATTTCCTGCCAGTTCTCTGGATATATTGATCCGTAAAACAACTGTCTGACAAAAAGTGACGAAATTAGAGGTCAGCAGATAAATACCCAACGCTGAAGGCACACTAAAAAATACAACCATAGAAATAACCAGGGGAACAAGGATAAAAATCCAGAAACTCTGTTCAACTGCTGCAGGCATGACAGACATTGTTAAGACAGTTAGTAAGCCAATGAGCAAAGAAAGGATCAAATCCGGTTTTGCCAGATTACCGATCCACATAAAAGATGAATTGAATATCATAGCTTTTAAAGTCTGGTATAAGCCAAGGCCTAAAACACCCTGAGTAGCAAGATTAAGCATAGTAGAATTATCAATAAATTTGATCCCATTTTTCCTGTATAAAGACATAGTCATTTTAAACAGTTTTTCTGGACTATCCTTATATTTAATTTTCAGCTGCTCTAATTCAGGTTTTAAAGCTTGCATAGCCTGTTTGTTTTTATACATTTTATAGGCAGAATGATAGGAAAGAGGCAATAAAAGAAAACGGGTAAGCAGTGTCAGGATAATAATCGCAAATGCTTCCGACATACCTGATTGAGTCAATAGAAACTGCATACAGTTTTCTATCAATGTAAGCCATGTAGCCCAGATTTCCATATAATTCTCCAAAATTTATTATTTTTATCTGAGATAATTATTAAAACCAGCAATAATTATCTCAGATAATATCATCAATCTTGATGATTTTTTATTAACTCATCTTTAATACAGGCTCGAATCTTATCTTTCTCATCAGCTTGTAAATTATATTTTTCAGCCAGAATTGCATAATCAGCTTCGCTTAAGCTAATACTTAATCTGGGACGAACCGGTTTTTTTCGAGGCAATCCAACTATATCTCTTATGTAATCTGACGGACTCAAATCCTTCTCAATTGCCTTAATTCGTAGAGTACGTGACACAGCCTGTTCAAGTTCAAAAATAACCTGAACAGCTTTTATATTCTTATTCGATTTAGCCCATGATTTAGGAATTGGTTTCTTTATCGTCATACATTATCCCGGCCAGTATTCTTCGACTTTATTTAACGCCAGATAAGCAATTAAATACACATCGGTTCTTCCGCCATCAAAAACTTCAATACGCACCGCATTTGAACGATCATCTGAAACCAGTAACTTATAATCAAAAGCAGTCCAGTCTGCATCATCAAGAACCTCATTTCGACAGTCAACAGTACTGCGGTAAGCTTCATTGGTACGCTCCTGAAAATAAGATTCGGCAACAAATCCCTGTAATTCATTTAACTCACCGTAACTGGATTTACTATTCACACGATGATCAGTATTATCAGGTTCATCAAAAACCGCAGTAAACTGTTTGCGCTTAAATAATTTAAATACTGTTTCGGGTAGTACGCTTATCGCCAGTTCCAGCGGACGATCAGGATTAACAGTACTGGTTGATAATAGAACCCGTTGGTCAGCACCTTCCAGAATCGATACTGTTTTGCATTTTTCAACGGCAGAAATATCGTAATACACCTGCTCCACAACTTTTAAAGTTTGACCGGAAACCAGAGTTTGTTCTGCAAACTCCATTTTCAGCATATCACCAACTTTTAAGTCTTTTGGAGATTCTATATTGACTGGCGGTGACTCATCGTCACCACCAAATACCGATTTAAAAAAGCCCATCTTTAGCTAGACTCTTTCTGCTTTTTCAAACGCTCAAGCACTGATGATCCAGAGCTATCAGAGTCAACAATACCAGCACTCTTCAAACGTGCCTGCAAATCATCACCATTTTCTTCTGTTTCCAGTTGCATGGCTGCAGCAGCCTGATCTTCACGTTGTTGCTGACGTGATTTAATGCGCTCAAGAGAATCAGTAGCATTACGCATAGATGAATTTGATCCTGAAAATTTAGCGGCAGCCAGATCATTCGCTTTCTGTACCTTTTCAGTCGTCTTTACGACAGATACTTCACGATCCATCGCCTGAATATTTCGCTCAGTTTGACGAATAATTTTCTTCAGGTTAGTCACTTTAGTTTCGTAACCATCCAGGATGCCCTGCTGAATATTCAATTCCTGCTCAAAGTCAGCGATTTTATTGGCTACATCCAGTGCCAGTGCTTCATCACCTTTATCCATGGCCTGAATAGCATATCCTTCATGCTCTTTAATTTTAGCGCTAAAGTCTTTTACTTTACGTTCAACGCCCATTTTTTCTGCCATAATTGAAGTCAGACCCGTTTTTGCATCACTTAATGCTTTTTTTGAATCTCTCAATTCCTGCTCCAGAATTCGAATCGCCTGTGTATCTACTATTGCTTCACCGGCTTCAGTTACACCACCACGAATGGCGGTAATTAATTTATTAAATATACTCATGGCTTAAGCTGCCTCCTTTAAATAATCTGACATGGTTGAAATGGCTTCAAGCACATTATCGCTGAGCACTTCAATTTCATGTAATAATTCATCAATACTTGAACTAGGTGATAGTGCACCGAACATAATGTATTGATTACCAATTTTAGAAAATGCAGATAACGGGATCATTACATTCATCAATAACATGGCTTCTGCCAACTCTGCACGTTTTGCAGGGTCAACTTCTTCATCCGAAAATAGATATGTAATGCATAATATCTGCCCTTCATCGACGGTCATATAGATTGGAAATTCTTCTCGATCTTCCACTTTTATGCACGCTACCGTATTCTCACCATCAAACATTTCAATCGATAGTTTTAACCCATCTAACAGTTGATTATCTGACAGGCCATTCATCAGTTGTTCCAGTTTTACGTTGCTCATATCTTCTCCAATATTTAACGTGGGAGACATATTATGTCACTAGACATAATATGTCAATAAGTTTTAAAAAATAATTTCTATATGCCAGGTTAAGGATACGCAATAAAAAAATTAGTTTAATAGACATACATATGGATAATGCAGTTAACGCGGTGATTACGTATAGATTTCCCTTGCAATAATGTTATTCAGAGTGTGCTCTAAATATCCCCTGTTGCTTTTCCCAGTCACTTTGATGGTACTGATAAGCAGCCTGATTATTTATTCGATTCACTTTAATAGTATCCATATCATCATAATACCTGGCATTAAATTCAAATGCCGCCAATAAGAGTCCTAATGTAGACCAGCCATCCTCAACTTGTAGCTTGGTTAACCGGGATAGCCTGGCTTTAGCAGAAAGCCCATTTTTAGTGGCTATAGTCCAACCCCACTCACCAAAGCTTGGTACATTTTGATGATATTGCTCAACATGCATAAAGCCGGCATATTTCACTGTCTTACCAATACTCATAAAAGCATTTTTGGCATGATAAGGGGATGTAGATTGTACCACCATGGCGCCATCTCCGGCTAACAGGGATTTTAACTTGGCATAAAATCGAGCAGTATATAATTTATTCAAATCAGGATGACTGGGATCAGGTAAATCGACAATAATTGAATCATATAATCGCTCCTGCTGAATAAAGCTATCAATAGCATTGAATGCATCACCATAAGTGACATGCACACGCTTATCACTAAAGGCATGCTGGTTCAATTCGAGTAAAGGCTGATTAATAGCAACGCCATTTTCAATATAAGGTTTTGTAAAGAAATCGATAATTGTCTTATCCAGGTCAACCAGATCAACTGATTCCGGTTCCCAACGTAAAACATTACGCAATGCCAGGCCATCCCCTCCACCAATAATTAAAATCCTTTTATGCGAAGCCGAGGCATGCATTACGGGAGAAACCAGCATAGAGTGATAAATGGTTTCATCATTACTGGCAAACTGACTACGCCCATTGATAAATAACGACAGAATTTTCGGTTTAGCCGGATCCATGATACGTTCTGTTATTGTAATGTGCTGATATTGAGTGTTATGACTAAATATTACTTTATCCTTATACAATAAGTCTTCCATAGCTTTATCCCACCGATCTCCATTCATGGAAATGATTACCAGAACTACGACAACAAGTATATGTGCAATAAATAAAAATACAGCAAGTCGAATTTTCTTTCTATAGACCAGCAGAAATAGTAGTCCCATCAAAAGATTAACGCTACCAGTCAATACTCCGGCAACTGTTGGCGGTAAGCTGAGCATAAATAAAACCCAGATAGCAGCACCCAAACCAGCACCAATATAATCAGCACCATAAACAGATCCCGTATTATGCTGAATATGATCGCCATAAATCGCTTCACGAATATTAGCAATTAAGGGAATTTCCATGCCAATTAAAAAGCCCAGCACAAATCCTGCAACATAAGGCATGGTCGAAGCTATATTATCAGCCCAGATAATCATACCACCACGTGGTAAAAGATCCGGTGGCAGTGCAAAAGTTTCCATCAGAATTTGCGGAAATAAATTGGCTAAAGCTGTAATAGCAGCCAGGACAAGTACTGAACTTGCGCCAATTAAAGCAATAGCGACTTCAAGCCAGGCAAAAGCAGTAAAATGAGATTTGAAAAGACGTGCCGCAAAAGCACCGAGCCCCATAGACACAATCATGATGCCTATCATGGCAAAAATAACCTGTTCAACTGCGCCTAAAACACGCCCGGCATAATGCGATAACAGGTATTCATAAATCAGACCACAACCGGCCAGTACACCCATAATGGTAAAAAGAAGAAAATCATGCCGGCGCAATCTGGCTATTGATGGTTCAGGCATTGTCCTATGTACTGCAAACAGTTTTAATAATTTTATTAATATGAATAGTTGTAATCGTGATTTAAGAAGATTTAACCACGCTCATCCTTGGCGACAAAGTCTCTGGGTTTAGCGCCGGTATATCGCTGACGAGGTCGCCCAATTTTCTGTACTTTATCTCCCAGCATTTCATGCCATTGTGAAAGCCAGCCAGCAGTTCGAGGTATTGCAAACATAACCGTAAACATGGAAGTAGGAAAACCCATCGCCTGTAAGATAATACCAGAATAAAAATCAACATTTGGAAATAATTTTTTATTGATGAAGTATTCATCTTCTCTCGCAATACGTTCCAGCTCCAGAGCCAGTTCAAACAGAGGTTGATCCTCCACCCCGAGTTCTTTCAATACTGCATGCGCTGATTCTTTCAATACCTTGGCTCGAGGGTCATAATTCTTATAAACCCGGTGACCAAATCCCATCAAGCGGAATGGATCGTTACGATCTTTAGCACGAGCGATAAATTCAGGAATACGCTCCTTAGTGCCTATTTCACGCAGCATATTGAGAACGGCTTCATTAGCCCCACCATGAGCCGGTCCCCATAAAGAAGCAATGCCAGCAGCAATACAGGCAAACGGATTAGCCTGTGAAGAGCCCGCCAGGCGCACTGTTGAAGTTGAGGCATTCTGTTCATGATCTGCATGCAGTACAAACAGGCAATCGATTGCTTTTTCCAGCACCTTATTAGGCACATAGTCTTCTGCCGGAACAGAAAACATCATTTTCAAAAAATTACCGGTATAACTTAGTGAGTTATCAGGATAGACAAAGGGTTGTCCAATCGCATACTTATAAGCCATAGCTGCAATAGTCGGCATTTTTGCGATCAAACGAATCGTCGCAAGATGACGTTGCTTAGGATCTGAAATATCAAGGCTGTCATGATAAAAAGCTGATAATGCACCCACAACACCAACCATAATAGCCATAGGATGAGCATCCCTCCTGAATCCATTCAGGAATCGAATCAATTGCTCATCAACCAGAGAATGGTGCTTTATTTCATTATTGAATCTTTGTTGTTGCTGAGCATTTGGTAAATTACCAAACAATAGTAAATATGATACATCCATGAAATCACTTTGCGCGGAAAGATCTTCAATTTTATATCCACGGTGCATAAGAACGCCTTTTTCACCATCGATAAAAGTAATTGCTGAATCACAACTGGCAGTTGAAGTAAATCCAGGATCATATGTAAACATATCCATATCATGGTATAGCTTACGGATATCAATAACATCCGGACCCATTTCCCCTGATAATATATCCAGCTCAATTCGTTTATTATTCTTATTATTTATTAATGTAACTGTACTTTTACCTTCAGTACTGGATTCTTCAGAATTTGACATTGTCCTCTCACCTCGGTCTCTTAATTTATAATCCTGAATTGCTTATTTCCCGGCTAAGCTTTGACTCCAAAGAGAGATCAATAAATTTCTAGCAGAAATTGTCCTCTAATAATCGATTCAGGATAGTTAACTGAACTACTACTCAATGATTTATATCGAACATCTGAATAAGCAGAGGTTCCCTTTTTATAATAAAAATCATCTTTTCAACAGCCAGATTAAACTCAAATACTTAAACTCAAAAAATAGATCAGTCTAATAACAGCATCAGCATATAACACAGAGAGCATACAGTCTTATAAATTAGCTTCATAAGTATTATTAATTAATTCTATATTAATTATGCAACTTGACATAATCGCAAGTACCAAAATCTAATACTCATCCCCAGGCTTATCAGTATGGTTAAATTCTTCAGGTTTACTCCGTAATCTTCCATCAATCAATAACTTAAAGAATAAAGGAACAAAAAATAATGCTAGAAAAGTCGCTGCTAGCATACCACCCATAACCCCGGTTCCTACTGACTGTCTGGCACCGGCACCCGCACCTTCAGAGAAAGCCAGAGGCACAACACCCAGTATAAAAGCCAGTGATGTCATGATAATTGGACGAAATCTTAAACGAGCAGCCTCCAGCGAAGCAGCTGTGGCTGGCCAGCCCTGCTGAACTTTCAATAAAGCAAATTCAACGATCAATATGGCATTTTTAGCAGCCAGGCCAAGTAGCGTGACCAGACCGATTTGAAAATAGACATCATTGGTATAATCCCGAATCCACACTGAAGCCAGAGCACCAAAAGTTCCAAACGGTAATACCAGTAAAACAGACAAAGGCAAAGACCACCTTTCATACAGAGCAGAAAGGATTAAAAACACCATCACAACAGCCAAACCAAGTGCGATGATGGAATTATTTTCTGAAGTCATTTCCTGATAAGAGGCACCACTCCAGTCATAGGTAAAGCCATCAGGTAGAGATTTGGCAGCCACCTCTTCAACCGCTGCCAGTGCCTGACCGGAACTAATCCCCGGAGCACCACTACCAAATAGTTTCACAGCTGGTAAATTATTAAATCGATCCAGAGTATCCGGGCCTGAGCTATATTCAATTTTGGCAAAAGCAGATAAAGGTACCATGTCACCTTTATCGTTACGCACATACATACGTCCAATATCATCGGGTGTTTTCCGATAACCGTTATCGGCTGATACCAGAACCTGCCAGGCTCGGCCATACCGGTTAAAATCATTAACATAATAAGAACCGAGAGATGCGGCTAAAGTGCCAAAAGCATTATTTAAGGAAATACCCAGTGATTTAGCGCGTTCTTTATCAACATCCACAAATATTTGTGGCGTTGCAGGTCGCCATAGACTATTCACCATACCCAGTCTGGGTTCCTGATGGACAGCCCCCTGAAAGGCTCTCATAGCTGCTGCTAATTTTGCCGGATCAGAGCCACCTTTATTTTGAATATAAAATTCAAAACCGCCAGTATTTCCTAAACCGAAAATAGCAGGAGGATTAAATGCCAGCACCAGAGCTTCTTTAATCCCTGCCGTTTTTGCGAACAATTCACCGACCAGAGCTTTCGCAGGCACCTGTCGATCATCCCAGTGTTTTTGTGAAACAAACATTGTCGCCGCATTATTCTTATAACCACCACCAAGAAAGTCAAAACCAGCAAATGAAACAACGCTTTCATTATTGGGGTTGGATAAAATTGCATCAATAACCTGTTTGACAACTTTATCAGTACGTTCCAGAGAAGCTCCATCTGGTAGATACAATGCAGATATGTAATAACCCTGATCTTCATCAGGAACCAGAGAACCTGGAATCGTATTCCATAAATTCGCAGTTAAATACACCATACCACCAAATAACAGTACAGCAAATATGGCACGTTTCAACATAAAACGAACGCCACTGAGATAACCCAGAGTTAATTTATGAAATAAACTATTAAATGCATCAAACAGGAAATTACTCTGCTTATGCTCATGGCGCAGAATCATGACGCAAAGAGAAGGCGTCATACTAATGGCTACTATTCCTGATAAAGTCACCGAGATAGCAATAGTCACAGCAAACTGTCGATAAAGTTCGCCAGTCAAACCGCCCAGAAAAGCAATGGGTACAAACACAGAAACAAGCACCAGAACTATCGCAATAATAGGCCCTGTCACTTCATGCATCGCCTTGATGGCAGCATCTCTAGCACCTAAATGATGTTCATGCATAATACGTTCAACATTTTCCAGTACCACAATAGCATCATCCACCACGATACCGATCGATAACACCATACCAAAAAGGGTCAAAGTATTAATAGAATAACCCAGCATATACATACCGGCAAAAGTACCCAGCAGTGAAACTGGCACAGCCAGTGTAGGAATCAATGTCGCACGCCAGTTTTGTAAAAACATAAACACAACCAGAAAAACCAGCAACATGGCTTCACCAAGTGTTTTCAAAACTTCTCGAATAGAAACTTCAACAAATTTAGTCGTATCGAAAGGGATGGCATATTTAAAACCATCAGGAAAAGTTTTTGATAATTCCTTCAGTGTATCTTTTACCTCTTCTGCCACACTCAATGCATTTGCACCCGGTTGTAAAAAGATACCCATCAAGGCTGAAGATTTACCATTGAACTGGCCGGTAAAATTATAATCTTTAGAACCAAGTTCAATCCGGGCAACATCTTTCAGACGTAAACTACTACCATCAGCATTGGTTCTCAGGATAATCTGTTCAAAATCTTCGACTGTCGACAAACGTCCCTGGGTCGTAATACTGTAAACCATTTCCTGTCCACCACCATTTGGACTTTCACCTATTTTACCGGCAGCAAACTGAGCATTCTGTTCATTTAGAGCAGCAGCAATATCGCTGACTGTTAACCCTAACTGAGTCATTCGATCAGGTTGAATCCACACTCGCATCGCGTAATCTTTGGCACCAAAAATTTGTACATTGGTTGTACCTGGAATTCGTTTTAAACGATCCAGAATATTCAGTTTTACGTAATTAGAGATGAAAATATCATCATAGCGCTCTTCTTCCGGATAAAATGCCAATACCTGCAGGAAAGAAGAACTTCCCTTGTTTACTGTGACACCCTGACGTTTTACTTCTTCAGGTAACCTCGCCTCAACCTGTTTCACCCGATTATTTACATTTAAAGCAGCCTGATCAGGATCGGTACCAATATCAAAAGTGACTGAAATTGTCAGTGTACCGCTGGAAGTTGAGGTAGATGCCATATAAATAAGGCCTTCTACACCATTAATAGAGTTTTCCAGTGGCGCAGCCACTGTCTGTTCAACAACCTGTGCAGAAGCACCAGGATAAATAGCAGTAACCTGAACCACAGGTGGAGAAATTTCAGGATACTGAGATATCGGTAAATTCTGCATTGCGGCAATACCTGCCAGCATAATAAAAATCGATATAACGTAAGCGAAATTTGGTCTATCTATAAAAAACCGTGCAATCATTTCTGTATCCTCGATGAATTACTGCGGTTTTTCGGTAGCAGCTTCTTTAGCCGATTCAGATTGAGCAGTTTTATCTGACTTATCTGCTGGCTGATCTGGCTTTACCGGCATCCCAGGGAAGAATATTCTGGCAACACCATCCACAATCACTTCATCACCTACTTCTAAACCACTACGAATAATCCAGTAATTTTTATGCTCATCATCCAGTTGTACCCATTCACCTGGCACAACTTTCTTTTGCATAGCGACCTTCATACCATTTTCACCAGCACTGGCGACATAGACATATTTGCCATCAGGCCCATCCAGAATAGCCCGTTGAGGTAATACAATCGAATCTGCTTTGACACCAGCTTTTAATAAAACCCGAACGAATTGACCAGGAGAAAGCCCTGCTTCAACATTATCAAGAGAAGCACGCATAGCAAAATTACCGGTTTTGTTATCGACTTTATAATCCTGAAAATCAAGCACGCCGGAATAGCCGGAAGGATTACCCGACTCATCTGCCAGATCAACCTGAAAGCCTGATTTAGGTAAGACCAGCTTTTTGGCCGCTATTTCTTTACGGATACGTAACTGGTCATTTTCCGGTATACCAAAATTAATAAAAATCGGATTCAATTGGACCTGAGTCGTTAACAAGCTATTACTACCTGCCTGTACCAGAGCCCCTCGATTCATCAGGGCCCGGCCTGTGATGCCATCAATAGGAGCCTTGATCCGGGTATATTCCAGATTGATTTCTGCAGTCAGTAAATTAGCCTGAGCCTGTTTAATTGCAGCCTCAGCCACAGCCTTTTGAGCAGTAGCAATATCTACAGCTGAAACAGCATCATCTTCCTGATTCTGACTTATCATTTGCTTTTGTGTTAAAGGAGAAACCCGTTTTAATTCGCGTTTCGCCTTATTCAATTGAGCTTCGGCACTTATACTTTGCGCCCTTGCACTTTCAATCGCGGCCAGGGCCTGTTGATAGCTAGCTCGGAAGGGAGCATCATCCAGCGTAAACAATAGTTGACCAGCTTTTACAAAACTTCCCTCTTTATAATGACGCTTTTCGATAATTCCTGTTATGCGACTACGTACATCAACTTCAAGTGAGCCGGCAACCTGACCAACAAATTCATAAGTAACCGGAATATCCCGAAGCTTCACAATGTCCGTAGTCACTGCAACCGGATGTGGTGCAGCTGGCGCTGCAGCCGCTTCTTCAGCATTGGATGATTGAAATTTATTGCAGGCTGTCAACAACAGTAAAGAAGCTGTTAAAGCTGGAATATACAATCTGTAATTAAACATTGAAACTTACCTGAGTAATAAATATGAATTAGAAAAACTATACAGGCCAAAAGAATATCGGCCTAAATATAAGCCGATACTAGTGATAATTTACTCTGAAAACAACCGCTAAAACCAATCAGATTTTTTTAAGGATATAAATATTGTCACTCTGAGCCAAAATAGCAAAACATTTCTTCATGAAAAAACTATTATGGAACATTATATTTATGTCATGCCGAGCTTATTGATCCGGGCTTAAAGGCAAACAAAAAACTTCAGTTAAACCTAGATTCAGCAGTTGACCGCTCACAATAGAGGTTAATCCACTGTTTCATAAACGATTACAGTTAATGTGTATAATCACCCAATCGGTGAATCCCGCTACGAACTGAATTGCACGTTTGAGGCGGTGTATCTCTTCGTTGTAACTCCTTGATCCACACCACCTCAAACGCACAATCAGCTCGTCCAACTGCGGATTCTAGGTTAAGCTAGCTTTCAGACTTTATCCAGTTCATTTCTTTCTACGCCACAAAATATATTTAAAAAAAATAAACTAAATCACATGATAAATGCTCGAAAAATCAATACAATACGAAATTCATTTTTCCAGGTTTAATAACCCAATATTTTGCAGGGACGTTTTCATGCCAGACATCGCTATTCCTATCGTATTTCCTGATTACTTAATTGCTGTCAATACACCCAGAAAAAAATTTACTATTCCTGATCTCATTCCCGGATTCGATCTTCTCCCAGATGATATTGAAGTTCCTGAAACTAAAAATAAAGTGCCCGACCTGGGACATGCCGGAATATTGTTCATCAATGGCAAAACAGGTGCAAGCAAGTACTACGAATATGGTCGATATCATGGTCCTTTGGGAACAGTAAGAAAACTTTTAATCAAAGATGTTGTTATTCAGGGTGGACACCCTACTAAAGCATCCTTAAGTTATACTCTCAGTCAAATTTCTGTTAAGTCCGGTCAGGGGGGTAGAATTCTTGGTGCATATATTGAAGCACCCAACAAGTATGATGCGATGCTGGAATATGCATTAAAACGTCAACGTGATAATAATAATCCAAAAAGAAAACCCTATGATCTTTTCAATAATAGTTGTAATCACTTTATGAAAGGTACTCTTGAAGCAGCTGGTATTAATGTACCCTATTTACTTGACCCTAGGCCTAATTCCTATATTGAAGAAATTCGTAATAATTTTCCGGATCTGGATTATTCAAAAGCCGGTCACACCTTGAAAGTAGAAAACCCACCAGCATCTCTGGCTCGTTCATCCAAACTTTCTCAACCGGCTGCAGCTTAATTAATTTTATGAGACACATCTATTTATTAGCAGGAATTCTATTTTTAGTAGCCTGTACTACTGAAGTTCACCAGGTACCTGAGGGTCCAGCTGGAAGCTGGTGGCTAGGTGGTGATGATGGTGGCGCATTTATTGATATTAAAGATGATGAGAATACTAATGATAACCTCTATTCTGGCACCATTTATTATGATGCCGATAATCAAATCTGGTACCAGGGTCCATTTAAACTGGTTGGTAAATTAAAATTTGATATCAATAATCATGATCAGTATCTGGCCTGGGATGGTGAGCGCCTTTACTTAAAAGAACAATCTTATCTACAAGCGCTAAACCCTGTTCCCCCTCTTTAAGCCGTAATAGCCCTCTCAAATTGATTTAAGTCGTGGTTTTGCGAAGAATATTTTGCAAAACCACATAATCAATCTGGCCGCTGGTGTCAATTAATTTGCATCCTTTTAGCCTGGAAAAATCAGTTGAGCGTGAAAAAGATGCGTAACAGATTGATGTGCCTGGTCTAAGCCAGGGATGGATGTAGTTAGAGCAATGCAGGAGCAATTGCCGGCAAATCAAAAACACCGTAGTCAGCTGATTGGTGAAGACTATGTTTTTGATTTTATCAGCTGCATTAAGCTGTTACGTAGACTTTCATGATTCAACCTAGATTCCGCAGTTGACCGCTCGCAATAGAGATTAACCCACTGTTTCATAAACGATTACAGTTGATGTGTATAATCACCCAATCGGTGAATCCCGCTACGAACTGAATTGCACGTTTGAGGCGGCGTATCTCTT
>JBNKKI010000040.1:0-4081 GCA_050291745.1 Gammaproteobacteria bacterium | reverse complement strand
CCCGAAGGGAAGCCCCCAAATCCCCCAATCCGGCGTTGCAGTTCTTGACAAGGGAGGCACCATTGCCTGCGAACTGCGCCTTGTCTTGGGAAATTTGGGGGCTTCTATAATCTACATACAGTTTAGGACAGTACACTAGGTTGAACCTGAAAAATCAGTTGAATCATGAAAGTCTGCGTAACAGCTTAATGCAGCTGATCAATCTGTTACGCATCTTTTTCACGCTCAACTGATTTTTCCAGGATTAAACCTTAAACTGATCAACCAGCCTCTTAAGGTTCTCAGCGAGACTTGCCAAATCGTCGCTTGCCTTGGCGGCCTGTTTTGAACCTTCAGTCGTTTGCTCAGCCGCCTCATTGATATTGACAATATTTCGGTTTATCTCTTCGGTAACTGTACTTTGCTCTTCTGCTGCACTTGCTATCTGAGTGTTCATTGTATTGATACGATCAACAGCGCTGTTAATAGTTTTAAGCGCTTCAGCAGCAGCTGTTGCCTGTTCTACGCCATGTAAACTTTTCTGCTTACCTACTTCCATTACCTGAACTGCTTTATTGGCACCAGACTGCAGGCGGTTAATCATTTCTTCAATTTCCTGAGTAGATTGCTGGGTTCGACCGGCCAGTGTTCTAACTTCATCAGCCACCACGGCAAAACCTCGCCCTTGCTCGCCAGCTCTGGCTGCTTCGATTGCAGCATTTAGTGCTAGTAAATTGGTTTGTTCAGCAATACCTTTGATTACATCCAGCACTGAACCAATGTTAACGCTCTCATGTTCCAGTTCGCGAATCACTTCAGAGGATTGTTCTACTTCACCAGCAAGTTCACTAATAGCTTCGATTATTCTATCCACTACCCGTTTGCCTTCATCGAAAGTTGTATCAGCTTCTTTAGCGGCTTCAGCTGCTGAGACAGCACTGCGAGCGACCTCGTGTACTGTAGCATTCATTTCAGTAATGGCAGTGGCAACCTGACTGGTTTCCATTTGTTGTTGATTAATATTGGCAGTAGTTTGTGCATTGACCACTGAAGTTTCTTCGGCAGCGGCGGCTAGCTGTGAAACTGAGTCCTTAACATTGTTAATAGCATCACTAAACTTATCCGCCATTCGATTAAAGGCATTGGCAATATGTCCAATCTCATCATTACTGCTGTAGTCTACTCGAGCAGTTAAATCACCATCTGCCAGACTGTTAGCTACAAGCTCAACTTTGCTTACACCTTTGGCAATACCTGCAATGATTACATAAGCCAGTAAAACACTCAGAGTAATACCGGCCACCAGCAGGATAATAACCAGTGTGACCATGCTGTGATATTCCTCTTCAATTTCACTAAATAACTCTTGCGCTTCACTATCCTCAGATTGTTTTAATACATCCAGCGCTTTCAGTGATTTACTAAATGCGGGATTAATAACCTTCAACAGTACTATGTTTGCAGCCTTATATTCTCCCTCATTAACCTTGCTCATCGCAGGCAGATAACCCTGCTCTTTAAGTATCTTAAACTGTTCAGTAAAGGTATTAACCTGTGCCTGTAAATCAGTTGGAACGGGTGCTTTCAGATAATCCTTCCAGTGTTCTTCAATAACTTCTATATCCTTGTGGATAATATCCAGATGTAAACCCACCGGATGATCATGCATAGAGGATAATTCGTTGCTGGGATCATGTTGAAGTGACAACAGAAGTAAAGTTCTCATTTCCTGATTATGCTCGGCAATAACCCCCAGAGTTTCAGTATGATGCAAGTTTCCATGGTACATTTCATCCAGTCCTATATCTGCATGTTGCATGCCTCTCAGCCCCATAACACCAATGATAATACCCGTCAAAGCAAGAAAGCAAACAAGCATAATTAAACGGATTTTAATAGGAAGATTATTTAGAAAATTCATTAGAAACTCCAGAATACTATTTTCTAGAAAGGGTAAAAAACCCGCTCAAATTACATTTAATACAAGTATAGGAGATATAATAAATATTACCATGTGCTTATATATTAAATTTTAAGTCTTTAGATAGAAACATTGATACTAATATCCAGGCTTAGATGTTTACCTTGAATTTAAATTTGCTGATTCGAAATCGGTATTTCAATATATCCGATATTTTGTCCTTTATTTATTATTATTGACAGTTAGTAAGCTAATTTTGGGCGGTCTTTAGCGCTTGTTATGACGCTCAGTAACTGTAAGTTACACTCAATGCACCATAGTTTTCGCGCTTATCAGAAATTGTCGTGGGAGAGCTTATTGTTGAAACCTGGAATACAAATGATAATTGATCACCTGTACTCCATGCCAACCCACCAGAAAGTTGGTTGGAAAATTTTTGCAGAGGTAAAGAATGACTATCTTTATAGGTGTTACCGTTAATTGCGATATCGTTAAGAATGATGCCGACTCCGATACCAAGGAAAAAATAATAATCATTTTTTTTACTGATTGATAAAGGGTTAACCTGTCGATCTGCGTTTAATGAAAAGGTTGGAAATCCAGTCATAATATTATTACCCCAGCGGATTGCGATAGAGGTTCTAGCCGCTGACTCAATAGTACCAATCCCGGCCTTTGCCATTCCGAGTATGTCGTACTCAAATCCATTGTCGGTGGAGCGATATAACATCCATATTCTTTGGGCTTCAAAATTAAAAACTGCTTCATTATCTATTTGGTTGCCCCAGCCTCTGGGAGTATCCGAGCCAAATACCCTGTGCACAATTTTTTGAGTACCTTTTGCCATAGATACTGGACCAACAAAGCCCAGGGAGATGGAAACCTGGTCAGCGATTTGTTTATCCCAGGCATTCAGGCTGCAGCGCCAGCCCAGATGTCCGACATAGGGAACATCATCCAGAATAGGGTCGATTCGTGAAAGGTCATCAGGTGTTTGCATGACTTGATAAAAAGAGTGAGTGATGCCTCTCAATTTATCTGGTGCAGTGTTAATGTATAAATCTTTAATTAAACCGTACAGCCAGCCCGGTGTATTGTCACTATTGAATGCTTTGAATGGGCCATGACCAAAGGAAATACCCATGCCATTGGTATAGCCATCATCTTCCGCAACAAAGTAGTCATTTTCAAAAGAGAAAGTAAAAAAATCGTACTCTTTTATTCCAGCAGTTTTTCCAGATACTGGAATAAGTTGTAAAACTAGTAGCACAATTAGGGATTTCATTGAGAGCAGTGGATATTTGGAGGAGTCCATGATTACACTGATAGTATCTATTCAAGGCTTATGCTGCAGGATATGTTATTCCAAAATTATTTTTTTTTCAGGTTTTAAATCCTGAAAAAATTGACCTGTTACGTATCTATTTCACACTCAACTTTTAATTTCAACTTAACGATGGAAAATTGATGTGTTTTGTTAACACGAATCACTGATATTGGTTTGTGTTCGGTTTTGGTCTGTTTACCTGTGATATCAATTGTTTGATTATTTTCAGACTTATTATTAAGTGTAGCTCTATCTCATGGAATTCTGTTTTATGTGAGTTGATAACTTGAAATCAGCGACAAATATGGTTCACGGTTGTAATTTTATTAAAAATAAACTGGCAATCACGAATATTTTCATTATTATTAGTAATACGCCCGATAACATTAACAAAGCAACAGGAATTATTTGTGAGAATAAATCATGCTGATATCGGGTAACCTCCTTCCACCTCCTCCAGGTTCCTATAATCAGAGCTTATCTGATAATCAACAGCGTCTTTCTGATAGGAATTCTGATGCTGAAAAAAACAATCGCCAACAGACAGTTGAATATATTTTCAAAGGTGACTATCTGGAAGAAGCGGTATATCAGTATGAAAATTCAAATCCATATTTTCAATCTATCGATCCAGCCAATCAGGTAGCAATTTCAAGCTATACTGAAAATAGTTCAAATCTACCGCGTCAGGGCAGGCTGGTCGATTTCTTTATCTAGTGTACTGTCCTAAACTGTATGTAGATTATAGAAGCCCCCAAATTTCCCAAGACAAGGCGCAGTTCGCAGGCAATGGCGCTTCCCTTGTCAAGAACTGCAACGCCGGATTGGGGGATTTGGGGGCTTCCCTTCGGGCG
>JBNKKI010000039.1:0-40642 GCA_050291745.1 Gammaproteobacteria bacterium | reverse complement strand
GTAGTTAGAGCAATGCAGGAGCAATTGCCGGCAAATCAAAAACACCGTAGTCACCTGATTGGTGAAGAGTGTGTTTTTGATTTTATCAGGTGCATTAAGCTGTTACGTAGACTTTCATGATTCAACTGATTTTTCTAGGTTTAATGCTTAGAATTGAATCAGTAGCTTCCAGCTATAATGATGGGCATGATACGGAATTCGCTTTAGAATCAATGCCTATTAGTAGAAATTATCATGGAGTTATGGATACAGTTGTGAACTTACTTAATCAGGTAAAATAATGAAACACTAATGATTCAGTTTGTTTCTGAAATTCATCTACAACCGGGAAAATATTCATTGACCATTTTTATTCCCTGTTAACAGAAGCTAAAAATCCTGTGAACTGAGTTAGATTTTAAGAGACAAGAGTTATATTTTAAGAAAAAACAGAACAATTTTTTAACTATTACACAACTTATAGACCCTCAACTGGTCTACAATAATGTCAAATTATCGGAGATTTACATGCTTCAAAAACTAAGAACTTCAACGTTATTTATTTCTGGCATACTAATTGGCCTGTCTCTAGCTATTGGCCATAGTGTTTATGCTAAGAAAGAGGGTACCCCATCTATACCATTAGAAGATATACAGGCATTCACCGATGTTTATTCTCGTATAAAAACAGACTATGTAGAATCAGTTGACGATAAAAAATTACTGGA
This sequence comes from Gammaproteobacteria bacterium, assembly GCA_050291745.1. Taxonomy (GTDB): domain Bacteria; phylum Pseudomonadota; class Gammaproteobacteria; genus JACNJF01. Next base: position 39,935 of record JBNKKI010000039.1, on the reverse strand, counting down.
AGATGCAATACGTGGCATGCTATCAGGACTTGATCCACATTCTTCCTATCTTGATCTGGAAGAATTCAGTGACCTGCGCATCGGAACAACCGGTCAATTTGGCGGACTGGGCATTGAAGTAGGAATGGAAAACGGGTTCATTAAAGTCATTTCACCTATAGATGATACGCCTGCATCTCGAGCAGGTATTCAAGCCAAAGATTTAATTATTCGCCTGGATGATAAACCGGTTAAAGGCTTGACCTTAAATGAAGCTGTTAAAATTATGCGCGGCAAACCAAACACTGACATAAAATTAACCATTGTTCGTGAAGGTGAAAGCAAACCACTCATAATTGATATAACTCGAGAAATTATTCGGGTTAAAAGTGTTAAAAATCGCATGTTAGAACCGGGTTATGGCTATGTTCGCATTACCAATTTCCAGTCCCGCACGACAACAGATTTATTGAAAGCCGTATCCGATTTACAGGAAGAAAATGAACTTAACGGACTTGTCCTTGATTTAAGAAATAATCCCGGTGGTGTTTTAAATGGTGCCGTGGGTGTGTCTGATGCCTTTTTAGATGATGGTTTAATAGTATATACCGAAGGTCGCATCGAAGATTCCAGCATGAAATATTCCGCAACACCCGGTGATATTTTAAATGGTGCACCGCTGGTTATACTGGTCAATGGTGGATCAGCTTCTGCATCTGAAATTGTTGCCGGTGCTATGCAGGATCATAAACGGGCTATTATCATGGGATTCAAAACTTTTGGTAAGGGTTCAGTGCAAACCATTCAGGAGCTACGAAATGGATCTGCTGTAAAGCTTACCACAGCAAGATACTTCACACCTAATGGGCGATCAATTCAGGCTGAAGGAATCATTCCTGATATCAAACTCAGAAACCTGCAGGTTTCTGATAAGAAAAAGGTAATTAAAACAATTTCCGAGAAAGATTTGACTGGACACCTGAGTAATCCAGAGGATAACGCTGACCAAAAAGAAGAAACACCAGTGACAGCTGAAACTTCTAAATCAGAAGGTAATAGCGATGAAGAGGATGAAAAAGCTCTATCCGAAACCGATTATCAATTATTCGAAGCGCTTAATTTACTCAAAGGTTTAAGCATTGCCAACAATATTCACAATAAACACGGATGATTAGACTACTTGTTTTAGCCAGCTTTCTATTTTGTCACAGTGCCTATGCTGATAAACCAGTATTGGCACTGGTAGTTGATGATCTGGGTTATTCCTTCGAGCTGGCTAAACAGGTATTAAACCTTCCTGGAAACCATACTTTTGCAATCATTCCTGAGACAACCTACGATAAAAAAATTGCTGAATTTGCCCATCAACATGGACATGAAATTATATTACACATGCCCATGCAGTCTCTTGCCGGTGCCAGGAATGTCGAGCTAAGCGCTCTAAATGAAAGCATGTCTGAAGACGAAATTACTGCAAACGTCATAAGCATGTTAAAGGAAGTCCCCTATATTACAGGTATCAATAACCATATGGGCAGCAAACTCACTGGCATGGGTTATATTATGCGCCCCATTATGGAATCTATAAAAAACTACGACAATCACCTTTACTTTCTGGATAGCAGAACCACTGCCTCCAGCCAGGCGTATCAACAGGCAATTAGAGCAGGAATAGCTTCTCTTAAACGGGATGTTTTTCTGGATTATGATCATACCAATCCTGAATCAATAATTACTCAATTCAATCGCTGGTTAAAAAAGGCTGATGAAAATGGATATGCCATCGCTATTGCACATCCCTATTCTTCTACAATTGATATATTACAGGAAAGGCTCAGCGGACTTTCTTCAGACTATCAATTTATGACGCTTTCGCAACTGATCAATCATCAACATCAGGAAAAAAACACATGGCTAACATACTTATCCCACTCGCAGAAGGATTTGAAGAACTAGAAGCGATTACCGTAATAGACCTGTTAAGACGAGCAGGATTTAATGTTATTACAGCAGGTCTGGATGATAAACCAGTGCGTGCAAGCCGACAAAATGTCCTTATACCCGATACATCGATTGAAAAGGTTATGGATCAACAGTTTGACCTCATTGTTTTACCGGGAGGATTACCCGGTGCTGATAATTTACGTGACAATGAAAACATCCAGAAACTAATCAGGCAGCAGCATCAGCTTAATAAAAAAATTGCGGCCATATGTGCAGCACCCAAAGCTTTGGCTTCAGCAGGTATATTGAATGGAAAAAAAATAACCTGCTACCCGGGTGCACTCAATGAAATTGATAGTTCTGATTTTACAATTTCTGGAAACGCTATTGAAATTGATGATAATGTTATTACTTCACGTGGACCGGGCACTGCAATGGATTTTGCATTAACCCTGATAGAACAAGTTGGTAATCTTGAATTACGCAAAACAGTTGAAGCTCAACTGGTAAGGTCGTAATAAGCGAAATCATGAATACCGGTGAAATATTGCCGGAAAAATTAATTGAAAAGAATATTAAGAGCCATATCTTAAGACATTATATTGTTGCGATCTTCTGGACTAACCGCGGTAATCACGCTCTTATGCATCCTGCATTCGCGATATAACAATATCCCTGCTGAAAACCTGATAGCTAAAGCCTGTGTTTTCTATTTTATCAGCAGCATTAGATGTTACCGGATGATTAACAGGGATATTGCTGAAACTGCAGTTATGGTCAGAAATATATAACTGCCTTTGATGATTCAACTGAATTTTCCAGGTTGAATAAAATCCGGATTACAGCAATTTTTTAATCAGCTTTAGCTAATTACCCTATAGCTAGCAAAATACTTTATCATTCAAACATGACAACAATCATTTCAATTTCAAATCTTAATAAAACCTACGAGGGCGGGCATCAGGCACTTAAACAGGTTAATCTGGACATCAAAGAGAGGGAAATACTCGCCCTGCTTGGCCCGAATGGCGCGGGTAAAACCACTTTAATTTCAACCATATGCGGTCTTGTATCCCCTTCCTCCGGAACTGTTACGGTCAGTGGATTTGATATTATTGAGAATTACCGGCAAGCCCGTAAACAAATTGGACTCGTCCCACAGGAGCTCACTTTGTCGGCCTTCGAAAAAGTGCGGGATACCTTATGTTTCAGCCGGGGATTATTTGGTAAAAAAAAGGATGACAGCTATATTGACCAATTACTCAAAGATCTTTCTTTATGGGACAAGAAGGATAACGAGCTACGAACCCTTTCTGGCGGTATGAAACGTAGAGTACTCATCGGTAAAGCACTCTCTCATCAGCCCAAAATTTTATTTCTGGATGAACCAACAGCAGGAGTAGATGTCGAGCTTCGCAAGGACATGTGGCGCATCGTAAACAAACTTCGCGATTCAGGTGTGACAATCATATTGACCACTCATTATATTGAAGAAGCTGAGCAAATCGCAGATCGTGTAGGCATTATTAATGATGGACAACTATTACTGGTCGAAGACAAAGATAACCTTATGCAGGAACTGGGACGTAAACAATTGATAATTGAGTTAAAAGAACCAGTCAGCAAAATACCAGAATCATTAAGCAAGCATGCACTAGAACTTTCCGGGGATGGTAGAGAACTGGTATTTACCTATGATACCCACGGTCAAACCACCGGTATCACAATCTTACTACAGGATATGCACAATGCAGGATTATCCATGAAAGATCTCAACACAACACAAAGTTCCTTACAGGATATTTTTGTTAACCTGGTGCAGGCAGACCAATGAATATTCAGGCCGTAAAAGTTATTTATAAAAATGAAATGTTACGCACCTGGAACACGCTGTTCCAGAGTATTGCTTCACCGGTTTTATCTACTGCTCTTTATTTTATCGTATTTGGATCAGCCATAGGCTCACGTATACAGGCAGTTGAAGGGGTTAGCTATGGACTCTTTATTGTACCAGGACTGGTCATGCTATCGATATTAACCCAAAGCGTTTCTAATGCTTCATTTGGCATTTTCTTTCCCAAATTTTCCGGTACCGTTTATGAAATAATGTCAGCCCCAATTTCATTTTTCGAAATCATATTGGGTTATGTAGGCGCGGCTGCTTCAAAATCGATGATCCTGGGTAGCATTATTTTGATAACCGCAGCCTTTTTTGTAGATTTACGCATTGATCATCCTGTCTGGATGCTTATGTTTCTGGTACTGACCTGTGTATCATTTAGTCTACTGGGTTTTATCATTGGTCTGTGGGCAAATAATTTTGAAAAATTGCAGGTAGTCCCACTGCTAATCATCACACCTCTGGTTTTTCTCGGTGGCACCTTTTATTCAATCAGTATGCTACCACCACTATGGCAAACAGTGACATTATTTAACCCGGTTCTGTATCTGGTCAGCGGTTTTCGCTGGAGTTTCTTTGGGGTTTCTGATGTAAATGTAGGTATCAGTTTAACCGTTATGTTACTGTTTCTACTCATCTGTTCCAGTGTGGTATGGTGGATGTTTAAAACGGGATATCGCCTGAAAGAGTAACTACAGAGTATAAAAAACAGGCAATATCTGGTTATCTTTTCTATGTCTATGTATATTAATTCAGATACTTTCTGCAAATCAATTTAACTAAGTAGAATTCGCCATTTTATACATAGCCCCAGAGAATTAATCATGAGTATTGAAAGAACCCTGTCTATTATCAAACCAGATGCAGTCAGTAAAAATGTTATCGGTGAAATTTATAGTCGATTCGAGAAAGCAAACTTGCGTATAGTCGCTGCCAGAATGATGCAGCTCAGTAGAGAAAAAGCTGAAGGTTTTTATGCCGTGCATAAGGAAAGACCTTTCTTTAATGACCTGGTCGATTTCATGATTTCCGGCCCGGTGATGGTTCAGGTACTTGAGGGAGAAAATGCTATCAGCTCACATCGCGATGTCATGGGAGCCACTAATCCTGCAGAAGCTCAGGCTGGAACCATCCGTGCAGATTTTGCAACAACCATTGATGAAAATGCCGTGCATGGATCAGATGGACCGGATACAGCAAAAGTTGAAATTGCCTATTTCTTCAATGAAGAAGATTTATGTGAGCGAATTCGTTAGAGATATCATTCTCAACCCACCCAATCATAACGGGTGATGCAACGCGCATCACCCATATCTATTTTCCTGTTTAATAATCCCAAATTCTCTCTATCCACACTTTTTAAAAATACCCTTTCACCTGAAATCCGCAGTTGGACAAGTTGATTGTGCGTTTGAGGTGGTGTAGCTCAAGGCGTAACGATGCGGAATAGCCTGCTATTCCAGTGAGTTACAACGAAGAGATACACCGCGCCTCAAACCTGCAATTCAGTTCGTAGCGGGATTCACCGATTGGGTGATTATACAAATCAACTGTCATGCTTTATGAAACAGTGGGTTCACCTCTATTGCGAGCGGTCAACTGCGGAATCCAGGGTTACGTAGACTTTCATGATTCAACTGATTTTTTCAGGTTTAAGAGCTAACTCACAGATTTTCTAAGAAAACTGACATAAACCTTAAAAATAACCAGAATAATCTTGTTGTTTTTTTTACTTCATTTAGACTGGTTAAACCATATTGATTAATTATTATCTATAATCGATTGGACTTAACGTAATTCTGGGAGCATTTCACCAGTTAAAAATGAATAAATTTAATTACTTTTTTTTAAAGTCTTTCATAACAATATTCCTATTGTTTTTAGCAGTTTTTACTATTGCTGTATCTACGTTTTTCTATATCCGTTACCAATCCGAAGTAGAAGTTTTACTAAGCTATGAAAATGGTCAAACCAGATTAGGCCAACAAGTCATAAATGATCAAATATCTGATGTCATTAATGATTTGAAGGTAATTTCGGCATCGCAAAATTTACAGGATTTTTTAACCAGTAATGATGAAGTGTCTTTACAAAAACTGGGTAATGAGTTTCTAAATTTCAGCTGCAATAAGAAGCTTTATGATCAAATACGGTTTCTTGACTCTACCGGTCAGGAACGCTCACGGGCAAATTATAACAATGGCAATTGCAAACTTGTTGAAACTGAAAAGTTACAGAATAAGGCCAGACGATATTATTTTATCGATGCATTCAAACTCGACAAAGGAAACATTTTTATTTCTCCACTGGATTTAAATATTGAAAATGGGCATATAGAAAAACCATTAAAACCAATGATAAGAATCGGAACACCCGTCTTTGATAATACAGGCGTTAAAAGAGGAGTCTTGCTGATAAACTATCTTGCTAAACATACAATTGAAAAACTTTCTTCTACAATGATTGGGGCAAATGGAAATTCCTTTATGTTAAACAAAGATGGATACTTCCTGCATAGCCTGCATAAAAAAGATAATTTTGGGTTTATGTTTAAAAATAAGAATAGCTTTTCATCCAGATACCCTCTTATATGGCGTAACATCAAAAATGAAGATAATGGACAACTAATTAATGAAAGTGGGATTTTCACCTGGAACACTGTCTATCCACTGGTAAAAGGAAGTATTTCCAGTGATGGCGCAGTTGAACCTTTTCAAAGCAGTAATAAAACATTTGGCAAAGAAGAATATTTCTGGAAAGTAGGGACACATATTCCTGCTGAAACTATTCAACAAATAGTGAATGAAAAAATAAACCAGACAATTTTCCTCATTTTTCTACTTTCACCTATCGCCTTAATATCCAGTTATCTAATCTCCCGCATACGCTCCAGTGAAAAAATCACCATACAGGCGTTACAGGAAAGCGAACAACTGCAAAAAGCGATTACCACAGACCTGGCGGAAGGCCTGATGGTATTAGATTTACAGGGTAAAGTAATCACAATCAATCCGGAGGCAGAAAAACTTTTAGGATTACAAAAAGAAGATTCTATTCAACCCGGTAGCTTAGGACTATTACACCAGGCTCTGATCCAGGAAATCGCCGACTTAACAATTATAAATGTGACCCGCTCCGGCGAATCAGTACATATTGAAGACGACTCTTTCAATCGAGCTGATGGTAAATCTCTACCAGTTTCCTATACGGCCAGTCCTTATTACAAAGATGACCAGGTACAGGGCGTTATTGTCGCTTTTGAAGATATTTCTGAACGTAAACAACTTAATGAAAAACTCACTAAACTGGCCATGTACGATGAGCTTACCGGCTTATACAATCGCAGAGAAATTGAAAATTTGATTAAACACACTTTTAGCAATGCTCAGCGCTATGATAAACCTATGTGTGTATGTATGGTTGACATTGATTTCTTTAAAGAGATAAATGATAAGTACGGGCATCAATTCGGAGATAAAGTTCTCAGAGAAACATGTGGAACTCTAAAATCGGTTACCAGAAAAGCTGATGCTTCCGGTCGATATGGCGGGGAGGAATTTATTGTCTTACTTAATGAAACGACTCTGGAAGGCGCTTATCAATGGTGTGAAGTATTTAGAAAAAAAGTAGAACAACAATCTTTTATATATGAGCCTGAAAACCTATCCATCAATATTTCTATTAGCGCTGGAGTCGCCATAAACACTAACAGCATGGATGGTTATGAAACACTGATCAATAATGCCGATAAACGACTATATCAAGCCAAAAAAGAAGGTAGAAACAGGGTTTGTGGTTTTAATAAGCCGTAAGAATAATTAATTGTAATATCAACTGGCCATAAATAATTCAGCAAAACCTGATCAATTCATATTTTTTGATGAACGCTCATGTAAAGCCATACCACTACCGCCTGCTTTTGCCGAGAAATCAAAAACACCGTTTTCATCTGATTGGTGATGAGCGTATTTTTTGATTTTATCAGCTGCATTAAGCTGTTACCTGGACTTTCATGATTCAACTGATTGTTCCAGGATTATACACATCAACTGTCATGGTTTATGAAACAGCGGGTTAACCTCTATTGCGCGCGGTCAACTGCGGAATCCAGGTTTAAACATATCCTTTTGATGCTTTTTTTAAACTATAATTTTATCCATAAACATGATAATCCTTAAAACAAGCTGAATTTAACCCGTATTCTTCAAAACATGCTTTATAACCTTGAATCCAGACTCTGGACGTTATTAAAACAAAAACCTGAGGGGTACAGTGAATACGATTTGATGCGTCAGTTACAAAGTGAAAAGGAAAATGACTTTAAGCCTGATTTATTTCGTAATGAACTAGAAATGTATCAGGCCCATTTTCTTTTGTTTCATGCGCTTTATCGACTATCTGATTATCTGATAGAACAGCAGGTAGCGACACTGGATATCCATGTTCTCACAATTAAAATCCTGCCATACCAAACCAGCGACACAAATGCGCTATCAATACCCGACCCAATGCGGGAATATTATCTGAACCTGGATAATCTTAAGAATACAACTCTTGATGATGTTAAAAATTTGCTAGGACAATTCTGGACAAACTATTATGCCGACCAGAAAAAACCTCTGGCATTAGAGGTTTTAGGACTGAAAACAGATGCCAGTAAAGTTGATATAGAAAAACGTTACCGAATACTGGCAATGCAGTATCACCCTGACCGGGGTGGCGATAAGCAGAAGTTTCTGCAACTGCAGCAAGCAATAACTACACTACGTCAATGTAACTTTTAACCTGGAATCCGCAATTGACAGCTCACAATAGAGGTTAACCCACTGTTTCATAAACCATGACAGTTGATGTGTATCATCACCCAATCGGTGAATCCGTAAGGAATAATTCCTTTAAATGGTTCAACCACTGAGCTTCTGACGCTGGATAGTCAGGTGCAGAAACTACATTATGAACGGCAAAACTCGGCAGCGGCTGCATACCAACATAACGGTTAGATTGATGCATGGCAATTATTGCCTCATCCAAACTACGTCCCTGATAAAAAGCAGTCATATCTCCAAAGGTTGATTCGGGCGCATTCCAGGTTGTCGATAACAGATATTTTTTATTCTTGAGTAAGCCACCTGTACCATATGGTTCTTTACGTTCATAAAACACACCACGTTGATATACCTGATCGATATATTTTTTCATTGAAGCCGGGCAATGAAACCAGAAAACTGGAAATTGAAAAATCACAGTATCAGCTCGAAAAAATTTCTCCTGTTCCGTTTTTATCTCATAACCATCCGCTATGAAAGTTACCTCAAGCTGGTAATGCCCTGAAAGAAGCTCAATTGCCGCATTAGTCAGTGAACGATTAAATCGCCCCTCGGAATTCCCAACCTGCTCTGCACCACAGATGATGAATATGTTTTTCATTTTAAACCTTTAGTGTTAACTAAGAAAATCAATAATAACCCAGGATTGATAACAATAAATATCCCGCAAACAATTAACCCGAAATTCAGCTTCATTTAAGCTATCATACTTAAACTGCGAAAATTAATTTCAACTATACTTTTTATTAAGCAGTCTCTCCAATGAGCACAACTAGCCTGGCCTTGATTATTTTTGCTGTAATACTGCTACAGTTTGCAATAATCATTTTAATTAGCCTCTATCGTGCAAGGCGCAATCTGATCAATAAGGCTGCACAAAATACAAAGCCCCACACCCCTACTAACACAAAGCCTAAAAGTAAGCTCGTAAATTCAACTGTCGATGCTGATGGCAGTTGGAAAGATTACAGAGAATTTACCGTTAAAAGTCGAGAGTTTGAGGACATAGGCAAAGGCATCTGCTCCTACTATCTGGTTCCTGTAGATGGAAAACCATTACCCAGCTTCATTCCTGGTCAATTTTTAACCTTCAAACTGCAAATTAATGATCCCGCTACCAACGAAACCAAATCGATTGTTCGTTGCTATTCACTTTCCGATGCCCCTAAACCCGACTACTATAGAGTATCAATCAAACGTGTAAAAGCACCCGTCGGACAGCCACAAACCCCTGATGGTATCGCATCCAACTTTTTTCATGATCACATCCACCAGGGTAGTCGAGTACTAGTTAAACCTCCATCCGGGCATTTCCATCTAATTCAGGAATCAACACTACCCATCGTATTAATTGGTGGTGGCATAGGTATTACCCCCATGCTGAGCATCCTGAATACCTTGTTGCAACAATCCAGCACTAGAGAAATATGGCTTTACTACGGAGTTCAAAACAGTGATAGTCATATCATGAAGCAACACTTTTCAGCTTTAGCAGAAAGACATGACAATTTTCATCTGAACGTCTGTTACAGCAAGCCGAAACAAACTGATCAGCCAGGCATTGATTATCAGCATCATAGTCGAGTCGATATTCCTCTTTTACGCAATACGCTTAAACTGATGCGTTATCAATTTTATATCTGTGGACCTGGCCCTATGATGCAGAGCCTGGTGACAGGCCTGGAGGGCTGGGGCGTACAAAGTGAAGATATTTACTATGAAGCTTTTGGCCCTTCTACGATTAAAACAAAACAAAAGACTCTGGCACAAAAAGATGAGAACATATCCAGCAGCATCACCTTCAGCAAATCAGGTAAATGCCTGACCTGGGACGCTTCATTTGATTCTCTACTGGAGTTAGCAGAAGACAATGGCATTGAAGTAGAATCTGGCTGCCGTAGTGGGAGTTGTGGAAGTTGCCAGACAGCCGTGCAATCTGGCGAACTGGATTTTAACCAGCAGCCTGATTTTGATATCAGCCCGGGTCACTGCCTGATGTGTATATCAAAACCGAAAGGCGACCTTATATTAGACGCATAAAAAGTTATGGAACGATCACTAGTACGTAAAGAAATTATCCCTTTTCTGATGATGTTTGGCTCACTCATACTGGCCACCATCATTACCGACGCTTTACTACACGTATTTGACATGACCTGGGTTGGTCGATGGCTTGGCATTCCGGGCACCCTGTTGATTTTACTTTCGTTCTTTTACTCCCTGCGCAAACGTAAAAAGATCAACTTTGGTAAACCCAAAACCCTGCTCTTCCTGCATGAGACACTGACCTGGATGGGATCATTATTTATTCTGGTACATGCAGGTATTCATGTCTATGACATACTGCCCTGGCTAGCCATTCTCGCAATGTTGATCAACGTGATCAGTGGACTCACCGGAAAATATCTGCTGGATAGATCACGCCGACATATCGCAGACAAAAAACAACTTTATTTCGATCAAGGCTTATCAGAGGATGAAATCGAAAAGCATTTATTCTGGGATGCAAGCACATTTGACTTAATGAAAAAATGGCGCGTAATCCATCTGCCGATTACGCTGGCTTTCGCGGTACTTGCTCTGGTACATATAATAAGCATTCTAATGTTCTGGGAATGGAGATAACGATGAAGAAAAAAATTCCTCTGTTAATCGTATCAGCCAATCTCATCATACTGGTATTACTGGCGCTATTTGTTCCTGAATTGATGATCTCACCGGGTAAATCCATTGATGCTCACGCTGAAATATCAACAGACTGTTTTGCCTGTCATACTGCTTTCATTGGAAGCCCTTCAGAGAAATGTATAGTCTGTCATAAGGTTGAAGAAATCGGCCTAAAAACCACTAAAGGCTTGACCATTGATAAAGAAAATAAAAACGTTGCCTTCCATCAGAAACTTATCGAGGAAGACTGCACCAGCTGCCATAGCGATCATAAAGGTGTAAAAGCATTTAGACCGATCAGCCAGTTTTCTCATGAACTACTTGAGCCAGCATTGCAGGACAAATGTGAAAGCTGCCACCAAAACCCTGAAGATAGACTACATAAACAGGTTACCGGAAATTGCAAACAGTGCCATAGTCAGGATAGCTGGACACCAGCAACCTTTGATCATGACGAATATTTCCGTTTCGACCGACATCATAATACCGAATGCGAAACCTGTCATATGCAGAATGATTATAGTGAATACACCTGTTATGGCTGTCATGAGCATTCACGCTCAAAAATTAGGGAAGAGCATTATGAGGAAGGCATTAGAGATTATGAAAACTGTGCAGAATGCCATCGCAGCGGTGACGAGCATGAAGCTAAACGCATATGGCGCTCAAAGCGTTCTGGTAACTACAACCAGGATTCAATTAATTCGAAATATTATAAATACAAGAGGGAAGATCATAAAGATCATGATGATTAGAGATTAATTAATTTTTCTAAAAACCTTTTTGGGGTGTTGAGAGGGTAAAAATACGAAAAGAGTATAAACCATCAATGCGAATGCTGGAAATACTCCCATCCAGTTATCCATAGCTGCATAAATAAGCAAACTAAACAATGGCCATAGCGCCACAGGGATGAAGTAGATTGAACCTGGAAAAATCAGTTCAGTGTGATAAAGATGCGTAACAGATTGATGTGCCTGGTCTAAGCCAGGGATGGCTGTAGTTAGAGCAATGCAGGAGCAATTGCCGAGAAATCAATCACTGCATAGATGATATCCATTGATTGTAAAGTTCAAACTGGCGAAAATAACTCTGCTCAGAAAACAATTACAGGTCAGATAGACGGTAGGACAATCACTCCTGTATTACAAAGATTGCACATAAGCAATCATACGTTGTCGCATATCAGGATCTGGTAACCGGCCATAACATGCCCCCATATTTTCCAGCATATGATCAACTCGTGAAGTGGCCGGAATGGTGCAGGTAACAGCAGGATGAGAAACGATGAATTTTAGAAAAAACTGCGCCCAGTTACTACAGTCAAATTCCTTGCACCAATCCGGTAAAGGATAAGATTGATATCGATCAAATAACCATCCCCTACTAAAAGGCCTGTTTACTATCACTGCGATACCTTTTTCCAAAGCCAGAGGTAATAATCGATTTTCAACATCAAGATTATCAATATTATAAGTGAGTTGTACAAAATCGACGGAATGATTACGCATAATATTTTCCAGTTCACGATGGCGTCGACCATGTGATGTGGTAATACCGATATATTGTAAATCACCATCACTTTTCATTTGAGAAAGTGTCTGCAGGTGATTACGCCAGTTAATCAGATTATGTACCTGATTCAAATTTAATTGATCCACCCCCCAAAGCTTTTGAGAATCAGCGACCTGCTGTTTACCCTCTTGTGTGCTCGAAGTCCAGATCTTGGTCGCAGAAAACAATGGAGCCGCTACCTTACCCAGTCTGTTTATACAGTATCCAATAACTTCTTCTGACGACCCATACATAGGAGATGAATCAATCAGCTGACCACCCTGTTCAAAAAATGTCTTTAATACTTCTGCACGGGATAAACGGGCCTGTGGATCACTACCTACATTAAATGTTATATGAGTACCCATTCCAATAACAGGTAATCTTTGCCCTGTTGATGGTATGGGTCGGGTGACTGGAGTTTCTTTTAATCCCGCCAGGACAGTATATGGCATACTGCAAGCTGCTCCTGCTGCTGCAAGCTTTTTGAGGAGGTCTCGACGTGATTTTGAAAAAAACTCAGTCATAGCACTTCAAAAAATGATTTAAATTAAAAGGGCACGGGGTATCTCTTGATTACCTGATCAATGTCACTCAATAGCTGCTCAGAAAGTCGCAATTCATAAGCGTCTATATCTTCTTTCAATTGTTTTAAAGAAGTTGCTCCAATAATGGTAGAAGTAACACCTTTAAATTGATAAGTCCAGGCCAGTATCATTTGTGTTAATGATAAATTATGACGGCTGGCAATTTCATAATAGGCTTCAATAGCTGCATGTGAATGCGTTGTATCTCGAAAAAGCCCATTCCGTTGCGTCATAGTCCAGCGGCAGTTTTCCGGCTTCGCGCCATTACGGTATTTACCAGATAAAGCACCACCCGCTAAAGGAGACCAGGGCAGATAGGCAACATCATTCAAAACACAGGTTTCAATCAGGTACGGTGAATCCACCAGATGTAAAACATTAAATTCATTTTGAATAGAAACCATTTTCGGTAAGTTATGAATTTCTGCCATCCTCAGATATTCATTAACTCCCCAGGGTGTTTCATCTGACAAACCACAGTAGCGTATTTTACCGGCTTTTATACTATCATCTAATGCAGTCAGAATATCCAGAATCTCTTCACGTTGTTGAGCAACATTCATTTCATGATAGCTAAGCTGCTGCGGCCAATGCCTGCCGAAATGAGGATGAGGTCGATTTGGCCAATGTAACTGGAAGAGATCTATATAATCTGTTTGCAGTCTTTTAAGAGAAGCATCCACAGCCTGTTTAACAGTTTTTCCAGTAATATTAGCGCCATCTCGAATCCAGGGAAGGCCTGGTCCTGCAATTTTACTCGCTAAAATTATCTCTTTGCGCTTAGCCTGATTATTTGAAATCCAGCCACCGATATATTGTTCGGTTAAACCATAGCTTTCAGCTGTTGGAGGAACTGCATATAACTCTGCTGTATCAATAAAGTTAATTCCCTTTTCCAGAGCATAATCAATCTGTTCAAATGCTTCCGATTGTGTATTTTGGGTTCCCCAGGTCATAGAGCCAAGACAAACCTCTGAAACCTGTAAATCACTACTACCTAACTTTTTATATTTCATATCTATTGAACTATTAGAAATTAACCTGATTAATCCTGCTACCTAGAATAAATGTAAACTCTTTAAAAATACACCCACAGTAAGCAATATTTTTCAATTGAACATTTGATTCATCATCTCAGGGAAGCCGTGTTCAATTTATGACTGCTTTATTCAGCTAAGAGTTCCATGGAAACCTAATCTGCAAATTTTAATCAGAGACCGGATAAACCCAAACCCAAATTTCATCACGTGCTTCATCAAGCCATACAGCGCGGACATGAGCTTTGACAATATTTTTGCTAACACGTAAATCAGTTTTCTTATCAGATCTTACGGAACTACTATCATTCACCACTTTTTCTTTAATAGTCTGAACACTTGAAACTTCCACACCATATCTTGCTGCAAGTCGTTCGCGTGCTCTGGCAATCGCAAGGTCTTCCTGATAATGTCGTCCACGTACATGTGTAAGACAGGAACCAACAGCACCATCACCCGGTTCACTAATCCATTTAGGCATTTCCTGTGCTGGTTTTACCTGTGGTTTAGATGCACAGGCAAAAAGTGAAAAAATTAAAAAAATTATTGTTATTTTTAGTGTAAGGCGCCCCATATATAGAACTCATAATAGCTTAAAAAGAGGAATCAATTTTTAATTGAATATTTAACTGCTCCCATAAAAAAGAATTAAGCTTTACAGCGACCAGCTGTAAAAGCAGTCACTACTATATCCAGATCAGCGATATTATCAACACTCGGGATACAAAACTACATGAGCTACTGCCTCGATTATGCAGGAAAAATCAGTCAATCTTTAAATTATTGCTGCCATAGTGAACAACAGGACGGCTAATAAAAGCCTTACTGTCGACATATTTTTCACACAGATACGCAGAATTATACACATTCAGTCAATTACAAACAGGCTTCAAAACAGGATATTTCATCTTGGCATGTCCTTATTAAGAGAGTAAAAATGACTGAGTATCAGCTAAATCAGGGGTAGCATTTATGACTTACCGAGTGTTGAATATAATATTTAACCAGCGTAAGATCTAAACACAAAACTTATAAAGGAGAGAGTTATGGAAAGTGTATTAAAGGTTTTTGTCTCTGGCGCTGAACAGGATCAACTATCTGAACGCTTTTCAGTGATCGCAAAATATCCAGGATTTTTGCTCATTAGTTTACCCAGTCAGAATATCGCTGAAATAACAGCATCCTTCCCCACAGAAGATATCACCAAACAATATATCATTCCGGCAGGTCAAAGACAGCTGGATACAAATATACCTCGAGTTGATCAGAAAGGAAAAACTCGTAGCCACCCTGACTATAAAGGTGTCAGAAAACTCTCGGCTGGTCCTCATCACTATCTGGTCCAGTTTATCGGCCCTATCAAAAAAGAGTGGCTAAAAGCTGTAGAAAAAGCCGGTGGTAAATTGCAATCTCCTTTTTCCGGTTTCAGCTATGTTGTTCGCGCTAATGAAGCAGCTGTATCGGCCATCACCAAGCTATCATTTGTTCGCTGGACCGGTCATCTCAGCCATAGTGACCGCGTGGCACCATCAGTTTTGAAGTATGCAAAACGTAAAGCCAGCCAGACTGATGCAGACTTGCCACGCAGTAAAGTTTTACCGGGTCTGTATGAAATCGATTTTTTCGATGCTAACACCATGAGATTAGCCGGCAAACAGATAAAAGAGATTGGTTTTGAAATACTCGACACAGACAAATCTGCCTTAATGATGATTTTGCAATACAGTGGAGGAACAGCAACAAGTAAACATATTCGAGAACTTTCTGCTGTTCATGGTGTTCGAAATATCCGTGAACACAACCTGAAAAGAACCAGTAATGATTTATCCCCCAGATTAATGGGTGCAGGTCAACAACTCCAGAATAGTATTCCCGGCCTGGATGGAACAGGTGAAATAGTCGCAGTATGTGACACTGGTATCGATACCGGTGATGCAACTACTATACATAAAGATTTCAGAGGCCGGATAGCATCTATCAGTAGTTACCCCATTAAAAGTTACTACGACCCTTATATTACCAATCCTGGAGGAGATGATGGAGCTGCAGACTATGATAGTGGACATGGGACTCATGTAACAGGGTCAATTCTGGGTGATGGTAGTGAAAGCGAGGGACTCAATGGAATTGAAGGGCCTGTTCGAGGCCTTGCATACAGAGCTAAACTGGTATTCCAGGCTGTTGAACAGGAAATGAAATGGAAAAATACTGATTACTATCAATCAATAGGTCGCTATATGCTGGCGGGAATTCCTAATAATATTGAAACTTTATTTTCTGAAGCCTACGATAAAAAAGCACGTATCCACTCTAATTCATGGGGCGGAGGAGATGCGGGAGAATATGATAGCCAGAGTGAACAACTGGATAGATTTGTATGGGAACACAAAGATTTCTGTGTGCTGGTTGCTGCGGGTAATGATGGTACAGATATGGATGGTGACGGCGTAATTAACCCGATGAGCGTAACATCTCCAGCCACTGCAAAAAACTGTATCTGTGTGGGTGCCAGTGAAAATGAACGCCCAAATTTTGATGCAAATCAATATGGCAACTGGTGGCCTGACGATTATCCGGTAGCGCCTTACAACAGTGACCCAATGGCTAATAACCCCGATGAAATTGTCGCATTTAGCAGTCGCGGTCCCACCAGAGATGGTCGCATTCGTCCAGACATCGTTGCACCTGGCACCTATATTCTGTCCACCCGCTCTTCAATGATAGCCAGTAACAATCAGGCATGGGCAGCATTCCCGGCATCACGAAAATATTTTCATATGGGTGGTACCAGTATGGCAACCCCTCTTGCCGCAGGCGCAGCGGCTCTGGTACGCCAATATTTACGGCAAAATATTAAACTGGAAAAACCTTCTGCTGCACTGATTAAAGCGACCTTAATTGCTGGAGCCAGACGTTTACCTAACCCTGGAAAAGAAGATCTAATAGCTGATAATGATCAGGGTTTTGGACGGGTCAACCTGGAAAACATACTGACACCAGATAATCCAGCCAGTGTAGAGTTTATTGATGTAACAGATGGTCTTGAAACAGGTCAGCTGTGGAATCATGATTTTGTTATAAGCTCTTCAGAAACAGCATTACGAATAGTACTCTGCTATAGCGATTACCCGGGGCAGAATCTAGTGAATAATTTAAACCTGATGATTACATCTCCTGATGGTAAAAGTTATGTCGGTAATCCATCAGCTGATGGAGATCTAACAATGGATACAAGCAATAATGTCGAGATGATCAAACTCAATTCACCAATACCCGGAAACTGGAAAATACAGGTTATTGCATCAAATATACCGGAGTCACCCCAGGATTTTGCACTGGTATTAATGGCTGCATTAGGAGAACCATCAGGCAATATATTAGTGAATGAAACAAGTAGTCCGGGACTGGAAATTCCTGATAATGATAGCAATGGTATTTCTGACTCAATCAGTATTGAAGAAGAAGGTCTGGCATTGAGTGTTGAAGTGGATATAGACATTAGCCATAGTTATATTGGCGATCTGTCCATACAGCTTATTTCACCCGATGGTATCGCTATTAGCCTGCACGCCAGGCAGGGAGCAAGTAAAAATAATATTAACAAACGTTTTGATGTTCACAATACTACAGATTTAGAATTACTATCAGGTTGCGAAATATCGGGTATCTGGCAATTAAAAGTTACAGACTTCGCAGCCGCTGACATTGGAACCTTAAATAAGTGGTCTTTACATATTATTGCAGCAGCCAGTGAGTGGGAAGAAGTTGAATCCGAAACTGGTTTAGCTATACCCGACAATAAAGCCACAGGTATCTCTGATTCCCTGAATATAAATAAATCCGGAAATATCACTGAGCTAGAGCTGTGGGTAGATATTACTCACACATGGATTGGCGACCTGAAAGTTTCTTTAACCAGCCCATCTGGAACAACTGTCATGCTGCATGATAGAAGTGGTGGCCGACAGGATAATTTAATTAAACTTTATGATAGAGACACACAACCATTAATAAACCAGTTTTTAGAATCTCCAGCTGATGGAAAATGGACTCTCTCTGTTTCTGATAATGAAGGTAGAGACACTGGTAAATTAAATGCATGGGGACTACGGGTAAAGTAATTAGCTGCTAACTATTTGATCCATGAAACTGCTGTTATTATCAGGAATAAATATCTGCTTTTCATGAATCAATAGAGTTTTCAGCTTCATTTCTCAGCCTCCTACAAAAGGATTCGTCCTTCGTTCCTCACCAATAGTTGAGAGCGGGCCATGTCCAGGTACAAAGGTAAAATCATCACCCAGTTGCCATAGCCTGTTTCTAATTGAATCAATTAAGTCCTGATGATTACTTAAAGGAAAATCCGTACGCCCGATAGAGCCTTTAAAAAGTACATCGCCAACAAATGCGAGGCGAGAATCCTTATGCACAAAAACAATATGACCCGGAGTATGGCCAGGGCAATGCAGCACATTAAGATTTAAATTCCCTATGCTGACTTCATCATCCTGCTGCAACCAGCGTTTTGGTGTAAAAGTAGTTACAGGTGGAAACCCCCAACCTTCAGCTTGCTCACTTAACCTCTGCAAGAGGGGTTGATCTGCGATATGCGGCCCGATTATCTCGACACCCAGTTCCCCAGCAAGCTCATGAGCACCACCGGCATGGTCAAAATGCGCATGAGTAATCAGTATCTTTTCAATATTCACCTGATGCTCTTTAATACTCTGCCTAACAGGGTTTAAATCATCACCCGGGTCAATTATGGCTCCTTTTCCAGTTTCCTCACACCATATGAGTGAACAGTTTTGTTGTAAGGGAGTAACGGGAATTATTGTATATTTCATTATTTAATAGACCTGAAATTGAACCTGGATTCCTGATTGTTGTAGGGATATTTGAAAGTGATAAATTACCGGCTAATGACTTCAGCTAAAAAATTCATGTAGCCATTAAACACCTGAAAATTAAAAAAAGAATTCGCTGAAGTTTTCAGCTCTTGCCCAGACTGTATTAAATGAACAGTCAGGTATTGGAGCAAGAGCTAAAATTAACTATCAAAATCCGGGGTTATTTTGTTTGTAATGTTTCGATATATTCAATCAGCGCATATACCTTTTCAAGTGATAGTGAATCCTTTAATAATGGCATTTTACTATCCTGGTAGCTGGACTTATGTCTACCGAGAACCGCGCCCAATACTCTTTTAGCAACATTACCTGATTGATCTAATGTCGTTAAATCTGCTGGCTTTACTTTTAAAGCATTCACAAGATGCCCATCACCAGCGCCACGTTCACCATGACAATGAAAACAGTGGTTATAATAAATCTTCCCCCCTTCCTCAATAAGTTTCTGGTCGGCTGCATTAGCTTGATTAAAGATAGCAGCGAAAAGTAAAATTACTGTAAATACACATGAATATAATTTGCTAACCATAAATGTTTCCTGTTAATGATAGATATAATAAGTGTCGTACATTTCTACAAAAAATCGACCTGTAATTCACCAAAAAGATGATACATTGACCCATATCAAGTAATCCACTTAAGAAACCTTTGATTAATTCTGCTTGATCTTAGGCTGAGATATTAGCGTCTGGCCTGTATAACGCTTATGTTTTAGTAAAAATATTCCGGTTTATTTTGAAGTAAATAGAATATTTTTAACCAATATAAAAAAATCATCTTTAATCAAACCAGGGAACTAACTCAGATAGTCTCTAAGTTACTATCTCTTGTAGATCCCGAGGATTACAATAATCATCCAGTTTGACCCGTTAATTTAACCAGAATTCAGCCACTTACAATAACTTCATAGCGCATAAACTAATCAACCCAAGCGCAATAAGTAGTTAATTTTTCATTCATAATTAAATAAAAACATTGTGTTATTCTAATATGATATTTTTATTATCATCCTAAAGTCGGCGAAATAAGATGATATCAATTATACCTATCCACTAGTACATTTTTCACTATTTATTCATTTACTGTAAAAAAGATTTGAGTCTCATTTCCTTTTGGCGTTTTAACGGTAATTGTTACTCTGCCAGTTTTTGTTTTATTCGGGTCAGGTACTAATGGATCAGCGTTTTGATTTGAATCTTTAACTTCAAATTCAAAATCTCGACTACCAGCAACTGAAGTTTCCTGAAAAGTAAATGAAGTCGTTCCAATTAGCTTCCCTACATCTGTTGTAACCTTTATCGTTGTACCAGATGGTAATGGTTGTCCATTTCTATCTGAATAAGTAACCTTAACTGTCTTAGTTGTATCAACAATGTCCAGAGAATTTTGCTGGTTTTGGGCCTGGTCAGCCAATAGGGTGCCACCAGATTCAGCACTGATATTGGCAAAAGAATCAGAATAAACTATCACAAATGATCTGGAGATATTTATAGTAGTTTGAGTCGAACAGCGTCCCGTGGTGTCATTACAGAGATTACCATTGTATTTAAGATCAGCCTCATCGTAGGACTGGTTTTCATTCGAATCCACATAAAATTCTCCGGTATCAAAATCACCACTTTCATTATCATCCCTGACAACTTCAGGAAGTTGATAGGGGATAATTTCATCGTTGCTTAGATACCCATCACCGTTCTCATCAATAAATGATTCAACACCCTGAGTATAAGCTAAAATCGTAGCGCGAAAATCAGCAGGTCGGGGATCTCCTGATGACCATTTTACAGAG
This sequence comes from Gammaproteobacteria bacterium, assembly GCA_050291745.1. GTDB lineage: Bacteria > Pseudomonadota > Gammaproteobacteria > JACNJF01. Next base: position 18,742 of record JBNKKI010000039.1, on the reverse strand, counting down.
CAACGTCCACTTTCATCCGTAGTACAGCTTCCGGGAATAACACCACCTTCCGCTGTAAATGATACTTTTGTACCTGCAGGTGGAGGATTTTGATAAATATCACCTAACTGTACAGTTATTGGTACTTCGATATTATCGTACAGCAAAGCTTCCGGGTTATGAATGGTAGGACTTAAAGTAAAACTATCATAATCCGGTAATCCGGCACTGATAACCAGGCCGGTAGATTGAGTTGAAATATTCGTTGAATCAACCGTAGCGGTGATATTAACAACTGCTGGTACACTACCAGAATGAACAACCGTTGATACATTACCATAAGCATTCGAGATAGCTGAGGTAGGGCTAATCGTTAATCCACCAGCAGTACCATTCGGAGTGAATATAACCTTTTGCCCGGCAAGTGGTGAACCTGAAGAACCCAGTACCTGAAACATTAATTCCGAGGTTTCTGTTAAACCGGCACCACCACCTCCAAGAAGAGTTATAGCCTCAGGTGTTGCAGAAATAAAGCTAATGGAGCCAGCCTGCTCGGGGGCAACTTCAAGTCTACCAGTTGCAGTAAAAGTTGCTCCACCAAATACGGCTTCAGCAGTAATTATATCGGGGCCAACACAACCTTCGGCAATATAAGTTGAGGTAGCAACTCCAGAAGAGGTTACCACTGTATTATCAAGTGATGCTAACGGTGGTGATTCATTAGAACAAATCGAAGAAAAATTGATTGCCACAGGATCTGAAAAAGCCACACCATTTTCATCGACAAAATACGCTTTTATTGAAGTACTTCCATCAGATGACAGAACTGCAGCAGCTACTTCAAGTTGCTGAGTAATAAATGATGCCCCTGAATTATCACCCAACTGTAAAGCTGGAGCGACGACTGAATAACCTAATGATGCATTAAATACTTCATTATCAAGCTTAGCTGAGACATCCAATGTATCAGCCCCGGTTTCATTTTTAAACTCTAAAATTGCAGTAGCATTTCCCTCGCTATCTGTGAGCAGAGAATCAGGATCAGCCTGTGCCTTATTAGTTGATAGCTCTACCACTTTCCCGCTCGCAGCAACGCCATCCTGGTCTTCAACATGAATTGAAAGATAACCAGGCTTTAGAATTGAAATTGATGAAATTTCTGAATAGGCAGAAGTCGGTCCATCTCTCAATGTCATGGAAATTGATAAGCTGGGTGCATCTACAAAAAAACCTATAGACGCATTAAATTCTTCTTTATCAACCTTTGTGGAAACTTCTATAGTATCAGCCCCTGTTTCACTTTTGAATTCTATAATTGTAGTTGCATTTCCCTGACTATCTGTTAGCAGAGATTTAGAATCAACCTGAGCTTTAGCGGTTGAAACTGCTAACACTTGACCACTCGCAGCAACCCCATGCTGGTCTTCAACATGAATAGAAAGATATCCGGGCTTTTGAGTTGAAATTGATGAAATTTCAGAATCTGAAGAAGACGGCCCATCTCTCAATGTCATAGATATGGTTAAAATTGTTGATGTATTGTTTCCATCTACAGAGCCAGTACCATCATCAGTAGAACTGTCTTCAGAACTACATCCCTGGACAAAAAACATCGCTAAAGCCAGTAAAATAATATTTATAAATTTAAAATTTCTCATTGATACTTCTTCCATATTTCTATTAGCCTGTTAGCTCGAATTAATTTCGTTTTTAGTTTAAATCAGATCTTTCTTCGATAAAGTGATACATAAAGCTGAGACCTGACGTAACAAATTGCGAGTAGAGAGTTGAGAGTTGAGAACATCAATTAGTTTATCCCTGAAAATATGAGGCACTTAAATGTTACTGCAATATCCCTGATACCAAAAACCACCACAACTTTATTTCTAATATCTTAATAATTGATTAAATTTCAGAAGCATAGAAGACCTTTCCATGAATATCAAGCCATAATATCCTGTCAAGCAGGCACCCTCTTTTGCCTTAATTATCGATTTTTCTACTATTGGGTTAATTACATTAAATCCTTTAACTCTTGAAAAATCAGTTGAGCGTGAAAAAGATGCGTAACAGATTGATGTGCCTGGTCTTCTAAGTCAGGGATGACTGTTGTTTGAACAATGCAGGAGCAATTGCCGAGTAATCAAAAACACCGTAGTCAGCGATTGTTGAAGACTGTGTTTATGATTTTATCAGCTGCATTAAGGTGTTACCTGGACTTCCATGATTCAACTGATTTTTTAAAGTATTGATATAGCTGGAGTTCCGAAAACCACCTACGGAACTCCGCCTATTTTCTGACTTGCTATTTCACATTGGGCTTTGAGCACTATAATTTCACCAGTGATTCACGCTTAATGCACACTGATCTAATTTCGACCGCCTGAGCCTCCGCCATTACCGGAACCACCGCCGTTACCAGACCCGCCGCCATTACCTGAACCGCCGCCAGATCCTGATCCACCACCATTACCTGAACCACCACCTGAGCCTGATCCACCACCAGATCCATAGCCATCACCTGAGCCAAACCAGGAACCGGTATTTACTCTAGTTTGATTCATTGACTTATTCAGCTCCATGGTTTCATCCCGTAGCTGGGTTCTGAGCTGATCACGAATAGCTTCATGATCCTCAGTTTGTAGATCAGTATCTCTAATTTGCTCACGGGTTTGATTATGAAGCTGAGTTTCCAGCGGTTCGTCTAGCGCATAAGCAGAAGAGGCAAACAGGCTAACAGCAGCCAATGTTGCAATTGTGACTAATTTAGTTTTCATGACATTCTCCATTAAGTTTGCTGAAATTTCATTTAAGTGGGATTATTTCCCACATACTGTAAATATATGTGGTAATTATTCCCACGTCAAGCTATATTCAGTAATAGAAATGCTTTATTTTTTAAGCATTTTCTAATTGAAATATTTATTCCTTGTAATTCAATTAGTTAGACAGATACCGAATCATTGCCTAAACAGAAAATATGAATAAAGTCACACAACAAAAAACACGGCAAACATTAATCAGAGCGTTAAAGGGTATCCTGCGCCCACTGATCAGGCTGCTGATCCAGCATCAAATTACCTTCCCTGCCCTGCGTGAACTACTTAAAGAAGTTTATGTAGAAGCAGCCAGTGAAATCATTCAGCGTGATGGCGATGCTGCCAATAACAGCCGTATCTATATCCTGACAGGGGTTCATAGAAAGGACATCAAACGTATTTTCGATCAGTCGTCCGGGGATAAACCACCTGCAGACCTATCTCTGGGCGGTGCAGTGATTGCCAGCTGGACCGCAAACAGTAAATACCTGAACAAACAGGGTTTACCACGAGCACTGAAAAAAACAGGGAATGAAGATGAGCCGGGGTTTGATCAACTGGTTGCCAGCATAAGCAAAGATGTGCGCCCTCGTGCCCTGCTTGATGAATGGTTACGCCAGGGTCTGATTACCATGCAAAATGATCAAGTTGTACTTAATGAAAAGGCCTTCATTCCATCGGAAGATTTCGACAAGCTATGTTATTACCTGGAAAGAAATATTGGTGATCACCTCGCTACCGCAACTCATAACCTGCTAAAAGAAGGCGAACCGATGCTTGAGCGCAGCGTTTACTATGGCAAGCTGACAACTCAATCGGTACAACAGTTACAAACACAATCCACTGAAATGGCCATGAATATGCTCACAGAAATTAACCGGCAGGCTATGCAACTGCGACTTGCAGATAGCGACAGGGAAAATGCCAATTCACGCTTCACACTCGGCTGTTACTGGCACGAGAAGGAAAATTATCATGAATAAAATGACGACATTACTAACAACTTTAATGATTCTTTTAATCGCTGCATGTGCAGCTAACCAGCCTGTGCAACTCACCGGAAATGAAGAAGATGAATTTGGCATAGGTGGAACCGGAATTATTGCAGGCAATCAGCAGGGAGCAGGAATCATTGGTCAGATTACCGGCTATGGCTCTATTTTTGTCAATGGCATTGAAGTAGAAAGCGGTAATAAAACCTCAATTAGCATCAATGGAATTACTGTTAAAACTCATGATTTTGAAATCGGTGAAGTGGTCGAAGTACTCAGCGTCGACACCAACGAGCATACTCAGGCACAGCACATCAATATCCGTCATGAAGTGATAGGCCCGGTTTCCAGTTATGATTCAGATCAGGCATCAGCAACCATACTGGGACAGCAGATTCAGCTGTCTGCGGCAATCAATACAGGCATTGAATTAGGAGATACACTTGCCGTTTCAGGGTTTACAGATCCCGATGGTTTGATTCATGCTACGCATATCAGACATATAATCGATAAGCAGATACTACTGCGTGGAAAAATCCAGGCCAAAGCTAATAGCTTGAGTTTGAACAACATACCACTAACAGCCTCCATTGATAATATCTCAGCTAATGATAAATCTGTTATCCGTGGTATTTATAAAAATGGTGTTATAACTACCACATCTATTAGAAACGAGCACAGCCTGCCATTCGATAAGGTAGCAAAGTGGGTAATCCAGGGTTATGTTGCCAACTATGCATCACAGTGGAATATCAACAGTGCAAACCCTGCTGATATAGAAAGTAATAAGACTGTCATCTTTGAAGTGAAACAACCAAATTCAGCATCAGTATCTATAAACATACTATCTCAGCAAAAGTTACAGAAAGGATCAGGCAGTAAATCATTCCTACAACAAAAGAGTTTCCCGGGTAGATCATCACAACCCGGTCGACAATCAGGGTCAGGCGGACGTAGCAGAAGATGACTCGAATCTGGAAAAGCCAGGGTATTCATGCTGATAGCTTCAATTTTATGCTAATCTAACAGCACAGATTCAATTGCTTTTCCAGAACCATGATCAGCCTCAGGGAAGATCTGATCAATTAATTTTAAGTCTCATTATTAAGGAGATAGTACATAATATGCGTATTTACTTTGCTGGCGGCGGCCAATGTACGGAATATATTGCAAAACGCCTTATTCGTGAAGGTCATGATCTGGTTTTACTGGAACAGGATCAGGAGCGTAGCCAATATCTCAATGAAAAACTTGATGCCCGCATCATCAGGGGGAATGCCTCCAGTATCAAAGACTGGCAAAGAGCCGGGCTGGAACAGGCTGATATGTTCATGGCCTGCACTCATGATGATGAAACAAATGTACTTTCCAGCTTGATAGCCAATGATATGGCACCAGCAGCTTTAAAAGCCATTCGTCTACGCACACCAGAATATAATTCCTGGTTAAAAACTTTTGAGAGACTGGGGCTCAGAGTAGATAGAGTTGTTCACCCGGAAAGCGATATGGTCAGTCGTATTCTAAAAGTGATTGCGACACCCGGCGTAGCCGATATAAGAAACTTTGCTAACGACCGCATCAAGTTATTCAGCATGAATTTAAAAGCAGATAACCCGATAGTAGGCACTCAGGTGGGTGATTTTCACCTCATAGCAGGTGAAAATACTGGCCGAATCGGTGTAGTTTTACGTTCAGGTAAAGCGATTATCCCACATCATCAGGAGCAATTATTAGCAGGCGATCACGTGTATATAGTCACCAGCACCGATAACCTCGATATAACACTTCAGCATATGGGAATAAAAAAACAAAACCAGATACATCAGGTATTTATTGTCGGTGGTGGTGAAGTCGGTCTGGAACTGGCTCGTGCTTTGGAACAGGAAAAAATCAACATCAAACTTTTTGAAAAGAATTCTAAGCGATGTGAATTTCTGGCTGAGGAATTGCCTGGCACTGTTATCATAAATGCAGACGGAACCAGTCAGGATGTTCTGTTACAATCAAATATCGAAGGCATAGATGCATTTATTTCACTGACTGACAATGAAGATGCAAATATTATTTCCTGTCTCTTAGCCCGTCGGCTATCGGTTGAGAAAGTGATTCCAATGGTCACTAGCATCAATTATATTGAACTGGCGCAACGTCTGGGCATTAATACAACGGTTAATCCACGAATCAAGGCAGCTGATGCCCTGCTCGAATTTATCCGTAAGGGCGGCGTGCACTCTGTACGAACTCTTGGCGAAGATCAGGTTGAAGTGATTGAGCTGGAAGTCGGCACTGATTCGGCTTATATTAATCAACCTTTACAGGATATTGAATTACCGGAGGGCAGTATGATCGGAGCAATTGCAAGACCCGATGATAGTGTCATAATCCCGCATGGAGACAGTGAAATACAGGCTAATGATATCCTGATTATATTTACCTGTATTGATGCTATCAGCTCATTAGAGAAAAAAATATTATCTACAACTCACTAAAGAAACTCTGAATAATTCATGATTTTTTATGCTGGCTGTAGATAGACAGGTCATAAGGATCACAGCATCAAAGTGATAATTACAGCTTACCTCGAAACAAATCGGCAAACTGTCTCGCTCTAAAATCAACCGGAAATAATCAGAGGCTCAACTAACATCGATGTTTTCACATACCGCTAATCCCCGCACTATAGCCTGGGTACTGGGCAGTTTTCTTGCCTACCTGAGCGCCAGTATGATGGTTCCTTACCTGTATGCATTAGTCACTGACCATTTAGACCAGTCAGCCATGCTTGACTCCAGTCTGTTAACTGCCATTACAGCTACCCTGCTATTGCTGGCAGGTCGAAACCGTGAACGCCGTGATCTCTATCATCGGGAAGGAATTCTGCTGGTAACGTTAATATGGCTGGTAATTTGCGCATTCGGTGCACTGCCTTTTTACTTCTCCGAAAGCTATGTAAGTGTTACAGATGCAGTATTTGAAGCGACATCCGGTTTTACCACGACAGGTGCCACAGTCATTGCAGATGTGGATGGCCTTTCCAGACCTGTACATCTCTGGCGCTGTTTCAGTCACTGGCTTGGAGGCATGGGTATAGTACTACTAGGCCTGGCAATCCTGCCGATACTAGGTCATAGCGGCAATGTCATGTACAGGGCTGAATTTTCTGGTTCAACCTCAGAACGTAGTTTAAGCCCGCGTATTGTCGAAACAGCACGTGCTTTATGGAAACTGTATGTACTATTTACACTGGCAGAAATCATGCTGCTCATGTTTGCCGGGATGAGTACTTTTGAAGCAGTCTGCCATGCTTTTTCAACACTTGGAACCGGTGGCTTTTCGACCAGAACTGCCAGCATCGCGGGATTCAATAGCCCGCTGATTGAATACATTATCATTTTATTTATGTTTTTAGCAGGTGTCAGTTTTATACAGCACTATCAATTCTGGGTATCTGGAAAAGCTGGTGCTGTATTTCGAGATTATGAGTTTAAAGCATATTTTCTGCTCACTCTAATAGCCACTATCATTGTTGCAGTGACTCTGCTCAGCCATTCAAATTCATCATATGAACCCGTCATACGCTCATCTCTGTTCCAGGTTGTATCGATACTATCTACCACGGGTTTCGTAACAGCGGATTATGGGTTATGGCCACCGGTATTACAGTTATTACTGGTAATATTAATGTTTTCCGGTGGCTGTACAGGTTCCACTGCCGGCGGTTTAAAGATTGCACGAGTAGTACTCATGATCCGCTCTATTTATCGTGATTTTCGGCATCTGGCAGAACCACAGGGGATATTCCGTATTAGGGCAGGAAAAGAAGTACTGACAGAACCAGCTATAACAAGTTTATTAAACCTTATATTTCTGGCTTTGCTGGTCATGATAGCAGGCAGCCTTCTGTTATCTTTAAGCGGTCTTGATTTGATTACCTCTGTATCCAGTGTCATCGCCTGCCAGTTTAATATAGGTCCGGGATTAGGCCAGGTAGGCCCGGCATCAAATTATGCTGAATTATCACCTTATGCAAAATGGGTATTGTCATTTTGTATGATAGCCGGACGTCTGGAATTCTATACTTTTCTGATTTTATTCACTTCAGCTTTCTGGAAAAGATGAGCATAGTAAAATCAATTCCAGCATATGAAACCCGGCAACAGAAAGCATACCGGGTGGCAATATTATATTAGATTTAGGCTTTTGAGCCCGGTATCAAACCATTAATTTAAAATTAATATGCAATATATACTTAATAACATTTAAGTTTATTAATTTATTATAATATCTTAACAAAAACCCTCTATTTAAATATTTTTTCATACTTTAAAAGTTAGTTACATAGCCACTTTCAAGCTATTTTTATGATAAAAACAAGATTTTATTAAAATTTATTCTTACATTTTAAAATTATCCGACTATTATCTAATAAATATCACAGTTTATCTTTTATTTGTTACTAATAGAAAACTGAATATGAATTAAAAATATTTTTCTGAGCGTTATGAATAGGGCACTCATGATTGAAAAATCATGTTCGCAAAGCTACCTGTCTAAGGGCAATGCCTATGATAGAGGGACTACCAGAACGAGTCTTAGATAAAGATAATAACTGGTTGCAATTTCGAGCAATTTTTTGGTCATAAGCATCAGGCTTATCACCCCCTTTTCAACGTTTTTGAATAAATTGAAACAATGTTAAGGGATTATTATGCTTGCTATAACAGAAAAGATTAACAACACCCGAACTGCCGGGGTTAACTATTTCAACCCGGATGACTATATTATTAATATTATTCGCCGGGCCACCGCCAACCAGCAAAACCTTCAATTAAATACTGAAGAGCATGGAAAACTCATACTATTAAGCACTCGAGGTGAGTATTTTTCCAGTCTTGATGACATCAAAGCTTTCTGCAGATTACCAGCAGAAAAAATCAATGTTACCCTGCTAAGTAATAACGATAAAGAAATCCCTGATATAGAAGGATTTGGTAGAAATATCGACGAGCTAATGTGGATGGCAGCATATTATATTTCTGATGGTCGCCTTATACAGGGATGTTATAGATATGATGTGGTTGAAATACAGCACTGGCCAAACCTGACTCGTTTACCACACACCCCTAATACGCCAAGAATAATTTCATTTCTTAGACGCTACCCCACATCAATCACACTGGTTTCACACCTGTTGAAAATTGAAGCAGAAGAAATCTTTCAGATCTATAGCGCTGCACATTGCGCAGGACTAACCAGAATAATAAATCGTAAACCAGAAGAACCTGAGTTAAATCCTCATCGTAATCATACTCTTCTTTCGGCTTTACTGAATAAAATAGCAGGATTATAGGAGCTGAGAAATGGAACATAAAATAATTTTTACCGGTCCTGTAGGTGCAGGAAAAACTACTGCAATTAGCAAAATAAGTGATATCCCTGTAGTACAAACAGAAGCCAGAGCAAGCGACAGTGTCGCTCAGCTTAAAGATAAAACCACCGTCGCCATGGACTATGGCACCCTTAATATTACCGACAGAAATAGAATTCATCTATATGGCACACCAGGCCAGGAACGTTTCAGTTTTATGTGGGACATTCTTTGCGTAGGTGGTCTTGGACTGGTTCTATTAATTGACAATAGCCGTGAAGATCCCCTTTCTGATCTGGATTTCTACCTTAGTTCATTTAGTCGTTTTATTAAAAATAATGCTGTCGTGATTGGCGTGAATCGGTTGCCGGAAAATCCCCGACCAGGTCTTTATTCTTTTTATACCAGGCTCAAGGAACTCAATATTGAAGCTCCTGTATTCGAGATAGATGCTCGTGAGAAAAATGATATAAAAGTAATGCTTATCTCACTGTTAGCACTGCTTGACCCGGGGGCCAGACGATAATGGATAAATCAGCTACCAGGAAAGACACATTGCTTTCTCTCAAGGGGTACGGCATAGCTTTTGATCAAAAAGTTATCCTCAGCAGTATTGATCTGGACATCCCGGATCAACAGACAACAGTTCTGCTTGGTCCGAGTGCGACCGGCAAATCGACATTATTACGAACCCTGGCTGGATTCAATGATGCCAATCCAAAACTTCGCACCTGGGGCGAGGCGAATTATCTCGGCACAAAATTGGGGCAGGGTGAATTGCCTGCATTAGTCTCACAAAGTTTTCAGCTATTACTGGCCACTGTACTTGAAAATATCGTTTATGAATTACCGGATCGTCGCCACTTAACTTCAGCCCAACAACGTGAAATGGCACAACGATTATTGTACAGATCAGGCCTGGATGAACTGGTATCACGGATGGATGAACCGGTGATTAATCTCACTCTGGCTCAGCAACGACATCTGGCGATTATGCGGCAGGCAGCCTGTAACAAACGTTTGATTTGTATGGATGAACCAACCACTGGATTAAGCGATCAGGAAGTAACACGCCTGCTGCAATATATCACCGAAGAATCATCCAGACGTGCCATCTTAATCGTCTTACACAATCAGGCCCAGGCACGTCGACTACAGGGAAATACAGTACTACTGGCTGGTGGAGTTATTCAGGCTGCCGCAAGCACAGAGCGCTTCTTTTCGGAACCAGAAAATGAGGTAGCAAAAACTTTTATCCGTACTGGTTCATGCTCTTTACCCGCTCCTGATGCAGATCCCGAAACACTCGAACCGGACTCAATTCAACCACCACCCATGCCAACTGAAGCAATAAAATATATCAGCGACAGTATGGGGCCGCGCGGCTTTCTCTGGTTAAAAAAAGGCAAACTGGCGGGAACTCCCTGCCCTGGAATTGTTCACGATCTCGACTACGACCTCAAAGCATTGAAAAGAGTTGGCGTAACATTCCTGGTAACTTTAACCATGCGTGAACCTGAAGTTAAAGAGCTGGAGCAATACGGTATCAAAAATTTATGGTCACCCTTTGCTGATATGACAGCTCCATCTATCACGCAAGCTGCAGATATCTGCAACAAAATCTATCAGGCGATACAGCATGGAGAGACAGTAGCGGTTCATTGTCGTGCTGGCCTGGGACGAACAGGTACTATCCTGGCAGCATATTTAATTCGTGAGGGTAATGCCGCACTGACTGCGCTAGAAACCATTAGGCGCATTGAACCCCGCTGGGTTCAGTCTGAACAACAGGTTAACTTTTTAGATAAGTTCGCATCAGTGATGCTAAACAGAAAAAAAGTCAGCATGTCTTAACAACAAAAATGAAATATTTATATTAACAATACCAATTCAACTAAATAGAGGAATACCAGTATGTCTTTAGATAACGCTTTGCAAAAATCAGTTAGTGAAATTCCAGAATGCGTCGCCTGTGGTTATATCGACCTGAGTTGCGGCATGTTACTTGGAATCAAAACAGTAGACTCACACCCGCAGGAAGTACTTGAAATGCTCGCCGCAGCGACAACGGATTTATTTCAGGGAGCGAATGTAGTCACTATTGAAAATATGTTCAAAAAAGCACGCGGTCTGAATATGGATGAGTATCACTACTTCCAGGAAATGATCATCAATAGTGACAACCTGGTGCACATATTTTTACGCGGCAAAAGCCAACCGGAACAAGTGGCCTGTTTCGTATGCCGCAAATCAGCTAACCTCGGCATGGTACTGACCAAATCACGTTCTATGATGCCTCACATTGAAAAAGAGCTCTAATTATGATGACAAGTTCAAACAGAGAAATAATTAATCGGCAAAACGCTCTGATGGATGAGTCATTGCCTCATCCAAAAGCAAGCGCAGTCCGTTCGGTATTACGGGCCCTTAATGCTTCATCAATTGACATAGAAGCATCTGCGGCAATAACGACTGATGGTTTTATCATCGGATCGGTACTTGGTAATGACTGCGATGAAGATCGCTTTGCAGCCATGTGCGCTTCTCTTCTTGCATTAGCAGAACGAGCTGCAGAAGAAGTTTCTCGCGGTGAAATGAAGCAACTCATGATAGAGGGAACAAGTGGTTTAATGCTGCTGGTCCATGCAGGAGAAGATGCTGTTCTGGCAATCGCCGCCAGACAAACAAAGAATGTCGGTATGGTATTTGTAGAAGCCCGTAAAAGCGTGCTTAAACTAAAAACAGTTCTCGCCGCCAAAGCCATGATATGAAAACAATCGTTTTTAAAGGGCAGAATTACCATTGTAATGATCATGAAACTTTACTGAATTCCTTTCTTCGTCAGGGAGCAGAAATTCAGTTCTCATGCCGAAACGGTATCTGCCATCACTGCATGCTACGCTGCATAAAGGGTCATATTCCTGAAAAGTCTCAACCCGGTATAAGCCCGGAATTAAAGGCAAAAGGTTATTTCCTACCCTGTAAATGCCACCCTGATGATGACATGCATATTACAGTACCACAGAAAGCAGATTACTTTTTCATTGCAGTGGTTACAGAAAAAACAAAGCTAGCCGATAATATCATCAGGATTCTATTGAAACCAAAGCATAAATATTCATGCCCAACCGCTCAAAGTATCAATTTACTACAGCCAGAAGGGACGATAAGTAGCTACACTGTGAACACAGTTTCTGAAATTGATAACAGTCTTGAGTTGCATATTTTGTGTCATCCAGACACGAATCCGAATACCTTCCTGTGTGACAATGTTATGGTAGGTGACAAGCTTTCAATACAGGCAACGGAAAGAAAAATTGAAAGTGATAAGATTAAACAGAACAAATCATTATTACCTGCCGATCCAAAGCTGTGGCAGGCATTAAATGAAGGTAAGTTGCTTAAAACTATTCTGGATGATTTCTATACTCAACTTTTTCTTGATCCCTTTCTGGCACCTTTTTTCCATGGAGTTACCCGGCAGCGAGCAATGGAAAAACAATTTTCATTTATGCGTCAATTAATTTCAGGTGAAAGAATTTATTTTGGAGATCGTCCGCGAAATGCTCATCACTGGATGGTAATATCTCATGAATTATTTGATTACCGTGAACAATTGATGACAGCTACACTACGCAAATATGGACTTTCAGAAACAATGGTAAAGCGCTGGCGCGCATTCGAAGAGCAATTCCGCGATGATATTGTCAAGACAGAGCCACGGAAGAAAAAAATCGGTAACAGCGAATTACCACTTGATGGTTATCAGGAAACCCGGCTTGATGTTGGTTCCCTCTGTGATAGCTGTGGTCTTGAAGTCAGTGCCGGAGTGAAAGTACGCTACCACCTCAGGTTAGGCACACTCTATTGTCCAGATTGTATGAACCCGGATTCCGCAGTTGACCGCTCGAAATAGAGGTTAACCCACTGTTTCAAACCATGACAGTCGATGTGTATAATCACCCAATCGTGCATCCAGCCACGAACTGAATTGCAGCATATGCTAAGGCAATGTCAGCTTTAAATATGCTAATATCGCCGATAAGTATCGATAAATTTAAAGCCTGATCTTATGTATTATTTTCTCAGACAAAACCTTTTTGACATATTAAATATGTATGCTATTGAAAATCATACGGAAGAAGCAGCGCCATTAAACTGGATAACGGGACATCCTTTTTCTAATCCACCAGGTATTCTGGAATTAACGTTGAATTCACAGTATGGCACAAATTTTCCTGATTTCTTTGATACGACTATTCCGCTTATGTCACAGAAACTTTTAAATTTTCTAACCAACTTAGCTGTGCATAATTTTGATAGTTATAGTGTAAATTTGAACAACAATGGTAAGCAATATCAGGGCTTTACTGCAGTCAATGTCATAGGATGTATTGATGGCACAGATCTGGAAAAATCAGAATATCGCCTGAGATTTAATAAGCCTTATTTTACAGGTAAGGTTGTTATTGACCAGAATAAAATCAATGGCGAACGTTTTTTTAGATTACAACATGGACCCGGCTTAATTGTCGTATCACAGGATATTGCAGATGCACTCATGCAGCATGAGTGGTCGGCTTTATTAATACAACCAACAGAAGAATACGAAAGTAACTGATAACTGAAAATAATTGATAACAAAATATTTTAACGCATGGTATTTACAGATGTTTTACTTGCCGTGCTAGAACTCTGTCTATAACAGCAATATCCATACACATGACTTTACTCTATTTACAGGAAATTATACTTTTTATCATTAATAACTCTATTAAGCAGTGGATCAATTATCGTTTTTTGTTCATATTTTAGCCGCTGACACTATAAGCCAAATTCAGCCATGATCACTTCCAGGCATTTTTCAGGATTACTTTGCGCAATAAAATGACCGCCTATAATCTGTTTAACATGTAGATTTATACATAATTTTTGAAATGAGATAATGGCTTTTTTATTCACGAGTTTATCATTACTGGCCTGTAGATAGGTACAGGCTGTTTGAATGGTTTTATCAGGCTCGACCATGCAGGCAATATTTTTCAACCGCCTTTTCAAAGTAGTATTACTCACTAATTGAAGCGCCGATAAGAATAATTTCACCAGCTCGATACGATGTACACTACCAAAAAATAACCAGCTAAGTAAAAACTCTGGAAGTAAATTAAATCGAATAATTGATAGCGGAGCCAGGTAGCCAAACCTACTGAAGTAAGATGGACGCGACAGGAAGCTTGCCGCAAAGATAACATGCTTTATATTTAAGGTATTAATTTGACAAAGCTGGTAAGCAATAATACCAGAGTATGATTCGGCAAAAATCACTATTTGCTCTTCACCTAATCGCCTGGCTATTTCATAAGCCTGGGACTCGGCATCTCCTTCTTTAAGACTCGAAAGTGGAATAACTTCTTTATCTATAGCTTCAGGTAGTAATTTAATAAGTGGATCAAATAACTTACCAGTCCCATCCATACCGGGTAAAAGAATCAGCTTAATGGTGTCTCCCTCCCCTTTTTGTAAATAACATTTCAATCACTATCGATTACCAAATAAAATATTGTCATCAAAAGCAATAAATACAAAATTATATAATCTCGAAAATGATTTATATATGAATGAATTATTGAAGTTGTTTTTGATATTCCTTGCGATACATGAATAGCTTAAATAGACAATCGAGATAATGAAAACAATTCTAATAAACATAGCTAATAAACATAATCATAAACTGACCTTGAAGAGGCTGGCCAGGCGTAATGAACAGTGGAAGAAATGCGAATAGAAAAATATGATATAAAAAAATACACCATATTTCATAATTCAAAATTTACGCCTTAATATATTGAGATATATCCAAAAATATAAAAATAAAATTTTAATCTGCTTTCTTTATATCACAAATTGATCTCAGGGCAGAACAACCGGTGTTGGTGGAATCCAGCCTTCAGCACGATGTTCTGCAACCACAGTAGTGTAAATACCACCGCGAACATTAAATTCAGCATTTAGTCTCATAAATCTGGGTTGAATAGCACTCACCAGGTCATCCAGAATTCTATTGGTTACAGCTTCGTGGAATGCGCCTTCTTCACGGAATGACCAGGTATACAGCTTGAGTGATTTCAATTCTATACACAGCTTATCGGCTATATACTCAATTGTCAGGGTAGCGAAGTCTGGCTGGCCGGTCATTGGACACAGGCAGGTAAATTCAGGAACATCAATACGGATGGTGTAATCGCGATGCGGCTGCGGGTTTTCAAAGGTATCGATCTGTTTGCTGGGACTTGTAGTCATAATGTTCTATCAATTGTCATAGTTAAATTTTTCTATACCCCTGTGACAGCGTGTTATCGAGGTATTGTCTGTATTATTTCAGTGTGTAAAGCTTGTCAATATCCAGCCAGTAAAACGGGAATATTAACTGACAGATGCAAAAGATTAAAAACAGTAACCTTTCTTTTCTACACTGTCAAATAGCAATCTGACTGTATAAAGTATATTCATCCTCAAGCAACGAAAGCAGCTGTTTGTATCGAAGTTACACCCTGTTAAAACGATACATTTATTGCATTCAACAACCATTTTTATTCAGCAGAATTAAGGCTATTCGTAAGCGACTATGACAGTTGTTAAAAATACCCGGCTTACATATAACTGTAAAACACCGATGCACAGTTCTGGCGCATCAATTAAACGCGTAGAGTGACCGGGCCTGCCGTGTTACTCTGAGCGCTGGATTCGCGATGCTACGAATTTCACACCCTTGTGGACTGATAACCGGTTCATCGAATCAGGAGATCAGTTCTATGAATAATCAACTCTGGATAGCGAAATGGAAGCGTAATGATATTGCATTTCATCAACTTTCAATCAATCCATTACTGCAAAGATATATTGCTAATCTCAATTTATCATCAGGTGACCAGATCCTTGTACCCTTATGCGGGAAAAGCATTGATATAACCTGGTTATCAAAAAGTAAATTTCACGTGATCGGAGTAGAACTGAGTGAGATAGCGATACAGGCTTATTTTGATGCACTAAAAGTCATACCGGAAAAACACCATCAGAGGCACTTCACAAAATGGTCATATCAGAATATTGAAATCTGGTGTGGTGATATTTTCGATTTAAAAAAAATGGATTTAGCTAAAATCAAACTACTGTATGACAATGCTTCCTTAACAGCATTTTCCGCCGAAGACCGGATTCAATATGTACGACATTTCTCAGATAATTTACCGCATGACTGTCAGATATTGCTAATCACCGATGAAACCCCGGATGATCAACAATTTAATTCTATGAAAACAATCGACAGTGAAGTTACTGCTCTGTATGCAGCTCATCATAAGATCGAATTATTGCATGGTGAAAATTGCTTCAAGAAAGATCCTGAATACCCTGAAGGACCAAATCGCCCCATGGAAGAAAAAGTTTATCTAATCAAACGCCGCGACTTCCATGTAAATGGATAATCCTTAAAGTTCTTTCAGACATTATAACAGTCGGTTTGAATAAACTGCCTGGTTCAGAATTTTAGTTATCAGTAGCATTTCGGCTGTAATGAAATTTGAACCTGGAATCCGCAGTCGGACGAATTGATTATGCGTTTGAGGTGGTATAGACCAAGGCGTAATGACGCGGAATAGCCAGCTATTCCAGGGCGTTACAACGAATAAATACGCCGCCTCAAACCTGCAATCCAGTTCGTAGCGGGATGCAGCGATTGGGTGATTTTTCCAGGATGATACACATCAACTGTCATGGTTTATGAAGCAGTGGGTTAACCTCTATTGCGAGCGGTCAACTGCGCAATCCAGGTTAACAATAACAATTTGAAGAAAATTTGTAGACAGGAGCAATTTATAGAGATACAGGGAGTAATTCAAAAATGAAAACTTTAACCTAGAAAAATAACAGGGGCAGTTTATAATGCCTGATAAAATCACTAGCTGAACCCGGACCGGCAAGCTGAATCAAGGTCAGCCAGCCGCTGCTTAATTAACGGAATTTTAGACTTCAGATAACCGTTGTCGTTATTCCATTTTCTAGAGACCAGCAACCTGTACAACTTAAATTAAGGACTATATGAAAACATTCACAAAAACAATTTTATCCTGCGTTCTTGCCCTGTCTAGCGCAACCCCCGCATTAGTCTTCGCCGATCAATGTCAGGTCGTCACCAAAGAACAGGCTCATGCCTTTGCCGCCAGGGTGCATAGAGGAGATATGGTCGGATCTTTATGTGAACCCTGTGGCGAAGCCCCGGATGGAGCCGGTCGTATCCCGATGGCTGAAGTATACGATATTAGCATTGAAGATAAAGGTAAGTACGCTGAAATCTATCTCAATGATGAAGGCATAGATCTGGCATATACCTATGTTGTGATTGGCCAGACAGCAAATCATTGGACGCTGAAGAATGCAGCCCGTCTAGTCGGCTGTCCCAGTACTGATGTTAGCGATACACTCACTGTTCTCAGGACCTGGCATTAACACCCCATTATCAGTCTCCTGAGATAAAATGAAATAGAGTAAAAACGATTCCTTATGGGCAGGTTTGACCTGCCCGCAACGGCTGCAAGATAGATGTAACTCAGGGATGAACTCAAATATCTAAGCACCGACAACAACATAGTTATCAGCCATAAATTATAAATTTTATTTACTAATA
This sequence comes from Gammaproteobacteria bacterium, assembly GCA_050291745.1. Classification (GTDB taxonomy): domain Bacteria; phylum Pseudomonadota; class Gammaproteobacteria; genus JACNJF01. Next base: position 901 of record JBNKKI010000039.1, on the reverse strand, counting down.
AATGTTCTCTGAAAAACAGATACTTTTTCAGCAGAATTATTTGATGGCATATCTAAGACTTTGCTTAAAGGGAAGTCTTTGGACAATTCAAATTTCATGCCGTTTTCTTGCTCAAGTATTATTATCTACAATTAGCTTGACGACCTTCTCTCTGGATTTGAAGCTTTCAAACCACTTTTCAACGCTGGCGTTAGCATCAATTGGTGTTTTGATAAGTTCCTTGAATACGAGTTCTCCGTTAGCATCAAGTGCTGAAATCTGAAAGCTTCTCTGAGGAATATTATGATCAGTCAGGTTTTCCACGGTGCAAATAAGATTAAGACGCTCCCATTTACATTCAGAAAACTTTATTAGCTCAGCAATCTCCTGATTGTATGTTATTTCCGGGATAGCTGTAGAATAACAACCCGATAAAATAAAGAGCAAAAGAATCAGGGAAAACATTTTGCGAATTGTAGAAGTCATTTCTTACCCCGCCTAAAGAGTGATATTGCATTATCCTAGATTCCGCGTTGTTACGCCTTGATCTACACACCTCAAACGCAAAATCAACTCATCCAACTGCGGATTTCAGGATTATAAACTTATTTCTTTATAAAATGTTAATCAACTAACAGAAACTGATAACCGCCCGTTTTTTGTATAAGGGATGATTTTAATTGTCAAAAAAGTAGATTAAGCCTTGATAAGCTGTGATTCAGGGATGAAACTAAATAGTTTATAATGTTCAATACCGTATAAAATGACTAATATAATCCTGGAAAAATCAGTTGAGCGTGAAAAAGATGCGTAACAGATTGATGTGCCTGGTCTAAGCCAGGGATGGCTGTAGTTAGAGCAATGCAGGAGCAATTGCCGGCAAATCAAAAACACCGTAGTCACCTGATTGGTGAAGAGTGTG
>JBNKKI010000038.1:0-8745 GCA_050291745.1 Gammaproteobacteria bacterium | reverse complement strand
ATCATGAAAGTCTACGTAACACCTTAATGCACCTGATAAAATCAAAAACACACTCTTCACCAATCAGGTGACTACGGTGTTTTTGATATTACCAGGCACATCAATCTGTTACGCATCTTTTTCACGCTCAACTGATTTTTCCAAGTTTAAGGTAAAGAAAAACCATGAATAATAGTTTAATCAATAGCTGTTAATCAATCGAAAAAGAAATATATTTAAAATCAATTGAGGGATATCACGAACCACCCGTTATACTGAGCAATATGCAAACCTTAAAACTTATTTTTATTCTGTTTAGCCTTATCGCTGTTGGAGCCGCAGCAGCTGATATTGCCATGAGTGCTGAGGTCATGCAGGCAGAAGCTCCGCTAAAATCCCTGCCAGAAAACTGGCAGCAATTTTCTTATCAGCAGTGGATTCAAAAGCTCGATATTAGTGAATGCTCTGCAAAATATGATGGACATGAGGAGCGCTTCAGGAGCATCGTGAACCTATCTGACAAAACAATTCTATTGCTTATCAGCTGTGATTTAGGGGCCTATCAGGATGCTTATTATGTATATAGACTCGAGCAGACATCTCAACGCATTTTACAGCTTTCCTTTAATTTACCGCTAGATGATAAGTTTAAACTCGGAGTTACAAAACTCATATGGGGGACGATATATCTGTCAGATAGTGGCAGTAGCCTGGAGTTACTTCACTTATCATCGGCTAGTGGCATGTGCGGATATCGGGCAATATTTTCACTACCTCATTTACTTTCGACTGAAGCTATTAATCCCTCAATGATTTTTGCTGATGAGGATTGCTACAACGGTATAAGTGTTGAGCAGTGGCCCGAGATAGAGCTTCAGTATTAATCTTTATTATTACTTTCAACAGCATTCAGGTAAAAGTGCTTTTAGCCATTTAGAAACCTGTGAATTTGGGTCGAAAACTTACATCTGGATGATTCTAGTAAGAATTTTAGCGGCTGTGGTTGGGAATAGAAAACATAAAATTGTAGTAAATATTATTGAAACCAGTATTGATAAGACATAATTACCTATTCCATTTAAATTAGGATAGTAATGAGATAATCCCCAGCAAACCAAAGGCCCAAGAATGAGTGAAATAGGTATGCTGAAAATAGAATATATAACCTTATTCCAAAAATCGTACATTAAATCTTTCCTGTTAATAATGTGTGTGAACTGTGACAGCGTTTAAATTGATACAGGCCGATTGTTGCAGTTGCTTGACAGCTATTCAATATGAATTTCTATTTTTCATATCCGTACATATGAATCTGATTCTATCTTAACGAATTGATCTAAGTGTTTAATCCTGGAGTCCAGGTTAATTTCTGCTCCAGTAAGGGGGTTCCTCTGCCCAGTTAATGCCATACCATTCTGTTGCAAGATTTTTAAAGGTTTTACGATCAATCTCTTCCCAGTCATTTCTCCAGCACCATGTTTTACTATCCGCTTTAGTGAATTTCCTGATGGGCCCCTTTCCGAAGATTCCACCCTGTAGTATTTTATGTTCTCTACAGACATAATATTTCTCAATGATAAGGGCATGTGCAGGAGGTTGTTTTAACGAAGTCCACCATAGATAAGAAAAAAATAACAGGAATATTGTCAGGATGACGAGTACGATAATGATGAATACTTTAATTATGAGTGCGCTCACTTACAGTTATTCCTGAGTATTTATTTAACCAAAAGCATGTCGCAAGTATTTCATAAAAAGAAAAATGATGAATTGACAATAATTAATATTAATGGAAATTTAATGTCAGGCTCTATGATATCTTCTGGCACCATATTCGATATGAATATAGCCACTTTCTCTACATTGTCAGTAGTCGAATTTTGTTTAATTTCAACTTCATTGATTGCGGATACAAATTTATCTGAGAAATTTATTTTGTTGATAAGAGGTGTCATTATTTTTAAAATCATTCCAGGTAGATCTGTTAAAGCTTCAATCGTGTATTGTACTACCTTAATAGAGGTAAGCTGAGCCATCCCTTTTGGTAAAAAAAGGTCGGGCTTATACTGATGAAGTCTATTCACTAACCAATATATAACATCATACTTTTTATGCTTTAAAATATTAGAGAGTAGATTTTGTATAGCCTGTTTTTGGCCAAGGAAAAAGTAGGCTACTGGAGATAATGCCGCTACGGTTAATATAATACTCCCAATCGCTTTATCTTCAAGCGGACTCGATTCTGTAAACAGAGAAACAATCCATTCCCACTGAACAGCCAGTAGAACAAGATTTAGAAGAATACCAAAAATCATATAAGCTGCAATTTTTAAAAATACAGATAGTAGATTTCCGAATACTGGTTTTACTAACGAGTCTAACCCCTTCATAGTTATTTATTCCCTGCCTTTTTCGTTAATGTCGTTGTTATCTGAAACTCACTTGGCTGGGGGGGGGCAGATATTTTTCAAGATTAAAGTTTTAGCGAAAAAAATATTCAACATTGCGATGATTAAATTTTAAATACCTTACCCATAATTCTAATTTCCTTCACAGAGTCTGAAGGTAAGTTGAATTGAAATTGATGTTTCTTTCCTGCATTGCTCGGAATAGTAACATCAAGAGGAATGCCTGTTCCGGTAGTTAGATTAGTTGCGTAACCATCCTTATCAATTGCAATAATATTTTCAGATTCATGTAAATTAATTAAGCGAATCGGTTTATCCGTAGTGTTTTTGAAACCAACTTCAATTGAAGATGTCGTTTCATTTACTTTAGTCACGCCTAAAACCTTAATTTCTAAATTTTTTTCAAGATCAATACCATTATTAATTATGGTGGCTCCATCCTGACTTAATCCTGTTTTACGTCCTTCATCTACACCCTCATCAGCTCCTTCGATAAGATCTTTACCAAATTTTACGATACCGGATATAACAGATTTTGTCGTATTAGCGACAGAACTTTCTTTTTGCTCTTCTGCATAAGAAACTGAATAAAATGCAAGTAATAATACAAGTAATATGTTTTTCATTTTTCTTCCTGATATAAAAAAATAGGCAAAAAATTGTAGAACCGATGGTTCTTCAGAATGACATGCCGGAAAATTATTTTTCCTGAATTTCCTGTCTCATTCGTATTTTACAAAATCACCAGCACATAAACCATAGCCATCACAATCTGCATCAATGCAAAGGGCAGTGCTATCTTGACGAAACCCGCAAAAGAAAGCTTTAAATGATATTTGTGGATTATGGTCGTAGCGACCAAAGTAGAAGCACTTCCGATCGGGGTTATGTTTCCACCGAGGTTTGCGCCAAATACTACCGACCACCAAAGTGAGGATTGCTCAGGTATATTCATGTTAGCGAGAATTTTTGCCAGCATGGCTGCCAGTGGGATATTGTCAGTCACCGAGCTGAACAGGGATGATGTGAGTAGTAAGGCAGCGGTTCCAAGATTACTAGTGCCATCACCGATTAGCCAGGCTACTCCTTTTCCGATCAGATCCAGTACCTGAGCATGTTCCATGACGTTGATGACGACGAATAGTGACATGAAAAATAGAATCAAATCCCAGTCTATGGCCTGATAAAATTCACTCACATCATGCTTAAAACGAATCAGAACGATGACTGCAAAAGCCATCGCGACAAAGCCCATTCCCAGATCCTGAATAACAGGTGTAATGGAAGTGGTTGCTATCGCTAGAATGAAGGCTACCAGTGCTACTGATGAAAACCAGAAAAAACGTTGACTGCGAATACCATCATTTTCATCAAAGCTTTTAATTAGCTCGGCTGCATCATGACGTTCACCACTGGATTTTAAGGAGTGGATTTTGAAAAGTTTTGAAGCCAGTATCAATGTGGCAATGGTGGCGATCAGTACATACGGACTGGCCTTGAGGAAAAAGCTGACAAAGCTGATATTGGCAGCATTACCAATAATGATATTGGGTACCGAACTGATCAGCGTGAGCAGGCCACCAATATTGGTGAGTAAACCTTCTGTTAATAAAAAGCCTAATAGTAAGTTGTTGCGTCCCAGTTTGTTTAAGGAAACCCCGGTGAGTGAGCCAACAATAATCATTGCAGTGACATTATTCAGTACGGCAGAAAATACGACTGTCATTGCTCCGTAATACCATAGCAATTTTAGCGGGTCGCCGGTCGAAGCTTTGGTCAATTTGATTGCAATCCAGCTGAATAGTCCTGATCGTGAAGTGACATCGACGAATAGACTGGAGCCGATAATAATGGCGATGACTTCCCAGTCAACTGCTTCGATATACACGGGTAAATGGAGTGATATTCCACCGGGGATAATCACATCACCGAATGGAATGAAGCCCATAATAGATGCCAGCAACAAAGTGCTGATTGCAAAAACACCTACGATTATGGATTTTTTAGCGTGTAGTTTTTCTTCCATTGCCAGCGCAATAATCATGCTGGCCAAAAGAAATGTGAATAAATAGGTAATAGTTGCGGGAACAGCGTGATGCATACTTTCCATGGACAGATCTCAGAGTAAAAGCAGAGGGATTTGACGTAATTCAACGGCCAGCGGATAAGCCACGCTATGCATAGCGTGCTGGCGTTCATCTTTAGCGCTGAGTATCAGCAGATCCAGTTTGCGCGATTCGATCTGATGTCGATATTCACTAACTAGCTGACTGAATAGCACTAACGAGCTAACCCGTAATTGAGGGCAGGTTTTTTTTAATAACTCTGAACAGGAATTGAAATAATCTTCCGGTTCCTTAAGTAACTGTTCAGTCAACCGGATGCGTGCGCTTTCGGTATCGATGACATCGATTTTAGATATGGCATCCATATAGCGCTCGAAAATACTCTTATCTTCAACATGGGTTAGATAAAGATTGCCATCGGGTTTGGTGAAAGCAGCTGCGTAATTAATTAACCGGTCATTGACTGCCAGCAGATCAGTCACAACCATAACATCCGTGGTATCTTTTAAAGCATGTTCTGCCTGATAGTTTGCTTCAGGATGTGGCAATACCATAATTGGAATATCAGTTTTCTGCAGCATGACATCCAGATGTTCACCCAGGGAATGCGGGTAACGCCAGGCATTGCTATGCAGGTTTCTATAAGTGCAAATCAAATCAGGGCTGTATTGATCGAGCAATGCCAGCAGGTCATTGGTGGATTGAAATTCATCACCGCTAATAATAAAGAATTCGCGTTCACCTTGCGCAATCGGGTACTGTAGAAAACCCTTTACCTTAGTCAGGAAAGAGCTGGCAGCTTCCTTATCCAGGTCGCTGATGATTAAAACATTCTGGATATTGATCTTGCGGTATTCAAAAACTGCTTTGACTGCAGATCGAAACACACTTTCAAACTGGTCGATTTGTGACAAAGTACTATTCCCTGAGAAGAAATCTGATAAAACGCTGGATTATACTCTGCAACTATCATCAACTCATCGAACTTTTATTAATTTTTTAAATATAGCTTGAGATAAGGTTTAATGCTTATTATCAGAATTTTTCGTTTTGAAATAATACCGGGTGTCAATATGGTGATAATGCCTGCATTTCTGCAGGCTAGATCAGGATGAAACTTTACTGCGAGACTGACAATTCTTCAGGCCAGCAACCAGTCGCAGGTCCAAGGTTTAATTCTTTATCTTCAAATCGTACCAGAAAAATTTTACGTTCCGGGAATTCTTCCAGATGGCCGGTCTCTAAAATCACACCACGTGTGCCTGGCTCTGCCAGCATAAGTCCCTCTTCTACGTCAGGAATACTCCCGTCATTAAAAATATGGCAGGCGGCATATACGCGGTCACCTTTTGAAAGTTGATCTAAGTTCATTTTTTTGTCTCCATTGCTACATTCGTAAGCTTTGATGAAAGATTGAATTGTCGTGCTTGTTACAAGCGTAAATTCCACAAATAAAAAATTCTAATAAAATCAATCACTAATAAAAAATCTGCCAAGATGGCACAACCTTTGCTGTAACTGATATTAACTATCTAGCAAAACACTTGCCACGGAGACAAAAAATTATGTTGATATTGACAGAAAGTGCAAAAAACGCGGTAAGCCGCTTTATTAAAAGTTCAGAAACACCAGTAGAAGGTTTGCGCGTTTCAGTAAACGACGGAGGCTGTTCTGGTTTGCAATATGGAATGATGCTTGAAGCAAATCCTAATGGTGACGATCAGGTGCTGGATCTTGGAGAAATCAAGGTTTTTATCGATCCTGAAAGTTTTCCAATGCTCGACGGTGTGACCGTTGATTTTCTCGACTCTATGGAAGGAAGTGGTTTTAAATTTGACAATCCAAACGCAACCAAAAGCTGTGGTTGCGGTAAATCTTTTTCCTGTTAGGGGGTAAAAAATATGTGGGACTATTCCGAAAAAGTTAAAGAACATTTTTTTGCACCGCGTAATGCAGGCAATGTAGAAGATGCCAATGCAACAGGCGATGTCGGTTCTCTTTCCTGTGGCGATGCATTGAGGCTGACACTTAAGGTAGAACCTGAAACTGAAGTTATTCTGGAAGCCGGTTTTCAAACCTTTGGTTGTGGTTCAGCGATAGCTTCTAGCTCTGCACTGACTGAAATCATTAAAGGTATGACCATTGATGAAGCTCTTAAAGTCAGTAATCAGGATATTGCAGATTATCTGGATGGATTGCCACCGGAAAAAATGCATTGTTCAGTCATGGGACGTGAAGCCCTGCAGGCTGCGGTTGCTAATTATCGCGGTGAAGAGTGGAAAGATGATCATGAAGAAGGTGCATTAATCTGTAAGTGTTTTGCGGTTGATGCAGTGATGATTGAAGATACTATTCGTGCAAATGGATTAAAAACTGTTGAAGATGTATCTAATTATACCAAGGCTGGTGGAGGTTGCTCTTCCTGCCATGAAGGTATTGAAGAAATTCTTGAAAAAGTACTATCTGAATCTGGTGAAAAGTTTGACCCTTCAGCAACAGCTGGTGAAAAACCCAAGCCAAGTTCGGGTTTGACTAATCTTCAGAGGATGAAGCGTATAGAAGAATTACTGGAAGAAATTCGACCAAATTTACAACGCGATCATGGTGATGTAGAACTGGTTGAGGTTGATGGGAAATATATTTATGTAAATATGATAGGTGCCTGTTCTGGTTGTTCGATGGCTGCAACTACTTTAGGTGGCATACAGCAGCATCTGGCTGAAGGTCTGAATGAATTTATTCAGGTATTGCCTGCAGAAGAACTGGCACGTCGTGCACAGGCCGGGAGTTAATTATGTCTGAAGGTATATATCTGGATAATAACGCAACCACAATGGTTGACCCGGCAGTAGTAGAAGAAATGCTACCATTTTTTACAGAGCAGTTCGGTAATCCTTCTTCCTTGCATCAATTCGGGGACAAAGTAGGGCGCGCAATTAAAAAAGCCCGTAAACAGGTTCAGGAATTGTTAGGTGCCGAGCATGAGTCTGAAATTGTTTTTACTTCATGCGGTACTGAATCTGATTCTACTGCCATATTATCAGCACTAAGAGCGCAGCCTGATCGTAAAGAAATTATTACCACTGTAGTTGAGCATCCTGCAATCTTAACTCTGTGTGAATTCCTGGAAAAAGATGGTTATACCGTACGTTATCTGAAGGTCGATAAAAAAGGTCGTCTGGATATTAATGAATACATGAAATTATTATCTGACAATGTTGCTATTGTATCGGTAATGTGGGCAAACAATGAGACTGGCACTTTATTTCCTGTTGAGGAAATGGCTGTACTGGCAAAATCTGCTGGTATCATGTTTCATACTGATGCTGTGCAGGCCGTAGGTAAAATTCCTATGAATCTTAAAGATTCGGAAATTGATATGTTGTCACTTTCCGGACATAAATTACATGCACCAAAAGGTGTTGGTGTACTGTATCTGAAGCGTGGAGTGCGTTTTCGTCCCTTGCTGAGAGGCGGTCATCAGGAACGCGGTCGTCGAGCCGGTACCGAAAATGCTGCCTCTATAGTTGCCCTGGGTAAAGCCTGTGAAATGGCGAAGGAATCGATGGATTTCGAAAAGACTTTTGTTAAGGCGATGCGTGATCGTCTGGAACAGGGCATTCTCGAACAGGTTCCACATAGTTTTGTAACAGGTGACCCGAATAATCGTTTACCGAATACCTGTAATATTGCCTTTGAATATATCGAAGGAGAAGCGATTCTTCTCCTGTTAAATAAAATGGGTATTGCTGCATCCAGTGGTTCAGCCTGTACCTCGGGCTCACTGGAACCATCACATGTAATGCGTGCAATGGATATTCCATACACTGCTGCGCATGGTTCTACGCGGTTTTCTCTATCGCGTTATAACTCGATGGATGAAATTGAAAAAGTCATAGAGGCTGTGCCACCGATAGTTGCGCAATTGCGTAAATTATCACCTTACTGGGATGGTGATGGCCCGGTTGAAGAACCTGAAAAGGCATTTGCACCAACATATGCCTGATTTTTCTAGGATAATAGTTCGTCTCCAAATTGCCGCAGCCTGTCTGCGGTTCTTTTTGTCTGCAAGCCAGAGGGGATTATCCTGGATTCCTCAGTTGACCGCTCGCACTAGAGGTTAACCCACTGTTTCATAAACCATGATCCTAGAAAAATCAGTTGAGCGTGAAAAAGATGCGTAACAGATTGATGTGCCTGGTCTAAGCCAGGGATGGCTGTAGTTAGAGCAATGCAGGAGCAATTGCCGGCAAATCAAAAACACCGTAGTCACCTGATTGGTGAAGAGTGTG
>JBNKKI010000037.1:0-11520 GCA_050291745.1 Gammaproteobacteria bacterium | reverse complement strand
GGCGAGTGCTCCCCAGAAAGTCACACGAATAGCACCAACCGTAATTGAAGCACCTCCTGCACGTGCAGCAATTGCTCCCAGAGAAGCCAGGAATAGTAACGAAGACAGCGCAACAGACAGTATTTGATCCTCTCCTGTAATCAACCAGGCAACCAGCAAGGGTAGCGCTGCACCAATGGTGAAAGTTCCTGCTGAGGAGAAAGCTGCTAGCACAGGCTGAGTATCAGTGGTATGCGATATTCCAATTTCATCTCTGGCATGTGCACCTAACGCATCATGTTCCATCAATTGTTCTGCAACCTCTATAGACAGATCTCGATCCAGACCTCTATTGCGGTCATTGCACCGGGTCGGACCTGCGTAAGTTATTGATTATATGAAATTTTCATAAAAAACAGACTGTTTTAAGTGCTTAAACGGCTAATTTTGCTATAAAAACTGCCCTTTTAACCTAGAATCCGTAGTTGGACGAGCTGAAGTGTGCGTTTGAGGTGGTGTAGATCAAGGCGTAACGACGCGGAATAGCAAGCTATTCCAAGGAGTTACAACGAAGAGATACGCCGCCTCAAACGTGCAATTCAGTTCGTAGCGGGATTCACCGATTGGGTGATTATACACATCAACTGTAATCGTTTATGAAACAGTGGGTTAATCTCTATTGCGAGCGCTCAACTGCGGAATCTAGATTTAAACAACTATAAAATGGATAGAGTCAAATCAACCTAAGGAATTATTCTACCCAGTAAGGAACTACGTCAGTTGGAACCAATTTGCCTTTTGCACCGCAAAACGCGAACGGCAGCTTTATCAACACAACGGAGATTCAGCCCTAGAATCTCAAATTTCATCAGAATTGAGTTGTCTTTGGCGGATTCGTCAAATAACCAGACGTTCAGGTCCAGCTGAACATTTCACAGCGAAAGCTCGCTATCGACCCATCTGCGTCGTTCCCTACAAGCTATAAGGACTGGCAGATCCGTTGATAAATACCGCTCCCTGGCGAGCGATGGGGCTTAATTTTCATCTGACTCAGATAATTTTTGACCCCGATAATTTCGGTTTGAGCCAGAGACTAAAGTGGACCTACCCCTAAATTCTAAGCTCTTATTAGAAAACTTACTTATCAAAAACTCATTTACTTCGGCAAATACACCTTTCTCTGAGAAAAACGTATCCAATTTTTTTGTAATCTTATTTTGTATGCTTTCTAAACTCATTCCGTCATTTAGTTTATCAATAATGGCAGTGCTTCCTATTTGAGTCCATCTATCCGAGATCTTTTGCCTTGATTTGAAAAATGCTATTTCACTTTCTCGGCAATCTCTAAACAAATTATTCCTGGATGATTCATCACCGGGACCAATTACAAGTGTAAGTAGAATTTTATCGGGTAGATTTTTTATCTCATATGCCAAAAGTCTTTTCGATCCAATCCATTGCTCATTGCCTAATTGTTGAAATTCAAGTTTGTCCCAACGCTTATCTACAAATCGGATATATTGTTTACTTGATTTTTCAACGATTATATTTTCGCGCTTTTCGTTCTGAAATAATGCAGTAATTATTTTATTAATTTCAAGCTGCCTATCTGGCCTATACTCAAACAATATATCCAGCGCTTGTTTATATTCACTGGAAGACCATATTTTTTGTGCTAATTCCTGCGTTTTTTCATTTGTCACAATATTATTCCTCAATAATAAATCCAGATAGTGCTCACCAAGCATTATTTGCTCAGGTGTCCAATGGAATTGTTTACTTTCCTCCAATACCGATACCAGTGATTCCTTTACGTCTTCATATGAAGCGAGAAAATAATAATTTCTGTTTTTTTGACCTTCATCGCTTTTTTTATCTGGCTCTTCAGCATTTGGCGATAAGAAGACTCCAAAAGTGTTCCATGAGTCTTCACTATCTTCGGGGTATTCTTTTTGGATTGATTCACGATATTTTTTTAGTTGCCCACTACTCTCTTTTGCGAACACTTTATTTTCAATGAAAATTACAGTTTTGTTACCCTCATCGATTAAAAGAATATCTATGTCATCGTGTTCATACTTCACCAGGAAATTAGCATTTCTAGCATAGAGGTATAAATACTTCTTTAAGGCCTTAAATCGATTGTCGCTTATCGGGTATTCATTTGCTTGTTCAGTTGTTGTTAAAACTTTTTTTATAAAGCCTATAAAAACCCTCTTACTAAATTGACCATTATTGCCAAGAAGCCATCCCAGAGTTCTGGAGTGCTTTATTTCCTGGTGGTCCATGCCGACTATTTCAAAAAAATTTTGATTTTTAAATTGCATCTGGATATTGTCTATAAAGCATTGAAAATCATCCTGATACACAAAATTTTGTACTAATGCCTCTTCCTCAATATCTTTCATGGAATCAATATCGAAATCATTCTCTTGTGCTTTTTTATCCATTATTTACTCTCTGATTAATTCCTTAAGTTTTTCAGAAATTCTAACCATCGCTAAAGTAGCCAACCTACAATAATCCAATAAATCTCTTCTGAGCTCTTCACGTCTGCCCCAGTCTTTCCGATTATGCAGGTTCAAAATGTATACATAGCCCCCCATTTTGGATATTCAGAACCTTGTAATCGAGCTCGGGGTCACCATAATTTAATTTGTACCTGACCCTGATTACTTACCCTGTTCGATCCTCAAAATACAATCATTCCTGTAGTCTATCTTTACTAACATTCCACTTTTCACGGAGTCTGGTGAAGTCGGCCCACAAATACCGTGATCCATAGGGACATAAAAAAAAACAACTCCATTTACACTAAATTTCTGTGCTCCATTTGTTCGTTTTACCGAATAAACGAAATCCTCAACACCCCCTGTTACTAATAAATATCCCCCCCAGCAAGCCACATTCTATGCAAAACAAATACGTATGTAGTCCACGAGAGCATTACTATAGAAAAAAGAATAACAATGGCTACAATCGAGGTGCTCCACCTAATATATGAACGCTTCTCACCAGGAAGAGTCATTTGATACAACAAGCCCACACACCCTCCTCCCCCAATTACAATTGGGTTAAGCATATGATGCACAAGAGAAGAGAAAAAGGTATCGGAAAAATCGTATATAACACTCATGCCACCCTCATCATACTTAGAATCCGCATATTTAGATCTATCATCTTTAATCGGCAAACAAAATTATTAGAGTCATTCGGATCAGACCCACGTAAAATTATTGTATAACTTTAATTGCAACTTCTGGCACGTCAGAGACATTGGTACCTTGCTCAAGCAAGTGACCGCTTTATCAACAAATCGGCCTATAGCGGTGTAGCATGCGCTAGTCTGTTTACGACCCATACCTGCCAATTGTCACAGGGCTAAAAGCTAGATCTGACCCCGATCACCCATTGATTTGTTTTCGTATTTGCGATGCTTTTATTTTAAATTCTTTCTCTATTTGGCCTGCAGCGCTGAGTCTTCCAATAAGCTCTTTTTGAATAGTTTCAAGTTGTTCATCGTCCTCACATCTTGGCATGTCTGAAAATAGTGTATAAATTGATTTATGATGTTTGTTTCGTAAGCGAATGGTTCCTCCTTGCAATACAACTCCAGTTATTAACTTGGGTTGACTACGAGTATATAATTTTGTCTTTTTAGGGTGAACTATAAGTCCTGCGTCAGAAATAATTCTTTCGATATGACGCAAAAAGAGTTTATTTATATTGTTTCCTGAAAAAGTTAAATCATCGACAAATAATGTGAAATTAACATCTTTATTCTGACAGTAGGAATTTATTCTAGAATACATCGATAAATTGGACCAAAAGGAAAGGGGCATGCTTAACCTGCTTCCAGTTGGTATATGATTATTATATGTACATAGTTCTGCTAATATTCCTGCTACATCTGAAGACGTACTCATTGTGGAGTAGAAAAAGTTAAAAATAGATTTCTTCGTTACTGATGGATAAAATTTCTGAATATCCATCGTTAAAACAGGATGGTTTCCTACATGAATTTTTGCATTGGAAATATTTGAACGTCCTTTAATCCCTGAATGTAAATAGGCTGGAGTTTGAATTCTCACGAGCAAGCTTGCAATTCTTGTTTGAATAATATCTAGATTTAAAGTTGGAGCTTGAATTTCACGTTTTTTTCTTTCATTCTCAAGGAGAAATACTCGATAGTTACTTGATGAAGATAAAGCTTCTAAATCTCCAATGGGTTTACCCAATATGTCGACTAGGCGTTTTTTTGTAGTAAGTTTGAAAAACGGAGAATCTTTTAAAGTGTAATATTTGTTATTGGATTTTATGCGAAGCTTTTTTTTAGGCTTTACTTTTGATTTCATTGCTAGAATTGATCCATTTCATGATATCCATAATTTTAGAAGCATATCTTAAACGTAATTTATCAGATGTTTTTGCCGCATCTAAGTTTTCTGAAAACAATAATAAGGAAGAGGCAGGGATTGAAAATATTTTTGAATATTTTTCTAGAAGATCAATGGATATAGTTTTTCTGCCAGACTCTATTTCAGAAAGATAAGACTTTGAGATTCCTAAGTCTTGAGCAAGGTCAACTTGCTTTATTTGGTGAAAAACCCTTATTTGTTTTAACGCTTCACTTAGCATTTTAATACCTAATTTACATAGTTATACAAGGGACCACTTAGTCATTAGGAAGCTCACCAGAAAATAAGTCAATTAATTTGAGTATCAAGCGGGCTAATAACAGCGATAACTTAAAAACCCACCATATAATTTTCTTACTATATGGGCGAAGTAGCTTCTTCCTAAGTGTCTGCCAACAGTTGTTTGTTACATCTTGTAAATATTTCATATTTTTCTCCAGTTATAGATCACCCAAAATGGTTGATCTTCTCGCCTAACGAGGAGAGTGAGAGTTGTTAGCAGTAAACCCTGTACTATTAACCATTGGGTCTCGCCCCAATGGTTCTGCATCGGTAGAACTAATATCAGGTATCAAGGATACGTGGTAATCAATTGTGCCCGATGTAATGGTAGGGGCGAGCCCCCGCGGGAAAATATCTTTATCCCAATGCTTAACTGGCGAATTATCATCTCATTCAAACAACGCGCTAATTAGAACATATATATTCGCCATATGCAAACAAAGTTCGCAATTAGCGAATATGATATGCTTTGGGTCGGGACGCATGGTCAGGGCTAGCCAGCCTTACACCAATTGACCGCTCCTGGCACGTCAGCGACCTTGGTATATTGCTCAAGCGAATGGCTGCTTTATCAACCACTCTGACTGTTACGCCGAACAACCGAGTGGCGTCTATCAAGAGACCGGGAACCTACAGATTTGTAGATTCCCGGCAAGATTAAGTCAAGCTTCAGTCTTTTCAGCCATCTCCAAGGCATCATCGACTTCTATTCCCAGGTATCGTACGGTGCTTTCCAGTAAGGTATGGCCCAGTAATAATTGCACAGCTCTCAGGTTCTTTGTGCGCTGGTAAATGAGTGCAGCCTTAGTTCTTCTCATTGAGTGCGTTCCGTATGCTGCCGGATCGAGCCCAATTGTGGATACCCATTGCTCTACTATCCGTGCATATTGCCTCGTAGAAATGTGTTGTGAGTCCTTGAGTCGACTTTTAAACAGATAATCACTATCTTTGAGATTTTGTGTTTTTATCAGCCTTGCCACTGAATTACGAGTCGATTCAGTGATTTCAAACTGGACGGGTTGTTGGGTCTTCTGCTGCATAACCTTTGCACGGGTGGATACATTACCACCATGGCTAATATCCAGAACCTTCATCTTTACAAGATCACAACCTCTAAGCTTACTATCGATGGCCAGGTTGAATAAGGCCAAATCACGGATTTTATTGGCTATCTCAAGCCTAATCCGTATTGCCCAGATTTCCTTTAATATAAGCGGTGGCTTCTGTCCAACTAGTTTGCCCTTATTCCAGGGGATATAACCGCAATCCTTTTGATTTGTATCGTTCATACCGATTCCTCCGTTGTTGGATGGAATCTAAGTATGGACCAGCTTTCACCATAGCAGTCATTACCTCAGTACCGGAGGTATCTAAAAAACATAGCCAGATCGGCCATTCCTCAGATAATAGATAATTGCGGATTGGTCAAAAAAGCGGTCGTTCAGGTCCAACTAAACATGTCACAGCGAACGCTCGCTGTCGACCCAAAGAGGACTCTCATCTACAGTGCCTAATTAAAGTAAAACTTTGTGCTTCTGCCTGATTTTTACGTCATAGAGCATAGTTGTCAGAATTAATATTCAATTTAGCGGCCCAGATTAATTATTTACTATTAGGAGAATAGAAAGCAGGCTTTACATGCTAGAATTCATTAAAAGAATTTTTTGTAATAACACTCTTGAAGATATTCGGATAATTTATTATGGGCAGAATCTATGTCTTTCAATATTTCATCACCTGGAGTAAGTTTTTTAAATGATGATTTATCCGCATTGTTTAAAGAGATTGAGCGCCTAAATTCATAAATTCTAATATCCACCACATGGGTATCTAAAACCAAACTTCTTTTTAGTAGTTTAATTTTTACATCTTCTCTATCAATCGAAGTGATTATCTCATCAAGTAACTCACTATTATGAGACTTCATTAAATGGAATTTTTTACCTTTCTTACAAATCTCTAGTAATTCTTTGTTGATTGTGCTGATAGTTTGGTTGATTTCTTTTCGAGTTTCAAAATAGTGGTTTGCTTTATTTGTGAACACCCAACCACCTACGACAACAACCCATGTAATTATATTCCCTAGATCAATACTGGAAGCTGTTTCAACGCAAGATGTGGGCATTAAGGGATATGTCCATTTAACTAGCGGTTACTTTTTCAGCAGCTTTAGCTGCATCATTAATATACTCTTTCAACTCAATAATGTAGCTTTCTCTAGGCGAGTGAAAGGTGAATGCTGAAAGAACTTGTTGTTGAGTATAACCTTTCCGAATTAAACCGCCAAAGGCCTCTTCTAAAAAAGATGATCCTGCACCGCGAATACCATCAAATTCAATTAAAGCAGTTTTGCCTTCTTGTAAAATAGGAACAAGGTGCTTTTCTCTAAATTTTTCCCCAGGAAATGGCCCATCATCTTTATCGCGCCCTGCTGGGTGACGAGAAAAATCTTTGGCTATATTGATAATAGTTTTTTCTGTCATAATGAGTCAGAAATTGGGACTCTCCAAGTGATTATAGTCCCCAGTATATTACTTTTATAGTTATGACTGAAACCTTTATTATTAACGTATCTGTATAGCCCCCGATTGCTAAAGATATTGAAAGTTCCACCTTCAACACACTTTATCCATTCAGCTATATCTTTTAACCCTTTCCCTCGCTCGTCTTTATGAGTCCTTGACACACTATACTTTAGGGCTTCAACAATACATAAACTGTCCGTGACTGTCCCGAAATTATTTTTGATATACGCATATATCAGGGGTTTTTTGAACGGCAATGTGGCAGGTATACCAACCCCTAAATCGCAAAATACAACAGTTAAATAACCATCTTTTTTTTGTGAGAACATCCACCACTTAGGGTTAACTTTTTGTGCTTTGAATCCATCATTTCTTATACCAGTATATGCATGCTTTTTACTATTTGTCATGGCCTCAGTGATACCATCGTAAAAGCTGCCCTGTAATTTTTCCGACAATATATCATCATAGCTCCCCAGCACATCTTCATATTTAGCTCCAACTGTCGACATGCCCTCTGATACATGCCAATGTATAACATCTTCAAATTTCACTTGAGAAATGTATTTATAGTGTAAAAATTTAAAAAGCCCTATTTGCTCTAAAGCTTCATTAACTTTAGTATCGCGTGACCTGATACACCGTAATACAAGATTTGGTTTTAGTTCTTGTATTCTTTTTAATTCTGCAAACAAGAGTATTGCGCCGTCAGCGATCATTCTGTGTGTTTGAGAAAAATTTATTATGATTTTCCTATTTTTTCGACACTTGTCTCTTAACTTTTCCATAAATATCACTACGGAGAGCCTATGATCAGTGGTTAACAAGTCTAAAACTTCAGGCACAGAAATAGTGATTGTAGTTTTCGGGGCTTTTTCTTTGTATTTTTCTTCCCGAATTTGCAAAGTTCGTTTTCGAGCGGCCTCGGAAATAGAACGTATGAATTGAAGCCGTGAAAGTGTATCTCGCTGGTATTTCAAGCAACCCTATCCTCTAAATTTTGTTATATCCATATGGTTAAAATACTAAATATAGTTAAATCTTGCTGATCAGTTTCTTTCTAACACTTCTTAAAATTCTCGGAATCCTTAGGAGCAGTATACATATTTAAACGAACTGGTTACTAATGCCTTAACGTACCCTATTGGCACCGAAGCGACCTACAACTTCAGGTTTCAAATGACCTCTTCCCGGATGTAGCCGTTCACAAGCTGACCATCAATGACAACTAACGACCCAAAACGGACATCCGAAAATATAAAAAAAGCCTCCAACAATGCGGTGGCTTCTTAGGATTACTGATTTGATCCCGGTATTAGGCTTGTACCTTGTGCTTTCTACGAGCAACACCTAATCCTGCCAAGCCTAGACCTATAAGCGCAAGGATTGATGGTTCAGGTACCGCTTCGGAAATTGATAAATTAGTATAATATTTAAGGTTAGATATTTTAGCATTTGAGGCTTTTGGCCCATCAAATACAATTCTGAAAATAGAATCATCTAGAATATCAAAATTCGAAATGTCAAAGTAAATTGTATCCCAATTCATTAATCCACTTATATCAGAGTTCAACGAACCTAAGTACCAATTATCAATATATACATCAAGAATACCTGTGTAAGTACCAAACATATAATCAAACGACAAAGTATCAGAGCCCGATACATTACTACTTAAAAGGATCTGCATTTCAACAGGTGATCCAGTGTATAGATCAGAAAAGAAATTTGTTCCATCATTTATTGTACTACCTATCCCTGGGCCAAAGTAACTAGCTAAACTCATATCTAAATTAACTTGATTAGTTGAAGTTGAAATTGACCAACCAACCTCATTCGCTTTAGCTACATAATATGACGATAATGTAGGTTCCAATGGATTAGCCATAGTCGTAACAGATTTATCGTTCATTGCATCAAGATAAATTTGCATTACATCAATGCCTTGCTCGACTGTTTGCATTGTGTTTACAAAGTCCCAAGCAATTGCGTAATCTACACCAGCACTTAAAGCGGTATCGTGGTTAGGAAAATATGTACTAACAAATGAATTTCCAACATTTTTAAGTTGTGCTCCTAAATTAATAAAGAAATCTTTAACTACATTTCCTGTATCAGCAGTATCAAATGCAGCATCCAAATAATGAGATGACTGTACTGCTAATGCCGAAGCTTTTAACCATTTATCGGTTGCATCACTTAGTACTGATAAAGGGACTGCTTCATGATTGTTCACATATTTATCCACTTGTGCTATGGATGTTCTGAATTCATCAATAGCATCAAAAGCTAGTCCTGCTTTTGCTGTACCGTTCATCAAAGCAAAAAATTCTGGGTTAAAAAAAGCATCAGGAAGTGGGTCTCCTCTACTTAAATCAAAACCTATAGCTTCTTGAATAACTGACAAATTAATAATGCCTTGCCCTGAAAGTTGTGAGCCCAATGAAGATGCTAATCCCTTAACAAGGCCTTCACCTATTACATTGGCTGTATAACCAAGTTGTGTTATCTCAAGCATATCGTTCAATGCTTTTTCTAAATCATCAGCTGAAGCGTTTGAAATTAAGTTCGATGCCTCTGTTGCTGCGTATACCAAACCAGCTTGATCTTCTGGTAGTTTAACCAAAGTATCTGTTGCAGCTAATACAGGTCCTAACGAGCTTGAATGAGTACTCAAACGATACACTCCTGCATCCATTGCGACATTCATAGTTCCTGTTATATTATCGTAAAAATTTTCTTCGGTTATAAGAATCAAATTATCTACCGTTAAAGTATCCTGGGATACAGGCATTACGTAATGATTAAAATTCCTTGGATAATAAAACTGTGACTTTGTCCCTGTAACAGCTTCAAGACCAAGAGATATTTTTCCATTTGCTGAATAACTTGACCCACCCAAATCTAGATCGTATCTAGTGAATCCATTTGCGAGGCTTTTTGATTGAATATTACCAATATCGAAAAGCTGTTTTGTACGAGTGGTAGAGCTGCTATTTGATAATTCGCTTATTCCGAACAAGTTTCCTTTCACGTCCATCTGCACTTTGTTAATAGTCATATTCAAGTCCAGAACAGGAGAGGTAAAGGATGCAATATTGCCTGCGCCCATATATGAATGATATCTTCCATACTGATCAGTATAATTCATACTTCTATAATAATGATCATATCTATCGCCACCAGAATTTGATCCTATATAGGTATTATTGATCTGTATAGCCTTATTAGTAACTGAGGTATTTACTGATACAGCATCACCACCATAGACATGAGTAAGGCTTCCTATGCTGCCAACGTGCCATTGAGAATTTCTTGTTGTCCAACCTTGATTGCCGGACTCAAAATTAAAAGAGATGACACTTGAGAAACTGTTAGTAGATACAAAAAGAAATAAAAAAAGAATTAATAAACGATTAAACATAAAATACGATCCCAATTATTATTAGTTACAAAACCCTAAAAATCAAAGCATCATTGTTATCTTAAAATTAACGAGCAGTTATTGATTGAGATTATTTAAGCAACTCGGATACCATTCCCATTAATCTACTTAATAACAATACGTTAAATTCTATACATATTTTGGTGTAATCAAATTGTAAATTTATCTGACTACTTCAGCGTTCGAAGTGTAAAATATTTTTACACTTCATCAAGTTGGTCAGAGAGATGAGTAATTGAGAATAGAAAGAGTACTCAACTAAGTCTGAAGACACTAAACGTCCGCTTATGGCACACCAAAGACAATCATTCATAAACCCTAAATGACCGCTTCCAGGAAAGAGCCATTCACTTGCTGACCTTAAAAGACTATTGAATAAACATAACGAGTATTCAGTATAAGAAAATAAATATTGTTAATTTACCAAACCTTGAAGATAAAGTGTTTCTTAAATATCAATAACTTTCACATATTACTACCACAGGTCAAAATAATAATTTTAGTGGTATAAAATTTAACTATAGCACCACATGATAAATCATTGTTCGGTAGAAATCTTAACCGACTTACCTGTTATCAGGAATATCAAGATACTCGATAATTATATCCCACCCTTTAGCACCGCACTGACTTACGTGAAAGAACTGAAGACATCCCTGATCTATCGCGTTTTCTGGTAACCAAAATCGGAAAAATGCAGGGCCGGGAATTAACCCTGCAGGACAATGCTATTGGACGTCTGATGCAGTATGACTGGCCGGGCAATGTGCGTGAGCTGGAAAACTGTCTGGAACGGGCTGCGGTTATGAGTGAAGAAGGCGTGATCAATAGTATGGCGATTAATCTTTCAGGTTTGCAAAGCAATCAACCT
>JBNKKI010000036.1:0-6894 GCA_050291745.1 Gammaproteobacteria bacterium | reverse complement strand
CGCTACGAACTGAATTGTACGTTTGAGGCGGCGTATCTCTTCGTTGTAACTCCTTGGAATAGCTCGCTATTCCGCGTCGTTACGCCTTGATCTACACCACCTCAAACGCACAATCAGCTCGTCCAACTGCGGATTCTAGGTTTAAGAGAACATCTGTACTAGAATAAATGTAAATTCAAAAAAAAATCGAGCCAAACTATGTCACTCTCAATGCTCTGGAAGCGTTATATAGACAGGCTACTGATCTTCTCGGTGGTGCTTACACTGCTGTCAATTCTGATTGGTTCTCTACTGGTCGGTACTTTTATCAGGAACAATTATGAGGAAAAAATACGAGATGGATTACAGACTGTACTCAACGCCACCAACAAGGCTTTCCTTGTTTCAACTGAAGATCACATACTGCAGGCTGAGGCAATCGCTGGTACCCCGGAGTTACTTGACCTGAGTGAACAATTATTACAGGAAGAAGTCGACAGGGAGGCTCTACTAAACAATCCAGCGCAGAAAATGCTGCGATCCAGTTTCGAACTAAGACTTAAAAACAGTCTGTATCAGGGCTTTTTTATTATTGGACCCGATAACATGAATCTGGCATCTTCACGCGATGCCAATGTTGGTATCACTAACCTTCTGACTCAGCAGCCAGATGTCCTGCAGACTCTGTGGTCGGGCCACAGTGCTGTCAGCCGTGTGCAGAAATCTGATGTGGAATTAGATAAAAATCATTCAGATGCCACGATGTTTGCAGCTGCGCCGATCAGAAATCAGGCAGGTAATGTGATTGCTTTGTTAACCTTGAGGATCGATCCTCATCGGGTACTTTTTCCGATTTTGATGCAGGGGCGTCTCGGGCAAAGCGGCGAAACCTATCTCTTCGATCAGTCCAGTCAAATGCTTAGTCCGAGTCACTTCGAAGATCAACTGTCTGAAATGAAGCTGCTTGCTCCTGGTGAACATTCTGAGCTAAATATGCATATCTATGACCCTGGCCGCAACCTGCAACTAGAGCCACTTGCTGTTGGTGAAGAACTCACGATACCGACCCGGATGGCGGCAAGCGCTCAAAGTCAGGAGTCGGGTTATGACCTGCAAGGTTACCGTGGTTACCGTGGTGTATTGGTGATCGGTGCCTGGATGTGGGATGAAACACTCAATGTCGGTATTGCTACAGAGCAGGATTATGATGAGGCTTATAGCTTACTACATCAGATTCTATGGCTGACTTATGGAGCCGCTGTTCTGGTCGCGCTTCTCATTATTCTGATGAGTTTTCTCTTTCTTAAAGGTCGCCAGCAAATAGCAGAGACAGAGAGTCGTTTGCGTGCAATGTTTGATACAACTAGCGACTGCATACTGGTGATCAATACTGAGGGTCTGATTGAAAGTGTGAATCCGGCTACCACAAAAACTTTTGGTTATTCATCTGATCAACTATTGGGTAAAAATATTAGTATGCTCATGCCCGAGCCTTATCAGAGCATGCACGATGGATACCTGAAACGCTTTATAGATAGCGGAGAAGCTAGAGTTATCGGAACGACGCGTGAATTGACAGCGTTACATGCCGATGGCAGAGAATTTGATATTGAAATCTCTGTGAGCCAGTTTCAATTGAAATCCGAATTGCACTTTGGGGGAATGATCAGGGATATTACAGATCGTGTTTTATCTGAACAGTTAATCAAACAGGAGCGGGATAAAGTTGCCTATATTAACGGCCTGCTGACCCTGACGGAAAATGCCCTTGATAGGACAGGCATTGGAGAGTACTGGATTCGAGCTGCAGATGGTCGGGTGGTGCGAGCCAATGACACCGCCTGTGAAAGACTTGGATATACCAGGCAACAATTGCTTAAGATGCATGTGTCTGATTTTGCGCCTGATTTCCCTGTTGACCAGTGGAAAAGTCTGGTTGCCCCTGTCAGGGAAGCAGGATGGGGACGTTTCGACGCGATTCAGCAAACTCGTGATGGGGATATTATCCCCGTTGAAATATCTTCAACATTTCAAGCTAAAGGTAGTGGATTTGACGAAGATATCTTTATCACTTTCGTATTCGACATTAGTCAGCGTGTTGAGACAGAAAGTGCACTGAAGAATCTTAATGACCAATTGCGCATGATGGCCCTGGTGGCGGAAAAAACAGACAATGCGGTGGTATTGACTGGACTTGATAGGCGAATCAAGTGGGTTAATGCTGGCTTTACCAGAGTTACCGGCTACAGTTTTGATGAAGTGCTTGATCGAAAACCCGGTGAATTTCTACAAGGACCAGACACTGATCCAGATACAGTTGCCAGTATCACTGAGGCGATCAACAGAAATCAGCGTATCGATACTGAAATCCTCAATTACCATAAAAATGGAACAGCTTACTGGATACAGATAGAGATTACTCCGGTTGCTGATGCGAACGGTGAAGTCGTTGAGTTTATCGCTTTGGAAAGGGATATTACTCAGGAAAAAAAGGCCGCTGAAGATCTCAAACGGGCGAAACAGGAGGCTGAAACCGCCAATCGTGCCAAATCCAGCTTCCTTGCGGTTATGAGCCATGAAATCCGTACCCCGCTTAATGGCATCGTATCCACGATTGAACTGCTGACGCAGGGTAAACTGGATGAATACCAGCAGGATATGCTGGGCACGGCCAGGGATTCCTCATTAACCTTGATGCGGATTATTGATGATATCCTGGACTTCTCGAAGATCGAGGCAGGCCGAATGGACCTGGAATACTCTACTGTAGATCTTGAAGCGCTGCTGGAATCGGTTTCTGAAAGCCTGCGTGTAAACGCTCGGCAGCGTGATGTCGAGTTACTGATATATGTTGACCCTCAGATGCCTTTTGTGGAAGGTGACCCTGTTCGCCTGAAGCAAATTCTCTATAACCTGAGTGGTAATGCCATAAAATTCTGCGGCAATCTGAATAATCGTAAAGGCCAGGTAAGAATCGGTCTATACCTTGGGCAGGAGACGGATGAGACTGTAGAGATCCATATCAGGGTTGAAGACAACGGTATCGGGATGAGCAAGAAGGTACAGCAGAGGGTATTCAATCCTTTCGTTCAGGGTGAGGGAGATACTACCCGCCGATATGGCGGTACTGGATTAGGGCTTGTGATTACCCGTCGCCTGACCGAAATGATGAATGGAAAGATTCAGGTAGACAGTGAGGAGAACCAGGGAACCAGCTTTACGGTTACGCTGAACTTGAAGAAGGCTGAACAGCAATTACCGGGTTATGACCCGTCAGTTTTATCCGGGGTGCATATTATCAGTGTGATCGATAATGAGTTTCTTGCGAACGCTGTGCATCAATATCTGCATCATGCCGGTGCCACGATAATTCGATCATCACAGGAAAATGTCATATCCAGCTTAGATGAGCTGCTTCATCTACCAGGTTCTGAGGTCGTAGTATTAATTGATTTCTTCCAGACGGAGAATGTCAGTAAGCAGTTAAAACAATCGTTGATAGAACGAAAACCCGGCAAAACACTGCGTTTCATTCATATTGACCGAGGCAGACGTAGAAATGTGCGAGTTTTAAGTGATGATACCCTGTTGCTTGATGTGGATGCAGTACAGCGCCATAATCTTGTCAATGCGGTTGCTGTTGCCAGTGGCCGTGAGTCGCCGAGTGTTATCCAGGCTAAAGAAACTCAGGTTATAATCCCTGAGGTAATCCAAACTCCCGGGCAGGCACGTAATAGCGGGCAAGTCATTCTGCTGGCAGATGACAACAAAACCAATCAGAAAGTCATCAGTCAGCAAGTCGCCATACTTGGTTATGCGGTAGATGTTGCTGAAGATGGAGAACAGGCACTACAGCTTTGGCAGCAAAATGACTATTTATTGTTGCTTACAGACTGCCATATGCCAAATATGGATGGATATGAGTTAGCACGCTCAATTCGTAATAGAGAAACAGAGTCGCAACATATACCTATTATCGCGATTACTGCGGACGCGATGAAAGGAACCAGTGAGAAATGTTTTACTGCGGGTATGGATGATTACCTGACTAAACCCATGCAATTAAAAGAATTGCAGGAGGCTTTTGCTCGCTGGATCTCTACTACTGGTGCAGAACATCAATCTGTCGATCACCAGGCTTTATCCAGTTCTGAAGATGATGTGGTTAATCCTTCAACGCTAAGCACACTACTGGGAAGTGATGATCCAGTGATGCTGGCGGGGTTTTATCAGGACTTTATCAGCACCAGTGAAGAAATTTACCAGATACTAGAAAAAGCATTTAACGATGGAGATATTGTGGAAATTACTGAACAGCTGCATAAGCTCAAATCTTCTGCTAATACGATAGGCGCACATAAATTGGGTGAGATTTGTCAGGCGATGGAGAAGGCGGGAAAAACGAACGATCAGAAAACTATTATACAACTGATGCCAGGGCTTAATGATAGCTTTTCTCGTGTTAAAGCCTGGTTAGAAAGCTTTCTTCAGTCGAATACATTGGGGTGAATCCTATTTAAATCAGCTGCTATGCATTACATAGCGGATGTATTGAATAATTCAAGAAATTTTATTTGTATATCAGAAAGAATAACTATAATAGTAGAATATGAACGATATCAATCAGCTTACAGTTCTAATTATCGATGATGAACCGTTTGTTCTACGGGTTACCGCTCAGCAGATCAAAAATCTTGGTTTCGAATCTGTGCTGACCGCAGAAAGTGCAGAACAGGCACTGCAGATTATTCAACAATCCAGTCCTGATGTTAATCTGGTGATTAGTGATCTTAATATGCCTGATGTGGATGGCGTAGAATTACTTCGTCGGTTTAATGATGCTAATTTTCAGGGCGATATCATCCTGTTCAGTGGTGAAGATGAGAAAACCCTTAGCATGGCAGAAAATCTGGCGAGGGCTCGCAAGCTCTCGGTTCTGGGATCAACTGGAAAACCGCTTGATCCTGACAGCTTCCTGGAATTGCTGAAAAATAGCCCATCCATACCGAAAGTTCCTGGAGTAAGCCAAAAGCGTGAACCTGTAACCCCTGACATGATCGAAAATGCCATTGAGCAGGGAGAAATTGTTCCCTGGTTTCAACCCAAGATAGATGTCGCCACTCGAACCCCTGTTGGAGTTGAAGCCCTTGCTCGTTGGCCATTATCTGTGCGCGGGCCTGTTTACCCTGATGAATTTATCCCGCTAGCCGAAAAGTCAGGTCTGATCGATCGCTTAACATTCCTGATGCTGGAAAAATCCGTTCAGGCAGGTAAATTATGGCGTGAACAGGATATCGATTTAAAAATAGCGCTGAATGTTTCGATGGAGAGTCTGCAAAGTCTTGAGCTGCCTGATCTGCTTTATCAGGTCATTATTGATCAGGGCGAAAATCCGAATCGTTATCAACTGGAAGTAACCGAGAGTCAATTGATGGAAGATCTGGTTACCCCATTAGAGGTTTTATTGCGTTTGCGAATGAAAAAAATCAGCCTGTCCATTGATGACTTTGGAACTGGACACTCTAACCTGTCGCAACTACGAGACCTACCCTTTGATGAGCTTAAACTTGACCGTAGTTACGTCCAGGCTGCAGGTGATAATGGCCGTGGTTATGCGATACTTGAAACCAGTTTAGAGATGGCTAGAAAGCTGAATCTGGTAACGGTAGCCGAAGGTGTAGAGACATTAAAAGAATGGCAGCTGATTGAAGCTTTGGGTTGCAATCAGGTACAGGGATATCTGACAGCTCGTCCAATGCCAGCTGAAAAGATAGCTGACTGGTTTCGGGCGTGGCCAGATTTATGTGAGCAGATATTCGCAAAAAAATAGTTTGTTATGGCGTAGAACTTGCTGGTGACTCAATCAGTGCTTCCTTCTCGGCCATTAATTTTTCAAGCTCTTTTACTCGATTAACCATTTGCTCGGTTAACAACTGTCCACTGACCAGTAAAACCACTCCATCACGGGTATGTAGCTCTGACAATAGTTTCATACCAGGTTTTAAATTGGTTAAAGGCACTCTGGTACCTTTTATATTTGTTTCAGATGCGTTTTCTGTTGAAGTTCTGGATATCGATGAGTTGACACGATGTTTAATTTCTTTGATCGGGCTCGCACCACCTGAGAGACTGGGTAGATCAGTCATAACGCGTTCATAGGTTATTGTTGCGCGTGGGTTGATTTTTTCACGCATAGCGATATTAATTTTTTCGAGCGCATTTTTCGGTGATATTGGTTTAACCAGGAACCCATTTACATCCAGTCCCATCGCTGATCCTAGCACCTCAGTATTGGAAAAGGATGTAATCGCTAATATCGGCAGTTCGGCAGGAGCGCTGGTTTTGCCACAACGAATTTCCTTCATCAAATCCAGTCCATTCATTTCAGGCATCTGGATATCAGTGATTAGCAGGTCAACCGATTGTTTGTCAAATATGCTGATTGCTTCGCGCGCTGAAGGTGCCTGCAATACATTGCCTTGCGTTAATCCTGATAATACATGAGCATTCACCTTACGTACGAATGCCTCATCGTCTACCAGTAATATATTCAGTTTCTCAATTATATTTTCCGGGATCATACTGAAACCTGCTTATTCATTGCGAATAGAATATAACAAAAATTAAAATTTCACTAACTGTAAGCAATCAAAACTATCTTCAGACTTCCAGCGCTTATGTAGTCAATATCATTCGGCAAAGGTTTCTTAGGTAGATTGTGGAAATTTAAGCTGGAATCCGCACCTTTTTCACGTTCAGATTTTTCCAGGTTAAACCTAGTGTACTGTCCTAAACTGTATGTAGATTATAGAAGCCCCCAAATTTCCCAAGACAAGGCGCAGTTCGCAGGCAATGGCGCCTCCCTTGTCAAGAACTGCAACGCCGGATTGGGGGATTTGGGGGCTTCCCTTCGGG
>JBNKKI010000035.1:0-5242 GCA_050291745.1 Gammaproteobacteria bacterium | reverse complement strand
CGCTACGAACTGAATTGCACGTTTGAGGCGGCGTATCTCTTCGTTGTAACTCCTTGGAATAGCTCGCTATTCCGCGTCGTTACGCCTTGATCTACACCACCTCAAACGCACAATCAGCTCGTCCAACTGCGGATTCTAGGTTGAAATATAGATAAAACTTATTTTTTCTTTTGCCCAGATAAGAATACCTTTACCCGACAGCTAACTGTTAACAGGATCATCTTCATGCGTTCTTAGATATGCAGAAGAATTATTTTGAAATGGTGATTGCCGGGCCAGAGCATCCACCAGAAGAGAAGATCTTAAAAATACAACAAACAATATTATTTTTAAGATTTGTGGTCTTTCCAAACCCGGATTGTACGCATTGCAAATTTAAGTTTGATTCAGTATCTTGTTTTAATCATCAAAGTTCAAGACCTTATAAAAATGCATAAACTTTCATTTTTAAATAACCACATGTCCACACCTGCAAAAGATTTATGCTTACCCGCACCAGATAAATCTCAACTCGATGCAATATTACAATCTGCTATGAGTGTTCCAGATCATGCAGGATTAACACCCTATCGTTTTCTGATCATTACATGCGAGGCCTTAAAGGATTTATCAATCGTATTTGAAAAAGCGGCTATAAAAAGGGGCTTAGACGAAAAAGCAGTATTAAAACAAAAACAGAAGCCTTTACGCTCCCCCATGATAATTACCGTTATCGCAAATATTCATGACAACCCGGCAGTACCTGAAATAGAGCAATTATTATGTGCCGGATGTGCAGCGCAGCATATTCAACTTGCCTGCCGCAGTCTTAATTTCGGATCAATCTGGTTAACCGGAGACAACTGTTATGATCTCAATGTTTATCAGGCTTTAGGCTTAGATATAAATGAAAGAATTATCGGCTTCATTTATGTGGGCACACAAAAAGATATGGATAAACCCAAAAAACGCCAGAGAGCAACCGATATAACGCGATACTGGGAACCATCTCAACAAAAGAGTTTTGCTATTTAAAGATTATTATTAAGAAATTCTATTTATACAATAAATATTCTGATATCCTTATAACTTCACAGTAGTTTAGACTTGACTTATATTAGAGTTTAATAATATACTACTGTTCGTTATTTTTTAACGGGTCTCTGTTGTGTTTTTAGAGCACCTAAATTTATTTTAAATCACACAAAGGTGAAATTCATATGAAATTACAAACTTTAGTTGCAGCTATAGCTGTAATCGCCACCTCTTCAGCTTCTGCATTCTGGGGTGATAATAGTGATGGGTCTGGTTACGGAAATGGTAACTACTATGGAAACGGCTATGGAAATGGTTATGGTAATGGATACTACGATGGACGTGGTTCTGGGCAAGGTCGTGGTGCCGGACGTGGTCGTGGTGATGGAGAAGGTTCATTTGATATGAATTTCAGTGCTAAAGGACGTGGTAACGCAGATATGGATGCTAATTCAGATTGGTCTGGAAACGGTTACGGAAATGGATATGGTTCTGGTAACTATTATGGAAACGGTTATGGTAATGGTTACGGTAACTACTACGGAAATAGCAATAATAATAACGGTTATGGTTATGGCTATGCTCCACAACAGGGTTTTGCTCCACAACAGCAAGGTTTTGGTCCTCAGGGCATGGGTCCAGATCAACAAGCTATGATGAAGCAAATGGAAGAGCAACGTGCTGCAGCTATGGCAGCTCAAAAGAAAGCTATGGATGAAGCTAAAGCTCGTTTCATGGCTGCTCGTGAAGAAGCTCAAAAGCAATATGAAGCAGCTATTGCTGCTGCAAAAGCAGCTCCAGCTCCTGCAGCAGCTGCTCCTGCCCCAGCTGCAAAGTAATTTAAATATTACACTGAGTTTAAAAGCCGGCCTTAAGGTCGGCTTTTTTGTGCCTGACAATAAAATTTATTGTGACTATTGTATGAACTAATATGTTTTCGCATTCCCGTAGTTAAGGTACTATTAACGCTTCTAAAATTTAACTAAAGAATTAAACAAATGACTGCAGAGAGTGACGAAATTAAATCATCACCCAATTTTATTCGCGATATTATTCAAAAGGATTTAAACGAAAATAAACACCAGAGTATTGCTACCAGGTTTCCTCCAGAACCCAATGGTTATTTACATGTTGGACATGCAAAATCTATTTGCCTGAATTTTGGTATTGCTGAAGATTTCAATGGTGTATGCAATTTACGTTTTGATGATACTAATCCGGAAAAAGAAGAACAGGAATATATCGACTCGATTCGTGAAGATATTGAATGGCTTGGTTTTACATGGAATAGCAATCCTTCTGCTTCAGATTACTTCGATCAATTATATGACTATGCTACTCAACTGATCAAACTGGAACTAGCTTATGTTGATAGTCAAAATGCTGAAGAGATTCGGAATAACCGTGGCACTTTAACTGAAGCTGGCACAAATAGTCCATATCGTGATCGTAGTGTCGAGGAAAACCTGCAGCTTTTCGAAGACATGAAAAACGATAAGTTTGCTGATGGTGAACATGTATTACGCGCAAAAATCGATATGTCTTCAGCCAACATTAAAATGCGTGATCCTGTCATCTATCGAATACGCCATGCAACCCATCACAACACGGGTGACAAATGGTGTATATATCCAATGTATGACTTTACTCACTGTCTATCAGACATGATTGAGGGTATAACTCACTCAATTTGTACACTGGAATTCGAAGATCATCGTCCACTGTATGACTGGGTTCTGGATAAACTTCAAACACCCTGTCATCCACAGCAAATTGAATTCGCCAGACTTCAGCTTAAATACACCCTCACCAGTAAGAGAAAACTAAATCAACTTGTTCAGGAAAAAATTGTAGACGGCTGGAACGATCCTCGTATGCCTACCATTTCCGGAATGCGTCGTCGTGGTTATACACCAGAATCTATCAAAACCTTTAGTGATATTATTGGTGTTACCAAGAAAAACAGTACAATTGAAATGGGTGTACTTGAAAATTGTTTAAGAGAAGATTTAAATATCAAGTCTCTGAGACGAATGGCAGTTTTAAACCCGCTAAAAGTTATCATTGAAAACTATCCTGAAAATCAGGTTGAAATGGTTGAAGGAAAAAATCATCCGCAAAATCCTGAATTTGGGACACGTGAAATTCCATTTTCCAGGGAAATATACATTGAACAGGATGATTTCATGGAAGATGCTCCAAGAAAATTTTTCCGACTTTCACCTGGTCGCGAAGTAAGATTACGATTCGCCTATTACATCACATGCAAAGACGTCATAAAAAATGACGATGGTTCAATTCGAGAATTAATCTGTACTTACGACCCGGAATCGAAAGGTGGAAAATCTCCGGATGGTCGAAAAGTCAAAGGTACCATACACTGGGTGAGTGCGGCGCATGCTATCACTGCTGAGATAAAATTATATGATCGTCTATTTAACATAGCCAATCCTGCTAAACTTGAGGATTTTCACGAAGCACTTAACCCTGAGTCACTCATTACAGTTGATAATGCTAAACTTGAACCAGCGATTGAATGCGAACGCTTACCAATTGCTTACCAGTTTGAACGTATGGGTTATTTTATTGCCGATTTCAATTCATCAAAAGAATCCCCTGTTTTCAATAGAACTATGACACTTAGAGATAGTTGGGCCAAAATTGAAAAAGAGCAAAGCAACTCCTGAAAACTCAGCACTCGATTTTTTTTATCGAGTGCTGTCTTTCTGCTCAATTAAATGTTTAAACAGGATTTCAAAATTCCTCGCATTTATCGTTTATAGAACTAGTAATAAAATCGTAAAACAAAGCAGGTCAAATATTCGTATCTGTTTTCCTCAATTGAAACCTGACCAGCAGGAGGATTTGATTTTCAAGTCTATCCACCATACCTGCTGCGCATTTTTTGAATTAGCCAATCTGTGGTATAGACCTGTAAATGAAGTTTTAAATTTAATAAAAATAAAAAGTATCGATAAATCTTTTTATGATAATCAAAAACCTAAAATTATTATTGCTCCACACCAGGGTAGCTGGGAATTACTAAACCTGTGGCTGGCAAATGAAGGAACCATTTACTCTCTTTATAAGCCGGCAAAATCAGAAAAAGTTGATCACTTTATACTAGCCAGAAGATCAAGAAATAACGCAAAACTTATTCCTGCAAACACTACAGGACTCAGAAAATTACTAACCGGTTTAAGAAATAATGCAAGTTGTATGATTTTACCTGATCAAAGACCAGCAGAGAATACTGCCCAGGTTGAAGCTTCATTTTTTAACACACCGACACAAACTTCACTCTTAATAAAAAAACTGGCTCAGAAAATTGATAGTGATATTTATATTGCCGCTATAACCAGAAATTTAGCTCATGCAAATTATGAATTAACTATCAAGGAAATGAATTCAGCCGAAATATTAAAAGATGATTTAACCAGTGCCAATTACATGAATAACTGTATCGAAAATTTTATACAAGCTAATTACGAACAATATCAATGGGCATATCGTAGATTTGCAAAAAAATATTATAGAACAGCCTCTATTCAAAGATGATTGTTATTCAATCTTATTAGCTAAAATGTGAACATTTCAACTAATAAACTATTTAAAGTCTTACATGATTTCAACAATCCTGATTTGTATGATGGATGCATTTGTCGAAAATGTAACTCATCACTGACCTACTTTCATAAAAGCCTGGTCATTGTCTTTAATAGAATGCTGCGCCCATAAAAAAACCCGATGTTAAATGAATAACACCGGGTTTAGAATAAATACCTGGCACCAATTTGCCGGGAGCAAATTGGGACAGCTCTGCTGCCCGCAGGGTGGATTACAGGGATGTAATCCATCACTGACCTACTTTCATAAAAGCCTGGTCATTGCCTTTGATAGAATACTGCGCCCATAAAAAAACCCGATGTTAAATGAATAACACCGGGTTTAGAATAAATGCCTGACACCAATTCGACGGGAGCGAATTGGGACAGCTCTGCTGCCCGCAGGGTGGATTACAGGGATGTAATCCATCACTGACTTACTTTCATAAAAGCCTGGTCATTGCCTTTGATAGAATACTGCGCCCATAAAAAAACCCGATGTTAAATGAATAACACCGGGTTTAGAATAAATGCCTGGCAATGACCTACTTTCACATGGGGAGACCCCACACTATCATCGGCGCAGAACCATTTCACTTCTGAGTTCGGGATGGGATCAGGTG